>NZ_CP070223.1:0-540000 GCF_016903055.1 Hydrogenophaga sp. YM1 | reverse complement strand
GTGAAGCTGGAGCTCGACGCTGGCGCCGCCAGCGGCAAGCTGGTGGCCGAATTGCTGGAGGTGAGCAAGGGGTTCGACCAACCCGGCGGCCCGCGCAAGACCGTGGTGCGCGACTTCTCCACCACGATCCTGCGCGGCGACAAGGTGGGCGTGATCGGCCCCAATGGCGCGGGCAAGACCACCTTGCTCAAGCTCATCCTGGGCGAGCTGGCGCCCGATGCGGGCAGCGTGCGCCAGGGCAGCCGCCTCACCGTGGCCTATTTCGACCAGATGCGCGAGCAGCTCAACCTGGACGCGACGCTGGAGGACTTCATCAGCCCCGGCAGCGAGTGGATCGAGATCAACGGCAAGCGCACGCACGTGAAGAGCTACCTGGGCGACTTCCTGTTCTCGCCTGCGCGCGCGCATTCGCCGGTGCGCACGCTGTCGGGCGGCGAGCGCAACCGCCTGCTGCTGGCGCGACTGTTCGCGCGCCCAGCCAACGTGCTGGTGCTGGACGAGCCCACCAACGACTTGGACATCGACACCCTGGAACTGCTGGAGGACCTGTTGCAGCAGTACGAGGGCACGGTGTTTCTGGTGAGCCACGACCGCCGCTTCCTCGACAACGTGGTGACCAGCACCCTGGTGGCCGAAGGCGCGGGCCGCTGGCGCGAGTACGTGGGCGACGTGCAAGACTGGCTGACCCAGTCCGCGCGCGCCGCCCCGCCAGCGCCCGCCGTCGCCACGGCCAAACCCGCGCCCGCGGCGGCCCCGGCGGCCGACGCCCCCCGCCGCAAGCTCAGCTACAAGGAACAGCGCGAGCTGGAGTCGCTGCCTTCGCAGATCGCTGCGCTCGAGGCTGAGCAAGCCGCGCTGTCGGCCGAGCTCGGCGATGGCAGCCTGTACGGCACCAACCCCGCGCGCGCAGCCGAGGTGGCGCAGCGCCTGGTGGCCGTGGAAGAAGAGTGGATGGCCGCGCTGGAGCGCCAGGAGGCGCTGGGCGCGCGCTGACGCCAGCGGCGCAGGCGCCGCACCCGCGCCTTACGCGCCCGCCCTGGCCGAGGCCACGCGGCGCGAGAACGTGCGCCAGAACGCCGCGTCCTGCGTGGTGGCGAAGTTGATGCGCATGAGCGTGCTGGGCGTGCGCGCGGCGTGGAACAGGGCGCCGGGCGCGATCAGGTAGCCATCGTCCAGCAGGCGCTGGGCCAGCGCGTCGGTGTCAACCCCGGTGTCGACCCAGCCGAACAGGCCCGACGGCTCGGCCGCGAAGCGGCAGCCCGCGCCCAGTGCCAATTTCACGCTGCGCGTGCGGGCGGCGTCCAGGCGGGTGCGCACGCGCTCGGCGTGACGGCGCAGCTGCCCTTGCTCGATGCAGTAGGCCAGGGCCTTCTCCAGCAGAGCCGGCGTGGTCAGCGTGCTCAACAGCTTGGTGTCGAGCAGGGGCTCGACCAGGCCGGGCGGCGCGGCCAGGAAGCCGATGCGCCAGTTCGGCGCCAGAATCTTCGCGAAGCCGCTGACGTAGATGGTGCGCTGCAGGCCGTCGAGCGCGCTCAGGCGCGTGGCGTGCTCGGGCGCCAGGTGGCTGTAGGTGTCGTCCTCGGCGATGTGGAAATTCAGGCGCTGCGCGAGCTGCAGCAGTCGGTGCGCCGCGCCAGGCGACAGGCTGTAGCCGGTGGGGTTGTGCAGCACGCTCACGCTGACGAACAGCTTGGGCCGGTGCGCCTCGGCCAGGCGCTCCATCACCGCCAGGTCGGGCCCGTCGGGGCCGCGCGGCACGGTGAGCACGCGCATGCCCAGCGCCGCCAGGCGCGCGAACTCCACCGCCCAGCCCGGCTCCTCCACCATCACCGGGTCGCCGGGTCGCAGCAGCGTGCGGCTGACGATGTCGAGCGCGTGCGTCGCGCCCACCGTGGTGACGACTTGCACCGGGTCGACGTGCACGTTGATGCCGGCGAGCTTTTGCGCCAGCACGCGGCGCAGGCCCTCGTCGCCACGCGGCTCGCCGTAGCTCAGCGAGGTTTCGTTGAGCGCGCGCACCGAGGCCACACGGCGCACGGCGGCCGGCATGAAAGTCGACTCCAGCCAGTCGGGCGGGAACACCCCCATGCCGGGCTGCGGCTTGTCGCTCACCTGGTGGAACATGCCGCGGATGAGGGCCGTCGCGTTGATGGGGCTCTGCGCCGGCGGCAGCGGCGCAGCGCTGCGCGACTCGGCGCGCGGCGTGAGCGGCTCGCGCACGAAGAAGCCGCGCTGGCGCTGCGCCTGTACCAGGCCCTGGGCGAGCAGGAGGTCGTAGGCCGCCACCACGGTGGACGGGCTGACACCGTGCAGGCGGGCGCAGGCCCGCACCGAGGGCAGGCGCGCGCCCGGCGCGAGCAGCCGCTGGCGGATGCGATCGGCGTAGCGCTCGGCCAGTTGCTCCGTGAGCGACTGGTTCGCGGTCTTCAGCAACATGGGGTGGCCTTGTGTGTATTGCCCGTCAGGCCCATACAGTGTGCGAACTGAACGGGCAAACTGTATTGGCTCTGTATTGATGGCAAAGGGTACATTGATCGTTCGCCGAGCGCCAGCCCTTCCCTTCCGCCCGACCGACCCGCCCCATGTCCGCGACCGAACTGACCGCCCTGCTGATCTTCTGCACCGCGATGAGCTTTTCGCCGGGGCCCAACACCACGCTGTCCACCGCCTTGGCGGCCAACTTCGGCCTGCGGCGCGCCCTGCGCTTCTGCCTGGCCGTGCCCACGGGCTGGATCCTGCTCATGCTGGCCAGCGGCCTGGGCATGGGCGCGCTGATCACCGGCGTGCCGGCGCTGCGCTGGGCCGTGAAGGGGGTGGGCGTGGCCTACATGCTCTGGCTGGCCTGGATGCTGGCGCGCACGGCGCGCCTGTCGCAGGCCGACCCGGCCCGCCTGCAGGTGGGCTTCTGGCAAGGCGTGGGGCTGCAGTTCATCAACATCAAGGCCTGGATGCTCGCGCTCACGCTCAGCGCGGGCTGGGTGATCAGCAGCGCGGGCGCGCCCGCGCCCAACCCAGGCGAGCGGCTGCTCATCGTCTGCGGGGTGATGCTGTTCTTCGCCTTCACCAGCAACTTTCTCTACGCCCTGATCGGCTCGCTGCTGCGCGACTGGCTCGCGCAGGGCGAGCGCCTGTTGTGGTTCAACCGCGTGCTGGCCGGCGTGCTCGTGGCCACCGCCTTGTGGATGCTCACCGTATGAGCCGCGACGAAAGACGCGGCTGGCTGCTGGGCCTGCTCGGCGTGGCGGTCTTCGGCCTGACGCTGCCGATGACGCGCCTGGCCACGGGCAGCCTGGACGCGCCGCAGCTCTCGCCCTGGTTCGTCACCTGGGCGCGCGCGGCCATCGCCGGCGGGCTGTCGCTGGCCTGGCTGTGGGTCACGCGCGCGCCCATGCCCCGCCCCGAGCACCGCCGCCCGCTGGCCCTGGCGGTGCTGGGCAACGTGATCGGTTTTCCCTTGTTGCTGGGCTGGGCGCTGCGCCACGTGACGGCCAGCCACGCCGCCGTGTTCACCGCCCTGCTGCCATTGGCCACCGCGGCCATGGCGGCCTGGTTGATGCACCAGCGCGCGCGCCTGGGTTTCTGGCTGTTCGCCGGCCTGGGCAGCGCGCTGGTGGTGGCCTACAGCCTGCTGCGCGCGCACCAGGCGGGGCACGGCTTCGGCCTGGGCTGGGCCGACACGCTGCTGGTCGGCGCCGTGCTGGCCGCGGCGCTGGGCTACGTGGGTGGCACGCAGGTCACGCCCGCCCTGGGCGCCGAGCGCGTCATCAGCTGGGTCTGTGCGATCGCGCTGCCGATCACCCTGCCGGCCGCGCTGCTCACCTGGCCCGAGCGCGGCGTGAACCTCAGCGCCTGGCTCGGCCTGGCCTACGTGGCGGTGTTCTCCATGTGGGCCGGCTTCTTCGCCTGGTTCCGCGGGCTCTCGCTGGGTGGGCCGCTGCGCGTGAGCCAGTTGCAATTGCTGCAGCCCTTCATCAGCATCGCCGCTGCGGTGCCCCTGCTGGGCGAGCGCCTGGACGCGCTCACCCTGGTTTTCGCGCTGGCCGTGGTGGCCAGCGTGTTCGCCGGCCGGCGCTTCGGCGCCGCGCCGCCCGTCCCCTCCCCGTCCCTCCACAAGGCCCCCACATGAGCTCCGCCACCCCCTGGACCCTGGCCCGCCGCGCCGAACGCATGAACCCCTCGGTGATCCGCGAGATCCTCAAGGTCACCGAGAAGCCCGGGATCATCAGCTTCGCCGGCGGCCTGCCCTCGCCGCAGACCTTCCCCGTGAGCGCCTTCGCCGAGGCCTGCGCCGAGGTGCTGCGCAACGACGGCCGCGCGGCGCTGCAGTACGCGTCCAGCGAGGGGCACGCGCAACTGCGCGAATGGGTGGCGCGCCAGCTGCCCTGGGCCGTGGACCCGGCGCAGGTGCTCATCACCACGGGCAGCCAGCAGGGCCTGGACCTGGTGGCCAAGGTGCTGATCGACACCGGCAGCCGCGTGCTGGTGGAAACGCCCACCTACCTGGGTGCGCTGCAGGCCTTCACGCCCATGGAGCCGCAGTTCGTGGGTGTGGCCAGCGACGCCGAAGGCCTCGACGTCGACGACCTGCGCCGCCAGGCGAGCGGCGCGCGCTTCCTCTACGCGCTGCCCAACTTCCAGAACCCCACGGGCCGCAGCATGAGCGAAGCGCGCCGCGCCGCGCTGGTGCGCGCCGCCGCCGAGACCGGCCTGCCCATCGTGGAAGACAACCCCTATGGCGACCTGTGGTTCGACGCCCCGCCGCCCGCGCCCCTGACGGCGCGGAACCCCGAGGGCGGCCTCTACCTCGGCTCCTTTTCCAAGATCCTGGCGCCGGGCCTGCGCCTGGGCTACATCGTCGCGCCCACGGCCGTCTACCCCAAGCTGCTGCAGGCCAAGCAGGCGGCCGACCTGCACAGCCCCAGCTTCAACCAGCGCCTGGTGAGCGCGGTGCTCAAGGAGGGCTTCCTCGAACGCCACGTGCCCACCATCCGCGCGCTCTACGCCTCGCAGTGCCGCGCCATGCTGGCCGCGCTAGAGCGCGAAATGGCCGGTCTGGGCGTGCAATGGAACACCCCCGACGGCGGCATGTTCCTGTGGGTGCGCCTGCCCGAGGGCATGGACGCCACCGCGCTGCTGCCGCAGGCGGTGGCGCGCGGCGTGGCCTTCGTGCCCGGCGCGCCCTTCTTCACCGACGCGCCCGACATCCGCTCGCTGCGCCTGTCCTTCGTCACCGCCACGGTCGAGCAGATCGATCGCGGCATCGCCGCGCTGGCGCAGGCGGTGCGCGAACACCTGCCCCGCCGGGCCGCCGCGACCGCATGAGCGCCGCACGGCCGCCCGAAGGCGCTCGCACCGGCGGGCGCAGCACGGAGGTTCCCCCGGCGAGCGCCGCTCAGGGACTGCACCTCTGGGGCCGCCTGAGCTCCATCAACGTGCGCAAGGTGGTGCTGTGCGCGCAGTGGCTCGGCCTGGATCTGCCGCGCACCGACGCCGGCCTGAGCCACGGCGTGGTGGACACGCCGGCCTACCGCGCCCTGAACCCCAATGGCCTGGTGCCGCTGCTGCGCGACGGCGACTTCACCCTCTGGGAAAGCAACGCCATCCTGCGCTACCTGTGCGAGCGCCAGGGCCGCGGCATGCCCGCCGACCTGCGCACCCGCGCCGACACCAACCGCTGGCTCGACTGGCAGCAGACCACGCTCAACCGCGCGGGCAGCCCGGCGTTCACGCAATGGATCCGCACCCCGGCCGAGCGGCGCGACCTGGCCGCCATCGAGGCTTCGGTGCGCGCCGCCGAGCCGCTGTTCGAGCGGCTCGACGGCCACCTCGCGCAGCGCCCCTGGATGGCCGGCGACGAGCTCACCGCGGCCGACTTCCCCATCGCCTGCGAAATCCACCGCTGGTTCGGCCTGCCGCAGCCGCGGCCGGCCTGGCCGCACCTCGAGCGCTGGTACGCCGGCTGGCTGGCCATGCCCTGCAGCCGCGGCGTGCTGGACCTTCCCCTGGCCTGAGCCCATGAACACCCGCCCCTTCCAGCAAGTCGACGTCTTCACCGCCACCCCCTGCCTGGGCAACCCGCTCGCCGTGGTGCTCGACGGCGAGGGCCTGAGCACAGAACAGATGCAGACCTTCACCGACTGGACCAACCTGTCGGAATGCACCTTCGTGCTGCCGCCCACGCAGGCCGGCGCCGACTACCGCGTGCGCATCTTCTGCCCGGGGCGCGAGCTGCCCTTCGCCGGCCACCCGACCCTGGGCACGGCGCACGCCTGGCTCAGCGCGGGCGGGCGGCCCCGGGGCGATGACATCGTGCAGGAATGCGGCGTGGGCCTGGTGCGCATCCGCCGCGACGGCGCGCGCCTGGCCTTCGCGGCCCCGCCGCGGCGCCGCGAGGGCCCGCTGGACGAGGCCGACGTGGCGCTGATCGCGCGTGGCCTGGGCATCGCGCGCGAGGACGTGCTGGCGCACAGCTGGTGCGACAACGGCCCGGGCTGGCGCGCCGTCCTGCTACGCAGCGCCGAGCAGGTGCTGGCGGTGAGGCCCGACGCCGCCGTGCTCGGCGGCCTCGACATCGGTGTGGTCGGGCCGCGCGGCAAGGTGGGCGTGGTGGGGCAACGCCCATCCGACCCCGAGCTGGCGTTCGAGGTGCGGGCCTTCTTCCCCGGCAACAACGGCATCGCCGAAGACCCGGTGACCGGCAGCCTGAACGCCGCGCTGGCGCAGTGGCTGATCGGCGCTGGCCTGGCGCCCGAGCGCTACGTGGCCAGCCAGGGCACCGCGCTGCGCCGCGCCGGGCGCGTGCACATTCAGCGCGCCGCCGACGGCACCATCTGGGTCGGCGGCGAATCGGTCAGCTGCGTGCAGGGCACGGTGCTGCTGTGAACGCCACGTTCGACCACCTCGTGGTCGCGGCCACCACGCTGGCCGAGGGCGTGGACTGGTGCGAAAGCGCCCTGGGCCGCACGCCCGCGCCGGGCGGCGCGCACGCGCTGTTCGGCACCCACAACCGCCTGCTGCGGCTCGACGGCGCCGAGCGCGCCTACCTCGAGCTGCTGGCCATCAACCCGGCGGCCACGCCCACGCGCGCAGCACCCCTGCGGCGCTGGTTCGACCTGGACGACTCCGCGCTGCGCGAGCGCCTGCGCGCCCACGGCCCACAGCCCATCCACTGGGTCGCGCGCGTCGACGACATCGAAGCCGCGCGCGCCGCCTGGCTGGCGCAGGGCATCGACCCCGGCCCGGTGCTCACCGCCTCGCGCGAAACGCCGCGCGGCCTGCTGCAATGGCGCATCACCGTGCGCGACGACGGCGCGCGCGGCTTCGACGGCCTGTTGCCCACCCTGATCCAGTGGGGCGGCATCCACCCGGTTGCCACCCTGCCCGCCAGCGGCCTGCAATTGCGCGGGCTGCAACTGGCCCATCCGCGTGCGGCGGCACTGAACACGGCCCTGGACGCCATCGGCATGCGCCTTCGCGTGCGCGAGGGCGAGGCCCTGATCAGCGCCCACCTGCACGACGGCCAGCAGGACCTGGACCTGCTGGCCAAGCCCTAAACCTCCGTCCATGAGCATCGTCCTACCTACCCTTGCCTGCATCGAAAAAGCCGCCACCACGGTCTACCGCTCCTTCGCCGCCACGCCGCAGTACCGCTGGGCCACGCTGAGCGCGCGCCTGGGCACCGCCTGCTGGATCAAGCACGAGAACCACACCCCCGTGGGCGCCTTCAAAATCCGCGGCGGCCTCACCTACTTCGAGCACCTCGCGCGGCGCGGCGCGCTGCCGCGCGAGGTCATCTCCGCCACGCGCGGCAACCACGGCCAGAGCGTGGCCTGGGCCGCGCGCGCGCACGGCGTGGCCTGCACCATCGTCGTGCCGCACGGCAACTCGGTCGAGAAGAACGCCGCCATGCGCAGCCTGGGCGCCACGCTGATCGAGCACGGCGACGAGTTCCAGGCCGCGCGCGAGCACGCCGGCGCGCTGGCGGCCGAGCGCGGCGCGCACATGGTGCCGAGCTTCCACGCCGACCTGCTGAGCGGCGTGGCGACCGCCTGGTGGGAGTTCCTGCGCGCCGTGCCCGAACTCGACGTCGCCTACGTGCCCATCGGCCTGGGCTCGGGCGCGTGCTCGGCCATCGCCGCCAAGCGCGCGCTGGGCCACCGCGTGCGCATCGTGGGCGTGGTGAGCAGCGGCGCCACCACCTACGCCGACTCGCTGGCCGCGGGCCGCGTGGTGCCGGCGCCGGTGAGCACGGTGCTGGCCGACGGCATGGCCTGCCGCGTGGCCGAGGCCGACGCGCTGCCCCTGCTGGCCGACGGCCTGGACCACGTGGTGCGGGTGAGCGACGAGGCCGTGGCCGAGGCCATGCGCGCGCTGTTCGCCGACACGCACAACGTGGCCGAGGGCGCCGGCGCCGCGGCCTTCGCGGCGGCCTGGCAGGAGCGCGAGCACCTGCGCGGCCAGGCGGTGGGCGCCGTGCTCAGCGGCGGCAACGTGGACAGCGAGGCCTTCGCCCGCGTGCTCAGTCGCTCGACTTGACCAGCCGCGCCACGATCTCGCAGAACTGCTCGACGGCGTCGGTCTTGAAGACCACCTCGCGCACACCGGCGGCGCGCGCCTCGGCCTGCAGCTCGTCGGTGATGTAGCCCGAGGCCACGGCCACCGTCAGCCGTGGCTCGATGCTCAGCGCCTCGCGCGCGACCTCCAGGCCCGACATGCCGGGCATGTTGTAGTCGGTGAGCAGCAGGGCGAACTCGCCGGGCTTGTCGCGCAGGGCGGCCAGGGCGTCGGCCTGCACCGACAGGGCCGTCACGCGGTAGCCGCGCCGCACCAGCAGGCGTCGCACCAGGAAGACGAGCGTGTCGTCGTCGTCGAGGTAGAGGATGTGGGGGGCGGCCTCCGGCGAGGCCGGGGCGTCGGGTCGGGGCTGGGGATTTTCCACGGCGGGCATTGTGACGGGTTTGTCTTCGGCTGTCGCTTCGTCGGCGGGCAAGGGTGGCAGCCACAGCGTGATGGTGGTGCCCTTCTGGGGCGTGCTGCACACCTCGATGTGGCCACCGTGCGCCTCCACGAGGCCCAGCACCACGGACAGGCCCAGGCCGGTGCCCTGGCCCACGGGCTTGGTGGTGAAGAAGGGCTCGAACATGCGGCGCTGCACCCGCTCGTCCATGCCGCAGCCGTCGTCGATCACGCGCAGCCGCAGCACGGGCAGGCCCGCCGCCCGGCAGGCCTGGGCCAGCGCGGGGGGCAGCTGCGCCTGCGACACCGGCACGCTGTCCAGCGCGACCTCGATGCGTCCGCCGGCCGCGGGCAGGGCGTGCAGCGCGTTGGTGCCCAGGTTCACCAGCACCTGCTGCAGCTGGGTGGCGTCGCCCGAGACCTCGGGCAGCGGCGGCACGATGGTCTGCACCAGCTGCACCTGCGAGGGCAGCGCCGCGCGCAGCAGCGCGCAGGACTCCACCACCACCGCGGCCAGCGGCACGCGCGCGCGCGCCAGCGGCTGCTGGCGGCTGAAGGTCAGGATCTGGCGCACCAGCTCGCGTCCGCGCCGCGCGGCGGTGCTGATCTCGCCCAGGCTTTCGTGCGCCGGCGCCTGGGCCGGCAAGTCCTCGCGCGCGAGGTCGGCGTTGCCCAGGATCGCGGTCAGGATGTTGTTGAAGTCGTGCGCCACGCCCCCGGCCAGCGTGCCCAGGGCCTGCATCTTCTGCGACTGCGACAGTCGCGCCTCCAGCGCCTTCTGCTCCGACTGCGCGTCCTTCATGGCGGTGATGTCGATGAAGGTCAGCACCACGCGGCGCAGGCCACCCTGCGAATCGTTTTCGGGATAGCCGCTGCACAGCGCCCAGCGCAGGCGCGCGCCGCCATCGATCGGCAGGCCTACCACCACGTCGCGCACCGGCTGGCCGGTGATGAGCACGCGCTCGAAGGGCCGGTCGTGGCGGCGCAGCGGCTGGCCGTTCTCGTCCAGCATGAGCCAGCTCTCGTAGCTCGGCTCGGGCACCACGCCGTCCGCGCCCACCGCGCTCCAGGTGAGGAAGCGCCGCGCCGCGGTGTTCATGCGCCACAGCGTGTGGTCGGGGTGAAAGACCATCACGCCGGCGTCCAGGTTGTCCACCAGGCGCTGCAGGTCGGCCTCGCGCTGGCGCTGCACGGCGCGCGCGGCCTGGGCCTCGTCGCGCAGGCGCAGCATCAACAGGCACTGGAAGGCCAGCACGCACAGCAGGTAGGCGATCAGGAAGCAGAAGGTGAGCAGCGCCACCGCGGGCAGGAAAGGCCAGCGCAGCACCACCGCGATCAGCGCATAGCCCAGCAGCAGGGCCACCTGCAGCCACAGCACGCTTTCCAGGGCGCGGAACTCCGTCGGCGCCGGCCAGGGACGGTGGGCGCGCGCGTCGCCGATCATGAGCAGCAGCAGGGCGACGTTGGTGCCCAGCCACAGCAACTGGCGCGCGGGCAGGCTGTCGATGACCTCGATGAAGAACACGTTCACCGGCCATTGCACGAGCAGCAGCAGCAACACGCCGGTCATCACGCGGCGCACCGACAGGCCCAGGTAGGCCCGGAAGCCCACCCACAGCAGCGCGAAGGTGAGCGAGAACAGCAGGTTGCTCAGCGGCATGCCCACCCAGCCGGGCAGCAGCGGGCGCACCATCATGGCCGCCGCGGCGCAGGTGTGCGTGAGGCAGGCCAGCGCCCACCAGCCCAGGCCGCCCACGTGGCGCAGGCGCCGGTGCTGGGCCCAGAAGGCCAGACCGATGACAACGTCGATGCCTGTCCACACCGCCAGCAGCGTGGGCAGGTGAAACCACATGAGTTCGGGGATACCGGTGGCCATCGAAAGAGGGGGAACGCGGACCGGGCGCCGGCGACGCCTTTGGGAAGAATGACCGATTGCAGCACGCGCTCCCGCGCACGGCGCCCGGATAAGCGGCACGAAAACGGTGCAAACCGCTCCCCCAGCGCGGGCGGCCCGGCGAATGGTGCGCTTTCGCACAGGTGACAGCCAGGGCCGGGTTCAGTCGCTGCCGGGACAAAAGCCGCCGCGGCCCGCGACCCAGAATCGCGCCATGGGAACGCTTTACCTCGTGCGACACGGCCAGGCCTCGTTCGGCGCCGCCGACTACGACCAGCTCAGCGAGCTGGGCCGGCGCCAGTCGCTGCGCCTGGGCCGTTACTGGGCCGAGCGCGGGCTGGGCTTCGACGCCGTGATCACCGGTTCGCTGCGGCGCCACCAGCAGACCTGGGCCGGCATCGCCGAAGGCGCCGGGCTCGCGCTGCAGCCGCTGGTGATGGCGGGCCTGAACGAGTACGACGCCGATGCGGTGATCCGCTGCGTGCACCCGCAGCCGCTGGCCAAGCCCGACACGCCCGAGCAGTACCGCCAGCATTTCCGCCTGCTGCGCGACGGCCTGACGCAGTGGATGGCGGGCACCGTGAGCCCGCAGGGCATGCCCAGCTACGACGGCTTCGCGCGCGGCGTGGCCGAGGCGCTGGCGCACGTGCGCGGCACGCACCATGGGAAGAACGTGCTGATCGTGTCCAGCGGGGGGCCCATCGCCACCGCCGTGGGCCAGGTGCTGGGGCTGAGCCCGGAGGCGAGCATCGAGCTGAACCTGCGCATCCGCAACAGCGCCGTGACCGAGTTCCAGTTCACGCCCAAGCGGCACAGCCTGCTGACCTACAACACGCTGCCGCACCTGGACGGGCCGGACCACAAGGACTGGGTCACGTACGCCTGAGCGTTCTGTCGGCTCTCTGCCTGTTTCACGCGTCTGTTTCGCTCGTCTGTTTCGCTCGCCGGCTTCGCGCTGACGGCTGGCGGGGTCCGCGTTCTCCGGCCCACGCTCGCGGGCGCATACCCCGGTGGACCGCGAGCGTGGGCCGGAGAACGGGCACCCACACCGGCGGCCCATGCGAAGCCGCGACGAGGAACATTGCCGAGAAACATCGCCCCGAAGCCTCAGCGCACAGCAGCGACCCGCTCAGCGGCGCATCGCCCACCCGCCCAGATCAGCCCGCCGATTCGCCCTGCCGCAGCGTGTCCGCCGGCAGCCGGTCCATCTCCACCAGCAGCTTCGCCAACGCCCGCCCCGCCGCGTCGAGCAGCGCACGGCCGTTCTCCGCCGTGGCTGCGGCCGCGTTGCCCGCCGCGCCCGCCGGGTTGAGGTCCTGTGCCTGCCAGGCGAACTTCGCGCTGCGGCCGTTGCCCAGAATCTCGAAGCGCTCGGCGCGCTGCTCGCTGCTGGACACGAAGTTGCGCGCCAGTTCCATGCGCACCCGGCCCGGATTGAGCACCCGCATGAGCGCGGTCTCGACCTCGCCCGCGTGCGCGCCGAAGCGCTGCTCGTGCGCGGAAAAACGCGCGTTCACGTCCTGGCCATGGGCGTCGAGCAGCGGCAGCTGGAACCAGCTCGTGCTCACGACCAGCAGGCCGCGGCGCGCGCGCAGGTCGCGCGCCACCGGGTCCAGCAGGCCCACCTGGCCGCCGTGCGTATTGAAGATCAGCAGCTTCTTCACGCCCGCATCGGCCACGCACTCGGCCAGCTCGGTCCACAGACGCATCAGCGTGTCGGCCTTGAGCGTGAGCGTGCCCGCGAAGGCCGCGTGCTCGGGCGAGAAGCCCACGGCCTGCAGCGGCAGGAACAGCGCGGGCAGATCGGCCGGCAGGTGCCCCTGAGCGGCCTCGATCACGCCGCGCGCGATGTCGGCGTCCACCGACAGCGGCAGGTGCGGCCCGTGCTGCTCGGTGGCGGCCACGGGCAGCACGGCGATGGCGCGCCCGCGGTCGAGCGCGGCGAACTCGGCGCTGCCGAGGTCTTGCCAGTAACGCGAGGAGGGGGTGGCGGCGGACATCGCCCGATCTTACGGGCGCCGCCGCCGCCCGCGGCTCAGCGGTAGAGCCAGCGGCGCGACCACGGCAACTCCGCCGCCGGCCGGCCCGAGGGACGGCACAGCACCTGGAACAGCGCGATCTGATCGTGCTCGAAGGCCCAGGCACAGCCCGCGAGGTAGACGCGCCAGATGCGCCAGGTCTTTTCGTCCACCATGGCGCGCAGCGCGGCGGCCTTGGCCTCGAAGCGCTCGCTCCACAGCCCGCAGGTGCGCGCGTAGTGGCGGCGCAGGTTCTCGATGTCGAAGGCCTCCAGGCCACCCTCCTGCAGGGTGCGCAGCACGGTGGCGATGTGCGGCAGTTCGCCGTGAGGAAACACGTAGCGCTCGATGAAACTGCCGCCGCCGTTGGCCGTCTCGCCGTCGTTGGCGTCGGTGCTGGTGATGCCATGGTTCATGGCCCAGCCATCGGGCTTGAGCAGCTTTCGGATCTGCTGGAAGTACGGCACCAGGTGCTCCAGGCCCACGTGCTCGAACATGCCCACGCTGGTGATGCGGTCGAAGGGGCCGTCGTTGATGTCGCGGTAGTCCTGCAGGCGGATGTCGATGCGGTCCTGCAGGCCGGCGCGGCGCACGCGCTCGGTGGCCAGCTCGAACTGGTTCTTCGACAGCGTCACGCCCACGCAGTGCGCGCCGAAGCGTTCGGCCGCGCGCAGCACCAGCGCGCCCCAGCCGCAGCCGATGTCGAGCAGGCGCTGGCCCGGTCGCAACTGGACCTTGCGCAGGATGTGGTCGATCTTCTTCTCCTGCGCCTCGTCCAGGCTTTCGTCGCCGTTCTCGAAGTAGGCGCAGGAATAGACCATGTTGTGGTCCAGCCACTCGCCATAGAAGGCGTTGGAGACGTCGTAGTGGTACTGGATGGCCTCGGAATCGGTCTCGCGCGTGTGCCGGAAGCTGCGCTTGATGCGTCCCATCAGGCCGCTCTCGGGCTGGGCGTGGTTGGCCAGGCCGTGCGCCGCCGCCAGCACGTCGCCCAGCGAGCCATCGACGTCGATCAGGCCCTCGACATAGGCGCGGCCCAGGGTGTCGAGGTTGGGGTCGATCAGCAGCGGCAGGCCGCTCGCGTCCTTCACGCGAATGGTGACCTGGGGGCGCTCGAAGCGGCCCAGGTCGATCGGCTCGCCGCCGTCGCGCCAGTACAGCCGCACCGGCAGGTTGACCTTGTCTTGCATGCGCCGTGCCCAGGGCATCAGCGCCATTTCCACGATTGCTCCCATGCAGGACCCCTCCAATGGTGGTATTGACGTCAAGCCAGTCCCGGTTTTACCGAAAAAACCGGCACCGTGAACCACCGATGACAAATCGACACCGGTCGCGGGTGGGCAAAGGCCGTGCCCGGCAAAGGCCCCGGCGGAACTCGGGCGCCGCCACCCGCTCCTACCCGGCGCGCGCAAGCGCCCGACAATCCCTCCCGTCATGACCCTGCTCCTGTCCCTGGCCGCGCGCGCGCGGCGCCTCCTGTTCGCCGCCCTGGGTGGCCTGGCCCTGGGCCTGCCCGCCGCCGCGCCGGCCCAGACCCTCGGCGCCATCATGAGCGCGGCCCCGGCCGGCGTATTCCAATCGGATCAAACACGGGCCGAGTTGCTGGCCCACGCGCCCGACGGCGCCGGCCCCGGACGCACCGTCTGGCTGGGCCTGCGCCTGGACCACGCCCCGCACTGGCACACCTACTGGAAGAACCCCGGCGACTCGGGCCTGCCCACCGAGCTGCGCTGGACCCTGCCCGAGGGCGTAAGCGCGGGCGAGATCCACTGGCCCACGCCGCGCAAATTCCCCATCGGCACCCTGGCCAACTACGGATACGACGGCACGGTGGTGCTGCCCGTCCCGCTGAAGGTGAGCGACAACTTCAGTGGCAATGCCCTGGACGTCAAGCTGCAGGCGAGCTGGCTGGTCTGCCGCCAGGAATGCATCCCCGAAGAGGCCAGCTTCTCCCTGAGCCTGCCGGTCCAGGGCGGCAGCGCCGGGCACGGCGATCTGTTCGCGGCCATGCGCGAGGCCCGGCCGCGTGAGCAGCCCGCCGGCGCCAGCCAGCTCGTGCCCGAGGACGGCTTCCTGCGCGTGGCGCTCGACGGCCTGCCCGCCGCCTGGCGCGGCCGCGACCTGGAGTTCTTCCCCGAGCTGGGCGGCGTGATCGAACCCGGCGCGGCCTGGACCCAGGCCTGGGACGGCGCGCGCTGGACGGCGCGCGTACCGCTCTCGCCGCAGCGCTTCGACAGCCCGGCCAGCATGGACCTGGTGGTGGCACCGGCCCGGCCCGCCGGCGAGGGGCCGGGCGAGCCCGGCGCACGCCTGGCCGCCGTGCCGGTGCACGGCAGCTGGCCCGCCGCCGCCCCGCTGCCCACGGCCACCGTGCCCGACGCCCTGCAGGCCGCGCTGGACGCCAATGCCGCGCGCGCCTCGGCGGTCCCGCCCGGTGGCGCCACGCCGGCCAGCGCGCTGACCCTGGGCGCGGCCCTGCTGGGCGCGCTCATCGGCGGCCTCATCCTCAACCTCATGCCTTGCGTGTTCCCGGTGCTGGCCATCAAGGTGACGGGCTTCGCCCAACACGGTGGCGACGCGCGCGCCCACCGCGCCCATGGCCTGGCCTACACGGCGGGCGTGGTGCTGTCCTTCCTGGCGCTGGGCGGCCTGCTGCTGGCCCTGCGCGCGGCGGGCGAACAGCTCGGCTGGGGTTTCCAGCTGCAGAGCCCGGCCGTGGTGGCCGCGCTGGCCACGCTGTTCACCCTCATCGGCCTGAACCTCGCGGGCCTGTTCGAGTTCGGCAACGTGCTGCCCAGCCGCTTGGCCACGCTGCAGGCCCGCCACCCCACGGCCGACGCCTTCCTCACCGGCGTGCTGGCCACCGCCGTGGCCTCGCCCTGCACCGCGCCGTTCATGGGCGCCTCGCTGGGCCTGGCCATCGCCCTGCCGGCACCGCAGGCCCTGGCGATCTTCGGTGTGCTGGGCCTGGGCATGGCCCTGCCCTACCTGCTGGCCAGCGCCGTGCCCGCCGTGGCGCGCGCCCTGCCGCGCCCGGGGCCCTGGATGCAGCGCTTCAAGCAGTTCATGGCCTTCCCCATGTTCGCCACCGTGGTCTGGCTGCTGTGGGTGCTGGGCCAGCAGAGCGGCATCGACGGCGCGGCCGCGCTGCTCATGCTGCTGGTGGCGCTGGCGCTGGCCATCTGGTCCCTGGGCCTGAGCGGCCGGGGGCGGGTGGTGATGGGCGGCCTGTCGCTGGCGGCGCTGCTGGCGCTGGCCGTGGGCATCGGCCCCAGCGTGCTGCGCGCACCCGAGGAAGCCGCCGCCGCGCGCACCGACACCGGTGTGGCCGGCCTGGCCTGGGAGGCCTGGAGCCCGCAGCGCCAGGCCGAGCTGCTGGCGCAGGGCCGCCCGGTGTTCGTGGACTTCACGGCGGCCTGGTGCGTCACCTGCCAGTACAACAAGCGCACCACGCTGGCCGATGCGCGCGTATTGGGCGACGCCGCCGGCAAGAACGTGGCGCTGCTGCGCGCCGATTGGACGCGCCGCGACCCCACGGTGACGCAGGCCCTGGCCGCGCTGGGCCGCAACGGCGTGCCGGTGTACGCGCTCCACAAAACCGGCCAGCCGGTGCAGGTGCTGACCGAGGTGCTGAGCGTGGACGAGGTCCGCGCGGCGCTGGCGGCGCTCTGAGCGCGGCGGACAGCCATTTTTGTGCCCCGGCGCTAGCCTTGCCGGCGTGCTCAGCGGTTTCGCTCGTCGACCTCGCACTGACGGCTGGCGTGGTCCGCGTTCTCCGGCCCACGCTCGCGGGCGCATACATCGGTAGGCCTGCGTTGCTTCATCAACACCGTGCCGGCGCTCAGCCTCTGTGGCAGCCGCGAATGGGGCCTGCGCCCGCGAACCCCACCATCCGTCGAGAGTGACACCCGAGCAGGCCAAGGACATCGGGGTCAGCGAAATCGGGGTCAGATTCCATTTGGCCAGCGATCAACGCTCGAAGGGTGTCCGGTCTTCTTTGGCCGGCCCGCGCGTTTCGGGGACGGCGGTGTGGGTGCCCGGGCGCAGGCCCCATTCGCGGCTGCCACAGAAGCTGAGCGCCGAAGCGGTGTTGATGAAACAACGCAGGCCTACCCAGGTGGTGGACCGCGAGCGTGGGCCGGAGAACGGGCACCCACACCGGCGGCCCATGCGAAGCAGAAGCAGAAGCAGAAGCACGAAGCACGAAGCAAAGAAGCAATAAAACGAGGGGCAAGGGGCAAGAACACCGGCCCCTCAGCCACCGCGCCCCCAAGGGGATAATCCCCCGGCCCTTACATACCCCCGCCCGGCATCCAGAGACCCCATGCCCTTTGCCCCCCTGAAGAACGACAGCTTCCTGCGCGCCTGCCTGCGCCAGTCCACCGACCACACCCCCGTGTGGCTCATGCGCCAGGCCGGCCGCTACCTGCCCGAGTACCGCGCCACGCGCGCCCTGGCCGGCAGTTTCATGGGCCTGGCCACCAACGTCGACCACGCCACCGAGGTCACCCTGCAGCCGCTGGAACGCTACCCGCTCGACGCCGCCATCCTCTTCTCCGACATCCTCACCGTGCCCGACGCCATGGGCCTGGGCCTGTCCTTCGCGATCGGCGAAGGCCCCAAGTTCGAAAAAACCGTGCGCACCGAGGCCGACGTCGCCGCGCTGGCCGTGCCCGACATGGACAAGCTGCGCTACGTCTTCGACGCCGTCGCCTCCATCCGCAAGGCCCTGAACGGCCGCGTGCCCCTGATCGGCTTTTCCGGCAGCCCCTGGACCCTGGCCTGCTACATGGTCGAAGGCGGCGGCTCCGACGACTACCGCCTGGTCAAGTCGCTCATGTACTCGCGGCCCGACCTGATGCACCGCATCCTCGCCACCAACGCCGACGCCGTGGCCGTCTACCTGAACGCGCAAATCGAGGCCGGCGCGCAGGCGGTGATGGTCTTCGACAGCTGGGGCGGCGTGCTCGCCGACGGCGCCTTCCAGGCCTTCAGCCTCGCCTACACGAAACGCGTGCTCTCGCAATTGAAGCGCGAGCACGAAGGCGCCACCATCCCGCGCATCGTCTTCACCAAAGGCGGCGGGCTGTGGCTGGACGACATGAAGCCGCTCGACTGCGAGGTGCTGGGCCTGGACTGGACCGTCTCGCTGGCCCGCGCGCGCGCGCAGGTGGGCGAAGGCCCCGGGGCCAAGGCCCTGCAAGGCAACATCGACCCCAACGTGCTGTTCGCCCCGCCCGCGGCCATCGAGGCCGAGGTGGTCAAGGTGCTGGAGAGCTTCGGCCGCCCGCACACGGGCCCGGGCACCGGCCCCACGCACATCTTCAACCTGGGCCACGGCATCAGCCAGCACACCCCGCCCGAGCACGTGAGCGCGCTGGTCGACGCCGTGCATTCGCATTCGCGCCGGCTGCGCCAGACGGCCTGATGGCGCGGCGGAACACGCTCCCATTTCAGGAGTGCGACGACCGGCGGCCCCGTGTCATCAACCCGTCACCGCGGCCCGCATAGCACAAAAAAGGCCACAAAAAGCGCTTGACAGGCGCCAGTTATGCACAAAATTTGTGCTGCGGTGCGCCATCCCTCTCGGGGCCCGTGGGCCAGCGGCCCACCCCAGGGGTTGCTCCGTAAGTTATTGATTCATAAGCGCTTTGTCAGATGCCTTTTTTTGAGGCAGTTTAAGCAAAGCCTTGATTTGCAAGGGCTGCGGGCCGACACGGGCACACTATCAACAAAGTTATCCACAGAAGCGTTGGATATGTCCGCCAAGGCTTTCACATCAAGCACTTAGCGGCGATTTCGCCGACGAACGTGAGGAACTACCGCTAAACATGTGTCACTGGCCCGCCGTGGTCGTGGCCACCCCCGCGCACAGCGGGGTGGGCGACGCCCTGAGCTACCGCAGCGAACGCGCCCTGGCGCCCGGCACGCTGGTGCGCGTGCCCCTGGGCGCGCGCGAGGTCCTGGGCATCGTGTGGCGCAACGACGACGCGCCGCCCGAGGGCCTGGCCGAGGGGCAGGCGCGCGAGGTGGCCCAGGTGCTGGACGCCCTGCCCCCGCTGGACGCCGCCTGGCGAGACCTGGTGGGCTTCGCGGCGCGCTACTACCAGCGGGCCCTGGGCGAGGTGGCCCTGGCCGCGCTGCCGCCGCCGCTGCGTGATCTGGACCCCACGCAGCTGGCGCGCCGGCTCAAGCGCCCCGCGCGCGCCGCGCCGGCCGCCGTGGACCCCGACAGCGCCCGCACGCTCACGCCCGAGCAGGCCGCCGCGCTGGAGGCCCTGGCCGCCGCCGACACCGCCCCCGCCCTGCTGTTCGGCGCCACCGGCAGCGGCAAGACCGAGGTCTACCTGCAGGCCACCGCGCGCACCCTGGCGGCGGACGCCGACGCCCAGGCCCTGATCCTGGTGCCCGAGATCAACCTCACGCCCCAGCTGGAGGCGCGTTTCCGCGCCCGCTTCGGCGACGAGGCCGTGGTCTGCCTGCACAGCGGCATGACGCCCGCGCAGCGCCTGGCGGCCTGGATCGCCGCGCACACCGGGCGTGCGCGCATCGTGCTGGGCACGCGGCTGGCGGTGTTCGCCAGCCTGCCCGGCCTGCGGCTGGTCGTGGTCGACGAGGAGCACGACCCCAGCTACAAGAGCCAGGACGGCGCGCGCTACTCGGCGCGCGACCTCGCCATCTACCGCGGCAAATTGCAGAACGCGCGCGTGCTGCTGGGCTCGGCCACGCCCTCGCTGGAGAGCTGGCACGCCAGCGAGCAGGGCCGCTACCGGCGCCTGGCCATGGCCGCGCGCATCGGCGGTGGCGCGCTGCCGCGCCTGCGCCTGGTCGACATGAACCACCAGCCCAAGGGCGCGCTGATCGCGCCGCCGCTGCTGGCGGCCATGGGTGAGCGCATCGCGCGCGGCGAGCAGTGCCTGGTGCTGATCAACCGGCGCGGCTACGCGCCCGTGCTCGCCTGCCACGCCTGCGGCTGGAAAAGCGGCTGCCCCCACTGCAGCGCCTACCGCGTCTTCCACAAGCTGGACCGCACCCTGCGCTGCCACCACTGCGGCTTCACCCAGCGCGTGCCGCGCGCCTGCCCGGACTGCGGCAACCTCGACATCGAGCCCGTGGGCCGCGGCACCGAGCAGGTGGAGGAGCAACTCTCCGGCCTGCTGGCGGACGTGAAGCGCCCCGATGGCGGCCCGGTGCGCGTGGCGCGCATGGACGCCGACACCACCAAGGCCAAGGGCAGCCTGGAGGCGCAGCTGGCCGCCCTGCACGCGGGCGAGGTCGACGTGCTGGTGGGCACGCAGATGATCGCCAAGGGACACGACTTCCGCCGCATCACGCTGGTGGCCGCCGTGCAGCCCGACGCCGCGCTGTTCGCCGCCGACCACCGCGCGCCCGAGCGCCTGTTCGCGCTGCTGATGCAGGCCGGCGGGCGCGCCGGGCGCGACGCCGCGCACAGCGGCGCGGCCGAGCTCTGGGTGCAGACCTGGAACCCCGAACACCCGCTGTTCGCGCACCTGCGCACGCACGACTTCGCCGCCTTCGCCAGCGGCGAGCTGGCCGAGCGCGAGGCGGCCGGCATGCCGCCCTTCGCGCACCAGGCGCTGCTGCGCGCCGATGCGCGCACGCAGGAGGCCGCGCAGGCCTTCCTGAACGCGGCCGCCGCCGCCACGCAGGACCTGCCGCACCGCGAGGCGGTGACCCTGTTCCCGGCGGTGCCGCTCACCATCCAGCGCGTGGCCAATGTGGAGCGCGCGCAGCTGCTGGTGGAAAGCCCGTCGCGCGCCGCGCTGCAGCGCTTCCTGGCCGCCTGGCAACCGGTGCTGCTGCAATGCCGCGGCCTGCCCGAGGCACGCGGCCTGATCCGCTTCGCGGTGGACGTGGACCCGCTGTCCCTATGAGCGCCGCCGGGCCGTTCCCAAGGCGCTCGGCCTCGGCGCGCGCGGCGCGCAGGGGCGTCCTATGAGCCGCTGGTGACCTCCAGCGGCGCGATAGCGCACAGGGCCTCCACCGTCATCACCACGTCGCGGATCTTGAACGGCTGCAGCAGCAGCCGGCGGATGCCCAGGGCCTTGAGGCGGCGCACCGTGTCGGCGTCGGCGCTGGCGGTCATCACGGACACGGGCATCTCCGGCCGCGCCTCGCGCAGCCGCTCGATCAGGGCCACCGCGGCCTCGCCCTCGGCCAGCGACAGCAGCAGCGCGTCCATGCGCTGGGCCTGCAGCATCTGCTGTCCGATGGCCAGGCTGGCGGCCTGGTGCACTTGCGCCAGGTCCAGGCCGCGGCAGACACTGGCCACGGTGCTGCGCACCATGTTGTCGGGCTCGACCAGCAGCAGCTGCGGCAGGTTGCCCTGCACGGAGGTGACGGTCATGAGGCGACCTCCTCGCGGCGCACCAGCTCTTCAACCACGAGGTCGCGCAGCGAGCACAGGATGGCCAGGCCCACGCGGTCGATCTGGCGCGGCCGGCGGTCCATGAGGCACAGCGCCCCCAGCGCCATGCCGTACGGCATGCGCAACACGGCGCCGGCATAGAAGCGCACCCAGGGTGGCCCGTTCACCATCGGGTTGTCACGAAAGCGCGGGTCTTTCAGCGCGTCGGGCACCACCAGCGTCTGCCGCTCCAGGATGGCGTGGCCACAGAAGGAGAGGTCGCGCGGCGTTTCGGCCGCCTCGAAGCCGAAGCTGGACTTGGCCCACTGCCGGTCGCGATCGACCAGCGAGACGCTGGCCATCGGCACCTCGAACTCGCTCATGGCGAAGCGCGTGATGCGGTCAAAACGTTCTTCGGGCGGCGTGTCGAGAATGAGGAGTTCGCGCAAGGCCTTCAGGCGCGCATCCTCGTCGGCGGGAACCGGCGCAGCGATCATCTGGGGTCTCCTGGGCGAACCGTCGCCCGAGCCCTCTGTATCGACAGCATGCCTACCTTCTGAAGCCTCCTTTTGATGCTTTCGTTGTGAAAAGGTAAGCCGAAAGAAGGAAACCCCGCGGGCGCCAGGCACCCGCGGGGCTTCAGGAACGCACCGACCGGCGCGCGCTCAGGCCAGGTCGAAACGGTCCAGGTTCATCACCTTGACCCAGGCGGCCACGAAGTCCTTGACGAACTTGTCCTTGCCGTCGGCGCTGGCGTAGACCTCGGCCAGGGCGCGCAGCACCGAGTGCGAGCCGAACACCAGGTCGACGCGGCTGCCGGTCCACTTCACCGCGCCCGTCTTGCGGTCGCGGCCCTCGAAGTGCTCACCCGCCGGCCCCCAGGCCGTGGCCATGTCGAGCAGGTTGACGAAGAAGTCGTTGGTCAGCGTGCCCGGCCTGGCGGTGAACACCCCGAGCTTGCCGCCGTCGAAGTTGGCGCCCAGCACGCGCAGGCCGCCGACCAGCGCCGTCATCTCCGGCGCGGTGAGCGTGAGCAGCTGGGCCTTGTCGACCAGCAGGTGCTCGGCCGGCACCTCGGAGCGGGCCTTGAGGTAGTTGCGGAAGCCGTCGGCGAACGGCTCCAGGTACGAGAAAGACTCGACGTCGGTCTGCTCGGCCGTGGCGTCCACCCGGCCCGGCGCGAAGGGCACCTCCAGCGGGGTGCCGGCGGCCTTGGCGGCCAGCTCGATGCCCACGCCGCCGGCCAGCACGATCACGTCGGCCAGCGAGAGCTTGCCGCTGGCTTTCTGGATGGCCTCCAGCCGGGGCAGGGTCTTGGCCGCGACGGCGTTGACGGCCCAGTCCTTCTGCGGCGCCAGGCGGATGCGCGCGCCGTTGGCGCCGCCGCGCTTGTCACCGCCGCGGAAGGTGGAGGCCGAGGCCCAGGCCGTGGCCACCAGGTCGGACACGGGAATGCCCGCGGCGGCGATCTTGGCCTTGGCGTCGGCGATGTCGGCCGCCGTGGGCTTGTGCGTGGGCGCTGGCAGCGGGTCCTGCCAGATCAGGTCTTCCTTCGGCACCTCGGGGCCCAGGTAGCGCGACTTCGGTCCCAGGTCACGGTGCGTCAGCTTGAACCAGGCGCGCGCGTAGGCGTCGGCGAAGGCCTGCGGGTCGTTGAGGAACCTGCGCGAGATCTTCTCGTAGGCCGGGTCGAAGCGCAGCGACAGGTCGGTCGTCAGCATGGTGGGCTTGCGCTTGGGCGAGTCGGGCGTGGGGCCGGGGATGATGGCCTCGGCGTCCTTGGCCTCCCACTGGATGGCGCCGGCCGGGCTCTTGGTCTTCACCCACTCGTACTTGAAGAGGAACTGGAAGAAGTCGTTGCTCCAGCGCACCGGGGTGCTGGTCCAGGTGACCTCCAGCCCCGAGGTGATGGTGTCCTTGCCCTTGCCGGTGCCGAACTTGTTCTCCCAGCCGAAGCCCTGGGCCTCCAGCGCGGCGGCCTCGGGCTCGAGCCCGACGTTGCTGGCCGGTCCCGCGCCGTGGGTCTTGCCCAGCGTGTGGCCGCCGGCGATCAGCGCCACGGTTTCCTCGTCGTCCATGGCCATGCGTTTGAAGGTCTCGCGGATGTCCTTGGCCGCCGCGAGCGGGTCGCCGTTGCCGTCCGGGCCCTCGGGGTTGACGTAGATCAGGCCCATCTGCACGGCGCCCAGCGGGTTCTCCAGGTCGCGCTCGCCGGGCTTGTTGTGCGCGTAGCGGCTGTTGGGCGTGTTGCTGCCGGCCAGCCAGGTGGTCTCCTTGCCCCAGTACACGTCCTGATCGGGCTCCCACACGTCCTCGCGGCCGGCGGCGAAACCGAAGGTGCGGAAACCCGAGTTCTCCAGAGCCACGTTGCCGGCCAGGACCATCAGGTCACCCCAGGAGATCTTCTGGCCGTACTTCTGCTTGATGGGCCACAGCAGGCGGCGGGCCTTGTCCAGGCTGACGTTGTCGGGCCAGGAGTTCAGCGGCGCGAAGCGCTGCTGGCCGCGCCCGGCGCCGCCACGGCCGTCGCCCACACGGTAGGTGCCGGCGGCGTGCCAGGCCATGCGCACCATCAGGCCGGCGTAGTTGCCGAAGTCGGCCGGCCACCAGTCCTGCGAGTCCGTCATCAGCTGGTTGAGATCGGCCTTGAGGGCCTTGTAGTCGAGCTTCTTGAATTCCTCGGCGTAGTTGAAGGCGGCGCCCAAGGGGTTGGACCGGTTGGAGTGCTGGTTCAGCAGGTCCAGGCGCAGCTGGTTGGGCCACCAGTCCTTGTTGGACGTGCCGCCGCCAGCGGCGGGGTGGAAGGGGCACTTGGCTTCTGACATCGTGGTCTCCTGGTGGGGGTTGGTGTGGGTCGCGCGGGGCGGCGGTGAGCTCAGTGCGCCAGGGGGAGGCAGGCGAGGCGCTCGATCCATTGCGCGAAGGCGCTGCCTGGCGAAGGGGTGGTGCTCATGGTGCAACTCCTCGATGCGACCGACGCATTCTGGTCAGGCCGTCGGACCAAGTCCACCCAATAGATTGAATGTTATCGATAGCTCATGACTATCGGTAAGCACCTCCCGCCCGGAATGCCCCAGGCCGGGTCCCCAATCGCTCAGCCCCGCCGGGCGCAGCACGGCGGGCGTCCCGTGAGCGCCGCTTCAGGTCAGCAGCGTGACGGCGCCCGAGAAGGTGAGGAAGGCCGCCGCGGTGGTGACCAGGATGATGCGGGCGATGCGCCCGTTGTCGGCGCCGAAGCGCTCGGCCAGCAGCGAGACGTTGCTGGCGCTGGGCAGGGCCGCGGTGAGCACCATCACCGTGAGCGCGGCCGTGGACAGGCCCAGGCCCAGGCGGATCGCCACCAGGCCCGTGCCCAGCACCAGCAGCGGGTGCACAACGAGCTTCATCACCGCCACCGGCAGGTAGTCGCTGGTGGGCATGGGGTGATTGGCCGTCATCTGCGCGCGCGCCAGCACGGCGCCGATGGTGAACAGCGCCACCGGCGAGGCCGCGTCGGCCAGCAGCCAGACGGTCTTCTCCACCGGCACCGGCAGGCGGAAGGCCCAGGCCGAGGCCACGCCGCCCAGGCCGATGGCCCAGGGCATGGGGTTGGTGAGCACGCCGCGCAGCGCCTTGCGCGCGGCGCCGAACACGGCGGCGCGGCCGCTGCCGCCGGCCCCGTCGAGGCGCGACAGCGCGATGCACAGCGAACTGGTGACCACCATGTCCACCACCATGGTGAGGATCACCGTGCCGGCGGCCGTATCGCCCAGCAGGGCCACGATGAGGGGCACGCCCATGAAGCCCGAGTTGGGAAAGGCCGCCACCAGCGCGCCGAAGGCGGCGTCGTTCCAGCGGATGCGCGGGTTCAGCGTGAAGGCGATGGTGGCCGCCACCACCACCAGCCCGCACAGCAGGTACAGGCCGGCGACGCGGGCGTCGAGCAGCTGCGCGATCGGCGTGGTGGAGCCGAAGCGGTACAGCATGCAGGGCAGCGCGAAGAACAGCACGAAGCCGTTGAGCCCGGGAATGGCCTCCAGCGGCAGCAGGCGCCGCCGCGCGGCCAGGTAGCCGGCGAGCACGAGCGCGAAGAAGGGGAAGGTGACCAGCAGGACGTGCAGCACGGGCGGGATTGTGTCAGCCCATCGGCGGGCCGCGGGTGGTGCTGACCCGGGCGCGACACCCCCGGCCGCTATGATCCCCCGCTTTGCCTCGCTGCCTCCCATGTCCGCCGGTCTGAACCTCGCCCAGCTTGAAGCCGTGAACCACCTGGGCGGGCCCTGTCTGGTGCTGGCGGGGGCCGGGTCGGGCAAGACGCGCGTGATCACGCACAAGATCGCGCGGCTGATCCAGGCCGGGCTGGAGGCCAACCGCATCGCGGCCATCACCTTCACCAACAAGGCCGCGGCCGAGATGCGCGAGCGCGCCGGCCACCTGGTGGGGCGCGAGGCCAAGAAGGTGCTGGTGTGCACCTTCCACGCCCTGGGCGTGCGCCTGCTGCGCGAGGACGGCGAGGTGCTGGGCCTGAAGAAGCAGTTCAGCATCCTCGACACCGACGACATCACCAGCCTGCTCAAGGACTGCGGCACCACCACCGACGCCGCCACCGCGCGCCAGTGGCAGTGGACCATCAGCGCCTGGAAGAGCGCCGGCCTGAACGGCGCCGCCGCGCTGGCCCAGGCGCGCGACGAGCACGAGCGCACCACGGCGCTGATCATGCAGCGCTACGAGGAGCGCCTGGTGGCCTACCAGGCGGTGGACTTCGACGACCTCATCGCCCTGCCGCTCAAGCTGCTGGGCGAGCACGCCGAGGTGCGCGAGAAGTGGCAGAAGAAGATGGGCCACGTGCTGGTGGACGAGTACCAGGACACCAACGCCACGCAGTACGAGCTGCTCAAGCTGCTGGTGGGCGAGCGCGCGCGCTTCACCGCCGTGGGCGACGACGACCAGTCCATCTACGGCTGGCGCGGCGCCACGCTGGACAACCTCAAGCGCCTGCCGCAGGACTTCCCCGAGCTCAAGGTCATCAAGCTGGAGCAGAACTACCGCTCCACCAGCGCCATCCTGCGCGCGGCCAACAACGTCATCGGCCCCAATCCCAAGCTCTTCCCCAAGACGCTGTGGAGCGAACTGGGCGAGGGCGAGCCGGTGCGCGTGGTGGACGCCGACAACGAGGAGCACGAGGCCGAGCGCGCGGTGGCGCGCATCCAGAGCCTGCGCGCCAACTCCCCCCACAAGGAGTGGCGCGACTTCGCCATCCTCTACCGCGCCAACCACCAGGCGCGCACCTTCGAGCAGTCATTGCGCAAGGCGCAGATCCCCTACAAGGTGTCGGGCGGCCAGAGCTTCTTCGACAAGGCCGAGATCCGCGACCTCTGCGCCTGGCTGCGCCTGCTCACCAACAACAACGACGACCCGGCCTTCCTGCGCTCGGCCACCACGCCCAAGCGCGGCATCGGCCACACCACGCTGCAGCAGCTGGGCAACTTCGCCACGCAGTACAAGCTGAGCCTGTTCGAGG
This sequence comes from Hydrogenophaga sp. YM1, assembly GCF_016903055.1. Lineage (NCBI taxonomy): Bacteria > Pseudomonadati > Pseudomonadota > Betaproteobacteria > Burkholderiales > Comamonadaceae > Hydrogenophaga > Hydrogenophaga sp. YM1. The sequence continues at coordinate 513,265 of NZ_CP070223.1, read as the reverse complement.
CCCTGTTCTCGCACTCGCTGCCCAGCGCGGTGTCCAACCGCGCCATCGGCGCGCTGCACGAGTTCGGCCGCCAGGTGAACGACCTGGAGTACCGCGCGCGGCACACCGTCGGGCACGAGGCCGCCAAGGCCTTCCTCACCGAATGGCTCAAGGACATCGGCTACGAGCAGCACCTGTACGACAACGAGGACAACGAGAAGGTGGCCGCCGCGCGCTGGACCAACGTGATGGAGTTCTGCGACTGGGTGGCCGGGCGCTGCGGCGGAAAGGTCGAGGACGAGGCCGGCGCCACCACCGAGACCGAACGCAAGACCCTGCTCGAGGTCGTGCAGACCATCGCCCTGATCTCCACCCTGTCCGAGCGCGAGCAGGACCAGAACGTGGTGACGCTGTCCACCCTGCACGCGTCCAAGGGCCTGGAATGGCCGCACGTGACGCTGGCCGGCGTGAACGAAGGCCTGCTGCCCTTCAAGGTGGACGACGACGAGCTGAGCGGCGAGGTGCAGCAGCAGCGCATCCAGGAGGAGCGCCGGCTGATGTACGTGGGCATCACGCGCGCGCAGCGCACGCTGGCCGTGAGCTGGCTCAAGCGCCGCAAGAAGGGCCGCGAGAGCGTGCCCGGCGCGGCCAGCCGCTTCATCGCCGAGATGGCGCTGGACAAGGCCACCGTGAAGGAAGACCCGCGCGAAAAGCTCAAGGCCCTGCGCGCGGAGTTCGCCAAGCGCGCGCAGGACGGCAGCGCCGAACAGAAGGCGACGGCCTGATGCGGCGCGCGCTGACCACCCTCGCGCTGGGCCTGCTGCCGGCCTGGGCGACCGCGCAGGCCCCGGCCACCTGCACCGTGCCCGACCAGTTGCCGCCGGCGCGCCTGAGCGGCGAGTGGAGCGCCCACTTCTGGGACGAGGGCGGATCGCCCGAGCGCCCGCGCGACAGCGGCGTGCTGCACCTGGAGCGCCACCCCGAATACGCAGGCAGCGTGCGCGGGGAGCTGCGGCGCGGCACCGGCGAGCGGGTGCGCCGCTCCATCGTGTCGGGCGACGTCACCGACGGCGAGTTCCACTTCGACGAGTCCGACGACGGCGTCGGCATGGCGGCGGTGTGGAGCGGCGTGGCCGAGGACTGCGGCGGACGCCTCATCATCACCGGCACGCGCCGCCCCAGCGAGACCGCCCGCGCGCCCGAGCCGGCGCTGCGGTTCCGGCTGGAAAAGGCCCCAGGCTGGCGCTGAGGCCCCGGGCCGCCTCAGGCGGCCCGACGCATCAGACCACGCCCTGCGCCAGCATGGCGTCGGCCACCTTCACGAAGCCGGCGATGTTGGCACCGTCGATGTAGCTCACGCGGCCATCGGCGCGGCGGCCGTGCCGCACGCAGGCCGTGTGGATGCCCTGCATGATCTGCAGCAGGCGGCCGTCGACCTCCTCACGCGGCCAGGACAGGCGCAGCGCGTTCTGGCTCATCTCCAGGCCCGAGGTGGCCACGCCACCCGCGTTGCTGGCCTTGCCCGGCGCGAACAGCACGCCCGCGGCCTCGAAGGCGGTGGCCGCGGCGATGGTCGAGGGCATGTTGGCGCCCTCGGCCACGCACTTCACGCCGTTGGCGATCAGCGTGGCGGCGTCGTGCTCGTCCAGCTCGTTCTGCGTGGCGCAGGGCAGGGCCACGTCCACCGGCACGTGCCAGGGGCGCTTGCCGGCCTCGAAGTGCGCGCCGGTGCGCTCGGCGTAGTCGCTGACGCGGCCGAAGTGGTGGTTCTTCACGTCCATCAGCACGGCCAGCTTGTCGGGCGAGAAGCCGTCCTCGTCGACGATGGTGCCGCTGGAGTCGGACACGGTGACCACCTTGGCGCCCAGGGCCATGGCCTTCTCCACCGCGTACTGGGCCACGTTGCCCGAGCCCGACACCGACACGCGCATGCCCTGGAAGGACATGCCCTTGGTCTTGAGCATTTCCTCGGCGAAGTACACCGTGCCGTAGCCCGTGGCCTCGGGGCGGATCAGCGAGCCGCCGTAGCTCAGGCCCTTGCCGGTGAACACGCAGTCGGCGCGGTTGCTGAGCTTCTTGGCCATGCCGGCCATGAAGCCCACCTCGCGCCCGCCCACGCCGATGTCGCCGGCGGGCACGTCGGTGTCCGAGCCGACGTGGCGGAACAGCTCGCTCACGAAGGCCTGGCAGAAGCGCATCACCTCGCCCGGGCTGCGGCCCTTGGGATCGAAGTCGGAGCCGCCCTTGCCGCCGCCCATGGGCAGGGTGGTGAGCGCGTTCTTGAAGGTCTGCTCGAAGGCCAGGAACTTCAGCACCGACAGGTTGACCGAGGGGTGGAAGCGCAGGCCACCCTTGTACGGGCCAATGGCCATGCTGTGCTGGATGCGGTAGCCGCGGTTGACCTGCACCTGGCCGTGGTCGTCGACCCAGGACACGCGAAACATCACCACCCGCTCGGGCTCCACCAGGCGTTCCAGCAAGCTGTGCTCGGCGTATTTGGGGTGCTGGGCGATGAAGGGCCATAGGCTCTCCATCACCTCGGTCACGGCCTGAAGGAACTCAGGCTGGCCAGGGTTGCGCTCGGCGACGGTGTGCAGGAACTGCTCGGCGGACGTGTACTTCACGGTGATTCCAAAATGGTGCGTTGGATAGAAAAACGCACCATTTTGCATTGGCTGCGCCCCCCGCCCGGAGGGGCCAAGCCCCCGGGAGGGCACCAGAGGCGCCGAATCTGGTGCATTCACCCCCCTTGGCGGGCCAGCGGGCCAGCCCCCTTGCCCACCCAACAGGCAGCCGGCGGCTACCTCGCCGGCGCCCGCCGGGGCGCCCCACCGCGCTGGCGCAGCAGCGCCAGGAAAGCCGCCCCCGCTGGAGACAGCGACTGCCCCTTGCGCTGGTAGACGAAGTACTCGCGCTGCACCGCCGGTCCGCGCAGCGGCACGAAGCGCACGCCGAAGTTGTCGGCGAAGGAGCGCGCGTACTCGGGCGCCACCAGCACGCCCCGGCCGTGCCCGGCCAGCGCCAGCGCGGTGGTGAGAAAGCCGACGTCGCTCACCGTGTTGAGCGCGAAGTCGTGGCCGTGCGCGTGCAGCCGGCGCTCCAGGTAGCGGTTGAACTCGTTGGAATAGCCGATCCAGCGCTCCTCGCGCAGATCCTTCCACGGCACGCTCGCGCGCCCGTAGGCCGGGTGCCCCTGGGGACAGACGAAGCGCAGCGGCACGTTCATGAGGAAGCTGCGCGTCACGTCGTCGCCGCTCGGGCGGTCGGGGCCGATGCCCAGCTCCACCGCGCCGTGGCGCACGGTGTCCACCACGTCGTCGGCCACCGCGTCCTTCAGGCGCACGCTGATCTGCGGGTGCTGCTCGCCAAACTCGCCGAGGATGGAGGCGACCCAGGTGCAGGCCATCATCTGCGAGGTGGCCACGCGCAGGAAACCCCGCCGCAGCGCGCGGATCTCGGAGGCGCCGTCCACCACCTGGCGCACGTCTTCCAGGATGCGCTGCGCCAGCGGCAGCAGGTTGCGCCCCGCCTCGGTGAGCGTGATGGCCGTGCGGCCCCGGTCGAACAGCTGCAGGTGCAGTTCCTGTTCGAGCTGCTGCACCAGCATGCTCACCGCCGACTGCGTGAGGTTGAGCTGGCGCGCCGCGCCGGTGAAGCTGCCGCTGTGCGTAACGGCGGCGAAGGCGCGCATCTGGCGCAGGCTGATGTTCATGGCGTGCCCCGCGATCGATGCCGGTGCATCCGCCGCGCGCGTGCACCACCATCAGGTTTCATGATTGATCTATCAAAACAATTCGCTTGGTTGATGGTAAGCCCGTTCCTAGAATGCCCGGCACCGTCCCATCCCCTGTCGATTCTTCTCCCCTGATTCCATGCACATCGCCGTCATAGGCACCGGCATCGTGGGCGCTTGCAGCGCCGCCTGGCTGCAGCGCGACGGCCACCAGATCACCTTCGTCGACCCGCTCGAGCCGGGCGAGGCCTGCTCCTTCGGCAACGCGGGTTCGCTCTCGCCCAGCGCCTGCCTGCCCGTGGGCATGCCGGGCATGTGGCGCAAGGTGCCCAAGTGGCTGCTCGACCCGCTGGGCCCGCTGACCGTGCGCACCGGCTACCTGCCGCGCGTGCTGCCCTGGCTGGTGCAGATGCTGCGCCACTCCACGCCGCAGGAGGTCACGCGCATCGCCACCGCGCTGCAGACCCTGCTGCGCCCCATCTTCGATTGCTACGGCCCGCTGCTGGACCACGCGCACGCCAACGAACTGGTGCGCCGCACCGGCTGCCTCTACGTCTACTCCTCGCGCGAAGCCGCGGCGCAGTGGAAATGGGGCATGGACCTGCGCCGCTCGCTGGGCGTGAACCTGGTCGACGTGGAACGCGAGGAACTCGAAGAGCTCGAGCCCGACCTGAAAGGCCAGTTCCGCTTCGGCATCCTGGCGCCCGACAACGGCTCCACGCTGGACCCCTCGCAGCTGGTGAAGGCGCTGGTCCGCCAGGCCCTGCGCGACGGCGCGCGCCACGACCACCGCTCGGTCATTGGCTTCGAGCGCGAGGGCCGGCGCGTGACCGGCCTGCGCTTGGACAGCGGCGAGCCGCTGGCGGTGGACGGTGTGGTGATCGCGGCCGGCGCCTGGTCCGGCGCGCTCGCGGCGCAGCTCGGCGACCGCGTGCCGCTGGAGACCCAGCGTGGCTACCACGTCACGGTGCGCAGCTCCAACCTGAAGCTGCGCCACACGGTAATGGCCTCCGAGGCCAACCTCATGATCAACCCCATGGCCATGGGCCTGCGCCTGGCCGGCACGGTGGAGTTCGCCGGCCTAAAACCCGCGCCCAACTACGAACGCGCGCAGGCCCTGCTGCGCCAGGGCCTGCGCCTGTTCCCGCACCTCGACACCTCCGAGGTGACGCAGTGGATGGGCCACCGCCCCTGCATGCCCGACAGCCTGCCGGTGATCGACCGCAGCCGCGGCGCGGACAACGCCTGGATGGCCTTCGGCCATGGCCACATGGGCATGTGCATGGGCGCCACCACCGGCCGCGAAGTCGCGCACCTGGTGGCCGGCCGCGCCACGCAGGTGGACCTGGCGCCCTTTCGCGCGTCCCGCTTCCGTTGAGGACGGCCATGAACACGCAGTGGGCCATCGGCGTGGACATGGGGGGCACCTTCATCGACGTGGTCGCCTGCTCCAGCGACGGCGAGCTGCGCGCGCTCAAGCACCCGCGCGAAGCGGGTGAGCTGGTGCAGCCCATCCTGGGCGCGGTGCAGCGCCTGCTGGACGAACAGAAGATCGCGCCCGCGCAGGTGGCGCGCCTGGTGCACGGCTCCACCGTGGTCACCAACCTGCTGCTCGAACAGGACGCCGGCCCGGTGGCCGTGCTCACCAACGCCGGCCTGCGCGACGTGCTCGCGCTCGCGCGCCAGGACCGCCGCGACCTCTACACCCCGGTGGTGGCGCCGCCCACGCCCGAGCGCCGGCTGTTCCCCGCCGAGCTGCGCTTCGAGATCCGCGGCCGCATCGGCGCGCGCGGCGAAGAGGTCGAGGCGCCGGACCGCGAGCAGGTGATGGCGATCGCGCACCAGCTGCGCGCGCGCGGCATCGCCTCGGTGGCGGTGTGCCTGTTGTTCGCCCACCTGCGGCCCGTGCACGAACAGCAGGTGCGCGACTGGCTGCTGCAGGCCGAGCCCGACCTGCTGGTCTCGGTCTCCAGCGAGGTCGACCCCAAGCCGCGCGAGTTCGAACGTTTCCTGGTCACGGCCTTCGACGCCTACAGCAAGCCCCTGGTGCAGCGCTACCTGCGCACGCTGGGCGAGGCGCTGCGCGAGCGCGGCCTGCCCGAGCCCGCGCTGATGCGCTCGGAGGGCGGCATCGCGCCCTGGCCCGAGGCCGCCTCGCGCCCCATCGGCCTGGCCATGTCGGGCCCCTGCGCGGCCCTGCAAGGCGTGGCCGCGAGCCTGCCCGCCGACGAACCGCGCGTGGTGATGTCCGTGGACGTGGGCGGCACCAGCACCGACATCGGCCTGCTCGACGGCGGCCGGCCGCTGTTCAGCGATGCGCTGCTGTGCGGCGATCTCACGCTGCGCCTGCGCTGCGCCGACGTGGAGTCCCTGTCCATCGGCGGCGGCAGCCTGGCCACGGTGAACGCGGGCGGTGGCCTGCGGCTGGGCCCGCGCTCCCAGGGCGCCTGGCCCGGCCCCGCGGCCTACGGCCTGGGCGGCACCGAGGCCACGCTGACCGACGCCCTGGTGCTGCTGGGCCGCCTGCCCGAGCGGCTGTCGGGCGGCGTGGCGCTGGACGCGGCGCGCGCGCACGCCGCGATTCAGAAGGACGTGGCCGCGCCGCTGGGCCTGGACGCGCAGGACGCGGCGCGCGCCATCGTCGCCACCGCCGCCACCGCCATGGCCGAGAGCGTGAAGATGCGCGCCTTCCAGCGCGACATCCACCCCGCCGACTGCGAGCTGGTGGCCGCCGGCGGCGGCGGCGCCCAGCACGTGGCCGAGGTGGCCGAGCTCGCGGGCGTGCCGCGCGTGCGCGTGATTCCCCACGCCGGCGTGATCGCCGCGCTGGGCCTGCTGGCCTCGCCGCCCACGCGCACGCTGGAATGGTCCTGCGCGCTGGCGCTCGACCACGAGGGCCTCGGCGCGCTGAGCGAACGCCGCGAGGCGCTGCACCGCTCGGTGCGCGAGGGCACGCCGCGCTGGAGCCTGGAGCTGCTGATCGTGGGCCAGGGCAACCCGGTGGAGGTGCCCTGGGACACCGGCGACGACCTGGCCACGCTGCGCGCGCGCTTCGCCGAGCGCTACGAGTCCCTGCGCGGCCAGCTGCCTGCGCGCTTCGAGGTGCAGGCCCTGCTGCTGCGCGGCGTGTTTGAACAAACCCTGCCCCAGCCCGGCGTGAGCGCCCGGCACCTGCGCCCCGATCCCGCGCTGTGGGCCGGCTGCCCGGCCGAGGGCCTGGGCCCGCGCGCGCTGTTCGCCGCCACCACCACGGTGTGGGTGCCCGCGGGCTGGCGCTGGGCGCTGGTGGCCGACGGCGCGCTGCTGCTGTCGCGCGACGGGGCCCGGGAGCCCAGGGCATGAACCACGAGCACCTGATCCTCATGGAGCCCGTTCGGCTGGCGCTGCAGGGCATCGCCGACCGCATGCAGAGCCGCATGATGCGCGCGGCCTATTCCTCCATCGCGCGCGAGGGCGGCGACTGCGCGGCCGCGGTCTTCCTGCCCGACGGCCGCCTGCTCGCGCAGGCGCGCTCGCTGCCGCTGCTGCTGGGCTCGCTCATTCCGGCGGTCGCGGGCCTGCTCCGGCGCTGCCCCGTCGAGGCCATGGCCGACGGCGACGCCTGGCTGATGAACGACCCCTGGTCGGGCGGCACGCACCTGCCCGACCTGATCGTGGTGCGGCCGGTGTTCGGCGGCGGCGCGGTGGTCGCGCTGGCCGCGGCCATCCTGCACCACCAGGACGTGGGCGGCGTGGCGGCCGGCTCCATCCCGCCCGACGCGACCGAGATCTACCAGGAAGGCCTGCGCATACCGCCGGTGCGCTGGCGCGTGGCCGGCGCGCCCGACCCGCACATCGAGGCCCTGCTCAGCGCCAACAGCCGCACGCCCGGCAACCTGCTGGGCGACCTGAACGCGCAGTGGTCGGCCGTGAGCCTGGGCGCCGAGGAAACCGCCGCGCTGCGCGCGCGCACCGGCGCGGCCTTCGAGGCCGTGTGCGAGGCCCTGCTCGCGCAGTCCGAGCGCCTGACGCGCGAGGCCCTGCGCGCCGCGCCCGATGGCGAATGGCACTGGCGGGACCAGCTCGACGGCGACGGCATCAGCGACACGCCGGTGCGCATCGCGGTCGCCCTGCGCAAGCGGGGCGACACCCTGCACATCGACTTCACCGGCTCCTCGCCACAGACGCGCGGGCCGGTGAACGCCTCGCCCTCCAGCATGGTGTCGGCCATCCTGTTCTTCATGCGCTCGCTGGCGCCGCAGGCGCCCAACAATGCCGGCTGCCTGGTGCCAGCCAGCTGGGTGCTGCCCGAGGGCAGCGTGGTCAACCCGCGCCTGCCAGCCGCGGTGAACGCGCGCACCGCCACGCTCAAGCTGGCCTGCAACGCCCTGCTCGGCGCCTGGTCCTCGGGCGCGGCGCGCGAGCCCATGGCCGCCAACGCCGGCGTGGCCACGGTGCTCTCGCTCGGCGGCGCGCGCGCCGACGGTCAGCGCTGGCTGTTCACCGAGATCATCGCCAGCGGCGCCGGCGCCAGTGCGCGCGGCGACGGCACCAGCGGCGTGTCCACCGACGTGGGCAACGCGCGCAACACGCCGCTCGAGGTGATCGAGTCGGAAGCGCCCGTGCGCGTGCACTGCTACGCGGTCCGCGAGGGATCGGGCGGCGCGGGCCGCTTCTGCGGCGGCCATGGCGTGCGCCGGGTGTATGAATTGCTGGAAGGCCATGGCAGCGTCTCCTACCGGGGCGAGCGCCATGTCAGCCGTGCGCGCGGCAGCGAAGGGGGCGGCGACGGCGCGCCCTCGGCCGCGCGCATCGAAAGAACCGATGGACGCGTCGACGTGCTGCCCGCGAGGGCGCGCGTCGACTGGTCCGCGGGAGACAGGCTCGTCATAGAAACGGCCGGAGGAGGCGCATGGGGCGAGGCCATGCCACGCCAATGAACCCACCCACTTGAAAGAGAGATCCCCGATGAAACGTTTCGCCCTCAACCGCAGAACCCTGGTCAGCGCGCTGGCCGCGGGAACCACCCTGGGCCTGGCCGCGCTCACTCCGCTGGCCGCGGCCGCGCAGGACACCTACCCGAGCAAGGTCGTGCGCATCGTCGTGCCCTTCCCGCCCGGCGGCAGCACCGACCTGCTGGCGCGCAAGCTCGGCGAGAAGCTCGCCGCGCAATGGAAGCAGACCGTCATCGTGGACAACCGCCCCGGCGCGGGCGGCACGGTGGGCGCGGACCACGTGTCCAAGTCGGCCCCCGACGGCTACACGCTGCTGCTGGGCGTGACCGGCAGCAACGGCATCGCCGGCTCGCTGTACCCCAACCTGCCCTACGACCCGGTGAAGGGCTTCACGCCCGTGACGGCCGTGGTGACCGCGCCGCTGCTGCTGGTCAAGGGCGAGCGCGTGGCCGCCAAGACGCTGGCCGAGCTGGTGGCCGCCGCCAAGGCCAAGCCGGGCTCCATCACCTACGGCTCGCCGGGCACGGGCACGTCCATGCACCTCACGGGCGAAATGTTCGAGCTGGCGACCAAGACCGCGCTGCTGCACATCCCCTACCGCGGCAGCGCTGGCGCGCTGAGCGACCTCATGGGCGGCCAGATCGACCTGATGTTCGGCGACATCCTGGTGGTGATGCCGCAGATCGAGGCCAAGAAGCTCACGCCGATCGCCGTCACTTCCAAGGAGCGCCACCCCATGTTCCCCAACGTGCCCACCGTGGCCGAGAGCGGCTACCCGGGCTTCGAGGCGCTGTCGTGGCAAGGCCTGTTCGCGCCGCCCGGCACGCCCGCGGCCATCGTCGACAAGCTCAACAAGGACGTGAACGCCGCGCTCGCCAGCCCCGACATCCAGGAGTACTTCGTCTCGCGCGGCTTCAAGCTCGGCGGCAGCGGCGCGGCCGAGTACAAGGCCTTCATCGAGGCCGAGAACAAGAAGTGGGCCACCATCGTGAAGACCGCCGGCGTGAAGCCCGACTGAGTCCCGCCCAGCGATGCCGAACAACCCGGACATCCTCCACGTCGACCCGCCGGTTCAGCGGGCCGGCGTGGTGCAACCGATCTCGCCCGCCGTGGTGGCCGATCAGCGGCTGGTCTTCGTCGCGGGCCAGGTGCCCATGCGCAACGGCCAGCCCGCGGGCGAGGACATCGTGAGCCAGACGCACTACACGATCGACCTGATCGAGGACATCCTGCGCCGCGCCGGCTGCACGCTGGCCGACGTGGTGAAGACCACCGTGTGGCTGGTCGACGGCCAGGACTACCCCGGCTTCAACGCGGCCTACGCCGAGCGCTTCCCGGCCGCCACCGCGCCGGCGCGCTCGACCGTGATCGCGGGCCTGATCGCGCCGGTGCGCGTGGAGATCGAGGCGGTGGCGCTCAAGCCGCGGGCCTGAGTCGCACGCGACCTTGGGGCGGGCGCGCTATCATGCCCGCCCGCCATGACCGCAGCAGCCCCTCCCCCGGCGCGACGCCCCGCGCGCGAAAGCCGCCAGCGCATCCTCGCCGCCATCCGCGAAGCGGCGATCCAGGAGTTCAGCCTGCACGGCCTCAAGGGCACGTCCACCCAGGCCATCGCCGAGCGCGCGGGCCTCACCAAGCCCCAACTGCACTACTACATCGCCGGCAAGGAGGAGCTCTACGCCGAGCTGCTCGACTCGGTGATGATGGCCTGGAAGATCCCGTTCGCGCCGCCGGGCATGACCGAGCCGGCCGAGATCCTGGCCCACTACATCCGACTGAAGCTCGACCACGCCTTCGACCAGCCCACCGTCTCGCGCATCTTCACGCGCGAGATCCTGGACGGTGGCCACAACCTCGACCGCTACTGGCCCAAGGCGCGGATCTGGGTCGAAGAAGAGGTGGCCATCCTCAACGGCTGGATGGCGCGCGGCCTGATGCGGCCCATGAACGCCCACCTGCTGCTCATGCACATCTGGGCCATGACGCAGCACCACGCCGACTTCGCGCTGCAGGTGCGCGAGATCTGCGGCCAGGGCCAGCAGGCGCCGCTGGACCGCGAGGCCGTGGCCAACGAGCTGATCCCCTTCGTGCTGCGCGGCTGCGGCCTGCTGCCGGCCTGAGCCGCGCGCGGCCGGCGCCCCCCACCCCACCGTCCCCGGGTAATCCCGCCTGTGCAAGCCCTTTCTCATCCATATACTGACCAATTGGTCAAAGTATTCGGTCAAAATTGAACGCCCCCGACACCCTGGCCCCATCGGCCACCCTTTCCGCCGACCCCACCCGGGGCGAATTCACCGTGCGCGTGGCCCGGGTGCAGCGCCACACCGCCGAGGTGAGCGGCTACCGCCTGGAGCGCTGCGACGGCCAGGCCTTGCCCGCCGCCGAGGCCGGCGCCCACATCGACCTCTACCTGCCCGGCGGCCTGGCGCGCAGCTACTCGCTCTGCGGCGAGCCGGCGCTGAGCGCCGAAGGCTATGAGATCGCGGTCAAGCGCGAGGACGCCGGCCGCGGCGGCTCGCGCGCGGTGCACGAGCACCTGCGCGAAGGCCGGCTGCTGCGCATCGGCCGCCCGCGCTGCCTGTTCCCGCTGGCGCCCCAGGCGCCGCACCACCGCCTGCTGGGCGGCGGCATCGGCGTGACGCCGCTGGTGGCCATGGCGCACGCCCTGCACGCGCGCGGCGCGGCCTTCGACCTGCACGTCTTTGTGCGCAGCGCCGAGCACCTGCCGCTGCGCGCCGCGCTGGACGCCGCGCCCTGGCGCGGGCGCGTGACGGTGCACCGCGACGACGCGCCCGCCACCCGCACCGACCCCGCCGCCCTGGTGGCCCAGGCCCCGGCCGGCGCGCACCTCTACTACTGCGGCCCCGAAGGCTTCATGGCCGCCCTGCGCGAGGCCAGCCGCGACTGGCCGGCCGAGCGCGTGCATTTCGAGCACTTCGGCGCGCCCCCGAAAGAGGCCGCGCCCGGCGCCGACGCCGGCTTCGAGCTGATCCTGGCGCGGCGCCAGCAGCGCCTGCACGTGCCCGCGGGCAAGAGCATCGCGATGGTGCTGCACGGCGCGGGCATTGCGGTGGACACGGTCTGCGAGCAGGGCATCTGCGCGTCCTGCATCACGCCCTATCTCGACGGCACGCCCGACCACCAGGACAGCTGCCTCACCGACGAGGAGCGCGCCACGCACGTGGCGGTGTGCTGCGCGCGCGCGCTCACGCCCACCCTCACGCTGGACATCTGAGCCGGCGCGAACGAGCCCCGCATGACCCCCCAGCCCCCCGTGCCCGACACCGACACGCCCGCCGCGCTGCATGGCGCGCGCCTGCCGCGCTGGCTGCTGCCCGCCGACTGGCCGACGCACGAGGGCCGGCCCGCGCTCGCGCGCCTCGAACTGGCCGACGGCCGCATCGCCCGCGTGCGCCCGCTGCCCGCCGCCGAGGGGCCCGCGGGCCAGGCGCGCTGGGACCTGCACGGCGCGCCGGTGCTGCCCGGCTTCGTGGAAGCGCACGCCCACCTCGACAAGGCCTTCATCGGCCCGCGCCTGGGCGCGGTGCGCCCAGGCCTGCTCGGCGCCATCGAGGCGGTGATCGCCGACCGCGAGCGCTGGACGCGCGAGGACCTGCGATCGCGCATGCGGCGCGGCCTTCACTGGGCCTGGCAGGCCGGCACCACGCGGCTGCGCACGCACATCGACTGGTGGGACCCGCAGGCCACGCCGCTGGCCTGGGAGGTGATGGGCGAGCTTGCGCACGAATGGCGCGATCGCCTGGCGATCGAGCGCGTCGCGCTGGTCAAGCTCGGCCCCTGCGAGGACCGCGCCGTGGCGCAGGCGCTGGCCAGGCGCATCGCCGGCGACGGACCGGGCGCCCTGCTGGGCGGCTTCGTGCACAGCAGCCAGTGGAACCCCGGCGCGCTGCGCGAGCTGCTGCGCGCCGCGCAGGACGAGGGCCTGGACCTCGACCTGCACGTGGACGAAGAGCTCAACCCCGAGGCCGAGGGCCTGGCCTGGCTCGCCCGCAACCTGCGCGCCACGCGCTTCGACGGCCGCGTGGTCTGCGGCCACACCTGCGCGCTGGCGGCCCAGCCGGAATCGCGCGCACTCGCCACGCTGGACGCGGTGGCGCGCGCGCCCATCACCCTGGTGTCCCTGCCCATCACCAACCTGCTGCTGCAGGACGCCGCCACCGGCCGCACGCCGCGCCAGCGCGGCCTCACCCTGGTCAAGGAAGCGCGCGCGCGCGGCATCCCGCTGCTGATCGGCAGCGACAACGTGCAGGACCCGTTCTGCCGCGTGGGCAGCCTGGACCCGGTCGAGGCCATGCAGGCCGCGGTGCTCGCGGGCCAGCTCGACGGGGCCTTTGACCACTGGTCGATGGCCCTGTGCCGCGCCGACTGGCTGGGCCGCGAGGCAGCGGCCGCCGCGCCCGGCCTCGAAGGCCGGCCCGCCGACCTGGTGATCTTCGACCGCGCCGAGGCCACGGCCTGGCCCTCGCGCGCCGCGCGGCGCCGCGTGCTGCGCGGCGGCCGCGCCATCGACACCGACACGAGCACCGACACCAACGACAGCGGCGCCCCCGCGCGCTGACCCCGCCCCCCCCCCAGAGAACCCCACCCATGCTGCACGGCTACTTCCCCCCGCACCGCTTCCTGCCCTACCTGAGCTGGACCGAGATCACCGCCCTGCCCGACCGCGAGAACACCGTCATCGTGCTGCCCGTCGGCGCTACCGAGCAGCACGGCCCGCACCTGCCCTGCTCGGTCGACACCGTGATCGCCGCCGGCGTGATCGGCAAGGCCTTCGAGCGCCTGCCCGCCGAGGTGCGCGCCTTCGGCCTGCCGCCCATCAGCTACGGCAAGTCCGAGGAGCACCTGCACTTCGCCGGCACCATGACGCTGAGCGGCACCACGCTGCTCTCCACCATGATCGAACTCGGCGAGTCGGTCTACCGCTCGGGCTTTCGCAAGCTGGTCTTCGCCAACGGCCACGGCGGCCAGCCCCAGGTGCTGGAGATGGCCGCGCGCGAGCTGCGCCTGCGCCACGGCGACTTCGTCATCGTGCCCTTCGGCGTTTCGCGCGTGCCCAACGTGTCCGGGCAGTTCATCAGCGACCAGGAGCGCAAGCAGTCCATGCACGCGGGCCATTCCGAGACCGCGCTCATGCTCGCGCTGGCGCCCGACACCGTGCACATGGAGCGCGCCGAGGCCGCCTTCCCGCCGGTCTTCCCCTCCAAGATCCTGTCGGCCGACGGCCGCCCCGCCTGCGCCTGGGTGGCGCGCGACTTCGGCCCCAGCGGCGTGATCGGCGATCCCACCACGGCCACGCGCGAGCAGGGCGAGGCCATCCTCGACAGCCTGGCCAACAGCTGGGTCCAGGCCATCACCGAGCTGCACGCCATGCAATGGGTCGTGCGCGAACAAACCACCTGGGAGCGCGGCCACCACACGGGCCACATCCAGCAGACCCTGGCCGACTGAGGCCACCCACCGATCCCGTCCCCACCACCCCCCAGCCAGAAAGGCCCGCCATGACCTCTCGCCCCCTGTTCCGCCTGCGCCGCGCGCTCGGCGCCACCGCCCTCGGCCTGCTGGGCCTCGCCGCCAGCGCGCAGGCCCAGGAGAAGTTCACCTTCATGACCAACTGGTACGCGCAGGCCGAGCACGGCGGCTTCTACCAGGCCCTGGCCACCGGGCTCTACAAGAAGCACGGCCTGGACGTGAGCCTGCGCATGGGCGGCCCGCAGGTGAACATCCTGCAGATCATGGGCGCGGGCCAGACCGACTGCATCATGGGCGCCACCGACACGCAGATGATGGTCGCGCGCAACAACGGCCTGCCCATCGTCACCGTGGCCGCGGTCTTCCAGAAGGACCCGCAGGTGCTGATCGCGCACGAGCAGGTGAAGTCCTTCGAGGACATGAAGGACAAGACCATCCTGATCGCGCCCACCGCCATGCGCGGCTACTGGTCCTGGCTCAAGGGCAAGTACGGCTTCAAGGATTCGCAGGTGCGGCCCTACACCTACAACATCCAGCCCTTCGTGGCCGACAAGAACATCGTGCAGATGGGCTATCTCTCGTCCGAGCCCTTCGCCATCCAGAAGCAGGGCATCAAGGCCAACACCTTCCTGCTCGCCGACCACGGCTACCCCCCGTACGCCAACACCATCTCCTGCATGGACAAGACCGTGAAGGAGCGCCGCCAGGCCGTGACCGCCTTCGTGCGCGCCAGCGCCGAGGGCTGGAAGGCCTACCTCGCCGACCCCAGCGCCGGCAACGCGCTCATCAAGAAGGACAACCCCAACATGACCGACGAGCAGCTCGCCTACGGCATCGGCAAGCTCAAGGAAATGGGGATCATCACCAGCGGCGACGCGCAGAAGCAGGGCATCGGCACCATCACCCGCGAGCGCCTGCTCAAGACCCACGCCTTCCTGGTGGAGAACCAGCTCATCGACCCGGCCAAGGTCAACCTCGACCAGGCCTACGACTTCGACCTGGTCCGCGACATCAAGGTCCTGCCCTGAACCGCCCCCGGCCCGCGCCGCGCCCCGGCGCGGGCCTTGTTTTTTTCCCCCGCCAACACAACCCCCACCTCACGATGACCAGCCCGCCCTCGCCTGCCGCTGCGCCCCCCGTGGCCATCGACATCCGACAAGTCCAGAAAACCTACCCCAACGGCACCGTGGCCCTGCAGCCGGTGGACCTGAGCGTGCGCGAGGGTGAGTTCGTCACCCTGCTCGGCCCCTCGGGCTGCGGCAAGAGCACGCTGCTCAAGATGATCGCGGGCCTGCTGGAGCCCAGCAGCGGCAGCCTCAAGCTCTGGGGCGAGGGCGTGAACCAGCTCGAACGCTCGGGCCACCGCCTGTCCTTCGTCTTCCAGGCGCCCACGCTCATGCCCTGGGCCAACGTGCAGACCAACGTGCGCCTGCCGCTGGACCTGGCCGGCGTGCCGCGCGCCGAGGCCGACGCGCGCGTGGCCGACGCGCTCGCGCTGGTGGGCCTGTCCAAGTTCGCCAAGGTGCTGCCGCGCTCGCTCTCGGGCGGCATGCAGATGCGCGTGTCCATCGCGCGCGGCCTGGTGGTGGAGCCCACGCTGCTGCTCATGGACGAGCCCTTCGGCGCGCTCGACGAGATCACGCGCCACAAGCTCGACGCCGACCTGCTGGAGCTCTGGCAGAAGAAGAACCTCACCGTCGTCTTCGTCACCCACTCCATCCACGAATCGGTGTTCCTCTCCAGCCGCGTGGTGATGATGGCCGCGCGCCCGGGCCGCATCGTGGAGGAATTCCGCATCGACGAACCCTATCCCCGCCGCCCCGAGTTCATGGTCAGCACCGACTTCAGCCACCACGCCAAGAACCTGCAGGACAGCCTGCACCGCGCCAGCCGCGACACCCAGGAAACCGCCGAAGAGGTGCGCGCATGAACGCGGTCCAGCCCCCCCTGCTCTCCCAGCCGCGCGTGCAGCGCGTGCTCTACCCCTCGCTGGTCGCTGTGGTGCTGATCGCGCTGTGGCAGGCGCTGGTGGTCGGCCTGGAGTTGCCGCCCTACCTGATCCCTTCGCCGCTGCTGATGATGCAGACCCTGATCGGCGACTGGGGCACGCTGTTCGACTCGCTGATGATCACCATGAAGATCACGGTGCTGTCCTTCATCGTCGCGGTGGTGGTCGGCGTGCTGATCTCCTTCCTGTTCGTGCAGAGCCGGCTGATCGAGACCGCGCTGTTCCCCTACGCGGTGCTGCTGCAGGTCACGCCCATCGTGGCCATCGCCCCCCTGATCATCATCTGGGTCAAGCAGCCGACGGCCTCGCTGGTGGTCTGCGCCACGCTGGTCGCGCTGTTCCCCATCATCTCGAACACCACCCTGGGCCTGCGCAGCGTCGACCCCGACCTGCAGGCCTACTTCAAGATGAACCGCGCCTCGCGCATGCAGATGCTCTGGCGCCTGCGCATCCCCAGTGCCCTGCCCTATTTCTTCGGCGGACTGCGCATCTCCTCGGGCCTGGCGCTGATCGGGGCCGTGGTGGCCGAGTTCGTCGCCGGCACCGGCGGCACCAACACCGGCCTGGCCTACCAGATCCTGATGGCCGGCTACCAGCTCGACATCCCGCGCATGTTCGCCGCCCTGCTGCTCATCTCGCTGGCGGGCGTGTTCCTGTTCGTGCTCATGGCCTGGCTCACCAAGCTCGCGCTCGGCTCCTGGCACGCCAGCGAGATCGCGCAGGATTGAACACCCCCGCCGCGCTTCGCGCGACCCCCTCAAGGGGGCGGCACCTGCGGCCCGGCAGAGCCGGTTCCGCGGTGCCCTCGACGAGGCACGGCTGACGCAAGGAATCTGAATGAACGCTTCCATCCAATCGCTCCAGCAGGAGCTGCCCGATCTCGACTGGATCACCGACCCCATCAAGGTCGGCCGGCTGTCGCAGGACTTCTCCTGGTTCAGCCCCGTGCTCAAGCGCCAGCTGCTGGGCAAGCGCGGCGACATCGCCGTGCGCCCGCGCACCGAGGACGAGCTGCGCCGCCTGGCCTCGGCCTGCGCGCGCCTGGGCGTGCCGCTCACGCCGCGCGGCAGCGGCACTGGCAACTACGGCCAGTGCGTGCCGCTGCACGGGGGCGTGCTGCTCGACATGAGCGGCTACAGCCAGTTCCTGTGGGCGCGCCCCGGCGTGGGCCGCGCGCAGGCCGGCATCCGCATCGGCGACTTCGACGCCGCCGCGCGCCCGAGCGGCTGGGAGCTGCGCTGCATCCCCTCCACCTTCCGCACGGCCTCGCTCGGCGGCCTGTTCAGCGGCGGCTTTGGCGGCGCGGGCTCCATCAACTACGGCCCCATCGGCGCGCCCGGCAACATCCTCGGCGTGCGCGCCATGAGCGTCGAGGCCGAGCCCCAGGTGGTGGAGCTGCGCGGCCCCGAGGCCCTGCTGCTGCACCACCTGTGGGGCACCAACGGCCTGGTGCTGGAAGTGGAAATGGCCCTGGCGCCGGCGCATCCCTGGCTGGAGATGATCGTCGCCTTCGACGACATGGACCGCGCGCTGAATTTCGGCAACGCGCTCGCGCACGCGCCGGGCATCGTGAAGAAGAACATCGCCCTGCTGGCCGACCCGATCCCGGGCTACATGGCGCCGCTGGCCGAGCACCTGCCCCAGGGCTGCCACGCCGCGCTGCTGCTGGTGGCCGAGTTCTCGGAGGCCGCGGCGCTGCAGCTGGTGGCCGCGCACGGCGGGCGCATCACCTACCGCCGCACCGCCGATGAGGTGCAGGCCCAGCACCACACGCTGCTGGAGTACTGCTGGAACCACACCACGCTGAACGCGCTGAAGGCCGACAAGGGCCTGACCTACCTGCAGACCACCTTCACGCCCGGCCAGCACCTGGACCAGGTGCGCACCATCCAATCGCTGTTCGGCGACGAGGTGCTGATGCACGTGGAGTTCCTGCGCAGCATGGACGGCTTCACCACCTGCACCTCGCTGCCGCTGGTGCGCTTCAGCACCGAGGAGCGCCTGAACCAGATCATCCAGACCTTCCGCGACAACGGCATCCGCGTGAACAACCCGCACACCTACATCATCGAAGAGGGCAAGGTGGGCGGTGACCTGCCGCAGAGCGTGATCGACATGAAGAAGCGCTTCGACCCCGCGGGCCTGCTGAACCCCGGGAAGATGCGCGCCTGGGGTTTGCCCAACTGAAGGAAAGAGGCGACATGAGCACCGGTCAACCCATGGCCCGCTACGCCGCCGCGCGGCGCGTGGGCGACTTCGTCTTCATGAGCGGCGTGGTCGCCGTGAACCCCGCGACGCGCGAAGCCGTGCGGCGCTACGAGGACCTGCCCGAGGCCGCGCGCGCGGCGCTGCGCGCGCTGGGCTACGACACCGGGCAGATGTCGGTGGACCTCTTCGAGGCGCCCATCGTGGCGCAGAGCTGGCTGGTGCTCGACCGCATCCGCCAGCTCGCCGAGGAGCACGGCGGGCGCATGGCCGACGTGGTCAAGCTGGTGCAGTACTTCCGCCACCTGCGCGACTACGCGCCCTACAACCGCGTGCGCGGCCTGTTCTACCCGGACGAGCCGCCGGTGAGCACCGTGGTGGAGGTCTCGCGCTTCCTGCCGGGCGACGAGGTGCTGGTGGAAGTGGAGGCCACGATGTACCTGCCACGCTGAGCGCGGCGGGCGTTCACGAACCGCGCGGTGAACGCCCGTTCGCCCTAAGCGCCCCGCGCCAGGGGCAGCGTGCGCACCAACACCGGCACCCAGCGGTCGCACAACCGCTGCACCGCCGTGCCCAGCAGCAGCACCGCGGCCCAGGCCAGGGCCGTCCACAGCCAGGCCTGGCCGAGGCCGCCGAGGTCCAGCCGCTCCCACAGGCCGCTGGCCACGATGATCACGGCGAAGTGGCAGACGAAAACGCTGTAGGACACGTCGCTGAGGTGCTCCACCGCGCGGCGCAGAGGACTCAGCACGGAACGCCAGGTGAGGTGCGAGCCGGCGTACAGGGCCAGCGCGGTGGTCAGGGCCAGGATGGGCCGGGCCCGGGGGTCCTGCAGCCAGTCCAGCGCCAGCAGCGCGGCCGTCAGCCACCAGCACAGGGCCGCCCGCGCGCTGCCGCGCGACCAGGCCGCCAGCGCGCCCAGGCCGTAGGCCGAGAGGAAGTAGATGGCCCAGACGTCGAGCGCCGGCTGGCGGCTGAACACCTCGATGGACGCCACCGTGGCGATGGCCACCACCAGGGGCACGAAGGAATCGGCCAAGGGCTTGGCCGAGCGCGCAGCGAAACAGGCCAGCACGGCGAACAGCCCGAACAGCTGCAGATCGATGGCCACGTACCAGGCGCCGGCCGACAGCGACGGCACGCCCAGCACGTCCTGCAGGAAGAACAGGTGCGCGAGGAACTGGCCCACCGAGGGCAGCGGCGAGACCCAGTCCTGCTGCGCCAGCTCCTGGCCCAGCCACCGCGTGGCGGCCACCACCAGCGCCAGGGCGACGAGGAACTGGGGCACCAGGCGCAGGTAGCGTTGCCAGATCAAGGGCACCGGGGCGAGGCCGCGCCGCTTGCCGAGCGACTGCGCCGTGAGGAAGCCGCCGATCACGAGGAAGGGCTGCACCGCGTAGCGGCCGTCGTCGTACAGGAAAGCGACCAACCGCGGCCAGGCGTCCGCGATCCAGTCGGTCATGGGCGCGTAGAGCGAGAGGTGGTGCAGCACGATGAGCTGCGAGGCCAGGGCCTTGATGCCGTCGATCAACGCGGAGCGGTTCATGTGGCTGCGTGCTGCGGGAGGGCCCTGGAAAGCAAAACGCCCAACCGGAAGGGTTGGGCGTCGAATCTTGGTGGTGTAGTCCCCTACTAGAGAGAACCTTCCTGCCTCACCGGCGAGGACACCGTAGGCGAGATTATATACGATGCGGAGGTCCGGGTGGACTTTGGCTGTCTCCGCGCATTTCCGACCTTCGATAGCTTGCGCTGCCACGGTCAGCGCCCGGGGTTCTTGACCTTCAGATGGCGGCATGAATAGCGCTGCTGCCCCCAGGACACGGCAAAGGTTTCGGAAACCTCGTACCAGTTGCCGCCTGGATGACCACCGCCGTGGTTCTCCCCCATGCAGGAGCATTCGCAGTGAAAGCCCTCAGCGTTCCAGCATGCTGGAGCGCATTTCTGGTGCTCCCGGTACAACTGGATCACGTAGACCTCTTGGTGTCGCCTCAGCGCAAGTTTGATCACGCTGTCGAACCACGCAGTCGGAATTTCCCAGGCCTTGAACTGCGCACACCAATCGGGCTTCATGCGTCGGCCATCCCGCAGCCACTCCATGTTCCCTTCGGCAAACGGAATGCGTGCCAAGACCGGGAGTGGCTTATTGCGCTTGAAGATGACCGGGATTTTTCCCTGACGCCAAAGATCCTTCAGTTGCGAGTCGCTCAGATCCTGTGACATGAGGGACTCGACTCCCTGGCTCAGCGCTGCTTGTTGGCCTGGGACAGAACCGAAGCCGCCAGTTCTTTCGTCTCTTTGGCGTATCGGTCGCTGGCCAAAACGCGTGCGGCCTTGTCCTCCATCTGGGCACCGGTCTGTTTGTCGCCGCTGCGCTGAGACAGTGCCGAGGCGGCCAGACTCTTGGCCACTTGCGACGAACTACTGCTTTGCAGCGTTTCCGACGCCAGCCGACCAATTCGTGAGGACGTCTGCTTTGTGTTCTTGGACATCGCTGTTCCTTTCACATCAGGATTTGGAGACGGGCCGGAATGGCACCACCTTATTGCCTTGGGCTGGTTGGTCATCAACCTGCTTCTGGGTTGCTTTCAGCCGTGCAAACTCCACGACATTAGTTTTGCCCTGGAAGTAGCCTTCAGGCAATCCGGCGAGTGCTTCCACGTCGCCCGCAGCCAGTCCGATGTGTCTCGGGATGGCGTCCAAAGGCATGACCTTCTCTTCGACCAACAGATCGATGGTGCGACGAAGCAGACGTGGCTGCTCTGGGCGACGATCCTCGTCTCCGGGTTCCGATTTCGCACCCCACCGAGCAGAGCGACGCTTGAAAAGCATCAGAGCACCATCTTCATCCAACATCTCAAGTGCCTTGAGCCGCATGATGATCGCAGCTGCCGACACGCCCCAACGGCGCTTCAGCAGCAACAAGTCATCCAGAGTCGGTGGCACACGAACTTCGCTGGCGAACGTTTCGGCGGGCAGCAAAAAAGCGCCTGCGAAGCGGTGCGCCTGCTGCTCCATCAGTTTGTGGCGTGCGCTGTCAGTCGTGCGCTGAATGTGACGATGCAGAACAAGATGCCCGATTTCGTGGGCAAGGTCGAAGCGACTGCGGTAACCGTTGTCCTTGTCGGCGGACAGGAGGATCAACGGTCGGCCCAATACCTCGCTCCAAGCCGACAGCCCTTCAATCTGGGCAACGCCGGTTTCTTCCCGAACGAGGATGACCCCAGCGCCTTCCACGGCCAGTGCCAAGTCTTGAATCGCCGAGCGGCCCAGCCGCCACAGATCCCGGCATTCGCAGGCAGCCTTCTCGATGTCCTCGTTAGTGATCTGCTCCGGTTCGGTGTAATCCCGAGAGGGCAAATTGACATCGGGGTAGTCAACGTACTCCATCAGGGCAGCCGCCACGTCTTGGGCCCACTCAAGGCGGGCCTCCAGCATGGCGCGTGCAGCGACGTGCGCTGACGCGTTGCTGCGAAAAAGCGGCAACGACAACTTCGCCCCGGGCGCACGCGTAAACCATTCCGGCGTGACGTTGACCACGCCAGCAAGGCGTTCAAGCGCGTCACGCTCGGGCGCTTGCGTTCCTGCGCGCCACTTACTGACGGTCGCCGGAGACACGTCGACCATTGAGGCCAGCTGGACTTGAGTCAGACGACGGGCCGCAAGAATTTGGCTAAGTCGATCTTTCTGAAATCCTTGTACACCACCCCTGCTCATGATCCTGTTCCGTCTTTGTCTTGTTGTTTGCCAATGTTCTTCTTCAGCTTCGGCACAGCCAAATCGTCCTGGCCTGCGGTCGGCTGCAGGTCGTAGCGCTTGATGAATGCGTCAATGGGTTCCCGGAAAAGCCAGCCTTGCATGTGGCGATCTGGGACCGCGATTTCGATGGAGACGGGTGTGTCCGGCTGGCTGTGCAGCGATCCTGCAAAGCAGGCCACGACGAACACAACCGCTTGGGATGGCTCCACGTAGCCTGAAAAGAGTCCGGGTTGAACCAGTGGCTCGATGGCTGCGTTCGCCAGGGACATCTGTTTTCGGGTTTCGCTGCGCCGCCCGCTGTTCCAGACCCCATACTTGGTGTTGAACCGTGCCAAGGTGAAGATCCCAGAGCGGCCCGTGACGATCTGATTGCCACGTAGCGGTGAAGGAGATGCGTCTGCAACGGCAAGTGCGCGATGGAAGGACTCGTTCATATGGAAGTGGCGCAACTGCCCCACCACGCTGGGCAAGTGCCCGTCATCCATCCCTCGCGCCGCAGCATAGGCACGTTGAGCGCCGACCAGCTTGGCTTCTTCGAGGCCCATGACAAGCTCACGCGGGATATTCCTCACAAGCAAGTCATGGATCGTTTCTTGGTTCGGCTGGGCCATTGGCAACTCCGTCATCGGATTTCGTTCAGGCGGATTCTATCATCAAATAATTTCGCTTAAAAGGTTTTCGTGTAGGGGATGCTGCGATTGAAGCGGCCACACCCCCGATTTGTAGCGCGCCCAGCGGATCGTATGCCAACAGCGATAACGGGAGAACGTGGGATAAATGTTTCGTTTTGTCTTCCAGAAGTTGCATTCGACGAAATAACGGAACATACTCCACCCATGCTCTCCAGTACCCACAATCAACGCGTCCTCGATCTGGCCAGCCAGAAGGGGCTACTGCGCGCCAGCGATCTGGACGCCATCAGTGCGCCTCGGGTCGTTCTGACGCGCCTGACCGCTGCGGGCCTACTAGAGAAGGTGGGGCGTGGCCTGTACCGTCTGCCGGATGCACAGGTTTCGGAATTCGAGAGCCTTGGCACCATCGCCACCAAGGTACCTCAAGCGGTGTTCTGCCTGCTTACGGCGCTGCAGTTTCATGAGCTGACCACCCAGCT
This sequence comes from Hydrogenophaga sp. YM1, assembly GCF_016903055.1. NCBI lineage: Bacteria > Pseudomonadati > Pseudomonadota > Betaproteobacteria > Burkholderiales > Comamonadaceae > Hydrogenophaga > Hydrogenophaga sp. YM1. The sequence continues at coordinate 490,049 of NZ_CP070223.1, read as the reverse complement.
GCCGCGTCAGATCTGGATCGCCATGCCTCGGGGCAGCCACCCACCCCGGGTCGACTACCCGCCCGTCAAGATGGTGCAGTTCACGGGCGATGCCTACTCGGCAGGGATTGAGGAAGTCGAACGCGACGGTGTCAGGCTCCGGGTGTACGGCGTGGCCAAGACCGTGGCGGACTGCTTCAAGCACCGCAACAAGATCGGGCTGGATGTGGCGCTGGAGGCGCTGAAGGACGCTCGGGCGCGCAGCAAGGCCTCCGTCGACGACATCTGGCGATTCGCCAAGATATGCCGCGTGGCCAATGTGATGCGCCCCTATCTGGAGAGCGTTGGATGAGTGCGGCTACCCCAGCTGTCGCGGCATCCGTCCGTGCGCGTCTGCTCAATGTCGCCAAGGCGCAAGGCGTCGATTTCAATCAGGTGCTGGTGCGCTTCGCCTTGGAGCGCATCCTCTACCGGCTGACCCAGTCGCAGCACGCGGACCGCTTTCTGCTCAAAGGTGCGCTGCTGTTCACGCTCTGGTACGACATGCCACACCGGGCCACACGCGATGCCGACCTCTTGGGTTTCGGTGCCAGTGATCTGGAGTCAGTGGCCCAAGTATTCCGGGACATCGCAGCTGTACCAGTCGACGACGGCATTGTGTTCGACCCAGCCTCCGTCACGGTCGAGGAGATCCGCAAGGAAGCTGGCTACGGTGGCGTTCGCGTGATGATTGCAGGCGACCTGGCCAGAGCACGCTGCAAGACCCAAATCGATGTCGGCTTCGGCGACGCCGTCACCCCTGCGCCTGTTGATTCGGTCTACCCAGTACTGCTGGAGGAAATGCCCGCCCCACGGCTGCGGGCCTACCCAACGTACACCGTCATCGCGGAAAAGCTCCACGCCATCGCGTTGCTGGGCATGACCAACAGCCGCTTGAAGGACTACTTCGATCTGTCTGTGCTGTTGGAACGAGAAACTCTGGACACTGATCTGCTGGCCCAGGCGATCAAGGCCACGTTCGAAAGACGGGGCATGGCGCTTCCTGATGCGCTGCCAGTCGGCCTGACGGACGAGTTTGCGCACGACGCTTCGCGCCAGGCGCTGTGGCTGGCATTTCTCAAGAAGAACGAACTTCCGCCAGAACCCTTGGCCGCCATCGTTGGCCGCTTGAGCGTGGCATTGGCACCCGCGTTGAACACCGTCGCTCGTTGAATATCCCTTCATAGGGCAGCCGCTTCGCGCCCTTCGCCACGGTCAGTGGCGGTCTCCATACGGACTTTGCATGGAGACCACGATGACTACTCGACTTTGCGCACACTGCGGCCACCCCTTCGAACCCCGCCCACAGGTTCCCGACCAAGCGTTCTGCTCCGCCCCTGAATGCCAGCGGGCTCGCAAGCGCGACTGGCAGCGGGCAAAACTCCAATCCGATCCTGACTACCGCATCAATCAGCAGGCGGCCCAACGCGCGTGGTCACAGCGCAATCACGACTATTGGCGCAATCACCGAGACGAACAACAGGCCAATGGCGATCAAGGGGAACAACCTACCGCCGCCCATCGGCAGGCAGTCATCGATCCTGTAAAGATGGACGTGTCAGCGCTGCCTTCCGGCATCTACCGGATCACAAGACGTCCGGAATTTCCCAATGGAACACCGGGTTCTTGGGTAGTTGAAATCACGCTGCTGTGCGAAACCTGTGAATGCAAGATGGATGCGTCAAGAGATGACTTGATCGACACGCAGGGAGTCCAGCCTTAACTTCAAGCCCAAATGGGCTCTCGATCATCCTGGATGGCAACAATTTCAACCATGTGCATTCCGGCCGCGTATCGCAGGTCATGTGTATGCCAATGAGGTGAAAGGCAGGCCCGAGAGCAAGTTCACACAACATAAAGTGATCGGGTCTATGCAGGCAGAAGAGTTCTCCATTCCGGGGGCGGATCAGCCACCGACATTTCGGGCCGCCGAGTACGTGCGGATGTCGACCGAGCACCAGCAGTATTCGACGGAAAACCAAGCCGACAAGATCCGCGAGTACGCGGCTCGGCGCAACATCGAAATCGTTCGCACCTATGCCGACGAGGGCAAGAGCGGCTTGCGCATCGATGGGCGGCGAGCGCTGCAGCAACTGATCAAGGACGTCGAGGCAGGCATCGCGGACTTCCAGATCATTCTCGTCTACGACGTCAGCCGCTGGGGCCGGTTTCAGGATGCCGATGAGAGCGCCTATTACGAATACATTTGCCGCCGCGCCGGAATCCAGGTCGCGTACTGCGCAGAGCAGTTCGAAAACGACGGCTCACCAGTGTCGACCATCGTCAAGGGCGTCAAGCGTGCGATGGCTGGCGAATACAGCCGGGAGTTGTCGGCCAAGGTGTTCGCCGGGCAGTGCCGCCTGATTGAGTTGGGCTTTCGGCAAGGCGGACCCGCTGGCTACGGCCTGCGACGCGTGCTGGTCGATCAGTCCGGCACGCTCAAAGGTGAATTGGCTCGCGGCGAGCACAAGAGCCTGCAAACCGACCGCGTCATTCTTCAGCCGGGGCCGGATGATGAGGTCGCCGTGGTCAACCAGATCTACCGCTGGTTTGTCACCGACAACCTGACGGAGCTGGACATCGCCGAACGGCTGAACGCACAAGGTACGCGGACTGACCTTGGGCGGGATTGGACGCGAGCGACCGTCCGCGAGGTACTGTCCAACGAGAAATACATCGGCAACAACATCTACAACCGTCGATCTTTCAAGCTCAAGAAGCACCGAGTGGTTAACAGCCCCGACATGTGGATCAAGAAGGAAGGTGCGTTCGAGGGCATCGTGCCACCAGAGCTCTTCTACACGGCGCAGGGCATCTTGCGCGCAAGGGCACATCGCTACAGCGACGAGGAGTTGATCGAGAAGCTGCGCAATCTGTACCAGCGCCACGGGTACCTCTCCGGCCTGATCATCGATGAGGCAGATGGCATGCCGTCTGCGGCGGCCTATGCACATCGATTCGGCAGTTTGGTTCGCGCCTACCAGGCGGTGGGCTTCACTCCGGATCGCGACTACCAGTATCTGGAGGTGAATCAGTTTCTGCGCAGACTGCATCCAGAGATCGTCAGCCAGACCGAACGCACGATTGCCGAGGTCGGCGGCAACGTCGAACGTGACCCGGCCACCGACCTTCTCACCGTGAATCGCGAGTTCACCGTTTCACTGGTGCTGGCGCGGTGCCAATTGCTCGACAACGGGCGACGGCGCTGGAAGGTGCGCTTCGACACCAGCCTCGCACCCGATATCACGGTGGCCGTGCGGCTGGACGACAGCAACCAGGCTGCCTTGGACTACTACCTGCTGCCGCGACTGGACTTCGGCCAGGCACGCATCCATCTGGCCGACCACAACGGCATCGAGTTTGAGTGCTATCGCTTCGACAGCCTGGACTACCTCTACGGCATGGCGCGGCGCATCCGCATACGGAGGGCCGCATGAGTCAAGACAAAGAGCATCGGCATTCGGAGTTGCGGATGATTCCGCTCAACCGGATTGAGGTTCTCAACCCCCGCGAGCGCAACAGCCGGGTCTTCGAGCAGATCGTCGGCAACATCCAGAGCATCGGCCTGAAAAAGCCCATCATCGTGACGCCGCGTCCAGGGAGCAACGGCGAGCACTATCTCCTCATCTGCGGCGAGGGGCGGTTCAAGGCCTTCAAGACGCTCGGGCATCAAGAGATCCCGGCAATGGTGATGAACGTCGATGACGAATCGGCCTTCATCATGAGCCTCACCGAGAACATCGCCCGGCGAAAGTTCAGCCCGTTGGAATTGCTGTCCGGCATCGAGCAGCTGCGGGATCAGGGCTACGACAAGAAATCGATTGCCCAAAAGACAGGCCTGAGTCCGGAGTACGTGCAGGGCATCCTGCAGTTGCTGCAGAACGGTGAACAGCGACTGCTGATGGCCGTCGGCAGCGGGCGCATCCCTCTCAATGCGGCGATCACCATTGCTGGCGCGGGCAGCGACGAAAAAGCCATTCAAGCCGCATTGCAAGATGCCTACGAAACCGGAAAGCTGCGTGGCAGCCAGTTGATCCAAGCCCGTCGTGTGATCGAACGTCGCCGCACCCAAGGCAAGTCCATCGGCGGCAGGATGACCTCCCGCAAGACCAATGAGGATGTCACCACGTCCAGTCTGGTGCGGAACTACCAGCGGGAAGTCGAGCGACAGAAGCTGCTGGTCAGGAAAGCAGAGACGGCTCAACGCAACTTGCTGTTCATTGTCGGGGCCCTGCGCCAACTGCTGGCCGACGAGAATTTCACCACGCTGCTGCGCGCGGAGGGGCTGGACACACTGCCCCAGTATCTGGCGGAGCGGGTCTGGTCTCGAGGGAGCGGCGCATGAGCAAACCGCCCTTGGGCTTCGTTCCGGAGCCATTGGTTCTGCCCCTCTCGTCCGTCCTGCCCTCGCGTAAGACGCCAGAAGGCTTGCTTGCCTCACGGAAATTCAAGCAGATCACCGCATCTATCGAGGCGGTCGGGCTGATCGAACCCCTGTCGGTGGGAAAGCCCAACCGCGAGGGGCAGCACATCTTGCTGGACGGGCACACACGACTGGTCGCGCTGAAACAGCTGGGCTTCGACAAGGCTCCCTGCCTGGTAGCCACCGATGACGAAAGCTACACCTACAACAACCGGATCAATCGCCTCTCCAGTATTCAGGAGCACCTCATGATCCGTCGCGCTGTCGAACGGGGTGTCACCCCGGAAAAGCTGGCGAAGGCCTTGGACGTGGACATCAGCCACATCATCAAGAAGCTAAACCTGCTGGAAGGCATCTGCCCGGAGGCCGCCGAATTGCTGCGCGACCAGACGTTTTCGGCAAACCTTGGTGCGGTCCTGCGTAAGCTCAAGCCGACGCGTCAGGTTGAGTGCGTCGAACTGATGGTCAGTGCCAACAACATCACGGTCGCCTATGCCCAGGCCTTGGTTGCGGCGACACCCAGCAACTTGCTCGTCGGCGAGGCCAAGCCCAAGAAGATGACCGGAGTTAGCGCCGACCAGATGGCCAAGATGGAGAGGGAAATGGGCAACCTCCAAGAGCAGTTCAAGCTTGCCGAGCAAACCTACGGTCAGGACATCCTCAACCTGGTGCTAGCCAAGGGCTATCTCGCCAAGTTGATGGCGAACGAAGCCATCTTGCGTCACCTGACCAGGAACCACCCCGACGTGCTGAACGAGTTCGACAGCATCGTCCGTATGGTGGCGCTGGACAAATAAGCGGCGCGCTATCGGCCCAGTGAGCGAAACCCTTCCCACCGGAAGGTCGTGATGGCGTCCACGCAGGCGGCCACGGTTCTTTAACAATCTGGAAGCATCAGGGTCATAGCCCCCAAAACGGAGTTTCTGCCCCCCTCCGTGATCAAGGGCGGTGACCGACAGGCTTGCCGCTGGCCTGCCCACGCGCATCGGGGCCTGCGCCTGGGCGAACAGCGGCACCTAATCTTGCTTGCTCAGACACAAGTGATGGCGCATAATGTAATCAAAATGATGATATAAATGGCGCCATGATGAGCAGTCAATCCAATTTTCGCGGTCTTCCTGTCGTCTCGCATGGATGAGGAGTCTTTGACGATGCACCCTCAGCGTGTCGAAAGTTTGAGTCATACCCAGCGCGAGCGCTTGGCCTACATCGACTTCCGCCTGTACTTCATGGGGGAAGTTGGCCGTCCTGATTTGGCCAGCCGCTTTGGCGTGGCACCCGCAGCAGCCACTCGCGATCTGGCTCTGTACCGCGAGGTTGCGCCGCAAAACATCGAGTTCGATGGCAGCAACAAGATCTACAGAATTGGCAAAGCGTTCGCGCCTTTGTTCGATCATGCCCCGCAGCGAGTTTTGTCAGCGCTGTCGCTTGGGTTCGGCGATGGGGTGAATGGCGAGTCGCTGCCAATGCTTCCCTGCGAGTCACCAGCGGCGCTGAGTAATCCCCGCATGGATGTACTGGCACCTATCTGTCGCGCGATCCACGCCAAGCGCCCGGTGGCCATACGCTACCACTCGATGAGCAGTGGTGAGTCGGAACGGGTGATCGTTCCCTTCGCCTTGGTCGATACCGGCCTGCGCTGGCACGTCCGGGCCTTTGATCGCAAGAGCGGCGAGTTCCGGGACTTTGTCGTCACCCGCATCGAAACACCGACATTGCTCGATGAGGAGCCCAAGGCCAACGAGCGCCCGGACAACGACATCCAGTGGACTCGGATCGTCGAATTGGACTTGGTACCCCACCCGCGCCTGAACCGTCCCGAGATCATTCGAATGGACTACGGGATGAAAGATGGTTCGATCCGGATGCGCGTCCGTGCGGCAGTGGCTGGCTACATGCTCCAGCGTTGGAGCGTCGATGCCTCGCCAGACCACAGCTTGCAAGGTCACGAGTACAGACTTTGGCTGAAAGACCATTTGGCACTCTATGGCGTCAAGAACGCGCTGTTGGCACCCGGCTACCGCTCGCCTGACCACCGTCGGCCAGAAGCCGAAGCGGAATGAGGGGCTGCTGATGCTAACGAAACTTGAACGGTACGTAGACCAGCTTGGTGAGTTGCACACAAAACTCATCGTGCTGGCAGGGCCGCGTGGCAGTGGCAAAACCAAGTTGCTGCAGGAGTTGGGAGCCAAGCTGGGTGTTCAGCCGCTGAACATCAATCTGGAGTTGGGGCGTCGCTTGTCGGCCACGCCGCACGCAGCCCGTGGTTTTTCTGCGGGCCAGCTGCTGCGGGAAATCGCTGACAAGCAGCGCAAAGATGAGGTGCTGCTGCTCGACAACATCGAGTTGTTGTTTGAGCGCGGCCTGGAGATCAATCCGCTGGATCTGATCAAGCGGCTGGCCCACGCAAAGCGTGTCGTGGCGGTTTGGCCCGGCGAACTACGCGGGAATCGGTTGTATTACGCCGAAATGACCCATCCGGAATATCGCGACTACGACGCTGATGGCGTGGTCGCAGTCGAGATTTGAAGCATAGGGGAACGAGGAAAACATGGCTAACAAGATGAAATACGGTGATCTGGTCCAGTTCGAACAAATCGAATCGGTCATTCAATTGCTCGATGCCGGGCGGCCCGATGAGGCCAAGAAGCTCGTCACCACCTATGTCATTTCCGATGACATGGCAGAGCGGATCGCCAAGCTCATGATTCCCCAACTCAGCTTCGACGACACCGTTGACCACAAAGGTGTGCTGATCGTCGGTAACTACGGTACGGGTAAGTCGCACCTGATGTCGGTGTTGTCGCTGGTTGCCGAGGATGCAGCGTATGCGCCGATGATCCGCCATCCCAAGGTGGCCGAAGCCGCTGCCTCGATCGCGGGCAAGTTCAAGGTGCTGCGCATCGAAGTTGGCGGTTTGGAAATGCCGCTGCGCCAGATCATCACCCGCAGGCTGCAAGAGTTCCTGGCCAGCCTTGGCGTCTCCTACACGTTCCCCACTGCCGATCAGGAGCTGGACAACAAGCACTCCTTTGAAGAAATGATGGGGGCGTTTGAAGACGTCTACCCGGGCCAAGGCATCCTGCTGGTGGTGGACGAATTCCTTGAATACCTCGATTCGCGTCGTGGCCACGAACTGGCACTGGACCTGGCCATCCTGCGCCAGATTGGCGAAGTCACCAAGCACCTCAAATTCCGCTTTGTGGCGGGTGTGCAGGAAGCCATTTTCGACAGCGCCCGCTTCGAACACGTCGCCAGCAGCATGCGCCGCGTGCACGAGCGCTTCACGCAAATTCTGATCGATCGGAATGACGTCAGCTTTGTGGTCGCCGCGCGCTTGCTGAAGAAGAGCGTCGATCAGCAAAACAAGATCCGCGAGTACCTGACGCCGTTCACCAAGTTCTACGGCTCGATGAACGAACGCATGGATGAGTACGTCCGCCTGTTCCCCGTTCACCCGGACTATCTCAAAACCTTTGAGCAGATCCACTTCGCTGAAAAGCGTGGCGCACTGACCACCATCGAAGCTGCGATGAAGGCGCTCCTCAATCAGGAAGTGCCTACCGACAAGCCAGATCTCATCAGCTATGAGAGCTATTGGCAAACCATCAAGAAAAATTCCGCGCTGCGTCCGGATGCCAACATCAAGGAGGTTCTGCGCGTCTCCGACGTGCTGGAGTCTCGCGTGCAGCAGTCGTTCACGCGCCCGGCCTACAAAGGGATGGCGCTGCGCGTCATCAACGCGCTGGCCGTACACCGCTTGACCACCGGCGGCGACATCCATGTGCCGATCGGCCCCACGGCAGCAGAGTTGCGTGACGCGCTTTGCTTGTTCGACCCAACGATTGCTGATCTGCCGGGTGATGCTGCGGAAAACCTGCTCTCCAAGGTCGTCACGGTCCTGCGGGAAGTGCTCAAAACCGTCAACGGCCAGTTCATTTCCAAGGCTGCTGACACCGAGCAGTACTACCTCGACCTGAAGAAAGACATCGACTACGACGCGCAAATCGAAAACCGCACAGGCAGCCTCGATGATGACCAGCTTGACCGCGCCTATTACGCGGCACTGCTGCAATTGGTTCGAGAAAACCCGAACGACCCGAGCTACGTCTCGGGTTTCCAGATCTGGCAGTACCAGATCGAATGGCAGGAACGCCGTGCCGATCGCATCGGCTACCTGTTCTTTGGCGCACCGAACGACCGCCCCACGGCCCAGCCCGAGCGGGACTTCTACATCTACTTCATCCCGCCGTTCGAGAAGCGCAAGTTCACGGACAACAACCTGGCCGATGAAGTCTTCTTCCGCCTGAAAGGCCTGGACGAAGACATCAAGCGCCATCTGTCCTCCTACGCTGCGGCGCTGGAACTGGCTTCCACCGCCAGTGGCGGAGCCAAGGCCATCTACATGTCCAAGGCCCAGGACTTCCTCAAAGCCATGGGCAAATGGCTACAGGAAAAGCAGATGACTGCCTTCGAAGTGACCTACCAGGGCAAAACCAAGACCCTGCAAGACTGGTCCAAAGGCATCTCCCTGCGTGACCGTGCGCGCCTTGGGCCTGATGAGCGCATCAACTTCCGCGACGTGGTCAACATCACATCCGGTCTGGCCCTGAGCCAGCACTTTGTCGATCTGGCCCCGGAGTACCCCACGTTCTCGGTTCTGTTCACCGAAGGCAACCGCAAGCAACTGGTCGGCAACGCACTGCGCGCCCTGGCCGGTGGCAACCGCACTAAAGATGCCATTGCCGTTCTGGATGCACTGGAATTGCTGGACGGCGATCGCATCGAGCCAGCTAACTCCCGCTATGCCCAAGAAGTGCTGAAGCGCTTGAAGGAAAAAGGCCACGGCCAGGTACTCAACCGCAGCGAACTTCTCTCGGGCAATGCGGATGTCGAATACTTTGCGCCCATCAAATACCGCTTGGAACCCGACCTGCTGGTCACGGTGTTGAGCGGCTTGGTGTACTCCGGTGACTTGGTGCTGTCCATCACCGGCGACAAGATCGATTCCGGCAAGCTGGTGCAACTGGCTGAACGCTCGCTTGAGGACCTCAAGCAGTTCAAACACATCGAAGCGCCCAAGGAAATCAATGTCGCCGTCCTGAAGGCCTTGTTCGAGTTCTTTGGCTTGGCTTCCGGCTGGGCGCAAAAGGCAACGCAGGGCGACCCTGAGGCAGTGCGCGAGCTGCAAGACCGCATCAGCGCCATGACGCCACGGGTGCTCAAGGCGGGTTCCGACCTGCAACAAGGCAAGCTTGGCTTTTGGGGCCAGAACCTGCTGCGTGAAGAAGAAGCCAAAGACTGGCATGCCCGGCTGGATTCGCTCAAGAAGTTCACCGAAGACCTATCGCCGTACAACACCGTCGGCAAACTGAAGAATCTGCGCGTCACCCAAGAGGACATCGAAGCGCAGAAGAAGAATCTGGAAATCCTTGCCGCCGTTGAGCGCATGCTCGATCTGGTGGTGGAGCTGGGCAGCACAGCAGCCTACTTGTCCCAGGCCGAAATGGTGCTGCCTGCCGGGCACGAATGGGTCAAGCAGGCCGAAGCCGCGCGCAAGGCGATGCAAGAAAAGCTGAGCAAAGACCGCACAGCCGAATACGCCAGCGAGTACCGCCAAACGCTCAACTTGCTCAAGGAAGACTACAAAAAGGCCTACATCGCCAGCCACACCAAGGCGCGGCTCGGCGTGTCGGAAGAAAAGAGCCGCAACACCCTGCGCAACGACCCGCGTCTGCAAGGCCTGCGTGTCCTGGCCGGTGTGGAGATGATGAACGTCAGCCAGCTCACTACGTTTGAAGAGGCGCTCAATGGCCTCAAGAGCTGCTCCGCGCTGGACGAGCCCACCCTCAACACGGTCGCCGTGTGCCCGCACTGCCAGTACCGCCCCTCTGCCGAACAGTTGGAGCTGAGCATCCCTGCCGCCAAAGCGCTGCACAAGCTGGATGACGATCTAGACCAACTCGTCGCCAACTGGCAGCAAACCCTACTGGAAAACCTAGAAGACCCCTTCACGCAGGAAAGCCTCGGCCTACTGCCAGACGCCAGCAAGAAGCTGATCAACGCCTTCCTGTCGTCACGCACGCTGCCAGACCCGGTCACCAGCGAGTTTGCCAACGCCGTACAGATGGCGCTGGTCGGCCTGGAGAAAGTGGTGGTCAAGGCCGACGAGATCAAGCAGGCGCTGCTGCTGGGTGGTTCACCGGCCACGATCAAGGATGTGCGCGAGCGTTTTGAGGCCTTCCTGAAAGAGCGCTGCAAGGGCAAGGAAGATCCAGAAAAACTGCGCTTCATCATCGAGTGATGAACCTCCGATCGCATGGCGATGAACTGAAGAATTTGAGGAATGAGTTGATGAACGATTTACTGCATGGTCAGCGCACCGGCGCAAATGGGCCAGTAGAGTGCCTTGGCCAGACGTTTGCTAGCGAGCATGCGCGCCGAGAGCATTTTTTGAAGCTGCTGGCCGAGAAGCTGAAAGATCCGGCGTTCCGCAAGATCGAAGGCTTCCCGCAGGGTACGGATGAAGCCATTCTGGCAATGTCAGATCCACCGTACTACACCGCCTGCCCGAACCCTTTCCTCGAAGACTTCGTGCGGCACCACGGAAAGCCATATGACCCGAGCGTGAAGTACAGCCGCGAGCCGCAGACGATCGACGTCTCGGTCGGCAAGACTGACCCGCTCTACAAAGCGCACTCCTATCACACCAAGGTGCCTCACCTTGCAATCGTGCCGTCCATTCTGCATTACACCGAGCCGGGCGACATCGTGCTCGATGGCTTTGGTGGCTCAGGCATGACCGGTGTTGCGGCTCAGTGGTGCGGAGCGGCGCCCTCAGCCTATCGACATGAACTGGAAACAGAATGGAAGAAGCAAGGCAAAGCCGCGCCAAAGTGGGGAGCGCGTCGCGTCATCCTCAACGACCTATCGCCAGCCGCCACCTTCATTGCGGCCAATTACAACTTGCCGTTTGATGTCGAGACATTTGCCAAGGAAGGAAAGAAGCTGCTCAACGAAGTTGAGCAGGAACTCGGCTGGATGTACGAAACACTTCACAAGGATGGCAAGACAAAAGGACGTATCGAATACACCGTCTGGAGCCAGATATATAGCTGCCCAGAGTGTGCCGGCGAAGTCAATTTCATTGATGAGGCGCTTGATGAGGATAGTAAGCGGGTCAAGGACTCTTTCCCTTGTCCACACTGTGGCGCAGAGCTCACGAAGCAAAAAATGGAGAGACTGTTTGCGTCAACGGTCGATTCCGCGACAGGAAGAACCCTTCAAACACCTAAGCGGCAACCGTCGCTAATCATTTATTCGGTCGAAGGCAGTCGGCACCAAAAATCACCTGACGAGACTGACCTTCAGGTGCTCAATCGGATCAGTGCGATGGCGTTGCCAGCTGATGTGCCAAAAATGGAAATTCCGCCGATGCACATGACGCATGAGCGCGCGCGGATGGACTACTCCGGCATCACGCATATTCATCATTTCTTTCTGCCACGTGCTCTCCACGCGATGGCGGCGCTGTGGAGTAAAGCGTCATCTCAACCTGATGCGCGAGTCAGGGAGATGCTCCTGTTTTTCGTTGAACAGGCGCTTTGGACGGCTTCCCTGCTGAATAGGTACAGGCCAACAGGGTTTTCTCAGGTCAATCAGTACATGACGGGCGTTTATTACGTTGCCTCACAGCACGCAGAATGCAGCCCGTGGTACATCCTTGAAGGAAAACTCGGGAGACTCGCGAAGACATTCCAAGCCTTCGGCGCACGTCAAGCAGGCGCAGGCATCACTACCGGTTCCGTGGCTTGTCTGCCATTGGCATCTGGATCGATCGACTACATATTTACCGATCCACCTTTCGGCGAAAACATCTACTACGCGGATCTAAACTTCTTGGTGGAGTCTTGGCATCGTGTGACCACTGATGCACGGCCCGAGGCAATCGTCGATCGCTTTAAGAAGAAGGGGCTCCCCGAGTATCAGCATCTGATGCAGCGTTGCTTCACCGAGTACTACCGTGTCTTGAAGCCTGGTCGTTGGATGACCGTCGTCTTCTCCAACAGCAAGGCTTCCGTGTGGAATGCCATCCAGGTGGCACTGCAGCAGGCTGGATTTGTGGTCGCCGAGGTGACCGCACTCGACAAAGTTCAAGGCAGCTACCGCCAGGTCACTTCCGCTACAGCAGTCAAACAGGACTTGGTGATCTCCGCATACAAGCCAAATGGAGGCTTGGAGGACCGATTCAATCGTGATGGTCCGACCGTGGATTCAGCCTGGGATTTTGTGCAGACGCATTTGAAGCAGCTGCCTGCGGTGAAGGTGACCAAGGGCGATTTCCCAGAGCTAATGAGCATCGTGGAGCGCGATCCACGTCGAATCTATGACCGCATGGCGTCCTGGTTCATCCGTCACGGCGCGATGGTGCCGATTTCGACGCCTGAATTTCTTGCTGAGTTGCCTGTTCGTTTCCGTGAAATGGATGGCATGGTGTTCCTGCCTGAACAACTGGTTGAATACGAAAAAGCTCGGTCGCGTATTCCGCAAGTCAAACAGGCGGAACTGTTTGTCTCCGATGAGCGCAGTGCTATCGATTGGCTAACCAACTTCCTGCTCAAGCGCCCCTCGATTCGGTCGGAAATTCACCCGGAATACATCCCGCAGATTGGCTCAGCTAAGCGCAAGGGCGAGATCATTCCGGAACTCGATCAGCTGCTCGAAGACAACTTCTTGAAGTACGACGGCACCGGTGAAGTGCCCAGCCAGATCCACAGCTATCTGTCCTCCAACCATAAAGATCAGCGTGGCCTCGACAAAGACGACCCTGCCCTGGTTGCTAAGGCCAAGGACCGCTGGTACGTGCCAGATCCGAACAAGGCGCAAGACTTGGAGAAGAAGCGCGAGAAAGCGTTGCTCAAAGAGTTCGAAACCTACAAGACCTTTTCCGGACGCAAGATCAAGGAGTCGCGTCTGGAGGTGCTGCGTGCTGGTTTCCGAGCGGCGTGGGCAGCCAAGGAATACCAGACCATCATCAACATCGCCAACAAACTGCCAGAGGAAACGCTGCAGGAAGACGAAAAGCTGCTCACCCTGTATGACATGGCATTGACCCGTACCGAGGACGGGCTCTGAGCGTGGCGGGCGGCGGCTTCAATGTTGGCGATTGGTGCTGGCTGACGCGGCAGGCTGCGTCGTGCCGCGTCATCGATCGACAAGAGGTGTGGGGCGAGAGTACCTACCGCGTTTGGCTGCCAGCCAAAGACGCGGTGGTGCGGGCGCGTGCCGCAGACCTTGCGCCACTGGAAAGCGTCCGCCCCACGGTGGAGGAAATCCTCCACACCACGGCGGCGGCCAAGCTGCTGGATGCGCTGGAAGACAACCTGTTGCTCGCGCCCATCCAGTCCAGCGTGGTGCCGCTACCGCACCAGTTGTACGCATTGAATCGCGCCATCAGCCGCGACCGCATTCGCTATTTGTTTGCTGACGAGGTGGGCTTGGGCAAGACCATCGAAGCCGGGCTGGTGCTACGCGAATTGAAGCTGCGGGGCCGGGTAAAGCGCGTGCTGGTGGTCGCGCCCAAAGGGCTGGTGCGCCAGTGGCAGGCTGAAATGCGTTTGCACTTCGGTGAGCATCTGCAGTTCATCGAGCCTTCTGAGTTAGCGGCATTTCGCCAATGGCGCAGTGGCAACCAGGGGGACGAAGACAACCTGTGGCGCATGCACGACCAGGTGATCTGCTCTCTCGATTCGGTCAAGCCGATGGAGAGTCGGCGCGGCTGGAGTCTGGAGCAACTCAACAACTACAACCGCGAGCGCTTTGAAGATCTGATCTCGGCCTCCTGGGATCTGGTCATCATCGATGAAGCCCACCGCATGGGTGGCAGCACCGAACAGGTGGCGCGCTACAAGCTGGGCGCAGCGCTGGCCGAGGCGTCGCCCTATCTTCTGCTGTTGTCAGCCACCCCGCATCAGGGCAAGACCGACCAGTTCCTGCGTTTGATGCAGCTGCTGGATCGCGAAGCCTTCCCGGACGAGAGCAGCGTGAATCGCGATCGCGTGCGTCCGTTTGTGATTCGCACAGAAAAGCGCTTATCGATCAATGCCGATGGCCAGCCCCTGTTCAAACCGCGTGTCACGCGGTTGCAAGCGGTGGCTTGGCAGGCGCGGCACAACTCACAGCAGCGCTTATATGAGGCCGTGACCGACTACGTGCGCCACGGCTACAACCAGGCAATGGTCGCCAAGCAGCGCCACATCGGGTTCCTAATGATTCTGATGCAGCGCTTGGTGACGTCCAGCACGGCTGCCATACGCACCACACTCGAAAAGCGCATGGCGCTGCTGGAGGAGCCGCAGGCTCAACCCTCGTTGTTCGAAAACACCAGCGAGGAAGACTGGGCCGATCTGGACGGCCAGTCGCAAGTGGACTTGGCCATGCAGGCTACTGGCTGGGAGCTGGAAAAGTCTGAGGTGGAAACGCTGCTCGACCTGGCCCGCGAGACCGAGGCTTCGGGCACCGATGCCAAGGCAGAAGCCTTGCTGGAGCTGATCTACAAGCTGCAGCAGGAAGAAAACGACCCGGCACTGAAGGTCTTGATCTTCACGGAGTTTGTGCCAACCCAGGCGATGCTGGCCAATTACCTGGAGAGCCGTGGTTTCTCGGTGGCCACCCTCAACGGCGGCATGGATCTGGATGCCCGCACCAAGGCACAAAAGGCGTTCTCACAGGATGTGCGCGTGCTGATCTCCACGGACGCTGGCGGCGAAGGTTTGAACCTGCAGTTCTGCCACATCATCATCAACTTCGATATGCCGTGGAACCCGATGCGCATTGAGCAGCGCATTGGCCGTGTCGACCGTATTGGTCAGCGGCATGTGGTGCGCGCCATCAACTTTGTACTGGAAGGCACAGTGGAGCACCGGGTTCGCCAGGTGCTGGAAGAAAAGCTGGAAGTGATCGCCCAGCAGTTCGGTGTGGACAAGGCTTCTGATGTTATGGACTCTGCGGAAGCAGAGCCCATGTTCGAAGAACTGTTCGTGCACGGCTTGCAGAACCCGGCTTCGATCGAGCAGGAATGCGATGCGGTGGTTTCGCAGTTGCGCGAGACCTTGGCCGAGTCGAAAAAGAGCAGTGAGTTGTTGTCGGACGCACACGCGCTTGAGGCGGACGATGCCCGCAAGTGGCGCGACCACCCCGCGCAGTTTTGGCTGGAGCGCGCCATCACCTCGGGCTTGGCCGCACGCGGCGGCGCGGCGACCAAAGTGGGCAAGGCGTGGCATGTGACGTGGGCGGATGGCAGCGAAGCCGCGCAGGTGTGCTTTGACGCGCGCACCGCTGATGAGAACCCAGAGATCGAGTGGGTGACGCTGGAAGACCCGCGCGCCCGCGCAGTGATCAGCGAATTACCCCGCTTTGTGGCGGGCCAACCCCTGCCAGTGATTCGGGTAACGGGCCTGCCTGACTCTGTGAGTGGCGTCTGGTCACTGTGGGAGATCAGCCTGTCCGCAGAAGGCTTGAACCGCAAACGCTACTTGCCCGTTTTCACCAACGAAGAGGGACGCGCCTTTGTGCCAACGGCCAAACGCGTGTGGGATTTGCTGCTGACTGAAACAGTGGTTGTGCATGGGGTTAGCGGCACAAAAGATGCGGTGAAGTGGTTTGGCGCAGCACTGACGGCGGCAAAAGCCCAAGGGGAACGGATCTTTACCGAGTTGCTGGATGCGCATCGGACCCGACTACAAGAAGAGCGGGAGCGTGCTGACTATGCCTTTGAAGCAAGGCAACAGGCGATCGGCCGCATCGGACTGCCTGCTGTGCGCGAGCATCGCCGCAAACGCCTGCAACAAGAACACGACGCCAGATTGGCTGCGTTGGCCGAAGCTGCGGCCAGCGTGCCGGATCTGAATGCGGTCATGATGGTGCGCGTCTCCGCCGAGGTTCAACCCGGTGAGAGCGTGAGGGAGACACAAAGTACATGAGCCAGTGGATTGAACGAATTCTCAGCCGCTTTACCGCTGATCTCGATCGGCTGTGGGTGGCCTGCGATCCGGACGACGTCTTGCTGGACGAACGTTTGCTGGCCGAGCTACGCAGTCGTGGCTTCGAGGTCATGCTGTACGAAGACCCGTTCGTGTTTCGCGCCGAGTTTGAAGAGCGTTATCGCACGGCATGGGATCGTGGCGAACCGGGCTCGACACCTGCTGTGGTCGTGCACTGGCGCGGCGCAGACCACAATGAACTGCCTTGGGACATTGGGCACTATGGGCGTGTCGTGAGTCTGGGCTTGGCGCAGTTGTTTCCACGCTTGGCCTACAACGTGGTCAAGCAGCTTGAGCCTGAGCACTTCGCCGCCTTGCTGGAGGCGCATGACAGCGAGTTGCAAGGTGTGCGCGGTGAAAACGAGTCTAAAGATTTCATCTTGGAGCGGATCTACCAGCTGGCACCCCGCTCCAGCATCCGCACGGAGAGCGATTTCTGGCGTGATGTGTTGCGCATGCACTTTGCCAATCGCGCGCTGCCCCTGGTCTTCGCCGAGCACGCTGCCAGCATCATCCAGAGCAAGGGGCTGCTCACAGGCCTTCCTGTGGCGACGTGGCTGTCCTCGAAGAGTGCGTTGTTGCGAGTGGTCCAAGATGCATGGCATCGCTACTTGGCGAATCTGGGCATGGAAGGCTCGCGCATTGGCGAACCACCGCCACCCGATTACGTGGCCGAGGTCGACATTCCCTTTGCGCACTCCGATGTGCAGTCCATCGTTGATTCGATGTTCTTGAATGGCTCCTTGCACCCGCTGGCTGTTGAGCTTGTGCCAGCAGGCGCACCAGGCTGGATCAAGGCCGGGATTGTTCAGGACCCGCAGGCACGTAACGCTTTCGTGAAGAAAGGGATTGCCAAGCTGATTGAGGCGATCCCGATCGCGACAGCCACACACAAAGCCTGGAGCGAATTCGCCAAGCAGTACGGCGAAATCCTCGCGCGCGTGCACGATCTGGGAAATACCCATGGCGCGGAAGCCATGGAGGACGTTCATGCGCTCGTGAAGACACTGCAGGAACGGTCTGACGACCAGATACAGGCTTGGGTGGCGGACAAGCACTATGCGGATCTGAGCACGCTGTCGTTCCACAACGGGCCAGTGATGGTGCATCGCATCCCCGACTACTTGAGTTCTCGGCGGAAAGCGATCGGAGCCGACAAGATCGCTCTATTGGTTTTTGACGGTCTGGCCTTGGATCAGTGGGTGCAGATTCGGGAGCGCTTGGTCGAGGCAACGAAGCGCTTTGCGTTCGATGAGGGTACTTCCTTCGCGTGGCTCCCCACTGTGACGTCGGTGTCACGACAGGCCATGTTCTCTGGCCGCAAACCGCGCGAATTCGAAGAGTCGATCGGCCATACCAACAAAGAAGAGTACTTGTGGAAGGCCTATTGGCAGGAGCAAGGCATCAAACCGGGCGAGATCTTCTACCAACGATCTTTGCGGCAGGTTGAACAACTGGATGCCTTGCAAGCGACGTTGGACGATCGTAGGCCCAAGGTGGTCGGCTTGGTCGTCGACGAGGTGGATGACCGGCTACACAAGGAGCGATCCAAACAAGATGTGGCCCTGTGGATCGCGAACTGGCTGAAAACCGGCTTCGTCGATCGTTTGTTTGCGCTGCTGCTGGACAGGGGCTTTCACATCTATCTGACAGCGGATCACGGCAACGTTGAAGCCGTTGGCATGGGACGTCCGTCCGAAGGCGATGTTCCAGAAGCCCGTGGCGAACGGGTGCGCGTGTATCGCAGTGAATCTTTGTTGGCGAAATCTGCAGCGGCGAATACCAACTCAGTGCAGTTGGACATCGCTGGACTACCGGCGGGCTATATGCCCCTATTCGCAGGTGGCCGAACGGCTTTTGTTCCCGATGGCGAGCAGGTGGTCGTCCACGGTGGCATCTCGGTTGAAGAGCTGATCGTGCCGTTTGTGAAAGTTAAATATGTGATTGGAAACGAATGAATACATCAGCCCCTCAAATCGGGTTCGATCGGTTCATTCAGCTTGATTGGGCAGCTGCGGCACTGCGGGTTCGTGCGGGTACAGCTGGGCTAGATGATCTGAATGGACTGCTCGACGCTGCCGAGCTTGGCGTGGAAGCCAAGAAGAAAACACGAACCGTCTTGAACAGGCTCTGGCTGGAGCCACGCGCCGAGTTGGTGGATTTCGCCGACCGGGCGGCGGCCCTCTACAAAAGCCAGCCAGACACGCCAATTCCAGCGCTATGTTGGGGTGTGGCCGTGGCCTGCTACCCGTTTTTCGGGAAAGTGGCCGAGTTGGTCGGTCGCTTGTCAGCCATCCAGGACGACTGCGCTGCTGCTGAAGTGCATCGCCGTATGAGCGAGATCTATGGCGAACGCGAAGGTACGCGCCGCATGACCAATATGGTCATCCAGACACAAGCAAGCTGGGGCGCAGTTGAGCGCGTCGAGAAAGGCAAGCGCGTCATCCGCCTTGCACCGACGCCCATCCACAGTGACGAACTCACCGTTTGGCTGATCGAGGCGGCTGTGCGCTACGTCGGCAAGCCCGTCTCGGTGAATAGCCTGCAATCGTTGCCGGTCCTCTTCCCGTTCAGCTTGATGAGGCCCTTGGCCTACTTGGTGTCGAATTGCCCACACCTCGACATCCGGTCTGAGGGGCCGAATAACCAGTTCGTGGCTCTGCGCAGCGCAATATGAGCAAGGTACTTGGACAATGACAGAGGCGAATCCAAATCCTGGCGATGAGCCAAAGAAGAAATCGTTGAAGTTGCTGCTTCGCTTGAAGCCTGTCGGCGAGGTTGACACGTCGGTCGGCCGCATCTACCTGTACCCGCTGCGGGTACGGGATATGACCGATTTTGGAAACCTGGAGCCTGGGGATGCTCTCACTCAGCTCAGGAACTTCCTCAGCAGTATTGCCAGTCTGAACGTGGAATCGGATGAGGCTCCGGAGCGTATTCCTCTCGATCCTGAGATTGCGAAGACGCTTTCGGAAGATGAAGTCGAGCAGTTAGCCGAAGCATACGTGCAATCTTCTGAGTGGCAGACAGTCAGGGAAGATGGCCAGGATGAAAAGCCGCCGTCCAGAGAGAAAGGTGAAGCGGGCTCGGCTTACCTGATTCGGCTGATTCAGTATGAAGTCGAACAGCAGTTACAGGCATCGAAGCGTCTTCGCGAGAAGATGCTTGGCTCCAGTAGTAGCCTATTCGATCAGGTGCGAAAAAGCACTTCTGCGTTGGGCTCAACTTTGAGCGCATTCGAAAAGCTCACTAAACCGTCGCGCGAATCGACTCTGGAAATCCATCCCATCCACACTGATCACTTCAATAGGGTGAACAATTTGATGGCTGAGCAAGCACGCGAGCGAGCGGAAGAGCGTGCTGAAGAAATGGAATTGACGCGTCTCACTGGTCAAATGACCGCCGAGTCCGCCAAAGCCCTCAAAGATTTGGTGGACGCAGCGACGACCATGATGGAGCAGATGGAAGCGCGCGACCAGAAAACTGATCAGTCGACGCGCACGCAAATCACAATTGCGCTGTGGTCTGTCGCGTCATCGGCAGTCTTGGCCCTGGTCGCAGCAATTCTTGCTGGCTTCTCATACTTCCAGGACCGTGACAACAACACCGCCGGTGATCAGTGGCAGGCGAAAGTATTGGCCGCCATCGAACAGGGAAATCAGCAACGCTCCGCTCTTGAACGAGAAAATCAATCGCTTTTGGAACAAGTGAAGTCTCAGGGAGTGCGTATCGCCGATCTGGAAGCCTCACAACGTGCCACTGATAAAGCTAAGGCATCAAAGTGAAAGCCCGATTAATTGGTCGGCACGATAGACAAGAATGAAGAGGAAGGAAATATGGCCCGCATAGAAAACCACAAATACAGCATTGAGGAGGCGTTCAGGGAATGCTTCTATATCGTCCCTGACTACCAGCGCGAGTACGTGTGGACTGATAAGGAGGTGCATCAGCTGCTGGAGGACATCGGCGAGCAGATTGATGTGGGTACGACGCGGGAGTATTTCATTGGCACAGTACTGGTGTCTCCAACCGACCAGAAAAACCATTACGAGGTCATTGACGGCCAGCAACGTCTGACCACATTCTTTCTACTGCTATGTGCGCTCAAGCATCTGTTCCATGGCGAGCCGCAAAGACAAATGATCTCCGGCCTGATCTCGACCAGCTACGTGGACAGTGATGGCGAGGTTCGTATCAACCTAAAGTTGGAGCCGCGTTACGAGAACGCTGGCGAAGTGATGGCCAAACTGGTGGAGCTGGATGCAGACCCACAGGCCGTGCGCACGGGCATTCAGGCCTCAGGCATTGCCAGCTTCGGGTCTCTGGAAAACCTGGTCAATGCCTACAGCACGCTGTATCGCTACCTGAAGGACAACTACGACGATGTCGCCAAGCTGAAGAAATACTGGGGCTATCTGGCCAACAACGTGGTGTTCATTCAAATCTCCACTGACGTCAGCAGCGCACTGAAGATTTTCGAGACCATCAACGAGCGCGGCGTGGGCCTGAATCCGATGGATTTGCTGAAAAACCTGCTGTTCACGCAGGTCAAGCAAACGCAGTTCACCCAGCTCAAGGACGAGTGGAAGAAGATCACCAAGCCACTGGAGAAGGAAAAGGAAAAACCGCTGCGCTTCTTGCGATATTTTCTGATGGCCAACTACGTCATAAAAAATGAGCGCGGTGACTCGGTGGTGCGGGAGGATGAAATTTATGACTGGTTCGTGGCCAAGGACAACGCTGCCTTGTGTGACTACGCGAACAAGCCTTTCGAGTTCGTACGCAAAGTGATACGCAACGTCGAGCACTACCTGGCTTTTGCCAACGGTCTGGGAAATGACGGCAAACCGAGCCTGGCAATGGACAGCCTCAAGCGGCTGGCCGGTGGGGCTTTCAGCTTGCACTACGTCTTGCTGCTCGCAGCGGCGAACTTTCCGAAGCCGCTGTTTGATCACTTCGTGGCGCAGCTCGAGAGCTTTCTCTTCTATTACATCTTCACCAAGACGCCGACCAAGGATCTGGAACGCAGCTTTTCGCAATGGGCGGACGAACTGCGTGCGATTGCAGAGACGACTGACCCGGTGAAACAGAAGGTTCAGCTGAACGCCTTCGTTGCCGAGCGCTTTGAGAAGAACATGGCGGGCAAGTCACAGGAACTGGCGGATGCCCTCAAACGCTTCACTTTGTATTCGATGCAGCAGTACAGGACACGTTACCTGCTGGCTCGGCTGACCCAGCACGTCGAGATGGCCTTCAGCGGTCTGAAGGTGCCGGGCAGTCTGGAGCCGTTCACCAATCTGGAGATAGAGCACATCCTGCCCAACAAGCCGGAGGATGATCTGCGAGCCAAGTGGACCACGGACAATCCAGGGATGGTCTACGACGACTACAAGAACCGGCTGGGCAACCTGACCTTGCTGGAGAAACCCATCAACATCGTCGCTGGCAATGACTTTTACACGGACAAGCAGGCCGAATACAGCAAGAGCGGCAACTACCTGACCCGCAGCTTGGTAGCGCTGACCGACGTTGGACACAACACGTCCATCTCGCGGATCAACGCGAAGCTGGAGGCATTCCCCTCGTGGAATGCGGCAGCCATCGAAAAGCGGCACACCATGCTCATCGCCTTGGCGCAGGATGTCTGGAAGACGACGCCTATTGATGTCTGATGAGGAAGGTGACTAATTGTGAGCAAGGACCACTCATTCATTCAACAGATTGCAGCCAACTCCGGAGAAGAACCGGCGGTGGTCAAGCGAGTCATCGAAGAGTTTTGCCTTGGCCTGCGTAGGGGACTGGACGAATACAAAGGGTTAAACGGGGACTACATCGGCGAGCAGCTCCATTGGGATATCAGTAACCGAGCTTTCTTTCACCTGCTCGGATTCCTTGACCTGTTCTCGGAAAAGTACCAATGGGAGCCAGGCTCGGCCCGTGAGTACGTCTCCCGCCTATTCACCGAGGATGAGTGGAAGCCATTTAGTCAGGAATATTTACGAGCCAAGTCGCCCGACCATCCTCAGTCCGGGAAACTGACGAGCGGCACACTTGAGGCGTTCTGCTCGGCAGCATACGCGTGCGCAATGAGCCTGATGAGCAACGCCGCCTACGTACAAAAAGAACTTCCGTCGGTCGAGTTGCCTGTTGATGTGCGCGCTTCAATTGAGTCTCTCTGCGCGGACTGGATCGGAACCAAACACGATGTCATCCACGAGCTCGACGAATTGAAGGAAAGCTCAAATATCGACGATCGAATTCGCCGCATCATGAGCTGGCTTGGCGAGGACGTGGTCAAGCTTCAGGATCAAGTCCGCAGGCTGGAGACGCTGGCCACATCGGAGGATCAGTACAGGCTGGCATATTTGTTGGTCGGTGAATCTGGTGGAAACATTCTGAGAAGCTTCGTCGCAGCTGGCGAGTCGGCGGATCGAGTGCTTGCAGGACGCTGATTGGACATCAGGAGCAGCGAAGCAGCCAAGCGGCTTCAGCCTCGCGCCGAGTAACGAGCCCCGGCAGCACCTTCCCGCCCCCATAGACCCACCGGCGCAGCTCCTGGCAAGCAGCAGCCCAGTCACGCTGATTGACGCGCCGACGCAACGTTGATGTCTGCAGCCGCCCCGCGCCAAGGTTGAACGTGAAGTCGACAATGGCCGCTAGCCGCCCCTCCGGCTCAGTGGCCAGCACTGGGCAGAAGCGCAGCGTCGCCGCCAGTGCAGTCTGCAGATCGCGCGCCAGATAGACCTCAGCCTCTGCCTCCGTGATCGGCAGGTGCTTGGGATCGCAGAGATGACCGTACCCAATCGTCCAGAACCCCGCTGGGCAGATATAGGGAACGGCAGCGATCTCGACTCCGCGCTTCACCTTGCGCTCGAATCCCTCAAAGCGCTTGGCCAATTCGATGGCCGCCTTCGGTACCTCGATCACGGCCGCACCCGGTCGAACACCCGCCCGAGGAACCAGAAGTTGAGCACCCCGGCCCACAGAGCCTGATCTGCTTCCGTCCATGCGTGCACGATGGCTGTGCTCCAATCAGCGCCTGCAGTCACGGCTGCTGCGAATGCCGCCGTCTTGGCGGCGCAGTAAAGGGCCATGAACCAGTAGGTGATCACGGGGCGCACGCTGATCGACAAGGCGTCGGCCCAGCGAACCCCGGTTTTCTCGCCCTGAGTCCGAACGGCTTCGCGCAGGGTCTCAATGGCTCCGACGTTCCACGCGGCATCGGCACCCGCGCCGATTTCCGACATTCGCTGCGCGCCACGCAGCTTCTCGAACTCCAGCGCCTTGTCCTGCATCGCGAGTTCGTGGCCACGCTCGCCTTTACGGTCGAGCCATTTGAGGATTTCAGGTGCGAGACGGAAGGCCCCTCCGAGGAGACCACCGAGCAAGGTCTCGATCATTGCGGGCCCCCCATCAGTTTGAGCTTGATGGCGGCACCGACCAGCAGAGCGGCCAGGATGCCGGTGGTGATGACCTTGACGGTGGTCTGCCACGCCGTGCGACGGGCATCGCGCCAGGCTTCCAGCAGGTCGCGCAGTTCACGGATGTCGCGGGCGGCGTGGCCGTTTTCCAGGCCAAGGTGGGTCAGGACACGCTCGGCTCCGCGTTCAGCGGCACGGTCCAGCAGTTCGTCGAAGTCCTCGCGGCGCAGAAGAAGCATGTTCTCGACGAGCGCGGGCTGTTGTTGTTCGGGTTCGGTCATAGCAGTCTCCAGAAATGCGAAACCCGCCCAGTGCGTGAACATCTGGGCGGGCTTCGGGTGGGTACGAAGATGGGAAATCAGATGGCGAGGCCTGCGCTCCAGCCGGTGGACTTGTAGGCCGAGAGCTTGGCCTCGTCCTCGATGTAGCAAAGCCAGCCGATCTTGGGCGAGTGGTACTCCCAGGCATCGGCAATGCGCACCGCGATCTGGTTGGTTTTGCCTGCCCACACGCCCGTGGCAGCGGCAGGAATGAGGTAGCGGTCGCCGTTGGCGGGGCTGGCCGGTGGTGTGGTCAGGTCGCGGTCTTTCACGGACAGGCCGACCACCGCGCCGAGGCGCTTGAGGTTGGCGTCCATGCCGGTGTCCCAGCCGCTTTCGCCGAGCGTCCAGCCGTAGTTGAGTCCAAGGTTCGGGTCGGTCGATGACATGGTTTATCTCCAGAGATTCGATGCTTGGCGAATACGCCGGACAGCTTCCGGATCGCCGGTTCGGTGGCTTTGCTGCGGGTGCTGTCGCCAATGACGCCCAACGATGGGCAGGTAGAGCACGCCGCCGCGCTTGGCTACGAGCAGGGTCAGCAGCCAGTCGGCGAAGTTGTTGAGGTCGGTGGTTTCCTTGAGCACGGCTTCGACGACGGAGCGTCGCATCACGATCAGGCCGTGCACGTGGCTGGCGCTGTTGGCGTGTTGCCAACGGCTGTAGGCCAGACGCCGTACCGCGATGTCCTGGCCGTCTTCGTCGGTCAGCGCTTCGTCGGTGTAGGCCATCACGGCCTGCGGGCAGGCATCCAGCGCATCAGCCAGTTGTGTGAAGGCACTGGCTTCGTACAAGTCGTCGGGATCGACAAAGGACACCAGCGGCAGCGTGCCTTGTGCGTAGCCTGCCGCGCGTGCCTCACCAATACGGCCCGGAATGCCGGGCAAAACGTGCAACTGGATCGGTGCGTCCTCGAGGCTGGCGATGCAGGCATCCCGCCATTCCGCAGGCTCGTTCAGGGTGAGCAGATGAACATCAATGCGTGCTTCCATCACACACCTCCCCAATACTTTCCCCAGCGCAGGCCGTAGCCCGCGCGATCCAGGACTCGCACCTGCGGCTGCCAGCTGCTCAAACCATCGCGTTCGGCACTGATTTCGACTGTGATGCGGTCGCCCAGCGCACCGGCATCCAGCGCGGCCACTGCTGCCGTCCAGATGTAGGCGGAGCCGAGCAGCCCCGTCTCAGTGCGAACCAGCACGTTGTTGCGATTGCGGATTTGCACCGTGTAGGTCACGCCCAGTTCTGGCCCGATATCGCCTTCGTCTTGCTGCACGAGGTAGGCTGTCTGCTGAGTGCGGTCGCGATGTGCCCACGCGACGTTGAGATCACCGGCCACAACGGCAGGCTCAGTCTGGCCATTGAGGCGGATACGACCGGGTGGATACGGCAAAGCCTGCCGACCGGTCAGCACCATCGGCTGCCCATTGGCGGCCAGCACAGGATCGCCCTGATCGGTAGATGTGCGAGGAATCGCGCCCACGAACACCGACTCGCCCGGGGCGCGTTCGGCACCTTCCGAGGCCAGCCATTCACCAACACCGATCAGTTGAGTCCCCGAGGCATGTGCTTGGGGTGTGGTGTCGAGCACGCCGCGTGCGAGATCGATGGTCGCGTTGGCAGCATCGAAGGCCAGGACGGCAAGGGCCTCTGCAATTGCCCCATTGGCAGCCACCAGATAGGCGTAGTCGCCCACGGCCAGTCTCTCCGGCTGGCTGATGGCCGTCACCGGCACACCGATGGCATCGAACTCGCTGGCAGGCAAAGCCACATCGAGCGTCAGCAGTGGTGCGTAGTCTTCGCCCACCACGGCAGTGAGGTCTCCGCCCGACGCGCCGGTAGCCAGTTGCCAATTCAGTTGCCCAGTGCCACCGGCGGCAGCCAGCGCACCGAGATAGGTGTCCGTATCGGTCAGGTAGGCCAGATCTGCGCGCGACAAGCGCCGGGCCAGTTCCCAATACGGCACCTCGACGGCCAGCGCCAAGGCGGGCGGCAAAGGTTCGATGGTCGGCTCCTCGACGTGCGGTGGCGGGGGCGACAGCACGGTGTTGCTCATCCCGAACACATCCTCCATGGCTTCGATGCGCCACTCGGCCGCGCCCAAGGTGCCGGTGTCGATGCCGGTGACGCGCACCACCATCTGATCCACACCCAAGCGCGGCCAGTTCAGCAGAAATACATCACCCGGCAGCGGCGCACGCTCCAGCGTGTCGCGTGCCACCGTCAGACTCATCCGGGCCAAGGGCGAACCCAAGGCGCGCAGGTCACGCAAGGCCAGCCGGGCAGCCAGCGGCCCGTAGTTGACGCCAGGGTAGTCGCGGCGCTGATTGATCACGCCGCCTTGCAACTGGATGGCGGCCAGGTTCTCGACCGTAACGGCAGCATCACCGCCGGTCTGCCAGTCGGTGTAGACCACCGTTAACTCGTTGGGCAACTCGCCCCACTGGGCGCGCTCGAAGCGTTCCAACCGCACGATTTCGTCAGGCCCCAACTGCGGCAGGCTGTCGATCCAATAGTCGTCGCGCAGCAGCTTGAGCTCAAACGTGCCTTGCTCCGGGTCGGTGTAGAGGATGCCGCCAATGTGGTCGATGACCTGGCCGATGAAGCTCTCGATGGGCTGCTGCCGTGTCCAGATCAGATTGAGGCCGAAGCCCTCACTCGACAAAGCCCATGCCGCGTTCCAGAAGCTCCAGCCGATGGTGCTCTGCGGATAGCCCATACCCCAATGCGGATCGGTGAGGCACTGCACCAGGATGTGCGCCGGGTTCATGCCGACGCTGATTTCCCGGCCTTCGTCCTCATCCCAGGTGCGGACTTCGGCATTCCATTCCATCCACGGCGCATCGAACCAACCCGCTGTGAAGCGCCGGACGCGCACTGCCCACGGTTTGATGTAGGGGTTGTTGGCCGCGAACAGGATCTTGCGTGCCACCAAGGACAGCACGCCCCGAAATGCCGGAATGGAACCGCCGAGGCGGCTCATCAGGTAGTCGTTGCGTCCTTGTCCGGCATGACCAGAAAGCACATCGATGGTGCCGACCACGCCGCCTTCGCGCTCGTCGCCGCCAAAAAGAGTGGGCTTGTTGATCGAGAGGCTGCTCAGCCCATGCCCGCTGGACAGCGGCGCACGGTCGGCATCCCCCCACGCGGTACGGTCTCCCATCTGGATTTCCTGCACGGCATCGACGGGACCTTGGCACAAGGCCAGATGCAGCCCCATCCGGTAGCGGTAGCCAACGGTTTGCGATTTGCTGCTGCCACCCATCAGCCTTGCTCCCGCTGGCTGGATTGATTGCGGGCGTGCTCGACCACACGTTGGGCCATTGCATCGCCGGTGGCCAGCAAGGTGTCGGCGTCACAGCCTTCCCGCAGGAAAGCGCGGAAATCCAGGTCGTGACGCGCAAACCACGTACGCGTGCCGTTCGCGCACAGGCCCACGGCGCGCACGTGATCGATGGTGATGACGGTCTGCGTGGTCATTTCTTGCCACCTTTCTTCTTGATCGGATCGGCTTCGAGATCGCCATACCAGACGACGTTGGAGCCGCGCAGCAGCACTGTGCCGAACACGACCGGGATCGGTCGGCCTTCTTCTGCGGTGGGGGCATCGACGTCAGATAAGGATGCCGGTTTGGGTTCGGGCGGTTTCGGTGCGAGCGCGACCGAAACCAGCGCCGCCACCACGATGACGACGAGGTACCACATGGCGATTTCTCCAGGGGTTCAGAACACGCCCGTCGAGAACGGGTTTTTGCTCGGGATGGCGGGAAAGCCGCCGTAGTTGTCGAGGTTGCCGAAGCGCGACTCGCACGTGGCCGTGCTGTGATCGCAGCCGACCGTCAGCAGCACCTCTGTGCCGACTTCAATGGCCACCGGATAGAGCAACTCGACGCCACCACCGTAGTCATTGACGATCATGTGGCGCGCACCTTCCGCGGTTTGCAGCCAGCCACCGGCCAAGCCACCACTGACGCTGCCGGGCGTGCCACCGTCGAGATCGACGTTACGGCCATTGCTGTTGCTCACCAAGGCGCTGGCAGAAATCGGTGAGGCACCACAGGCAGCCGAATACAGCACGTGGGAACACTTGCGGCTGTAGAGCCGCCGCAACCCGATGCGCTTGAGACTGACCTGCGCGGACTCGCAGCGAATGCGAGCCACATCGTCAGCGACTTCGACGCCCAGCACCCGGCCCATCCAGCGCGTGCCGGAGATCCACCAGTAGTCGCCCCAGGTATCGCGCCGTCCGATGCGCAGGGTGATCGAGGTGGTGTCGCCGGTCAGCGAGTTGGCGAGCAGGTGGCGCACCAAATCACAGTTCGGCGGCAGTTTCAGATCCAAGCCAGCCTTCGCAGCTTCAGCACCCAGCGCCAGTTCGTTGCGTTCCAAGGCCAGGCTCTTGTAGAGGTTGCCATCCAGATCAACATCGAATTCGTGCGGCGTTAGATAGAACTGCGCGCTGTTGCTGGCGAAGGCGTATAGCTCGACTTCCAGCAATGGGTTCTGGCTCATCGTGCTTACTCTCCCTCGTAGGTTTGACGGTCATTTCCGCGTGGTTCGGGCAACTGGCGCGCGGTCAAGGTGATCTCCAGCAGCGTCGGGCTGTGCCAGTACAGATCGATGGCATCGTGGTCGAGGCGGCAGCGCACGAGGCGAATGACGCGGCTGCCTGCGGGCACCCAGTCGTCGAGACCCGAGCGCAGCACCAGCACACCGCCTTGATCCAGATGGCAGGTCGCCGTCAGGGCGTACTGCCGATAGCCGTCTGGGTGCACGATCAAGCAGGCGGCGGGGCGATGCCAAAATTCTGAAACTCGCGCGGAGATGTCTTTGCCATCCACGCGCAGGAAGCCATCTTCGGGATCGGCTTCGACGGTCACCCACAGGATCGGAGCCAAGCCATCGGGCAGCCAGAAGGCTTCCAGACGGCCTTGGGTGCGCCACAACCGCGCCCGCCAGATCTCGATTTCATCGAGTGAGCTGGCCAGATAGCGCCGCTGCAAAGTTGTCGTCGCCCACGGATCGTCCCGGCGCACCCATGGATCTGCAGGCGAGAAGTCTTGGCGGGTGATCGTGGCTTGCGCGGCAGCCGTCGGATCGTCACGCCAGTTGCCATCTGGCCAGACCGGGATCTCGTCGAGCCACGGGTCATCGAGGACATCCTGGTCGGGCAATGGCGCAGGCTGGATCTGAGTGGGAATGTTGCCGCCGACCATACCGGGTACCCACTGCGTGAGATCCGCCGGATCGATGGTCTTGCCCCACACCAAGGGCATGATGGTGCTGCCCACGGCTGCGGCGCGTGCCAAGGGCTCCGTCAGCCACAGCAGATCGCTTTCCACATCGCTGAGTTGGGCGATCTGCCAGCCATCGGCGGCGATGATCAAAATCCAGCGGCCATTGTTCTCAGTTTCCTGCCAGCCCTGCACCCCGTCGTAGGTCAGATGCACATTGGCCGAGAGTGGCCCGAACCGGCGCCCGTCAGCTTCGGTCACATTGAGTGCCAGTGCGCCACGTTCGCAGGACTCGGTCAGGTGCACCGCGTACTGCGGCAGCGGCCACAGCGCCATTTGACCGAGATGATCGGCCAGCCAGTCGGCCACCAGGGCATCGGTCTGTCGGGCGCTGCCCACCTTGTAGGTGAGCCAGCGCCGAGGAACACGTCGGCGTGCTTGACGGGATTCGTTGCCACTGGCCAGCCGTGTGACGCTGGTCTGCCACTCCAGCCGTTCCACAAGGGGCTCCATCCAATCATGACGGAAGGCAAACACGCCGCGTTGCGCATCCGGCCAAGGCTGGTCGCCGAAGGCATCCATACCGGTGGCGACGATGGCGCTTGAGGCCGTATCACGGCGCAACACTTCGACCAGAAAGGTCGGTGCATCGATGGGTGGCCAGGGGCCCGCCAAGGATTCCGCCAGCATGCTGGCCGCCAGATTGGGAGGCAGCGGAGCGACAGCTGTTTCCGGCGTGAAGCTGGCTGCGGTCGCCCCAAAAGTGGCACGCGAGAGCACTTCACTCTGGAAAGCGGGCAGTTCGCTTCCCGGCGTTGGTTTGCTGGAAACCTCCGCGAGGTCTTGAACGACGACGCGATCCGTCATGCCGACTCCACGCCGAACTCAGCGGTATTGAAGGCGGCCTCCGTCCACTGCACGTTGCCGTTCGGATTACGCTCAAACAGCGTGCTCTGCCAGGCCAGTTGCTCCTGCAGAATGATGTCGGTGCTGACGGCGCTTTGCGCACCACTGACCACGAGGCCTTTGAGCTTGCCCAGACCGGCATCGGTCTTGCGCGCCAGCATGGTCAATTGCACGCCGTAGATGGCGGGCGTGGCCATCACCGGCAGCGGCTCGACATCGAAGGACTGGCGCAACCCCACGTTCGGCGCATTGATCGCCGTAGCTTCGTCCTCGTCGCTCACGGCTTCCCATGCGGCCAAGTTACCTAAATTCGCGACCGGACTGACGGTCCACTGGTTCAGGCTGCCATCGGCCTGTGCCTGCAAGGCATCGACGCGCACATCACCGAGAAAGGTGTTGTTGATCGTGCCGCTGGTATCGGCGATGTAGAAGTCGTCGACGTCGATGGTGAGCGGGCAGTTTTGGCCAGGCACTGCACCCACGAATGCCGTGAGCAGTTGGCCACCGCCCTGGATGGTGTTCTGCGCTGTCATCTGGATGGCCAGGATGCCGTTGATGCGCACGGACAGAATGCCGTTGCTGGTGCCCTGCGTGACCTGCAACTCGATGTAGTGCCAGCCGCGCGCCGGAGCGCTGGCGACTGAGACAGAGATCAACTGGTCATAGCCGTATTGCCAGCGGTAGAGCTTGAGCCGACCGTCCTCGCCGATTTTCACGAGATGCGCGACCTGCGAGTTGGCATCGCGCACGCCCAGCAGCAGCGGCTCGGTGTAGGTGTTCTGGTACGGCACCACGCGAACGGCTGCCCCGACGATCAGGCTGGTCTTGGTGGCGTCGAGGTTCTTGACATAGCCGCCACCCGAACCTTCCGGCAAACGCAGGGCATAGGAGGACGGACGACGGCCATTGATCCGGGTGGCCTGCGGTGACAGATACGCCGCCTTGCCACGTGCGAGCCACGGATCGCCAAAGCTGTCCACGGCCTGCGGGTCGTAGTGATCGAAACCGTCGATGAACAGAAGTGCCATTGGATTTACCCTTGCAGCGCCGCACGGATGGCCCGTGCATTGCGCCCGATGATGTTGACGATGACTTTCTCTCCGGCAGGCGACTGCAGGTGGTCGTGGGTCACACCCGGATCGACCGCGTTGACGATGCGCACGGCCTGATTCATCTGCGGCTGCGCGGGCGGCACTTTCACCTCCGGTACCAGCCCGCCCGCTGCGAAGGCCAGTTCGCCACCCTTGAAACGTGGGCCGGCCGACAAGCCGTTGAGCGAGTCGAGGAAGGCCACGCCGACTTGGCGCACGGCGGCCGCCCGCACCACGTACTCGCCTGCGGACAGACGCGCCGGGATCGAATCCGAGGTGGCGCTGCCCGGCCCGGAGACCAGGCCGCCTCCCGCGAACTTCTTGATTCCACCCAAGAGCGCCATCACAGCGGCGACCATGGCTACCATCGCGGCCACCGCGAGTGCCGGGCCAACGTAGGGAATGGAAGCCTGCGACGCCGCCGCCCCAGCTCCCGCCTTGGCCGCATCCATCGACACCACGGCGGTGGTTTCGGTGGTCTTTTGGGCGACCTTGGCGGCGCTGGCCGCCGCATCGACGGTCTGCTCCTGCTGGATGAAACCGAGCTTGAGCGCCAGCATCCGAGCCTGCATGGCGATCCACTGCTGAAACGGCTGGATCACGATCTGCTGCAGGAAGGCATCGGCCACCTGCTGAAAGATGCTCGCCAAGGCACTGCGCCAGGTCTGCGCGCCGGTGATCATCCCGTTGAGCGCACCACCAAAGCTCTCGCCGATGCGATTCCACAGCGGGGCCATTTCATCGACCGTGAGCTTGGTACGATCCAGCTCGTTGCGCCACGCCTGCACGCGATTCACCGCATCCGGCCCGATGGCCTGCGCAGCTTGCTGCATGGTCGGCAACAGGCGCTCCATCTCGGTGGCTGATTGCTGTTGCAAGGCCACGATCTGCTGACGCGCCTGTGCTTCGGTTAGCAGCCCAGCCTGCTGCTGGGTCTGAATGGCCTCCTGCGCATTACGCAGACGCTCAGTGACTTGCCGCCACTGAGCTTCAAGCGCAGCCAGATTGGCCTGTGCAGCCTTCACATTGATCAGCCGATCAACGAGCGACACGCCGTCGGCATCGCTTTCTGCCGCCAGTCGCGCCCGTAGATCGCGGTAGCTGCGCTCAATGGCTGCTTGCCGGTCGGCATCCGTGGCGGTGCCGGTGATCTGGGCCAGTTCCTCACGTGCCTGCGCCAAGGCATCGGCCAGCTCACGCTCGGCTTGCGCTGCCTTGCGCGCATTGGCCTGCTCGATGTCCGTGCGCCGGTTGTTGAGCGTGATCAGGTCGGCTTCCGCCTTGGCGACCTCGGCCTTGGCTTTCAGTCGGTCGTTTTCCGATTTGCCCGTGGCGGCGACTTGCTGACTGCGGGCCAGCTCCTGCTGCTTGCGGGCAATCTCGGCATCGACCTCGCGCTGTTCGAGGGCAGTTTTCTGCGTGTAGTAATCGCGCACCGATACCAGACGGTCTTCGAGCGCAGCATCCAGTGCAGTTTGTTGCCGGTTCAGACCGTCCTTGAGCAGCGCGAACTCGGCGTCCAGCTGCGCTTTCATCAGCGTGGTCTGCGCGCCGGTCGTGTCCTGCGCTGGCTTGACGCCTTTGGGCTTGGTCAGACGCTGAAGCAGTTCCGGATCGGCCTGGATCTCGGGTGCCTTGACCTCGATGGGCTTAGGGTCGAACAGGCTGTCACGAAAGGACGCCAGTTCATCCAGCCGTTTGACCAGATTGCCCTTGAGGTCGGCAATGATGGCCTTGGCCCCATCGGTGTTGCCCTTGAGCGCCTCGACCGCCGCCGCCACACCGGCACCAATGGCCTCGCCCAAGGCGACGAAGGCCTTGCCAACGGTGGCGGCACCCAGTGCCAGGGTCTTGAGCACCAGCACCACGCCGTCCAGGATCGCGCGCAGTGTGCCGCCTTGCTTGGCCGACTCGACCATGCCACCGGCCATATCGTTCAGGGCGGGCAGCAAGGACGCGATGATCTGGTTGCCGATGCTGGTGGTGGCCAGTTTCAGCTTGTCGAGGGCATCGTTGAAGTTGCCCGCCTGCGCCGCCGTTTCGCTGCTCATCTGCACGCCGAGCGCGTGCATCTCGGCAGCCAACTCGTTGATGCCGTCGCGCCCCTGATTCAGGAACGGGATCAGCTCGGCTCCCGACTTGCCGAACAGTTGCACTGCCAGCGCGGTTTTTTCCGCGCCATCGGGCATGGCCTTGAAGCGCTCGGCCAGATCGAGTAGCACCTGATCGGTGGCGCGCAGGGTGCCGTCCTGGTTCTTGAACTCGACACCTACGGCGGAGAATCCGCGCGCGGCATCTTCCGATCCGGTCGCGGCCTCCAGCATCGTGGTGGACAGCTTGCGCAGCCCCTTCTCGAACGATTCGCCGGACACACCGGACTGCTCGGCTGCCGGTTTCCATACCGACAGGGTCTCGACGCTGACACCGACACGTTGCGACATCTCATCCAGCGCATCACCAGTGTCGATGGCCGATTTGACCATCGCGGTCAGACCGGCCACGGAGACAGCCACCCCGAGGTTGGCCAGCACGCCGTTGACGCCCTTGGCGGTGTCGGTGAGGCCGCCCAGCCCGCGCTTGATCGAGTCGAAAGCGGTCTTGGTCTGGTCGACGGCACTGATCAGGATTTGGGCACGATTGCTTGCCATCAGACTTTGTCCAGTTCTTGTTGAATCGCCCGCGCCAAGGCAGTCAGTGCGCGTTGCACGCCACCCGCCAGATTCAGTCGTCGTTTGAGATCGACGCGCTTGACCAGCACGGCGATGGGAATCTCCTGGCCACACTTGATCTGCTTGGCCCCGGTACGACCACGCTCGGCACGTTTGAAGCGGCCCAGCTGCCCGGCGCTCTCTTTGATGTTCTCGGCCATGAGCAGCACGCGACCGTTCTTCTCGATGAAGAAGGCATTGCCCGAGCGCATCAGGCCGTCAATGACCGCCTTGAAGCGCTTGGGGCCGATGCGCCCGGGCAGCAGAGGTATCAGCAAATTGCCGCTCACCGTGCCGCCTTTCTCATGCAGACCGAGCCAAGGAATCTTGCTGCCCACCAGCAAGGCGGGCAGCAGTTCGGGCTTCTTGTCGAACACCTTCACGCCCATCGAGGAGATGAAGCTGTTGCGCTTGACGGTGAAGGCACTGCGCATCTCAGATCGCGCCGCTTCACGCACTTCACGCCCGCCCGATTGCATGCCCTTGGCGACAGCGGTGTGGATGGCACGACGCCGCTCGGTACTCCACGCCGCCAACTGGCGCGGGTCCAGCAGACCGGTGGTAGTGAGTGAGAGACGCATGGGTCAGTCCTTGAGCAGATCGCATTGCAGTTGTTCAATGCCTCGCTTCTCGCCCTGTGCTGCCACGGCATGAATGCCGAGCAGCTGGGCAAGTTGCTGCCGTTCGATCTGTCCGTCGGCATTCAGAAAGGCTTGCGCCTGCGTGAGCGTGTAGGCCATCACATCGCCAAGCCGGTGCCCGGCGCGGATCAGGCGGGCGACGGCACCATCCCACCCACATTGCCAGCCGAGTTCGTCAGTGAGCGCAGCGTCGGCGCGAGTCGCTGGGCCGCGCCCTGAATCGCCGGGACGACGTGCGCCACGAAAAAATCCGCGTTCACCTCGAACACGGCGGCGGCCAGTTGCACGGCGTCCTCCAGCGACAGGTCGTTGATCCACGCGCGTTCACGCCGGGTGGTGATCGCCAGCAAATCCAGCACGGCATCGCCGTGCCGTCCCAGCAGCGCCATCCAGTCCGGATCGCTGGTGATTTCCTCGGCCAACGGGCGCACCACGGCCAGCAGCCGTGGCAACTCACCCAGACGGATCGGCGTCAGTTCCAGCGCGGTGCCGGATAGCGTCACGACCACAGGCTCAGGGGGGAATGTCTTGAAGCCGTCCATCACAGCAGCACCAGACGGCCGAACTGACCGAGATCACCGCCGACTGGCTTGGTCAGATCCGCCAGCACTTGGCCCGAAAGCTCGAACTTCAGCAGTTCGTCCGTGATGATCGAGAGTTCCTTGGCCGGGTTGATGGCCACGCGGTAGAGGTCGATCACCACCTCGCGGTTGCCGTCGGCGGTGTTGAGCCCCTCGAAGCGAATCCATCGCTCGGGCAAGGGCTGGGTGAACATCGCCGTGCTCTGCGCCGCGCCATAGGCGTAATCGACGGTGAACGGCTCGGTGTACGGGCCGCCCGACGTGGCATCGAGCACCACCAGTGAACCGTGCTTGGCATTGACGCTGTACTGGCTGGCCGGGAGCGTCTTTGGCGTGGCATCTGAGTCCTGGATCTGCACCGCCGACACGTTTTGCATGGTCAACGGATACAGACTGCCCGGGGTGACAGGGTTGGGCAGTAGTTCGCCAGTTACCGTGCCGGGGGTGATCGTGGTTGTGGTGCCGTAGAGCGCGAGCGCCAAGTTGGTAGCGATCAGCTCTTCCAACGTGCAGGCGAACTCGCCTTTCTTGGTCTTGATGAGCTGGAGGTCAGTCAGGCGCTGACCCGACTGCGCTTCCTGGTGCTCGATGGTGTCCACCGACAGCGACACCTTCAGCTCGGGCACGTTGCCGACGAAGGTCAGTCCTGCTGGATTGCCGAGGTCATCGCGTGCGCCGATGTAGACGCGGCCTTGTCCGGAAAAATAAGCCATGTTCAGTCTCCTTGGGTGGCTGCAGTTGTGGAAACACCAGACGTGGCATCACGGCGGGTGGGTTTGGAATCGGTGGCTGGGGTGGCCGCTTTGGCCGTGCCTTGTGTGATCAGCCAACGGGCGCTGGCGTCATTCAGATCAAGGCGATCACCCACGGCGAGGCGCTTGCCTGCGTGGGTATGGGGTTTCAGTAGTTCGATGTGCATGGGTTCATCCTGTTTGGGTGAGGTCGATGGCATGGGTGCGGTAGCGGATCTCGTAGCGGGCGGGGAGCGCGACGGCCCCGGCGTCGGCGTCGTCGAACTCCCATTCGCAGTCGATCTCGCGCACGGCGATGGCCAGACCGCCCAGATTCGGGTCGGCGAGCATTGCCGCGTGGGCCGCGACCAGCGCCTGGTCGGCGACGTCGAAGGCATCCGCACCGCGTGCCACCACGGCAAGCCGGACGATCAGCAATCGGTCGACCAGGTGGTTGGCGTGGGCGGTGATGCTGTCGCCATCGACGAACAGCAGCAGCGCTGGACTGGCCTCGCGGGTGACCGGCACGGCAGGCATGCGCAGCACCGGTATCGGGGCAATCGCAGATGCCAGGCGCGTGACGATCTCCCGCAAGACGCGCTCGCGGACGGAGTTCATGGGGTGTTCCTCAGAGTTGGGAGAGCGAGGCGCGACGCTCGGTGCCGTCGCCGATGGCGCGCACGTCGCGCACCTGATAGGTGTTGCCTGCCACCTCGACCGTGTCCCCGGCAGCCAGCGTCAGCCAGAACGCCGGGTAGTCGATCTGGTAGTCCCGCGATAGCGCAAAACCATCCAGCACGGTTTCGTCCGGGGCACGGAAGGCGCAGTGCACGGTGCTGCCTGCCACCGTGACGGCGGTCAGCAGTCCTGCGCTGCGGGCCGCCTCGTACAACGTCGCGACATCCATCAGGCTGCAACGAGCTTGATCAGCACGCCCGGGCGGTGGCACATCGGCAGCGGGTTCGACTGCGTGTGCAGATCGGTGCCCCGGTCGAACTTGCGCGGCTCCTGCTTGGCATACAACGGCTGGCCGATGGTGTTCACGGTCTCGTTGAAGTCCGCAGGCGCGAAGTACGTGGCGAAGGTATCCACCGTGCCGACCGGGAAGGCATGGGCTTCCCCTGCGGCAATGAAGCGGCGCGACCCCAGCGTGCCGTCGGCCTGCACAAAGGACGCCTGGCCACGGTATTCCTCGAAGGTGATGCCGCTGTAGCTGAAGCCCGAGCGCATGTCGTTGATCAGCACTGCACCCTGCTGCCAGTTCTGGTAGGCGGTCTTGACCTCCTTGTGGGTGGTCAGCGCCCGGAAGAACTCGGTCGAGCACAGCACATGCACACCGGTCGAGAACTCGCCGGTGAGTCCATCTTCCATGAGCCCCAGCAGTTCCAGGCAGGCAGTCTTGATTTGCCCGTTGTCGGCCGCCGTCGAAAACTCGAAGGACACCGATTGCGCAGTGATGTCGAACTCGTCGAATAGATCGACGAGCTCACTGCCATCAGCGTCGAGAATCTTGCCCTTGAGCGCCCCCATGCGCAGATGCTCCAGAGTGATCGCGTGCTTGTTGCGCATGGTCTCCAGATGGCGGGCCATGACACCGCCGATGGCTTCCATTTCGGTTTCGGAACCGAAGGCGCGCAGTCCTTGCACTTCCTCTGGCAGCACCACGTCGTCGTGGGGGATGTGCGGGATCACGAAGGAGCGCAGGTTGCGCTTGCCACGTTCACCCACCGTGCCGGGCGAACCGGGCGCGCGGGTGGGCAGCAGGTTCAGACGACCGGCGTACTCCTCGACGATGATCTGCCGGGTGCGCACCGGCTTGGCCGGGAACAGGTTGAGTTGCTCCAGCCGCCCATAGCGGTTGGGCAGGAGGTTGATGGCGGCCGTCAGGCTGGCCATCGAGAAGCCGGGGTTTTCAAAAGGGTTCTGCATTTGGGATCTCCAGAAATGACGAAACCCGCCAGCGGCGGGTTTTGGGGGGAGTGAAATGGATCGTCGGGACGCAGTCAGGCGCTGTCGCGCACCAGCACCCCAAGGGCGGTGAGTTGGGCAACGGCAGTTGCCTTCTGTGCAACCGTCAGACCGGTCGGCCAGACCAATGCGCCGCGCGCGACGATGGCGTGACGGGCGATCAGGATCGCGTCCTCACGGTCGATCAGCGTCGCATCGACGTCATTGCCGAGCACGCCAACGGCGGTTTCCGTGCCGTCCGAGGCGCTCGGGTCGAGGGCCTTGAGCTTGGCGGTAGCCGTTTCGCGGCCCACCACGGTGCCCAGCGACAGGTTCTGCGCGGCCGCGACGGTGTCCTGGTCACGCGAGTAGAGATTCGGCGCTTCGTACTTCAACAGGTCGCCGAGATTCTTGGGTTGAGAGACAGTGGGCATGGCTTACTCCTTGGCGGTGAGTTTCTTGACGGCAGCGACCACCGGACTGTTTTCCGGGTGCTGGCTGGTTCCTGCCTCGGCGGTGATGCGCGAGGCGATTTCGGGTTGGTCGGCACGGGCGTCGAGCAAGGCGCGACGCACCTTCGCTTCCGAGAAGCCTGCTGCGAGGAATTCCGCCGTGCGTTGGGACTGGCCCGCGATCAGGCACATCTCTGCAATGGCCTGTGCTTGGCCGCGCCCGCTGGCAAAGGACTGCGCCAGTGCGGCTTGGGCAGCAGGCGTCGGTTGCGAATCGCTGTCGGTCTGCGGCTGGTCGCCCTGTGGGGCGGTGTCGACCGGATCGCTCGGGTTTTCGTGGTCGTCTTTGGGGTCGGTCATGGTGTTCTCCAAGGTGAAAGGTTTGCTTCGGGGCGGGTTTGAAATGGATTGAGTGGACAGGCTTCGCGGCGAGGCGCGGGCCACGCCAGGCTGCGCCAACCGCTGCTTGGCAGCCAACGCGTCGGTGAACTCGGTCATCACCGCATCAAACGGCATCACCGCGTCGGCGAGGCCTGCTGCCACCGCCTGCTCGCCATAGAACAGCCCCGCCTCGGTGGCGCGCACGGCATCCGGATCGATTCCGCGCATCTGTCCGATCTGATTCACGAAGATGTCGTACAGGCGATCCACCTCGGTCTGCAACGCGGTGGTGGCCTGGGGGGTGAGTGGCTCGTGCGGGGAGAAATTGTTCTTGTGACTGCCCGCGAAGACAGCGGTGTAGTTCAGGCCGTCCTTGGCGTCCTTCACCGACTGGTCGACGTGCAGCGCGATCACACCAATCGACCCGACGCCAGCGGTCTGCGACAGCGTCAGGCGCTGGCAGGCAGCCGCGATGGCAAAAGCCGCCGAGTACGCGGCATCGTTGGCGTGCGCCCAGATCGGCTTGATGGTGCTGGCAGCGCGGATGCGCTCGGCCAACTCAAACACACCCGAGGCCTCGCCGCCGGGCGAGTCCAGATCGAGCAGGATGCCCGCCACCTGTGGGTCGGCCAGCGCGGCGTCCAGTCGGGCTTCGATCTCGCCGTAGGACATCAGGCCAGAGGCGGCTTCGATACCCATCGAACGTCTGACCAGCGTGCCGACCACCGGGATGACGGCAATGCCCGCCTGACCCGATGTGGCGCTTTGGCGCGGCATGGGCAGCGGCATTGCCATGTCCAGATCGGGCAAGCCGATGCGGGAACCCAACACGGAGAGGATCACGTCGAGTTTGGGACGCGCAATGAGGAGCGGCGTCCCGTAGAGGCGGGACGCCAGATGAACGAGTTGCATGTCAGTTGTCCTGTTGGTCTTGCGGCACGGTCATAGTGGCGGCCGCATTCATGGGAGCGCCCAATGTCGATGGTTGAGGCGCTTTGTCGTGGCGCGGGTCGGAGTCAAAGACCAGACCGAGCGCATCGGCGCGCTGGTTGTCGGCGGCGATCTCGCGGTCGATGTCCTCGGCGTCGTAGCCGAAGGCCGAGATGGCTTCCGAGCGAGACAGCAGCCCGGCGCGAATGGCGGTCAGCATCGCGTCGAATTCCTTCTTGGGATCGACCCACTGCCAACCCTGTGGAATCCATTTGGCCGCGAAGTAGTCGCGCTTCTTCTCGGTGAACTGCGGCAGCGCCAGCGCGCCTTCAAGTAGCGCTTGCTCCATCCAGGCACGCCAGATTGGGCGGCACAACTGGTGGACGATCACGCCGTGCTGGATGGCCTCACAGCGGCGGCGAAACTCCAGCAGCCCGGCCCGGATCGACGAGTAGTTCACTTGCGTCAGGTCTCCGGTCAGCATCTCGTAGGTGATGCCCATCGCCGCTGCCACCGCCCGGAACTGCATGCGCAGGAATTCGGCGTAGCTCGCGCCAACGTCGGCAGGCTGACTGAACTTCACGTCCTCGCCGGGCTCCAGGATCTGCATCGTGCCCGGCTCCAGCCCGGCCAATGCTGCACCACTGGCATCCGGCAAGCCTTCACCCATCAGGTTGTCCTCAGGTGACAGGCGCGTGATGAAGCCCGCGAACATCGCGGCGGTTTTCTTGCGCACGAGCTCGGCGTCGTCGTACTGGTCGAGTTCGTTGAGCTTGACCAGTGCGCGCGCCAGCCACGGTTCGCCCCGGATCTGTCCGGGCCGCAAGGGACGAAACAGGTGAATGATTTCGCTGGCCGGGACACGCACTGTGTCGAGACCGCCCACCACGCCACCGGTGACCGACATCGGAGCCAGTGAGCCATCACCCGGGTGTGAGCGATACAGGTGGTAAGCCACCCGCCGTCCGAGCTTGTCGAATTCGATGCCCGCACGGATCACATTTCCCGAAGCCAATTCCTGATTCAGCGTGGCTGGCAGGTGTTCGGGTTCGAGCAACTGCAATTGCAGGCCCACCGGCAGGCCATCCTCCGGGCGGCGAAAGCGCAGCCGCACAAGACATTCCCCGCCTTCGAGCATGGCGCGACAGGCCAAGGCCTGCAGTCCGTAGAAATCGGTCAGTCCAGCGGCATCGGCCTCCTCGCACCAGTCCCACCACAGGCTGTGGATCGCTTCGCGCAGGGGCTGATCGGCCAGCATGCTCTGCGGCTTGATGCCGGTGCCGATGGCGTTCGAGACAAAGGCTTCAACGCCTGCCGCTGCCCAGGCATTGCGGCGTACCAGATCGCGGCTCTTGGCGCGCAATTCGTTCTGGGTGAACGCCAGTGCTGCGACTGCGCCTGGATTGCCGACCTGCCACGCCAACGCGCGACGGCCGCCACCGATACCGTCATAGAACGGGGTGCCGCCAAGCAGACTCATGCCGACGCGTCTACGCATTCGGTCAAACCATTGCATGTTCAGAACCCTTTGCCGGTGGTGACCCGGATCTGGCGTGGCGCGCCAGGCCAAAGTCCGGTGTCCACGGCCTGCTCGAAGAGATCGCGCTTGACCGCCGCAATGGCAGTCTGGAGTTCATCGACGCTGCGGTACTCGACGGTCTTGTCGCCAAAGGTCACGCGCTTTTCGCCCTTGACCAGCGCCGCTTCCAGTGCGTCGAGGTGTGCTTGTGTGTAAGCCATCAGCGGAACACCGTAAGGTTGATTTCGGAGGAGTCGTCGAACGACGCAGACGTGGTGGCGCAACTGATGTCGACGTACTGAGCGGTCTTCTGGTCGGTACTGGATCGCACGATGGCAATGCGCTGCGTGCCGCTGTTGGTGCTGCTGCGGGCAAGCGCCGTCCAGCAATAGTTGGAATCCGGCATGGCAGTGGCGAAGGTCACCCGGTAGCGACCCGCCACCGTCCGGGTCACGCTGGCCACGTTGTGCGACGACCGCACGACGATTTGCGTGCCGACGTAGCCGAAGCACACCCACGCCCGGGCCAAGCCGGGGTGGGTGGCGTCGATCTTGGTCTTGACCTCGAGTCCGACACGACTGGCCAGCGCACTGATGCGCGATGCGAGGCTCATCAGACCAGCGCACCCACAAAGACCGCGACGAAGTCAGTGTCGGTGTTGCCGACATCACTGGCCGCGACGGCACCGATGTTGCTGCGTGCCTGAAGTTGCTCGGCCACGGTCAGCGACTGCGCCGCATCGAAGCGCACGCGGTTGTTCACGGCGGCGAGCAGCGCATCCAGACCACTGGTGCCGTTTTGCAGCAGTTGCTGAATTTCCACCAGCGTGTCGTAGGCGGCATCGGCACCGCCCAAGATTTCGGTCTTGAGCGCATCGAGCAGCGAGACGATCTTGTTGGACGAGTACGTGGTCGTGGCCGCGACGTGCGCATCGTCGATCACCGCCGACGACACCACGACGGCTTTCAGTTCGTTGATGGCCGCGACCAGATTTGACTTGTCGGTGGTGGTGAGGTTGGCCAGGTTGCCTGCCTTGGCGCGGACGTCGTTGAATTCCTGCGCGACGCGGATGACCAGGCTTTCGATACGGGTAGCAAGACTCATGTTTTCTCCTTGAGGTGTCAGGACAGCCAGCGGCTTTTGATCACGCGCCGACCGGTGTTACGGTTGCCAGAAACAGCGAGGCCACCGCGTTGGGTGGCCTCGTTGATCGATTCAGTAGGTGTTTCAAGGGCTGGCGGACTGGCCAGCCCAAGTTGTCGCTCCAGTTCCCGCCAGTGACGTTCCTCGAAGCGATCCAGACCCGCCGCCGATGCAGCCGCGCGGGCGTAGACGTAGCAGTCGAGCGCCTCATTGCGCTCACGCATCTTTTGCCACTCACGCACCGGGAAGCCGTTGCGGTCGCGGCGGGTGATCAGTTGTTCAGCGCAGAGTTGCTGGATGAACTCAGCGTCGATTTTGGGCAGATGGACGAACCCGGCCGGGAACACCGTGGTCAATCCGTCCTCGCCAACATCTGCGCTCTTGCGCAGGTTGTTGTAGAACTCGAGCTTGGCGATGCTGACCGCCACCGTGTACACCTTGATGCCCCGGCGCAGCTTCTTGCCACCCTGCGAGACATCGATGGCGGTCGGCGTGCCGATCAAGGCTGCACCGCGAGGCACCCCCTTGACCGCCATCACACGCGAATCGCGGCAGGCCCTCACAAAGGCGTAGGCCTCCTGCGTGGCAAACCCGGTATCCAAGGCAAAGCGCACCAGCGGCATCGCCGCGCCCGAGGCATGTGTCCATGTTTCGGCCAGCATTTCAGCGAGGCTCTTCCACACCGCGTCGCGGGCGGTGTCACCCATCAGCACGCGGTGCTCAACCAGCCAGGACTCCTTGCCGCGCCCAAAGGCCCAGACCGACGCCTCGATGCGATCTTTCTGCACGTCGGCCGCGCCGACCAAGAGCAGACCACCTTGCGGCACCGTACCGACTCGGTAGTCCTCGCGGCGTTCGACCAGTCGTTGCCAGTCCGGCGCTTCGCCTTCCTCGACCCAGGTTTCGCCTAGCTCGGTGTTCTTGAAGGTCTTGATGGCGGCGGCCGATCCCGACTCTTTACTGACGGCGGCTTCCCACGCAGCGGCGATCTCCCGCCACGAACGCCAGCCCACCGGGCTGTACAGAGACGACAGGTGGAAGCCTGCCGTCTTACCCGCGCCATCGGTGATCATCGCGCGCCACTCGCCGTGCTCCAGCATCCACGTCTTGTGGTGCTCGGCAATGGCGGTGTCACATGACTCGCAGATGTAGGCGGCGGTCTCCGGTTGCCCTTTGTCCCAACGCAGCTGCTCGAAACGCAGCCACTGACGGTGGGAGCAATGCGGACACGGCACAAAGTAGCGACGTTGGTCACTGGCCTCGTACTCGCGCTCGATAGCCGATGCCCCTGAGATCGTCGGCGTCGAGACGATGAAGATCTTGCGCCGCGCGAACGTGCGTGTACGGGCTTCGGCCAGCGAGATCGCATCGCCTTCACCCTCGACGTCCAACGGATAGCCGTCGACCTCGTCGAGGAACAGATACCGCACCGGCATCGAGCGCAGCCCGACCGCGCTGTTGGCCCCGGTCATCACCAGCACGCCACCCCGGAACTCCTTGGCCAGGATGGTGTTGCCGGAATCCCGGCTGCGCGCCGGTGCAATCAGTTCAGCCAGTGCGGACGACTCCTCGATCAGCGGATCGATCCGCTGCTTGGAGTTGCGCTTGGCCATCTCCACTGTCGGCCACACCGCCATCATTGGCCCGGGTGCGTGATGGATCACATAGCCGATCCAGTTCGATCCCATCTCGGTCGCGCCAAGCTGTGCCGCTTTCATGAACACCACGCGTTCGACCGGCGAGGTCGGCGACAGGCAATCCATGATCGCTTTCAAGTACGGCGTGCGGCTGGTGCGCCAGCGTCCGGGCTCGGCAGACGCCTTGCTGGAGAGCATCCGGTGGCGATCCGACCATTCGGACACGGTGAGCAGCGGGTCTGGTGTCAGTCCTTCGCGCCACGCGCGTTCGATCTCGGCAGCGCCTTCGTAGTCCATGTCCATCAATCCACCCTCGGGCGCATCTCGCCCAGTTCCTGCAGGTGCTCACGCACCGCCGCCTCCAAGGCGATGTGCATCGTGTGGGGATCGACGCCGAGCTTGGCTGCCATCTGTGCCGAGATGCGTGCGGGCCAGTTGAGCCAGGCATCGCGTTCGGAGCGCGCTAGCTTGAAAACATGGGCGATGGCCTGCGGCCGATCTACCAGCTCGCCCTTGAGGCGGGCCAGGCGCACTTTGTTGGTTTGCGCCTTGACCACTTCGTTGACCGTCCGCGCTTGGAGCAAGGACGTGCCACCAGCTGGTAATGCGGCGGTGCCGTCTCCTGCGGCACCGCTGGGTTCCGGGACGGCGACCTTGACCGCGCGGGT
Source organism: Hydrogenophaga sp. YM1 (assembly GCF_016903055.1). Classification (NCBI taxonomy): domain Bacteria; kingdom Pseudomonadati; phylum Pseudomonadota; class Betaproteobacteria; order Burkholderiales; family Comamonadaceae; genus Hydrogenophaga; species Hydrogenophaga sp. YM1. Next base: position 445,261 of record NZ_CP070223.1, on the reverse strand, counting down.
GGCCGTGCCATTGCGCGGTGCATCGGAATTGCGCGCCCACTCGCGGTCGACGCGCTCGGCATCAATCGTTCCGTCTGCCTCTGGCGTGATCCGCCCAGCAGCGATGGCCTTGCGCACCGCTGCATCGGACACCCCTCGGTGGCGTGCGTAGGCACGAATCGAAATACCCATATTTCCCCTTCGGGGCACCTTCAATCATTTATTCGTCATTCCTGCGGATTGAGCTTGGCTTCCATCTGGAACAGCGCGTTCATACGTTCGTCATCAACACCATGAAAGGACACGGACATGAGCAAGCTCGAACAACTCCTGACCCAGATCGCGCAAAACAAGCTGGGCATCGAAACCCTGGAAACCCGCCGCTCGGACAGCCTCGACTTCCACGATGTAGCGGTCTGGTGCCTACGCGATGCGCTTGAAGCTGCCTTCAACGCGGGTCTCGAGCAGGGGCGCAATGCCAACCCGTCAGACAAGGCCAACACCTGATTGCGAAGCGAAGAAGCCAAGCAGAAAGCGCTTGGCTTCACTTGAGAACAGCGCGTTCATCACATCACCGTCCACCACATCGAAGGAGCAAAACATGACCACCACCCAACTGACCCCTGCCCAGCACGCGATCCTGGCCCACGCGGTTGAACACAGCAGCGGCAAGATCGACTGGTTCCCCGACAACATCAAAGGCGGCGCACGCAAGAAGGTGCTCGACGGACTTTTCAACCGCGCACTGATCACCACCGATGGCACCGACTGGCTTGTCGCTGCGGAGGGCTACGACGCCCTGGGCATTCCGCGTCCCGACGTGAACAGGAAGGGCATCGGTCAGTTCGAAGCCAATCTCGACCGGATCATCGCCAACGCTGAAGGCGCGCCTGCGGCCGCGAGCGATCCCGAACTGGAAGCCGTCGTAACCGCCGCCGAAGCAACGTGGGTCAAGCCACGCACCCGCGAGAGCAGCAAGCAGGCCGAAGTGATCCGGATGCTGCAACGCCCCGAGGGCGCAACCATCGGCCAGATCTGCAGCGCCACCGGCTGGCAGGCGCACACGGTACGCGGCACCTTCGCCGGAGCCTTCAAGAAAAAACTTGGCCTGACCATCGTCTCGGACAAGCCGCAGGGTGGCGAGCGGATCTACCGCATCGCATGAAAACGAGCACAGCGAGTTTCGGCGATGCCAAAAAGATGGCGAGAGGAGCCATGAATAGCTTGGCTTCTCTCCCCACCAGCGCGTTCATACAGATGTCGTGATTGACGACGCCATACCAGGAAAACCGCCATGAGCACCATGACCATCACCATCGAACGCACCCCACGCACTCTGCAGTTCGCAGGCCAAAGCCTCCAGGTCGAAGAGTTGAGTATCCGCCTACCGTTTGCACGCAAACCTGCCGACCTCGGCGAACTGGGCGGGAGCGACCAGCACAAGGTCTACGTCACCGAGACCAAGGAGCTCACCCCTGCCGAATTCGACGCCTTTGGGCGCAGCCTGCTGATGTCACGCAACTGGCTGCGTGGCAAGGGTGGCGGCACTGGTGACGGCTACCTCTGCGTCGAGGTCACTGCTCCCGGACGCCCTTACCTCTACGTCAATCCCGAGGGCGGTGATTACGCCCGCTACGTAGCCCGTCTCGGATGATCGAAATTGATCGAGAAAGAAGCCAGGAACAGCTTGGCTTCTCAATCGAACAGCGCGTTACTACAGGTGTCGCAACGATCAACCCGGAGAAGACACCATGACCACCAACCAGATACCCGCCACCCAAAACGAAGCCTGGGGTTTTTGGGGCACGATGAACGAACAAGCCAGTGCCGCGTGGCCCTTGGCGATGACCTCAATCTCGGATGCCACCGGCCAGCCCCTCGAATCGGTGCGGATCTTCCTCGACAGCCGCCACGGACGCCATTTTGCCGACGACGTCCAGAACGGTTTGTACCAAGGCCAAGCCTTGCAGGATGCGATCAACGCCGCCACCCAACGTTGGATGGGCTGGACGATTGGCCGCCAGACCAGCAAGCAGTACGGCATCCCGCGCGGCCTGCCTTACCTGACAGGCTTTGTGATCCAAAGCGAAATCTGCGAAGAGATGGCTGCCTGATGAAAACGCCCGCCACCGAACGGGAGCAGGCGCTGCGTTGGCTGATTGCCAACCGGCGTCCAGAAATCTCCATCGAACAGGCTGTGCGCGTCATGTGCATGGCACTGCCGCGCGATCTCACCACCCTGCAAATCTTGCGACGCATCGCCGAGGAAGAAGAGGCCAAGCAGCCCGGCCAGACATTCAACTGGCGCACACTTCCTGGTCTGCTGCCTCGCGGATGGCCGTCTGGCCGGTGAAGTCCTCCCACCGGCGCACGATCACATCCACGTACTTCGGATCGAGTTCGATCAGCCGCGCGACGCGCCCCGACTTTTCGGCTGCAATCAACGTTGTGCCAGAACCACCGAACGGATCGAGCACCACGTTACCCGGGCGGCTCGAATTGCGGATCGCGCGCTCAACCAGCTCCACCGGCTTCATCGTCGGATGCAGATCGTTCTTCTGCGGTTTCTTGATAGCCCACACATCGCCCTGATCGCGGTCACCACACCAGTGGCGTTGCGCACCCTCGGGCCATCCGTACAAGATCGGTTCGTACTGGCGCTGGTAGTCGGCACGGCCCAGCGTGAAGGTGTTCTTGGCCCAGATGATGAACGTCGACCACTTGCCACCGGCGGCGCGAAAGGCGGCCTGCAGCACATCCAGCTCGCTGGATGACATCGCCACATAGATGCCGCCCCGGCAGTTCGCCACAGTGGGCGTCAATGCTGCCAACAGGAAGTCGTAGAAGCCATCGCCCAAGTTGTCGTTGAGGATCGCGCGATCCTTGCCGCGCATCTTGTCTTTGGCACTGTTGGCGTAGTTCACGTTGTACGGCGGGTCGGTGAAGACCATGTCTGCTACATCGCCCTGCATCAGCCGGGCATAGCTCTCGGCCACAGTCGAGTCGCCGCACAGCAGGCGGTGCTGACCCATGATCCAGACATCGCCCGGGCGCGAGATGGGTGTCTCGCCAACCTCCGGTACCGCGTCCTCATCGGTCTGGCCCACATTGTCCGGCTCGTCACCCGCGATGAGTTCGGCCAGCGCGTCGGCGTCGAAGCCGGTGATGTCCAGATCGAAACCTTCCAACTGCAAGGCCTCCAGCTCGATGCGCAACATGGCGTCATCCCAGCCAGCGTTCTCCGCGATGCGGTTGTCAGCGATGACCAAAGCGCGGCGCTGGGTTGGGCTCAGGTGATCAAGGACGACCACGGGCACGATCTCAAGCCCAAGTTTCTGCGCAGCGGCCAAACGTCCATGCCCAGCGATGATGATCCCGTCACTGCCTGCAAGGATCGGATTGGTGAAACCAAACTCGGCAATCGATGCGGCGATCTGCGCCACCTGATCATCCGAGTGCGTCCGCGCATTGCGGGCATAGGGCAGCAGTTTGGCTGTAGGCCACTGCTCGATCTTGTCTGCCAACCAGGACGCGCTCATTGTTCTACCTCCGTGGTCGCCAGCCGTTCTGTGGCCACGTCGTCGAAGGACTGGCCCGATTTGATTCCACAGCCTGCGATGAGCGTGACCGGCACGCCGGGGTGGTTTTGCTGAAAACGCTTGATGGCCACGTCCACGTACTCCGGCGCAATTTCCACACTGCGGCAGATACGACCAGTGCGTTGCGCGGCCAGCATCGTCGTACCACTGCCGCCGAAGGGCTCGAACACGACGTCACCCGAATCGGTGTAAGCCTCTATGGCAAACTCAGGCAATGCGACCGGGAACACGGCCGGGTGATCAATGTCCTGCCCAATCTTGCCCTTGTGGCGCATCACGCGAATCACCGAATCGGGGATGCGGGTGTCCTGCGTCGGCTGACCCTTGTGCGTCCAGCCGCCGACCTCGCCATCCTTACCACGCATAGCTGTGGACGACCCGTCAGCGCGCAGGTGCGATTCCTGGCCTGCATGCTTGCAAGGAACAATCTTGTTGGGTTTGCGGGTGCTGCGATTGAAGTGAAAAACAAACTCGAAACTGGGAGCCAATCGGCCCTGCCAGTCGCCGGGCATGCCTGGTCCCTGATCCCAGACGTACCACGCGAAGCGCCGCCACCCTAGCTGACGCATCCAGGACAGCCAGCCGTCCCAATAGGGGATGACTTCGTTGTCGCGGTGGATCAGCCCAAGATTGACCAGTACCTGTCCGTCGCCAGCCATCGGCAGATGTGCGAACACACCGCGCATCAGGACATCCCAATCGGCAATGCCGCCGGAGGTGTAGTCGCGCTGGTTGCCATACGGCGGCGAGGTGAAGCAAAGCTGCGCGGTGTCACCCTGCATCAGCGTGGCGACCACGGCTGGGTCGGTGGCGTCGCCACAGATCAACCGGTGCGAGCCGATGGCCCAGACATCTCCCTCGCGCGACACCGCCACCACTGGCGTGTCAGGTACGTTATCGGTCGTATCGGGTTCATCGGCGTCTACACCATCCTGCGCCGCAGGTTCTGCTTCGGTGGGCGTGGCATCTGCCAGCAGCGCATCGATCTCGATGCTCTCGAAGCCGGTCAGCGCCAGTTCGAAACCCGCTTCGGACAGCTCCGCCAGTTCGAGCGCCAACATCTCCTCATCCCAGCCAGCTTCAAGCGCCAGCCGGTTGTCGGCGATGACCAAGGCGCGCTTTTGCGCGGTGGTGAGATGGGCCAGTTCGATCACCGGCACCTGATCCAGCCCCAGCTTGCGTGCAGCAGCCAAACGACCGTGGCCCGCGATGATGCCGTTGTCGCCATCAACCAGTACCGGGTTCGTCCAGCCATATTCGACGATGCTGGCGGCGATCTTGGTGATCTGCGCATCGGAATGTGTGCGCGGATTGCGGGCGTAGGGAATCAGCGCCTCGACCTTGCGGTACTCGACGTTGAGCGTATTCAAAGAGGGTGTCCTGAAAATAGAAAACCCGCCGACGACAACCGTGGGCGGGTTTTTGGGGTTGGTGCGAACTGACGGGGTGCGAACTGCGAACCGTGCGAACCTTGGTTCGCACCCTGACGCTAAAAAAGCGCCGCGCTCGCGCCCCCCGCATTGGTTTTTGGCCAGGAAGGACCCGTTGATTTCTGGGCTGCTTCCTCTGCTGTCACCTCTGTCCAGACGATAGATGAATACTACGCAAGATCAGGTCGTTTTGTTGCAGGGGCAAAAGCCGCTGATTGCCGCGTGATGGCGCACATCCCCGACCATACGCGCCAAATCACGCCAAAACCCTACGCGACCACCACACCATTTAGTTGATCTGCGACCGTCTGCAATGCCCGCTGCCAATGCCGCCATGCCGTCGTGCGGTCGCAGGCAAAGCGGATCGTGATGTCTCGCCAGCCATAGCGCTTCGCGCGCATCCATATGAGATGACGTTGCTCGATGGTGAGCCACTGCACCCAGCGCATGACTTCCAGCATTCGTTCAATTGCCTCTGGACTCGGCGGAAAGGATCGGTACACCCTCTCGTCCGCTGCAAAGGTCTCCCATTCGCTTCGGACAATGGCGGGCCAGCAGTTGAAGTAGCCCTGCACTCGAACAGGAGGCAACCGACGACTGGTGCTTGCTGCCTCTTCAAACCGAGCGGCAACGTCCTCGATAGTCCACTTAGTCATTGCGTCGCCCTCCGTAGAGCCGGTCACCGATGCGTCGCACGATCTCGCGCTCGATGAAGTCCAGACGTTCGTCGGATGCGTTGACCACCAGGATGTGTTGGTCACGCCAGCCACGTTCCTTGATCGCATCCAGATCCGTGGCCGGAGGCTGTAGTCGACCCAGGGGGCAGCGGTATTGGGGTGTCGGCACCTTCATGTCACACCTCCTGCGTCTCGACAGCCCAGTGCAGCAAGGCCAGGGCGTCGGCTTCGTTGTCGTCGACTGGGTGTGACCACGCAGGCGGACGGACGCGATCATGTCGTCCTTGCCCGCATTGCCCTTGCCGGTCGCGTGCTTCTTGATCGTGCCGACCGGAACACCCTGGTAAGGGATGTTGTGATGCTCACACCACGCGGTCAGGTGTCCCATGAAGCCACCGTAGGCGTGCGCCGCATCAACGCCAGCGTGCCGTCGAACCTCCTCGAAGAACACCGCGTTGATGTGGTTGCTGGCCGAGAGCAATTCGTTGAGCCAGCGTTTGAAACGAAGGAAACGCATGCCGCCCCCTTCAAATCGCTGCGGCTTGAAGTGCTCCGTGCCGCTGGTGATAGTGCCGTCCAGGTGCTGCAAAGCCCACCCGGTGTGTGTGCCCAGATCAAGGGCCAAGATTGTCGTGTTCATCGTCGTGCTCCAGTTCGGGGGCGAGTGACGGATGCGACGGGTTCTTTGGAAAACAGCCTTTTACGTGCGCGCACGCGTAGCGCGTCAATCAGGAAACCCGTCAAATCCGTCACTCGCCCGGATTGCTCAGTCATCTCGGTAGGGGTAGCCGTGGCTGTACGGCTTGGGCCTGAGGGCTATGCCCGTGATCCCACGTGCGCCCCCGGTCAGCCGACACTTCTCGAACTTGCGGGCCGCCATCAGTTCGGAAAAGCGCTTGACCGAGCCCACGTACTCACCCGCGCGCTCAGCCCATTCACGCCAGTCGGCGAACAATTCGGAAACGCCTTCGCGGTGGGTCTTGGCCAGTAAGCAACGCTCTTCGATCCACTGCCCGAGCGCGTCCTCAGCCTCGAAGTACTCCTCAGTCGCCGATACCACACTGGCGGGCGGCTTCAGTCCTTGGCGTTGCCAAAGGCTGCAGCCCTCGACTGCCCACGCCAGAATGCCGTCCCGCTCCTTGAGCAGTTTTTCGGTCAGCCTGCCGTCACGCCGCTCGGGCGGGATCGTCACCGTGAACGGGATCAGGTGCAGCCGCCGCTTCATCGCCTCATCCACGTTGCGGATCGATGGCTTGTGGTTGCCTGCGATCACCAACTTGAACTGCGGCACGTACTCGAAGAAGTCCTGGCGCATGAAGCGTGCGGAAACCTTGTCGCCACCGGTGATGGCCTTAACCTTGGATTCGTTCCAACGCCGACCCTGTTCGGTTTCGATGGATGACACAAAGCGTGCGCCGCGCAGGCCCGCCAGATCGGTCGGATGTCGGTCGGTGCGCGCCTCCATGAACGTGTCCATCGGCGCGTTGGCCGCGTAGTCGCCCAAGATGGTGGTCAGGACGTTGACGAACACCGACTTGCCGTTCGCGCCGGTCCCGTACAGGAAGAACAGCGCGTGCTCGCTGGTCACGCCCGTCAGGCAGTAGCCAACCATCAGTTGCAGGTAGGCAATCAGTTCAGCGTCGCCGCCTGTGACGTCGGCCAGGAATGCGCGCCACGTCGGACTGTCGCCCTGGGGTGTGGCCGTGGTCACCTTGGTCATCCGATCATCGCGCCGGTGCGGTCGCATGCGGCCCGTGCGCAGATCAACCACACCGCCTGGTGTATTGAGCGCCCAGACGTCGGCATCCCACTCCTCGGCGGTAGACGCGTGCTTGGGATCGGAGCGTGCGATTTTCTCGACGGACGAGATCGTGGCGGAGCTGGCCAGCTTGCCTTTGAGCCGAGGGCTGTCCGCCTTGAGTGACGCCATCCGGCAGATACCGCGTGCCAGATGAGACACGTAGAGCACCTGATCCGGATTCCAGCGCACGCCGGTCCAGACCAGCCATTTGCCCCAAAGCGCGCAGTAGCGCCAGTCCTCGCCATAGCGGCGTGTGAAGGCCGAGGACAAGCCGTCCTCCGTAGCCCAGTCGACACCAGTCAGCAGATCCGGTGGTGGCGTCTCCTCGACCGAGCGCATCACCGGCATCCGCTCGCCGACGGCGAGGAAGCCTCCCACATCGAAGCCGTCCGGAATGGCGTCAGCCGCATCCCAGCCCTCCGGCTTGTCATCGGGAGGCACCAGGATGGCGACCGTGGTCGCACCCGCGTTCAGAATTGCTTGCGATGCACGGTCAGCGTAATCCCAGCCCGGCGCGTCCCGGTCAGGCCAGATCAGCACGGATTTGCCCGCCAGCGGCGACCAGTCGGTCTTATCGACGGGAGCATTTGCGCCATGCATGGCCGTGGTTGCCACCACGCCGATGGCGATCAGGGCCTGCGCACACTTCTCGCCCTCGACCAGCACAACGTGACCAGCGGCAGCCAGCCCCGGCTGGTTGTACAGCGGGCGCGGATCGGGCGGAGTCATCTTGCGCCGCTTGGCATCCCACGGCCGGAACTCCTTCTTGCGCCCGGGTGGGTCGTATCGGTACACGACCGCAATCAGTTTGCCGGTGGTATCGAAGTAGTCCCACTTGGCCGTGGCCGGGCCGAGATCATCAACCGGAGCTTCCTTCTTGGCGCGGCGTATCGGCACTGATCGCGAACGACCGAGCAGATCAGCAGCCTCGTCGAGCACCCGGGGAAAGTCGGTGTGGGCGTTGGCCCCGAGGTAGGCGGCGATCAAAGCAAAGATGTCACCGCCATCACCCGTGGCACGATCCGTCCAGAGACCAGCCTTGTCGCCTTCGAGTACCACCTCAAGGCTGTCGCCCGGGCTGCCCAGGATGTCCCCGATCAGAAACTTGCCACGACGCTTCTTTCCTGCCGGAAACATCGTGGTCAGGACTGATTCCATGCGTGCGATCAGTTCAGTGCGAATCTCGTCCCGCTCGCTGTCATTGACGTTGCGCCGGCCCGTTTCTCTCGGTGGTGATGTGTCATTGAAATCAAGCATCGGCACCACCCTCGTGTGACGTCTGCTGCGCAGCGATCCAGGCTTCCAGCTCGTTGGGTTTGAAGCGAACCAGTTTGCCGACGCGGTAATGCGGAATGCGACGCTCCTTTCGCTCCTTGGCTTGAGAGAGCCAATACGACGGCAGATTGAACATCAGTGCAGCCTGGCGCACGTCGATCAGCTGCTCGCCCAGTACGTAATTCAAATTCGAGGTATTCATGCTTGTGTCCTCCAGCAGCGGTCTTGCCACGCGCACATCCGGCATTCAAAGTGGGTCGAGTCATGGAAGGCGCGCGGCAGAAGGTCGCCCGCCTCGGTCGCCGTGATGACCTTGATCGCCCGATCCGACATGCGTTGGGCCAGTGCTGCGTCAAAGGGCACGAGCTCGGTGTAGATATCCATCGTGTCGGCGTTGAGTGCCGTGAAGATCGCCGGGTGCTCGTGCAGTTCGAGATAGGCTTGGTAGATCGCCACTTGCGCGGCGTAGACGGGCTTGGAGAGAGTCAGGCCCTTCTTGTCCAGATCGCTCCAGGACTTGTTGCCGAGACACTTACATTCCCAGAGCGCGGGATAGGCGAAGCCCTCGGGACCGCCGACGATGACGCCGTCGATGTGGCCCTGCAGGCGGCCATCGGCCACCGAGAAACCGAACTGCTCGCCGTCGGCCTTGCGGGTGCGCAGGTCAAAGCCCGCGTCCCGGAGCCACGCGACCATGCAGTCCTCCATGACGTGACCGCGTTCGAAGATCCGCAGCATTCGGCCCGGGGTGTCACGCCCGTGGTCGATGGGTGCCTTGGCGTACTCGAACTGCAGCGCTCGCTCGCAGGCCACTCCGAGGCGCGAGGCCCCGAGGTACTGGCGCTCGGACTGGCGGGCGCGAGCCTGCTGCAGGCCCGTGTCCACCAGGGTGGTGACCTGACCCGAGATGCTCGATGAGGAGTTGAAGTCGATCATGGCTTCTTCCCCTTCGGCTCTTCCCAGGGCAGGTCGTCCTCCAGATCCGCGAACGGGTTGGCCAGAGGGTCGGGCGCAGGCGTCATGCCGCGTACCGGTGGGTACTTGCTCGCCTCGTGATGCGTGACCATTGCCTCGGTGTAGCAAGTGACGATGGCGTCGATCACTTGCAGCGCCTCGGCTTCGGAGTAGTCGCCCAGTGGCTTGGTGAAGCCAATCTCGCCCGCAGCCTCGCCGAAGGCCTTGAGGCACTTCTTCATCGCGGCCAGTTCGATATCAGATGGATCGATCATGGCGACCTCCGTACTGTCGACGCGACCTTCCTTGACCCGCAGCCAGTTGCCGTACAGCGCATGAAACGCGTTTTGGCAGCGTTGTGAGCAGAACACCCAGTCGATGGGATAGCGCCGGGGATGGCCGACACCGTGACGGTTGTCGGTGTGGCCGAATCCCCGGGCCTGTCGTTTGCAGACCCAGCATTTCATCGGCCTCCCTCACTGCGCCCACGACGGCTTGCCGGTCACGGGTGCGCGTTGCGGTGCCGGTGCCTGATACGCAGGCGCAGCCGCCTGCGCAGGAGTGCCGGAATGTCCACTGCCTGGAGCCTTGGGCGGCACGCCCATCAGTTTTGCGTAGTCGGGGTGATCGGGTTCGACGGCGATCTTGACCACGTTCCGGTCTTGGCCCTTGCCATCCTTCTCAATGTCCACGCGCGCCAGAAACTCCAGGCCATCCAGTTCATGAAAGCCCTGGATGCGGCGCGCGGCGGCGGCCTGCGGGCTGTTGTCCTGGGGGTGGACGTTGCGGGCGCTGTTGAGCGCGGCGCGGATGAAACTGCGCCCCATCTGGCCCCAGGTCGGCCCCTTCTTGGAGTGCAGGCCGATGTTGCTCCACATCTTGCGCTTGGCATGGTCGCCAGCCGTGACCACGAATTCAGCGGCGAGATAGATGGAGCCGGTTTCGAAGGACTCGGTGGCGTAGCCGCCGCCCCAGCCTTGTCCCGGATCGTCATAGCCACCGGGCTTGATGGTCATGCGCACTGGCACGACAGCGCCCTTGGGGATCAGGTCAAAGCCCGACTGTTGGGGATCGGCATCTTGGAAATCAAAATAGCTGGACGACATGGCGATTACTCCTTGGATTCGGTGGTGTTTTCAGTAGTGGGGGTCCCGGTGCTAACGGGCATGGGCAATGGCGACTGGCCTGCGCACTTGGCGATCAGTGCGCCGAGATGCGGCGGCTCCAGCAGGTCGAGGCGACCGCTGCGGTCTTTGGCCGGAAAGCCGTAGGGATTGACGGTGTGCGTGATGAAGGCTCGGTAGGCACTGCCGTCGTCGGCCTTGATCTCGGCCAGCGTCACGACCTCATCGACGATGCCGGGCAGCTCCAGACTGGTCTTGCTGCCTTCGATCTGCGGCACGAACACCTTGCGGTTGTAGTCATCGAGACGTTCGTCGAGGATGGCGACGAACACCACGTTCTTGCCGCGTGCGTGCTGCAGATGTGTCAGTGCGCCGATCATTTCCTGGCCAAGCAGGCCATATGCGGCGCGCAGATCTGGCTTGCCGGAACGGTCGCTGGTGGCTCCGGGTTGCGTCTTGCACCACGCGAAGCACTGCCGGGACAACTGCGTGATCGAGTCGAGGAAGAAGGTCTGGTAGCGGTCGAGCTGCGTCGGGTTGCCAAATTTCTCGATGACGTGGTCGTAATGCGCCTGCGAAAACGTGCTCTCCGGCGGCAGTGACTTGTCCGGGCCCGCTAGGAACACGAAAAAGTCGCGGCTTTCCGGCCACGAGGCCGGGCGGATGGTGTCGCCCGGCCAGTCGGCCACGGCGAGATCGCCCGCCTCGATGTCGAGGAACAAGGTGGTGGCAGGGTCGAGGTCTTTGAGCCGGGTGGTCTTGCCGATGCCGGATTTGCCCAGCATCAGCAACTTCACACCCTTGCGCTCGGCCAAGCGCTGCTGCGCGGAAATGATCGGGAGGGACATCACGCCACCTCCTTCAGTTGTTCCGCGACCGCGGGATTCCAGAGGATCTGATAGCCGCTGTGGCCGTTGCGCGAGTACGGCATGGCTTCGGCCCATGCTTCACCGGCCTCGGTCAGCTCCCACTCGTCCCGGTCGTTGCGGAACTGAAGGCCACTGGATGCCAGCAACTGGTTCGTGGCTTTGGCTGAGCGACTCAGCAATTTGCCGAGCTGTGTGGCGTTGAGCGAGCAGATAGGCTCGTTGGCGGCAGGCAAAGCGCGGCGCAGCACTTCCGTGGTCAGGCCGGTGTTTTCCTGAATGCAGGTCAACGTGGCAGCCATTGCAATGCCGGTCTTGACGCCCGGTACCTTGGCGACCGCCTCGCCGATCATCAGGATGGCGGTGACGCGATCTTGGGTTGGCGCGGGCAAGGCAGCCATCGTGGTGGCGGCGGAATACGCGCCTGTCTTGCGGATTGCAGGCAGCACTTCACCGGTGATCCAGCGCTTGAAACGTTTTGCGGCATCCTTGGTGCTACCGAGGATCAGGGCGTAAAGCCCCGACTCGTTGACGTGGTTTTGGCGTTGACGGCCACCCGCCGTAAGGGTCTCCAATTTCTGGAGATCCTCGGCATCGACGTGGGACTTGATCGCCTGAGACGGATTGCCCATCTCCAGAGCGTCGCAGACATCGGTGGCGTTGAACCACGGCTGCCCGAGTTCATCGACCTGGACGCGCACGGCGTGCGCTTCGAACTGGAAGGGAATGATCGCGCTCATGATCAGTCCTCCCAAGACACATCGGCGATACGGTCGGCTCCACGCGCGGCACGTTTGCGCACCTCGGTGTGGAGTTCTTCCAGCGCGGTGCGGCGGCGGCCGAGCGCCAGCGATTCCGCGTTGGCTGTCTGGATGGCAAAAGCCAGCTCGTCCACAGTGGCGGCATTGAGCGGGACAACGACGTCCTGACCGTCCGCGCGGCGATATCGGATTTCGTCAGGGAGGTGTTCGCCGTAGATGGACGGCAGCTGTTGACGCAGCGAGGCGATGAGATTGGTGCTCATGGTCATTACTCCGAATCGATGGAAAGGGTGAAAGACGGTTTGCCGGAATCCACGGTGCGAGCGGCGGCGAACTGCTGTTGCAAGGCAGGCGGCCAGTTCGTGAAGCGGGATTCGGAGACGGACAACTTGATGTCGAGGTAACCCTCGACCTTCTCGCCTGAGGCGACGATGCGTTCAGCGATCTCAGCCAGTTGCTTCTGATCCCAGCTGACCTTCTTGGGCAGCTCGAACTTCAGGTGCAGCAGGCCATCGCTGATGTGTGCGGTGCCGAAGTCACGGCCGGATTCGCGCAGCGCGGTGCGTGCCTGCTCGCCGTAGCACTGATCCAGTGCCGCGTCGAACTTGGTGCGCGCCTTCTTCAGCCAGTCGATGGCTGCATCGAGGTTCTTGTCGATCTCGTGTTTCTGCGCGGGTGGCAATGCGGCCAGCTGGCTTACGGACATCTCTGCGATGTCGGCGGGGAAGATGGTGATGTCATTCATCGCATCTCTCCTCAAACCGCCGCGCGTTCGGATGTCGAGTCGTGCAGCGCTTCACGCTCAAACTCGAGGATCGCGTCGACTGGGTAGCCGACACGCTTGGACAGCTTCAGGTAGCGTGGACCGCGACCCTCACTGCGCCAGCGCTGCAAAGTCTTGGGGCTCACGCCCCAGCGTTGCGCGAGCTCGTTCTCGTTGAGCACGCGGCGATCACCGGGTGACATGGTGTTGATCGCCTGCTGTGGCGACCGGGGGATACCGCTGGTTGGTGTCTGCATGGAATGCTCCTGTGACGTTGTTGAGTAACAGGTGTCATTCCAAACTTCGGGTGGCGAACCTTTAAGGGACGCAATGGCGAACCACGATGGAACTCCAGGTTCGCCAATGGCCCAGGGCAGAAAAGCAAACGGCGAGCACATGGCTCGCCGTCATCGAGTGTGTCTGGAGGCAGATCAGGCGTCGGGGAAACCGAGCAATCGACGCTGCGCAGCCCAATCGCGCGGCAGTTGCTCTTGGCGGCCACGCAAGGTGTGCAGATTCAAGTGGCGTGGCTGACGTCCTTCGAATATCGCCTCCACGATATCGGGGGCCAGCATGGTCATGCGCAAGACCTCGGCAGCCCAGCCCGGCTCCACTTTCATGGCGTGCGCCAAGTCCGTTGTCGTCGAGTAGGTGCCATCGTCGATCAAGCGCTTCCAGTAGAAGGCCTTGCCCAGCGTTTTGATCATCGGCACATCGAAGCCACCGATTCGGTCCGCGATCTCGGGGGCTGGCGGTATCAGCAGCTTCCGATTCTGGCGGCGCTTGATCGTCAGGGGCACCAAGGTGACCCGCTGCCCCTCGCTGACATAACTGCGCGCCTCGGCTCCGACCTCGATGCGGACGGCGCGCTGGCGCTGGTGAGTTGTGGCATTCATGCCAAAGCCTCCTCGACACGTTCTTGGGTCTCTTCGATCAAGGGATGCGTGCTGATGTCTGCACCGAATCCGATCCAACCGTCCTCCCGCCAAACGATATCCAGGCCGTGCCCGTGTAGTTGCACGCGTTCGATCAGCAGCCGTGTGATCCGTTGCTGCTCGGCAGGGAACAGTTGCGACCACACGTCACCGATGCGCTGCATGGCGACCACCACCTGTGCCTCGTCCAGCGTCGACCCCGCCGGATGCTGCTGGCAGGATCTCCACACTGCGATCAGCATTTGCGGCGATGAGAGCGCAGCATGGATTTGCGCCAACACGGCATCTTCAATCTCGGCGGCTGGCAGGTGGCCCACGTCCGGCGTATGCGGAGCCAGGCTGGCACCTGCGTTGCGCCGCTTGTGCAGGTAAGGCACGTAGTAGCGGTACTGCCGACCATTTTTCTTTTTGACGAAGGAGTGCAACATGCGTTGGCCATCCGGTGCAAACAGAAGTCCCGCCAGCAGTGCCGGATGCTTGGCTCGGTGTTCGCGCGGTGCCTGCTTTCGCCTCTCAATGAACGCGTGTGCCGCACCCCACAATTCTTGAGAAATGATGGGGTCGTGCTGGGCCGAGTACCACGTCTCGTGATTGCAGATTTCGCCGAGGTAAATGCGGTTACGCAGCAAGGTGAAGAGGTACTGCTGATCGATGCTGCGCCCCAATCGCTCCCGACCGGACTGGGTGACCCATGCCTTGGTGGTATGCCCTTCGATTTCCAATTCGCGGACGAGTCGCGCAGCCGAGCCGTGCTCGGCATAGCGGCGGAAGATGTCACGCACCAGCGCGGTTTCACGTTCATTGATGACGAGCTTGCGTTCGACCACGTCGTATCCAAGAGGCGGGACTCCGCCCATCCACATGCCCTTGGCCTTGCTGGCGGCGATCTTGTCGCGGATGCGTTCGCCCGTGACCTCGCGTTCGAACTGCGCGAATGACAAAAGGATGTTGAGCGTCAATCGCCCCATCGATGTGGTGGTGTTGAACTGCTGCGTGACCGCGACAAAGGAGACGCCGTTGCGGTCGAAGACCTCGACCAGCTTTGCGAAGTCCGGCAGGCTGCGCGTGAGGCGGTCGATTTTGTAGACGACCACGGTATCGATCTTCCCCGCCTCGATGTCGATCATCAGTCGGCGCAACCCGGGCCGTTCCATGTTGCCGCCAGAGTAGCCGCCGTCGTCGTATCCGTCATCGACGGCTATCCAGCCTTCATGCCGTTGGCTTGCAATGAAGGCCAAGCCTGCATCACGCTGTGCCTCGAGGCTGTTGTATTCCTGATCGAGGCCTTCGTCAGTGGATTTGCGGGTGTAGACGGCGCAGCGCTTCTTTGGCGTGACTGCGGGAATCTGGTTTCGACGCACAGAGCTCATGCTGCCCCCTTCTTCGAAGCTGGTGCCTTCAAACCAAAGAACACCGGGCCTGACCAATGGCTGCCTGTGATGCGCTTGGCCACAGCGGACAGGCTCTTGAAGCGTTGCCCCTGGTACTCGAAATCATTCGATCCGCGCACCAGCACACGATGTTCAATGTCGTCGTAGATGCGTGTCAGGACGGTACCGGGCAGTAGGCGTTGGCTATCGCCGCGCAGTTGCTTGGGCAAGATGCCGGTTTCGCCAACCTCCTCAAGCTTCTTGCGCAGTGACGGTTTCAAACCGCCAAACGCGCGCTCTTGCATCCGGTAGGCCAGGCGACTTTCCAACCAGACCCGATGGTGGTGATTCGGCCGTTCATCGAAATGGTCATCCCAGAGAGCCCAAAGATCATCCATCGAAAGATGGGGAATAGCCGCGACGCGGGCGGCGACTGAGGCGGGCGTTGGTGAGGTTGCGTGTGCTGTCATGGGCGAACTCCGTTGTTGTGATCGGGGTTCGCATTCACGCGCTGTTGGCCGGGGAAGCCAAGGCAAACGTGCTCGCTGTTTTGGGGGATGTTGCGCGATTGGCGGACACGAAGGCGCAGCAGCGCGGCAGCCAAGAGATCAGCGATTTCTTGATGCCCGTGCCGTGGCCGTTCAGGTGATGTGCAAATGGAGATAGGTTCGATTTCTGTCATGGCAAGCGTTCCGATGGAAAACGCTGCTCATGCTAGAAACCAAGGGCACTTCCCGTAACGTGATTTAGCGGGAGTGCGCGGTTCTTGCACTATGTTTTTTTGGGCCGGTACCAAGCCGCGCGCTGGCCATTCACTTCGCGATATCGAAGCTCGAAAAGGCGGGATTCGTGCACGACCTGCCGCCAACTGCTGCACCCATACTTGGCGGGCAGTTGATCGGGGTACCTTTCTGCAATCCATCGTCCAGCAGTAGTGACCGGCGTCCACTCGTCGACAGCCAACTGATTTGCTGCTTCACGCAATGCGCGAACAATTCCGGCTGCGGGCCAATCCACCGAGCCATCCGGCGCTATGCCGTTGATCACCAGATCGTGGAAGGCATCGGACTGGGCAAACTCCGCCGCCAGACGACGGGCCTGATCCATGTGCTCCGCCCAGCCTCGCAGTTGCTCAAAGTGTTGATCGACGCGACTGTAGGCCGCCACCAAGGATTCTTGCGCACCACGGCATCCGTCCAGACTCCAAAGGTCGTGCTGGTCGATAAAGTGGTGCACCAGGTTGTTCCGTAGCAGAACCAGTTCCTTCAGATCGTTTTGCGTCGTATCGAAATCCTCGGCGGACATCCGCAAGCTCATCTTCATCTTGAACGAGATGATGTTGTCGGGCGCATCTGGTTCGGCGACCTCGTCTTGCTCGCCGCTGGTGACATACGTTCCGAGCAGCGTGCCAACCAACGTACCCAGAGTCTTGTTTGCGGCATCCGCAATGCGCTCCGCCTGGTTCGATTCGAGGGGTGATCCTGACGCGGAGATTTCGTGGTGGGCCACGATGGCCTTCATCAGTTGTTCGTACTGCTGCAGACGCAAGAGACAACGGCCCAGCATTCGCTGCACCTCGCGTTGCAAGGTCTGCAGTTCTTCATCTATGGGTTGGATCGGCAAGCCTGTCATCGAGGGACTCACCGTACTGGCAATTGCCCGTTCGAGACGAACTGATCGAAGCTGTCAAAGCTCTCGCCGTCTTGCCAAGACCGATCCCATGACCGTGGTTCAGCACTTTCCAGTAGCAGAAGGGTCAGGACGCGATCCCCTGTGGTGTAGCTGTGCTTGAACTCGCGCAACTTCATGTGTGGTGCCTCCTCCGGGCACCAGATCGCGGCAGACATCTCCGTGCCATCCCACTCCTGCTCAACGGCGGAATCAGCAGCCAGGGTGCCGGGTAATGGTTCCTGCGGATCGTCAGTGCGCCGAATGCGGGCGCGCGTCTTGACCGCGCTGCTGCTGCGCCATTCGTACTTCACGAAACCGTTGTCCCAATAGACAAGGATTGCCCGTTGCGTGGTGAATTTGATGAACCGAATGCACAGCGCCTCGAACGACACCTGGAACCGTTTGGCAAGGGCGCTCAGGACATGCAAGTCGATGCGCTGGTTCGAGATCCACTCGCGCAGCAAGTCGCCAGGCATCAGCAGGTTGCTGGCAAAGTCGTCCGCCTCACGTTCGATGACACGGATAGTGTCCGCGCCGGAGTACACGCTTTCCTTGTCGCAGTTGAAACTTTGCCGCTGATCGCGGTGAAGGATGAAGTGGCCCAGTTCGTGAGCGATGGTGAAACGCTGGCGCTCGGGGTTTGCCTTGCCGTTATAGAAGATGCCCCACTCTGCGGTGTCCTGTGGGTTGCGCACCAGCATGCCTTCGCAGCTATTGATGTCCAGCACCATCGGGGCCTTGATCTCACGCACCCCTTTGCCGTAAGGCGTCTCCGGAAGCATCTGTCGGACGACTTCGAGATCCACAGCATCTGGCATGCCGTCGGCGTGCCACGCCCGCAACCATCTCAAGACGGTGCTGGCCGCGATGGAACCGGTGAGGGGCTGGGGTGCGCTCAATTGTCAGACCGCCTTAGCTCTTGTCAGGGAACATGATTTTGAGTGCCTGACGGTAACGATCCTTCTCCTCGTCCGTCATTCCAGCGTACTCGCGGAAGAAGGCCACATCTTCTGGACTGGCCTGAGGAACCTGTTCAATGGGCTCGCCCATGATGTCCTCCATCGTCACGCCCAGCACCCTGGCCAAGGCCTGGACCCGTTCAGCGGAGGGACGCTGGCCGTCCTTCATCTCCAGTTCCCATATATACGCCTTGGTACAGCCGACTTCGTCGGCGACCTGTTGCAAGGTCAATTTCTTCGCCTCGCGTAAGCGTCGCAGGCGTGCTCCGAACGCTGAAGCCATAGCGATGCTCCTGTAGGGGAAAACAGTCAGTTAACAAAAACAAGACCGCCAGTATAGCCGCGAGATACAAACGAGGTCTAGATGTGCCGATTTGATTGACAAGCGGAAATCTGAGGTTCAGAATCGCGCTTGTATCTCGCTACTTTACTTGTGAGGGGTACGTGTTCAGTAAACCAGTCGCTGGCCAGTGCAGTCCGTACATCGGTCGCAGACCTTCGACGCCGATCCAGAAAGGACGATCAAGATGAAGAAGACCTTTGTCGACGTGATGCTCGAGCTGCCGGTGGATGCCACGCTGCGCGACTTCCTGACCAACCACAGCCTGCCGGTGCCCCATGGCTTTGCCTGGGATGACACACCTGAGACCAGCCAGTTTCTGGTCGAAGCGGTTAAGGTCTGGCCCGACATTGCTGCCCGCGACCGGATGACAGCCAACCTCATGGCCAGCGTTCAGTTGGGCGATGCGGCAGGCAAGCAGGCGATGTTTGAGGCGGCCGTGGCCGATGGTGCTGCGCTGGCGGGCTTGGCGCTGTGTGCAAGTGACGTCCACCGTTCCTTCTGGCTCTACGTCCACCACCCGGCGCTGTTCGAGCGCGCCTATGACTTCAGCTTTTGGGAACAGCATGGGCAGCAGACGCAGCAATACGACCTTGGCTTGAAACGCCAACCGAACGGTTCGGATGCCAATCTGACAGCGTTGCGTCATGCCATCTCGGCTTTCTACAAGCGCGAACTGCAATGCGGAGACGGCAGCGTGGCGCACTTGGTCGAGCGCAGTCCGGGGGTGTTCCTGTTGTCGGTCCATGTCAAGGACATGGCGATGCTGCGCCTGGAGTTCGAGGGGGCGACCCTGAAGCGCCGGGTCGGCAACCCCAACATTCACATGGTGCTGGAGTACGCCAAGTCCACCGGTGTCGTGCGCACGCTGGTGCGCGGCGGGGCAAAGTATCAGCAAATGCTGGTCGAGGCCTTCGCGGAGCATGTGCTGGGCGTGAAAGCGAGTGCTCACAAAATCAAGTCGCCGACGCTGGATTTGTCAATGCTGCGCACCGGATTCGATGTGCCAGAGGCCTTTGAGGACGGCTTCTCGATGGTTCAGTTGAAGGCACTCACCCTGCTCAGTCCTGACACGGCGCTGAAGATCGAATGCACGGCGATGCAATCCAGCCAGCAACGCTCGGTGCACGATTTGCTGAAGGAAAAGCTACCGGGCCCGCTGGAGGGTCAGTGGGCGGTGACAGCGGCACAGGTCAATCTCTATTACCCGCCCGAGCCGGGCAGGACTCGCCCCAAGGTGGTCACCATCGAAGTGACCAGCAAAGGGCGGCTGAACCTGCACAAGTTCGACGCCAAGATGCAGGCGCAGCTGGAAGGCTACCTAGTTGCGGTGGGTATCTTGCAGAAGGGCCAGACCCTCAGTGCCCAGGAATTGCCGCCAGAGACCGACGCGGTCAGTTCATCATCGGCCTTCGAGGACTGATCAATGGCGACGCACGATGCCTGGGCCCTGGTTTGCCGGCTGTTCGCAGGCGGCACGCCGGTGCTGCGGGCCACGCTTTCGCCACGCGAGGTATCTGCTTTGTCTGTGCTCGGCAAAGCCGTCAGGCCAACAGTGGTGGATCAGTCTTTTATGCTCTGCCCCCACTGTCAGCAGCATCGGGCGCAGGTCTGGGGCGATGGACGGGGCGGTCGGATCTGCCGGTGCCCGGAGTGTGGCCAGGTTCCTGTCGAGGCAATCGACGGTGCGGCGTTGGCCCTGGACGAAGACTGGCTGCGGCAGAAAATGCGCCTCGCGCTCGACATCGAGAGCCGCGACGACATCGATGACTTGGGCGACGGTGTTTGGCGGCTCGGTAACGCACGCAGCTCTCCGGTAGTGCTGGCCCGAGATCTGACGAGAGTGCTGCATGAGCCGTCCTTGCTGGATCGTGTCCGGGTGGCGGGAAGCAACATCCGAGTCATCACCCCCAGGCCGCGCACGACTCGTGGATCGCCCTTCGGCTCCGGTGTGGAATGGCTGGCGCTGGAAGAACGATTCACGTTCTATGGAGGCGGAATCACCTTCATACCCTCGGTGCCGTCTGCAGTGCCAGCAGTGGCCGATCCGGCTGCGCCAGTGAACGGGCCGTTCTCGGCCGACTTCAAGTGGGCAACGCTGCCGGATGTGCAGGCCACACCGATCCGGTTCACCGATGGTCAGGCCAAGGTGTTCGAAGCGCTCTGGTCGTTCAAGGGGGCCGAGGTGAACGGCGAAAGGATCATGCAGCGCGCTGGCCAGAAGAGCGACAAGCCGATTGACCTGTTCAAGATCAAGTCGAAGGACAAGGGCAAGCCGGAGCACGAGGCTCGACTGGCGGCCTACGGAGCACTCGTCGTCACGCAGCAACGCGCAGGCTTGTATTCCATGCCTTGCGCGGCGGCAGTGTTGGCGTGACGGACTGCTGCTCCAAGCAAGCCCGACAACGAATGGCAATGGCACGCGCACAAATCATGGTCGCGAAAGGCCATGTGCGTGTGCCACGGCGAAGAAGTTAGCGCCGATTTCGAGAGAAGAGAGGGCGGAACGGAGGGCAACTGGGGATGTTACTGCCAGACCACAGGACCCCGGTCGCACACGCAGAATGTGCGGGAACCCCGCGTGTCATGCGGGAAGCACAAATGAAAACGCCCAACTGAGAACAGTTGGGCGCTGAATTTTGGTGGCCTGGGGCGGAATCGAACCACCGACACGCGGATTTTCAAGCCAGTTTTGGCCCAAAAACCGAGCGAAGGCTAACGCAACAAACCAATGAAATCAACAGCTTAGCCGCAGTGGTGCGCAACTGAGCGCACCCACTTTCTGACGCCAGTGTCAGAAAAGTGTCAGAACGATCTGCACGCGGATTCTACCAGACACCCCGCTCAATCGCCCCCCATGGCAGCGACCGGTACAGCGCCTCCACCCTAGCCATGGCGTCCTCGAAAGCGGGTAGCGCCCCGTCCACATCAGCCTGCAGGTCGGCATAGCCTTCGCGCGCCATTTTCACGACCGCCCCATCGCTCATCGACTCCGAGGTGGGCTCGATACCTTTGCTGCGGCAAGATTCGACGAGCATCACGTGAATCTGAGCCAACTCCTCTGCGGAGAAGGCCTTGACCGACTCGAGCAAGAGCCAGATGTCGTAGACGTCCTGGCGACGGTTGCGCTTGCGGATCGGCTGCTGCAACAGCGAGCGCATCTTCTCAGCCAGAACGTTGTGCAGCGAGTACGAGCGGATCGTCGCGCCCCCATCGAGCTCAAGCAGCTCGACCTCGAACACCGCCTCGTTGAAGCTGTAGTCAATCTGCACCACGCGCGGTGAGTTTTTGGCCTGCAACCTGGCCATCGCGCCCCCGTTGGACTTGTCGGCAAATCCAATCGTCAACGCCAGGTTGTGGTGTGTCCTGTTCTCTCCCTTGGGCTCTACCTTGCGTGACTGCAAGCGGCATGCCGTTCCATAAGGCAGCCGATCCTCAGCAGCCACCAGCCCTGCCTCGAACTCAGCCAGCAGTGCGTCGGCGTTTTCTGCCGTGTACCTTTCGCTGGTCGAGAAGTCCAAGTCACGCGTGAATCGGGAGCTGTCATAGCGTATAGCCAACAGCAGCCCACCTTTCATCACCATCTTGGTCTGCAGGTTCTGCGAGTGACCGATGCTGTCTAGGATGATGTGCACGGCCTCGCGAAATCCTCGTTGATCTGCGGGTGCGGCCTCTACCCACGCCTCGATGTCAACCTCGTTCACAGCGCACCTTCAGAACCGCCAGGCACCAAGGATGCGACATTGATCGAGAGCATCCATTTCTCGGAGTAATCAGGAACGTACTCCCCTCGAGGGTCCAGCATCCTGGAGCCTCCGCGCTGTGCGTGTCGCACCCAGCCATCAATAACGGGACTCTGAAGGTGGCAGACCTCATCAAGCAGATAGCCCGCGCGAACCTTCTCGACCGCATTCCCATGGCGCTCAACCTCCTCGGTGATGAGCGGCAAGTACCTTGCGCCAAATTCACGATAGGTGTCAACGACATGCTGCATGCCACCACAGTTATCAGGCTCACGCACCATGTCCAAGAAAGCTCGGCCGACCATCGCGACCCGGATCGCTGGGGACTTGATGATTTTGAACGCCCCCCTGCTGGAACGCCTCATCAACTCGACTCGCACACCCTCGACGCGCTCAAAGGTCTGACGCCTGAGTAGCGGCAACTTCGCCCCCCGAAAGGCCTCCAATTGCTCACCCAGTTCTTTTTCCATCCTACCCTTGGCCAATTCACGCCACTCACCATCCAGAGGCGTAGTCAAGTACAGGATTTTGGAGAACCGGTCCGTCAGCCCGTGGTACTCCATGGCACTGAGATGCGAGACGTACGCAAAGGGGTCTACAGCACAGGCGACCTCCATAGCTTTCGGCTTGCCTCGCCCAAACAGGTGATAAACCGTCCCCGGCTTGAAGTCTTTGCTTGGAGAAATCAGGCCAAAGGAACCAAGGCTGTCCACCCCCCTCTCATAGAGAGCCTGCGAAGGCTGCACCTCCAAGCTCGCAAGCTGCGAGGACATAAGCACCGCCAGTTCGTAGTCGGTCACGACCGGGCGCTCCCAGCCCGCCAGCTTGTCTTGGAGGGCTTTCATCACCGCCGGCAGGAACTCTGCTGAAGATTGTTTCAAATCTGCCTGCTATCCTTTACGTCCTTAGGACGCAAAGGATAGCAGGCAGAGCGAGAAAAGTCAATCGCCAGTGTTTGACAAACACCCGGGTGGCAACTAGAATGCGTCCTAAGGACGCATTCTAGTTGCCACCCAGTCGATGAAGAGAGATGTTGGCACTAAAAGATACCGCCTATGCCAGTAAATCGTATTTACCGCTCATTCCGGTATTGCGAATTTACTGGATAAGCCACTAAAATGTGTTTACCGGATTAGGCGGTAAACATGCTCAATCGAACCCAACCCATCGTCACCTCAGCTCAGCTTGGAGCGCTGCTCGTGAACGTGCGCAAGAGCCGCAAGCTCACGCAGGCTCAGTTGGGTGCCCGCCTGGGCCTAAGCCAGAAGCGCGTGTCTGAGCTGGAGCTCGCCTCAGGCACGCTGAGCGTCGACCAGCTCCTGGCAATTTGCGCCCAACTCGGATTGCAGCTGAACCTGCAGCTCCGCGACGACACCCCGCCTGCGCGGGGCTCAGCAACGGTTTGGTAAGCCATGGGACGACGCGCGCACTCTCGCCCGCTTTCCATCTGGACCAATGGTGAGCTCGTCGGCCACTGGACCCCGGCCAGCAACCAGCCCATGCGGCTGGCCTATGCCGACAGCTGGCTTAAATCCGACGCCGCCCGACCGCTATCGCTATCACTCCCGCTGCCACTGCTAGACAACAACCCACTGCGCGGCGAGCTGGTAGAAAACTTCTTCGAGAACCTGCTGCCGGAAAGCAGCGCCATCCGAAAGCGCCTGGCGCAGCGGTACGCTGCGGGTTCTGAGGGCACCTTTGACCTGCTTGCGGCCATCGGCCGCGACTGCGTGGGCGCCGTGCAGTTACTGGACGCAGAAGAGGAGCCCAAGGGCTTCGACCGCATCGAAGGCGAGACCTTGAACGATGAGGCCGTTGCAGCCGCGCTTCGCAGTGCTGTGACCGTGGCCCAGTTCGGTAAGCAGGAGCACGAGCAGGACTTTCGCATCTCCATTGCCGGCGCCCAAGAAAAGACGGCATTGCTGTGGCACCAAGGCCAGTGGATGCGCCCGCTGGGCGCCACCCCGACGACGCACATCATCAAGCTGCCGCTGGGGCTCGTGGGCAACATGCAGGCCGACATGCGCACCTCGGTTTACAACGAGTGGCTGTGCCTGAAGCTGATGGGTGCACTCGGGTTCGACGTGGCTAAAGCAGACATTGTCACGTTTGCAGACCATGCTCCAGTGCTTGTGGTCGAGCGATTCGACCGCAAGCTGCACCCGTCGGGGGAGTGGATTCTTCGCCTCCCTCAAGAAGACTTCTGCCAGGCCCGCGGCGTGAACCCTGCCATCAAATACGAGGCCGACGGGGGCCCAGGCATCGAGCAGCTGGCGCAGGTGCTACACGGCTCGCAGAACGCGCGCGCTGATTTGCGCACGCTGCTGGCCAGCCAGATCACCTTCTGGCTGATGGCCGCAACCGATGGTCACGCGAAGAACTTCAGCATCCGACTGCACGCCGGCGGCGCGTACGCACTGACTCCGTTGTATGACGTGCTCTCAGCCTGGCCCATCATCGGCAAGGGCAAGAACCAACTGGCCTGGAGAAATGCCAAGCTGGCCATGGCAGTCTCTGGAAAGAACCGCCACTACCACCTGGCAACCGTCATGCGACGCCACTTCAACGCGACTGCAGCGAAGTGCGGTTGGGGTGAAAACGCCGAGGACATCATCGGCGAGTTGCTTTCCAATGTGGATGGCGCTATCGAGACCGTCGCAAAGCAACTGCCACCCGGCTTCCCGGAAGATGTGGCCGCCGCGATCTTCGAGGGCATGCGCAACCAGGCCAGACGCCTGCAGGAGCAACCTGCGGTTTAGTTTTCGCGTCTGCAAGGCACCACCCCCAGACTGGCCGATTCGATAGCCCATCGCACAGTAACCCCGTTGCCGCTCGTCACGCATGCGCGGTAGCGCCAGAAGCCCATGAAAGAAGCCCGCACGCGGCGGGCTTCCGAGATACATCAGTCCTGAGCCGTCTGCCGCTGCACCGCGGGCCTGTCCGCCAAGAGCGCCATGCGCCGTGCCTGTATTTGGAGGTGTGCCAGCTTCTCCTACGTCAACGCAGACAGGCTTCGCTCGACCTGCTGCATCAGTGCTTCGCGCGCGCCGCAGGCATATCTGAATAATGGGGTGACCATGGTGTTTCCTCGAGATGCAGGGCCCAGTGCCTGCACCTTGTATAGGTCATCGCGCATCAGACCTCGAGGCAGAGCGGCGCAGTCATGGCAGAGCTGAGTAAGTGACACACGACAGGACTGACATGGGACTCGAACCCGCGTAGGCCCTTCTTCCCCGCCGGTACAACGTAGCCGCGCGCGGGCAACGTTGAATTCCAGTGTCGAGCCGTGGTAGCTCCAAGTGGGTGTAGCCTAGTTGACCAGCAACCTGCGTGCGTCAACCCAACTGTAACGAAAAACCGGCGCATAGGCACGATGGAGTCGTTGGCATTTAAAACTCCAGACGAGGCAGTATTCAAGATGCACGAGTTTCGGTAGATGCCTATTCGTCGTCCTCGCGCTCACCCAAGACAAGAGTCATGCGGAATCCGCTGTCTTGAATCAGAACCTCTTCCCATAGATTCCACCGTCTGGCATCGCGATCATTCAGCCACCAGTGTGCATCCGACTCTTCTTGGTCAGAAATAGCCCCGCTCGTTCCATCAAACACCCGCGCGTGGGTCTTGTGAAATAGCTCCTGCCCTTTGCGTAGATCAATCCAAGGGAACTCACCACCCCTGATCGAGTAAATGTATTTACCGTCTTTCGAAAACACTACGGCGAAGTCGTCACCATGAAGCTGGGCGTACCGCCGAGCAGCAGCTTCCTTGCTAACACCGCATAGCGTATGCAACTCCAGAATCCGGGACATCTCTGCACTGCCCCTCATGAATGAGTTCGTCATGACCTCTTTCGCCGGCATCAACAAGCACGATGCAAACTCGTTCGCTTGCGCCTCCATGCCATGGCGACCGCGACTCGTCAGCTCCGAATTGCGTAGATCATCCTTGTTGCACAACATCCTGTCGCTGCCAGGCGGCGCTACGTGGCGCAGGTTTACAAAGTGACCGAGCTCATGTGCGATGGTGAAGCGGCTACGGTGAGGTCCTCGCCCGGCGCGCAGCAGGATATAGCCGTGGCTCTTTGCCTCATTCTGAATGAGGCCACCTTCAAAGGCGTCCGTCTCCATCTCCTGAATATCCAGGATTCCGCATGCTTTGGCGACGGCCTCCACAGGCAACGGGAGCAACGTATCGAGTTGCTGCTTAATCTGCCCAATGAGGATTGCGGCAAGCTTGTCCGGCTGAGCTGTATCAGCCAGATCGCTTCGATCAACTTCTAGACTTACCTCCATTGCCCATCTCCCTTAGGTTCTTGGTGAGGCCGCGCACCACTTCCAATTGCTCCGGCGTCAGCCCTCTGAGGTCACGGAAGAGCGGTGCGAGATGCTCTTCATCGGTGGCAGCGTCTCCCTCGCCAACCAGTTCTTTGATTGGTACCTCCAACGCTCTGGACAGCTCAGTCAGCAGCGCCAACGTCGGATTGCTGGTTTTGCCCTGCTCCAAATCCCAAATGTGGGCCTTGGACGCCTTCACTTCGTCCGCAAGTTGCTGCAGAGAGAGGTTTTTCGCCATGCGAAATTTTCTTAAACGCACACCAAAAGTCGAGGTCATGCACCCATGATACAGACGATTCCGTAAAGATTCATCTTGACAACGAAATCGTACTGATTGATCATTACGGCACGGCAACTTCGCCGTGTCACTGGAGAAATCCAAATGCGTATGCCTCTCGGTACGACCGCCCGCACGGGCGAAACCTGTCCTGAAAGTGGTGTGTGGCGTCCCGCCAATGGAAATACGACTGCGCCGATTGCCAAAGGCAACCGGATGCCGCCGTACAACCAGCAGGCGACGACGTGGACCTTGGTCCAGCACGCCTGAGCGGAAGGGTGAGCAGGTGGAGAGCGGGACCTTAGGGTCCCGCTTTCTTTTGAGCAGTGAGTACCAAGATGCTGATGACCAGCAGTCGAGCCTGGCGACATGAATCGCGGGCGAAAAATGCCGAAGGCCCGGTCAAACCCTTGCTTCATGGGCCACACCCCAGATTTGGCCCAAAAATTCTTACCTGATAACAGCCGTTATCAGGTAAGAAACGGGCAGGAGACGGGCGCCCACACCCACCAAGCCGCACTCCACGCCAGCGATCCACCCCTCAACAGCGCCCCGTCGGTCTATCCATACCCTGGCTAGACCGCACTCATCATGCGCGGATCAAGACCGGTTGCACGCTGCTACCGGACGGTGCGTCAGCGGGCTGCGCGAGCACGAAGCCTGCTGATGGAGTGCCGCAGTTGAAGCAGCGGGAAAGCCGCGCGAGCTCATTTGAATCACAAGTTTTCGCTGCCTCGGACGGTGAGATTGAGCGGTGCACCCAGCCGCATTTCAGGCATTTGACGTCGAGGCCGTGGGGTAGCAGATGAGCGGGCAGATGGTCCATTCGTGCATCGTACATCCGGCTTGCGGTAGCCGTGCGGATCGCGCTGCGCAGAAGCTGCGCGCAAACGAATCCGAACCTTGAGGCTCTTGAAACGGACTTACCGGGCCCGCCTGCGGCGGCTGCCGACCAGGCGACGAGGCTGCAGCGCCGAGCCATAACAGCGCTTATTAACGCCTCGCCGGCACCGCGTTGGGTGCCCTCGCGGAGCCTCGCGAGCTGGGCCAGCCTGTGCCGATTCCGACCACCTAGCGGTGAGCTGGCATCACAAACCCGAGGGTCTGGAGGGGGTGCAACACCCCCTCGGCCGGGCCTTGAAGGCGACGATTTCCACGTGGAAATTTGTGCCGGCGCAGAGCTGCGAAGCGTGTCTCTCAGCCGTGAGACACGCGCCCGCAGCGACCAGCGATTGAAGCTCCAAGCCAAGACTGATCTGGGGCCGCGCAGAGGGGGCCTACGGGGCGGCTGCCGGGGTGTCCCTCGCGATTTCCGTACGGAAATTTCCACGTGGAAATCGCGTCGTTCTGGGGCCGCCAAGGGCATCTCGCAAGCCCTATTCAGCGTCGCGCCGCAGTGGCCACGGCTTGTCCTATTTCTGAAGGTGAGGCGCTGAAATTTCCGTGCGGAAATCGGAGCTCGGGAAGGTGCGCGGGGATGGAGGATCAAGGGGCGCAGGCCCCTGGCGGGAGCGACGCGGGGCCCAGGGTGGCGAGGTGCGGGGCGGGGGCGTTGAGCGTAGGGTGGTCGAGCTGTCCGACGTTAGAGTAGAGTCATGTAGCCCCACCGTGCCATCCGACTTTACGGCGACGGGGGCCTCGCCGGTCACAAACTCGGTCGGCGCTGGGGTCGTGTCCCCACCGGGAGCACGGGCGTGGCAAACGCCCGGCGATCCTAAGCGTACGCCTGCTCAGCCGCCTCAGCGTCCGCCAGAACCTCCGCCTCGATCAGGCAGAAAGTCGTCACTGACTCGAGGGCCTTCAGCAAAGCTGTCCCATGTTTTTTCCGAGCTGCGCTCGTCAACTCGGTCACGGGCGGCTATCGTCTGCAGACGCCGAGCGGCTGCATCTACTAGCGTTTCGATGAGGCGGTGTGGAGGCGTTGGCGGATGCTCCTGGACATACCAGCGAGCTGCGCGGATGTGTGTCGGAGTGAGGAACGGATACGACTCCTGAAGCCGCTCCAGGCCGATGCCCTTCGAAAGCGATGCGAGCACGTCGACGATGGGTACGCGAGAACCGATAAACACCGGCGTCCCCTGGAGTATCTCAGGGTCAGTCGTCACAAGAGCCGCAACAGCAACTGTAGGCACACATTCGATGTTGCAGTCGAGCGATTCCGCGACCAATTGATAGATGCGCAAGCTGACATCTTCATCGCCGACCAGCACCTTCGCCATCGTCGAACGTGACAGGTGCAGCCGCAACGCATGCGTGTCAGCGTTCCAGCGGGAAGCTCGCAGGGCTGCACGGAGTTGCCCGCCAATGAGTTTGTTGCGGGGAGTCATGTCGGCACCGTAGGATGATCCGTGAAGTCGTGCAGCAACGCCAGGGGGGTGGAGCAAGTGGATAACATTCCGCCCCCCCGCGATCCACGGCAGCACCTTACGGCACGGATGCCGACTGAGCAAAAGCGCAGCAGCGTCAAATTGCATGCACGGGAATCCTTCACGGTAAGTCGGGCAACGTTCATGATGAATTGACTACTCACTACAGATTGACAGAGCAGGCTCACAGTGCTTGCGCTTGGTAGGGCCAAGCTCCGACACACGGGACAGACCTAGCCGATCCCCTTGTAGGGAGTTGACCAAACCGCCTGAGAATCTGCAAAGAAGGTGCAGTCCGCACGCCGACCATTTGGCGAAGGTAGGAGATTGGCTGGGAAAAAAGCCGCTCCACAACCAACTCATCACACTTCTCCTTTGAAATCACAGGACCTGCCCTCACTCGAAACTTAATCAATGCAAATGACTCTCCCAAGCGGACGACATCAATAATTGATGTGTTTGCACAGTCGCAACGCGCATTGGTCTTGAGCACTTTTAATAGGCGGCGAAACTCGGCGGTAATAACGGGGTTCGCAACCGTTGTCATATTGAGATTCAAATAATCAGGCAATGAAGTCCATGCCCCCACTTCAATTTCAATTGCCAAACCCTCCAGACCAATCAGTGCATCGAGAAATTCTTTTGCCCTTTGCGCATCTCTTGCTTGAGCTCTGGGGGTTTCACATTGCAAATAGCTCGGTGACGATGGACGATCCTCAGGATGATGGTCAAAATGCCCATGCTCCTGGATCACCTCAAAGCCAAGCGCGTTCTCCTGCAGAAAAACATTGAGCCGTTGAAGGATAGAAGCTTCATACCATTCAGTTTTCCCGGCCCTCCCGAATGGAACAGATTCGGGATTGACTTGGAACTCGTTGAAATATGTCTTGAGCGCGTCTTCAAGCCTTCGACTGTCATCGCATGAGGGAGCCAAGAGCGCGATACTGCGCACCAGATCGAACAATGCCCCTCCCTGAAGGTCCTTGCCGATATTCGAGAGGCGATGTCGTGGTTCTGCAGAGTGTCCGACCTTGACAATCGGTCGGCCAAACTGGGACGCGGCGGCCTGGCTCAGAACGCCAACATACGCATAAAACTTGCCATTGTGCTTACTCACTGCAGGCCTCCACGCGATGAAATTCGCGAGAATCATGCCCTCTACCTTTCACCCCCGCATCAGGACTATTACTCGTTTCACATATAACTCACCATTTGCCAACATCAGGTATTCAGAAGGCCCATCGCCTTCTTCCTGCACACCCGAACAGGGTGCCCCCAAAAGAGCAGCCGCGGTCGGACTATCGAGAAATGATCTGGATTTGCTTGGTGAATTCCTGATTTCGTGAAGCTCTTTGAAACCCTCAGCGGCAGCCTATACTGAGTAGGCAGCCTGCAACTGAACACTGCCTTTTCCGCTCCACTGGGCGACGCACAGAGGCACATTCATCACTTGCCCTATTTTGGGGCTCGAGAAGGCATAACTACAGCACCTTTAGCAGTGGCCTCATAGCCGCGCATGAAGGTTCGCGACCGTCTGGTTGAGCTTCTTCTTCCACTAACAGGAGATGCTCAATGCATTCTTTCAACCTCGCTTTCACTGCCTTTTCTCACCAAGGCTCTCTGGCGCGTCTCGGCCAAAACTACGCACTCAGAGACCGGAGAAGACCTGCAATCCTCGGAATGACATCCATCGCGCCCCTTATGGCCGGCGATATCGTCATGTCCGCAACGTCGGGGGACCAGCAATGACTCGCCGCCCTCCATTTGAACCCATGAACTACGCGGTGGAACTCGCCTCAACCGGCAACTATGCCTATGCCGACAACCACATCATCCACTGGACTGGCACGCACTGGGCCCAGATGAACCAAGAGGATGCGCAACGGGATGCGCTTCGCTGGGTTGTCGACAACTCAGCAGCCATCGTCAGCGACGCCTCGGCCGCGAGCGCGGTACGGACCGCCATGCTATGGCTTCCTCGGTTGCCGGACCCGACCACCACGGACCTGCTCATTCCCCTACGGAATGGTTATCTCCGTCAACGGGCAGGCAGCTACGCACTTGAGCCGCATGACAAGTCCCTCGGCGTCCGCTATCTCATCAACTGCATCTACGACCCGATGCATCCGCGTCCCGACCTCTTTATGGGGTTTATCGAGCGCATCCTTCCGGACGAAGCCGTGCGATCACGGGTACAGGAGTACCTGGGATACCCCATCACGGTAGTTGCTTCGCGTCGGCAGGCTGGTGTCGTGTGCGCGGCCATCCGAAAGACCATCGCGTGCGCTACCGCCAAATACCCCGGTCACTTGGTCCGCCTGGTCAGATAGAAATTCAGCGTCATTCTCCGGTAGAAATTCATCGACCTCCGAATAGGCACCTGGTCCATGCCCGGTCCATGCCACCGACCGTGCTATCTGGCCAACCAATCGGACATCGACGACATCAGCCCCAACCAGGGGGCCACTGCGTGGCCCAGTGCGACGCGGCCGTCACACGCTTGAATCTGATCGCTGTTCCGGCCGCCCTGGTCGGAATGATCGCATTTCCGCCGGCTATGGATGCGATAGCTGAATCTCACCCCATCAAACAGAAGGCAACCGCAGCTCATGCGTACGATGGAACCGCAGGTACTTGGCATGCGCAGGCCTTAGATTCCGAATGCTCCATCTGCTGGAAACCCCGAGCTGTGATCGCCCATCGGGCAGAAGCGACTCGGATACAAGTACCTCGCCGGTGTCCGAGAATGAAATCCAGCCTCCATCAAACAGCGCGTCGACATGAGGAGCCAGCAAGAGCCCATTGAAAACATCCAGGCGCTCCTCGTCAGATGCGCACTTAGCCCATGGCTTGATGTGCGAAGCACGGAGCAGAGCAGGCACAGCAAGTCCCGTAACACAACAGCGCCCCTGCCAGTAGTCGAGCAGCGCTTCGCGGAACAAGTCCTGCCCCAATCGCTGAACAACCAAGCGCTCAGCTTCAGTGGTCCGTGGCAGCTCTTGCGTCATCTGCCGGAACTGGTCAGCGACGCGATTAGGCATGGTTCGGGCCACCGCTGATGCCCGCTGGAGCAGGCCGTATAGTTCGCCCACGGTGGCCACACTCAAGGCACCATCCGTCAAACCATCCAGCATGGCCTCGTTTGACATCGAAACGAGAAAACTGCCAGCCAGGAATCGCACTGTGACGACCTCCGGAAACCTGGCTGAACGCAACTCCAAGCCGTTGTCATCCACAAGCAACGGTGTGCGCTCAAACCCGCAATCCGCTGCAGCCTTCTCAATACGCAGGCGGTCAAGCGGCGTCATACCACTGCCCCTGCGAGCCGTGCCTGCATGGCCGCACTGACCTTAACCACGGCGCTAGGAAGCTGCATCATCGAACCCCGACAGTTCAGGCGCAAGCTGCCGCTTGAACAGGAGTGACTCGTCCGCGCCCGGCGCCAGCTCCAGGATTACGTAGGGAGCTTTCTCAACCTCAGCCGGTGGCGCGGAAGTCGTCGTAACAATGAACTGAAACGGCACGCAACCATCTCGGCCAAGCTGATCCGCGGCTTCAGCCGCAGCGAGGAAGAACTCCCGATACAGACGTTCGGTGTTGTTCTTGAAGATGTCGGACCAGCGGGTCTGCTCCTTGGGAAAACGCACCACAAGGAAGCCGAGTTCATCCAAGGCGCGATCTATGGCGAGGTCTTTCTCCCGCTGAGCGTCAGTTTCGTGGTGTGGGCCGTCGATGTAGACAGCGAGATTCAGGTCGTCGTAGAAAAAGTCGGCGCAGGTTTTGGCAGAGGCGATGGTGTACTGGCCGCGATCTGGTTTACGGTAGCCATGCACGTTGACGTGGTTCAGCCACGCCTGCTCCAGCGTGCTTCCTGCGGTTCGGGCCAGTTCGGCATCGTGCTCCTGCGGCGCGCGCCCCTGTGTGCCTTGATGAGCTCGGGCCGCGGTCAGCCGGCAGAGGATGTCTAGCAGCAGCCCACCAGCGCCCTTGTCTTTGCGGTCGATGCGCGTGAACTGCTCGTACTCGCCGACCAGGTGTTCCCGAAACTGAAATACGTCCACGTCTCCTCCCTCAGTTCACTGTTCCGCAGCACTGTGGCCACGTTGCTGAACCTTGATACCTTGCTCATCGCAGTGCTTCCGGACCAGCACCTCGATGAAGTTGGCCTGCGTTCTATGTTCTTGGCTCGCGGCCATGCGAATCAGCTCTTTCAACTCGGGGGAGACCCGGAGATTCAGGGTTTCAGTCTTGCGGTCCATGGCTGTATCCACACGGTTGAGTACCGCAAATGTAACGCAGTTGCGCGCCACCGCGGCAGCATGCTCCCGCTCGAACATGCGGAAGGGGAGAAACCCGTCAGAGGCCTCAGGGGAACGCAATAGCAGGCCGGCGGCAAGTCGTAAGATCGCCGGCCTACCAAGCGCCGGTCACACTGCTGGCTCTGCAGGCAGAGCGGGAACCGTCCCCTATCGAATACCTAGACATGCAAATGCGGGGCAGCCCCTAGCTTGGTCGCCAGGCCTCCTGGGCAGCGAAAAGCCGCTGCTGCCAGCGGTACACAGCTTTTTCGGACCAGTAGACCTTGCGACCAACCCTCACCGGCGGCGGGAAGGTGTCGTCTTGCACCATGTACTCGAGAGCTCTGGCTGAAAGGTTCAACCGTTTGCAGACGGCCTTCTTGTCCAAGAGTTCGGCTGCATGCACCGGGGCAATGGTGGGGAGAGTGGGAAGAGTAGGTTTGCTCATTCCCTGTATAGCTCATTTGCAGCTCATGGCAGCACCCACGTGGTCCATGCAAAACGCCCCTCTAAACAGGGGCGTTTTGCGAGTAAAGGTCGAGCCTGCC
Organism: Hydrogenophaga sp. YM1; assembly: GCF_016903055.1. NCBI lineage: Bacteria > Pseudomonadati > Pseudomonadota > Betaproteobacteria > Burkholderiales > Comamonadaceae > Hydrogenophaga > Hydrogenophaga sp. YM1. Next base: position 411,191 of record NZ_CP070223.1, on the reverse strand, counting down.
TGCCGGCAAGCAATGCCGACCCTCCGAATCACGCAGCTCGGCGCTCGAAGTTGACCCGAACCACATTGCCGATCACAAGATTGGCGGGGCTACTGCTTTCGCCCTTACGCGCATGGTCCTCCTGATGCCAGGGAATGCCCGATTTGAGAGCCTCCTGCGCGCGACGCCGTTGACTTTGCGCGCGTGCCACGCGCCTGGCAATGGCCTGGCGCGCATCGTCAGCCTTCTTGTGCGCCTCCTGGACCACATCCATGACGTTGGAGTTCAGACCAGCAGGTGCCAAGCGATCCGGCAGCTCTTCGCCGTGCATCATGGTTGCGACCTGCTCCGCGCTTAGGTTCACGTACCTCGCAACCATGGTGAGCGTCTTGTGCCCGGTCACCACGCGCAGCTTCATGACATCGCCGTCGAACTCGCACGAGTACCGGGTCGCCGAGGTGTGGCGCAAGTCATGGAGCTGGATGTCTTCGACGCCAGCCTCTTTGCGCGCCTCGCTCCAGACCTTCTTGACGGCCTCATAACTCGTCGGAAACACCTGTTCCGCAGGCTCTGATGTCAGCCCCAGCGCTTTCACGTACTCAAGGATCGCGAGTGCGCCTGGGCCAAGCGGCACGTTGCGCTTCCCCGTCTTTCCGTCGGGGAGTTCCAGAACGCGGCGCTCCCAGTTCACGTGCTCCCAGCGCATGTGGATGAGCGGCTCGCAACTTCGCATCGCCGATTCCAGCATCAGGCACACCAAGGGGAAAACAAGCTGGTTCTGCCGACGCGCCAAGACAGGAGCAAGCCGCTGCCACTCTTCTTCCGTGAGTACACGCTCGCGGCTGTTGTCCTCGGTCAGGATGTCCAGTCCGGAAGCAGGGTTCAGCATCGGTCGGCGCCAATTCCAGACCCGCGCTGCATGCGCAAAAAGCTGACGCAGGATGGCTACTTCCAGGCGCACGGTAGACATTCCGAAGCCCTCTTCCTCCATCCGGTCGACGAATCGCTGAAGCTCATGCTTGGCGACATCGGCCATCATCGTTCGCGCCAGCTTTCGCCGCATTTCGTTCGTCGCTTTGGACTCTGCGGCCAAAGCCGCTCGATGGGCATGCAAACCGTTCGGAATTACTCGCTCCCCCTCCACGACCAGCGCTGCCGACCAGTAAACCGCTTGCGCCTTTTTACGCTTGTTCCGCTGCTTCTTGATGGGTGCTTCGCCTTTGAATGCCTCCAGATGAACGATGGGGAGCCCCAAGACCCTCAGGTAGCGATTGATTCGGCGCGCCTCCTGCGGGGCACCCTTGTGGTGCGGTAGCACCTCCAACGCATAGTCGCTCAAGGCCTGCGCCACAGAGGTACGCTGAGGCCCCGACATTGCGGGCCGGTCGGAATTCCGCGAATCGCTTGCCAAGCTGTCCATTTCTCCCTGGGCGGCTTTTTGCGTTTTGAAGCCGCTGCGGTAAATGTCTTGACCGTCAATACGCAGCCGGAACGCCCACCCGGAACCTTCTTGGTACGGCTTAGCCATGGCGCACCTCCCGGGACGACTGGACAACTCCAAGGTGACCCGCAAGATGCGCGAACGATTTCAGAACGCCCGCGATCTGCGCCCGGTCAAGTCGGCTGGCCTGGTGGCCTTGAACAGCCGCCCAGGGGGCGCGTACGCGCCCGCTTGAGGTATGGATGGTGCGAGAGAAAAGCGGGCTTGGGCCCGGGTGAGTAAGACGCAAGTTCAATCTCCAAAGAGTTGTTGGTCTTGCGTATAGGGTCGCCAGGGCCGCATGACGGTGATCTTCATCCACTTTTTCAGCGAACAGCGCATCGAAGCGCAGCCGTGCGCAGTGGGCCACCACTGGCAGTGTCAGAAACACCGTCAGAAAAGCAAAAAGCCCACCTGTTGAGGTGGGCTAAGTGCTTGATTTTATTTGGTGGCCTGGGGCGGAATCGAACCACCGACACGCGGATTTTCAATCCGCTGCTCTACCAACTGAGCTACCGGGCCTTGGGAAGCCCAGGAGTATAGCAGCTTGGCGGTGGCCCTCAGCCCAGGCCGCTGCGCTTGGCGCGGGCCAGGTCCACGCCCAGCTGCTTGAGCTTGCGGTAGAGGTGGGTGCGCTCCAGGCCGGTCTTCTCGGCCACGCGGGTCATGGAGCCGGACTCCTTGGCCAGGTGGTACTCGAAGTAGGCCTTCTCGAACTCGTCGCGCGCCTCGCGCAGCGGGCTGTCGAGGTTGAAGGTCTGCTGGGCCTGCGGGCCCATGGGCAGCGTGGGCATGAGGCCGTTGCCGTTCACCGGGGCCACCCCGTTGACGTGGTGGTGGGTCATGGCCTCTTCGACCGTGACCTCCAGGCCCACCAGGCGCGGCGGCACCAACGCGGCGCCGCCGGGCGCGGCCTTGGGCACCTTGTTCAGGCCCTGGTCCACGGCCTTGAGCAGCTTCTGCAGCGTGATCGGCTTTTCAAGGAAGGCCGAGGCGCCGATGCGCGTGGCCTCGACGGCGGTGTCGATGGTGGCGTGGCCGCTCATCATGATCACCGGCATGGTCAGCAGGCCGGTGCTGCTCCACTCCTTGAGCAGGGTCACGCCATCGGTGTCGGGCATCCAGATGTCGAGCAGCACCAGGTCGGGCCGCATCTGCTGGCGCAGCGAACGCGCCTCGGCCGCATTGGCCGCCAGTTCGACGGCGTGGCCTTCGTCGTTGAGGATTTCGGACAGCAGGTCCCGTATGCCCAGTTCGTCGTCTACGACCAGAATCGTTGCCATTGCGTGCGGAGTCCCTCGGTACCTGTTGTCAATTTGCAACTGCGAATGATAACGACACTTGCGCGCCGATGACGCGCCCTTCCGTCACGCGGTTCGACAAGTCCACGCGGCCGCCGTGTTCGTCCATGATCTTCTTGACCACGGCCAGGCCCAGGCCGGTGCCCTTGGCCTTGGTGGTGACGTAGGGCTCGAAGGCGCGTTTGAGGATGTTCTCGCCAAAACCGGGCCCGCTGTCGGACACCACCAGGCGCACCCATTGGCCGCTGTCCGAGCGGCGGGTGCGCAGCAGCACCTCGGCGCCGGCCATGCCGCCCATGGCGTCCTGGGCGTTCTGCACCAGGTTGTGGACGATCTGGCGCACCTGCTGCGCGTCGGCGCGCACCTTGGGCAGGCCGTCGGCGAGCTCGCAGCGCACGGGCACGGCGGCGTTGTCGTAGAGGCTGAGGATGTCGCGCACGGCGGCGTTGAGGTCCAGCGGCGCGAGCTGGGCCGCGGGCAGGCGGGCGTAGTCGCGGAATTCGTTGACGAGGCGCTTCATGGCCTCGACCTGGTCGCCGATGGTGCGCACCGACTTGTCGAGCAGGGCCTGTTCGGGGGGCTGCAGCTTGCCGTCCAGCTTCATGGCCAGGCGCTCGGCCGAGAGCTGGATGGGCGTGAGCGGGTTCTTGATCTCGTGCGCCAGGCGGCGCGCCACCTCGCCCCAGGCCTTGGCGCGCTGGGCCGAGACGACCTCGGACACGTCGTCGAAAACCAGCAGGCGCTGGTTGTCGGGCAGCAGGGCGCCGCGCGCGATGAGGGTGATGCCCTGCTCGAAGGGCGAACCCTCGCTCGCACTGAGCTCGAAAGATTCCTGCCAGTAGCCGCCCTCGTGCGGCGAGTCCTCGGCCAGGAAGCGCTCGAACTGCTGCAGCACGCCGCCAGCGATCTGCTCCAGGCCGGGCACCTGGTCCAGCGGCTGGCCGATGTGGGCGTTCAGCGCGGCGTGCAGGATGCGCGCCGCGCCGGGGTTGGCGCTGAGCAGGTGGCCCCGCTCGTCGAACACCAGCACGCCAGCGGTGAGGTTGTCCAGGATGGTCTGCAGGTTCTCGCGCGCGGCGTCCACCTGCTCCATGCTGTGCTGCACCGCTTCGCGCGCGTCGGACAGGTCCTGCGTCATGAGGGCGAAGGTGCGCGTGAGGCCCGCGAGCTCGTCGCGCGAGGGCAGCGCGGCCTTGGGCGCGAGGTTGCCGGCCGCCACCTCGCGCATGCCCTCGGCCAGCACGATGAGCGGACGGATCAGCTGGTTGCCCAGCAGCACCGCCAGCAGCACCGCGCCGAACACGGCCAGGAACAGCGCCAGCGTGAGCGTGCCGATGTACATGCGGCGCAGGCCGTCGCGCGCCAGCGCGCGCTCCTGGTACTCGCGGTTGGCCACCTGCACGGCCAGCGCGTCCACGATCAGCGCCGAGGGCAGGGCCGCCGAGACCTGCAGGTAGCGCGGCTCGGCGTTGACGGCGAAGCTGGGCGGGTTCACCAGCGCCAGCACCTTGATGCGCGCCTGGCCCGCGGCCAGCGCGGCGTGTAGGTCACCGCCTTCGCCCTCTTCCAGGCCCTCGACCTGCGCCAGCACGCGGTTGGCGCGCGCGTTGCGCAGGGTGGCGGGGCTGGGCCGCTCGGGCGCGAGGTCGAAGCGCGAGCTGCCCGAGCTGCCCAGGAGCTGGCCGGTGGCGCCGAACAGCACCACGTCGCTGGCGTCGAGCTGCTCGCGCACGCGGTCGAGCGCGAGCACGGCGCCGCTGTTGCTCTGGCGGGCCAGGCCGTCGGCGGCCAGGCGGGTCTTGTTCGACAGGTCGGCCACCAGTGTGTCGAGCGTGGTGCGGCCCAGGTTCAGGCCCGCGCCCAGCGCGGACTCCACGCGCACGTCGAACCAGCTTTCGATGGAGCGCGAGACGAACTGGTAGGACACCGTGTAGATGAGCAGCCCGGGCAGGATGCCCACCAGGCCGATGATGGCGGCGAGCTTGACCAGCAGCTGGCTGCCGAACTTGCCACGCTTGAGGCGCATGAACAGCCGCGCGCCCAGCCACAGGATGACCAGGCCCAGGCCCACGGCGGCGGCCACGTTGATGCCGACCAGCAGCTCGAAGTTGCGTTCGTAGAAGACGCTGTTGCGCGTGCCCAGGGTGAGCAGGAACAGCAGCACCATGCCCAGGCCGGTCATGAAGATCAGGCCGGCGACCACCGCCCAGCGGGTGGCGGCGGGCTTGCGCGAGTGGGGCGGGGTGAGGGTGTTCACGGCACGGAGGGCGTGCGGGGCGGCGGCACGGGGCTCAGCGGGACGGGGATTCGGCGGCGGGCGCCTCGCCGCCGGCCTTGGCCTCGGCGGCGGGGGACGTGGCGCGCGGCTCGGCCGGCGCGGGCAGCTCGGGCGTGGCGGCCTCGGGCACGCCCAACTCGCGCTCCAGCGCCATGGACCATTCCTCCTGGTTGCCCAGGCCGATCTGGAAGGGGCGCGGCAGCAGGCTCAGGTCGAGGCGGAAGCCGAACTCCACCAGGTGGGAGGCGCCCGGCTCCAGCTGCCCGGCGTCGGCCAGCCGCCAGCGCGAGACGCGGCCCACCGCGGCCAGGGCCTCCTCCAGGGTGTCGTGGTTCTGGTGCAGGGCGTAGGGCAGGCCGGCGCCGCCGCCGGTGCCGCCACCGGCCTCGGTGGAGATGCTGACGCGCCAGCGGCGGGTCAGCGGCTGGTAGGCCAGGCGCAGGGTGCGGGTGGCGCCGGCCACGCGCTTGTTGGTCCAGTACCAGCGTTCGCGCAGCACGTCGGCCTGCCAGACAAAGTACAACGGCACGCCCTTGATCAGGGCGTCCTGCACGGCGCCATGCGGGCTGAGCTCGAAGCGAGCGCTCAGGAACAAGCCGTCGGAGGTGCGCTGCAGGGCAAGCTGCTGCACCTGGGGCGGCTGGGCGCGGGCCAGCGCAAGGGCCAGGACGGCCAGCGCCAGCAGCAGCCAATGCCGGGGGCGAAGAAGGCCTCGGACCCGATCAGACGCCGCGGGCCTTGTCGAAGCGTGCGTAGAAAAAGCCGTCCGGTCCACCCGAGGCATTGTCGTTGAACTGCCCGGCACCCCCGGGTGTACCGGGGAACAGATGGCCGGGAGCGGCGCCTGCCCGGGCGTCGGTGTGGCGCTGAAGAAACGCCTCGGCCTGTTCGCTGCCCTCGGCGCGGAACACCGAGCAGGTGGCGTAAAGCAGGCGCCCACCGGGCCGCAACAGCGGCCACAGGGCGTCGAGCAGGGCCCGCTGGGTGCCCGCCAGGGCCGCCACGTCGCTGTCGCGGCGCAGCCAGCGCACGTCCGGGTGGCGGCGCACGATGCCCGAGGCCGTGCAGGGGGCGTCGAGCAGGATGGCGTCGAAGGGCCGGCCGTCCCACCAGTCGGCGGGGCGGGCGGCGTCGGCGTGGCGCACCTCGGCCACCAGGCCCAGGCGGTGCAGGTTGTCGCTGATGCGGGTGCAGCGCTCGGCGTCGACGTCCAGCGCCAGCAGCTCGGCATCGGCGCGTTCCAGCAGGTGGGCGGTCTTGCCGCCGGGCGCGGCGCAGGCGTCCAGCACGCGCGGGCGCGCGGCGAGCCCGTCGAGCAGCAAGGGCGCGGCCAGTTGCGCGGCCTCGTCCTGCACCGAGCAGTGACCCCCGGCGAAACCGGGGATCTGGTCGACTGGCAGCGGGCGCGCCAGCTCCAGCCCGTCCTCGCCCACGGGCCGGCTGGCCACGCCCTGGTCGGCGAGCGCGCGGGCCAGGGCCTCGCGATCGGCGCGGCGGCGGTTGACCCGCAGCGTCATGGGCCCGGGCCGGTTGTTGGCCAGCAGCAGGCGCTCCCAGTCCGCCGGGTGGTCGCGCCGCAGGCGTTCGATCCACCAGGCCGGGTGGTTCCAGCGCGCCACCGGGTCCTGGGCCAGCGGGGCCTGCAGCGAAGCGGCCTCGCGCAGGTAGCGGCGCAGGCAGGCGTTGAGGAAACCGGCCTGGCGCTGCCAGCGCTTGTCCTTCTGGGCCGCGCGCACGGCCTGGTCGACCACGGTGTGCGCGGAGTAGCTGGCGCCGGGGGCGTCGGGCACCAGCAGCAGCGCCAGCGCCACGCACATGAGCGCGCGCAGCGGCGGCGGCGGCGCGCGGTCGGCCAGGCGGGCCACCAGCGCCTCGCAGCTGCCGAGCTGGCGCAGGCTGTGAAAAGCCAGCGCCTGCACGCCCGGGCGCAGTGGCGCGGGCACGGCCGCGAGCGCGTCGCCCAGCGAGCGGCCCTGGCGCACCGCGAGCACCGCCTGGGCCGCCAGCGCGAGCTGCTCGCTGAGCGCGGGGGCCGGCAGCGACCCGCGCGGCGGTCGCGCGTGGAAGCCCGTGTTCATGCGTGCACCACGGTGGGGTCGCCCACCGGGCGCTGCGCCGGCAGGGGCAAGGGGCCCATGTGCCGACCATAGATGCGGCGCACCCGCTCGGCCAGCGGCGGGTGCGAGTCGAAGCGGCGCGCGAGCGCGCCGTGCCCGTGGCCCACCAGCAGCAGGTGCTGCAGCGAGGGGCCCACCGCGTGCGGTGGCAGGCCCTCGCGCTGCTGTGTCATGACCTTGCGCAGCACGCCGCCCAGGCCGTCGCGGCTGCGCGTCCACTGCACGGCGCGCGCGTCGGCCAGGTACTCGCGCTGGCGCGACACCGCCGCCTGCAGCGCATGGCCCGCGACCCAGCCGAGCCAGCCCACGCCCATGAGGCACAGGCCCATCAGCGCGCCCATGAAGCGGCGGCCGTCCTCGCCCGGTTCGGCCAGGCGCTGGCCCAGGCGATAGACCATCTCCAGCCCGAACACCATGCCCGCCAGCCGCAGGTTCAGGCGCGTGTCGCCTTCCCCGATGTGGCCCAGTTCATGCGCGACCAGGCCTTGCAGCTCCTCCCGCGTGAGGTGGTCGAGCGCGCCCTGGGTGACGGCCACCACCGCGTCCTGCGGCGTCCAGCCGGTGGCGAAGGCGTTGATGGCCTGGTCGCGCGCCACCACCATGGCGGTGGGGCGCGGCAGGCCCGAGGCGATGGACAGCTCGTCGACGATGTTGACGAAGCGCTGCTCGTCGAGTTGGCCCGAGGGCCGCGCCGCGCGCGCGCCCATGCGCTCGGCCAGCCGCACGCCCCCCTGGTGTTTCAACTGCGAGGTTTCGAGCCACCAGCCGCCCAGCACGAAGAGCAGGGTCACGCCGGTGTTCACGGCCCAGAAGTGGCGCGGGAAGTACCACCCGCCCGTCAGCCAGAGCGGCCCCGACAGCAGCCAGCCCACGGCGAGGGCCGCGTTGACGGCCAGCACCAGCAACAGCACGGTGAGGCCGAAGGCCACCACCAGGCGCCGGCTTTGGGCCCGCGCGTCGCGCTGGGAGTCAATAAAACGCATGGCTGTCGGGTGAGGATGCTGGCGCGCCCCGGTCGAACCGAGTGGTACCACGGAACCGGCTCTGCCGGGCCGTTGGTGCCGCCCCCGTGAAGGGGGTCGCGCGAAGCGCGGTGGGGGTGAGCTTCAGAACCGCACCTTGACCGGCTCGCGCTCGGCCTCGCTGGTGGTCGCTTCCAGCATGGCCTGGGGCTGGAAGTTGAACAGGCGCGCGACGATGAGCGTGGGGAACTGCTGCGCGGCGTCGTTGAAGTCGTTGGCCTGGTCGTTGTAGGCCTGGCGCGCGAAGCCGATGCGGTTCTCGGTGCTGGCCAGCTCTTCGCTGAGCTCGCGCATGTTCTGGTCGGCCTTGAGCTCGGGGTAGTTCTCCACCACCGCCATGAGGCGGCCAAGCGCGCCACCCAGCAGTTGCTCCGCGCCCGACAGGGTGCCCATGACGCCCGGCGCCAGCGGCGCGCTGGCGGCGGCCTGCTCGGCGCTGCGCGCCTGATTGCGCGCGGCGATCACGGCCTCCAGCGTCTGCGCCTCGTGCTCGAGGTACTTGCGGGCCACTTCAACCAGGTTGGGGATCAGGTCGTGCCGGCGCTTGAGCTGCACGTCGATCTGCGCGAACGCATTGGCGATGCCGTTGCGCAGGCGCACGAGCCGGTTGTAGGCCCCGACCGCCCAGAAGAACACCACCAGCGCCACCAGCAGCAGCACCCATTGCAGAACACCCATTGTGTGTTTCCTCCTCGCTCACCCGTGATTCGCGGGCGGGGGACTATAGCGCGCGGGGTATGCGCGCCCAAAGAAAAAGCCCCCGGCCTGTCGACCGGGGGCTTGTCGGCGGTGACGGGCGTCGGACCGCTTACTCGGCGGACTCGCCAGCCGCCGCGTCGGCCTGGTCGGCCGCCAGCGACAGGGCGTCGGCCTCGGCGATGGCGCGGCGCTCTTCGTCGTCCATCTTCTCCTTGACCTTGCGCGCCTCGTGGTAGGCCATGCCGGTGCCCGCGGGGATCAGGCGGCCGACGATGACGTTCTCCTTGAGGCCACGCAGCTCGTCGCGCTTGCCCATGATGGCCGCTTCGGTCAGCACGCGCGTGGTCTCCTGGAAGGAGGCCGCGGAGATGAACGAGTCGGTCGACAGCGAGGCCTTGGTGATACCGAGCAGCACGTTGCTGTAGGTCGCGGGGATCTTGCCGTCGGCGCGCAGGGCGTCGTTGGTGTTGAGGATCTCCGAGCGCTCCACCTGCTCGCCGCCGATGTAGGACGAATCGCCGGGGTTCTCGACCACGACGCGGCGCAGCATCTGGCGAACGATCACCTCGATGTGCTTGTCGTTGATCTTCACGCCCTGCAGTCGGTAGACGTCCTGCACCTCATCGACGATGTAGCGCGCGAGCTCTTCCATGCCCAGCAGGCGCAGGATGTCCTGCGGGTCGGCCGGGCCGTCGACGATGCTCTCGCCCTTGTTGACCACCTGGCCTTCGTGCACCAGGATGTTCTTCTCTTTCGGGATGAGCTCTTCCCAGACCTTGCCCTCGGGGTCGGTGATCTGCAGGCGGATCTTGCCCTTGGTCTCCTTGCCGAAGGACACGGTACCGGTCATCTCGGCGAGGATGCCGGCGTCCTTGGGCGAACGCGCCTCGAACAGCTCGGCCACGCGCGGCAGACCACCCGTGATGTCGCGGGTCTTCTGGCCTTCGACCGGGATGCGGGCCAGCACCTCGCCGGGGCCCACGTCCTGGCCATCGCGCACCTGGATCAGGGCGCCGACCTGGAAGCCGATGGTCACGGCGTGGTCGGTGCCGGGGATCTTCACCTCGCTGCCGGACGCGTCGATCAGCTTGACCTGCGGGCGCACCACTTTCGTGGCGCCGCGGCGCTTGGGATCGATCACCACCAGCGTGGACAGACCGGTCACGTCGTCGACCTGCTTGGCGACCGTGAGGCCCTCTTCCACGTTTTCGAACTTCACCGTGCCGGCGAATTCCGTGATGATGGGTCGGGTCAGCGGGTCCCAGTTGGCCAGGATGGTGCCGGCCTTGATCTGCTGGTCGGGCTTGATCGCCAGGATGGCGCCGTAGGGCACCTTGTGGCGCTCGCGCTCGCGGCCGTGTTCGTCCTGGATGATGATCTCGCCCGAACGCGCGATCACCACCAGCTCGCCCTTGGAGTTGGTCACGTAGCGCATGGTGGCGTTGAAGCCGATCACGCCGCTGGACTTGGCTTCCACGCTGGAGGCCACCGCCGCGCGCGAGGCCGCACCGCCGATGTGGAAGGTGCGCATGGTCAGCTGCGTGCCGGGCTCGCCGATCGACTGCGCGGCGATCACGCCCACCGCCTCACCGATGTTGGCCAGGCCACCGCGGCCGAGGTCGCGGCCGTAGCACTTGGCGCACAGGCCGTAGCGGGTCTCGCAGGTGAGCGCGGTGCGCACCTTGACCTCGTCGACGCCGGCGGCCTCGAGCAGGTCGAGGGTGTCCTCATCGAGCATTTCGCCCGCGGGCACGAGCTGCTGGCGCGTCTCGGGATGGATCACTTCCTCGGCCGTGGTGCGGCCCAGGATGCGGTCGCGCAGCGACTCGATGACCTCGCCGCCCTCGACGATGGCGCGCATCAGCGTGCCGTTGGAGGTGCCGCAGTCCTGGTGGGTGACCACCAGGTCCTGCGTCACGTCCACCAGGCGGCGCGTCAGGTAACCCGAGTTCGCGGTCTTCAGCGCCGTGTCGGCCAGGCCCTTGCGGGCGCCGTGCGTGGAGATGAAGTACTGCAGCACGTTGAGGCCTTCACGGAAGTTCGCCGTGATGGGGGTCTCGATGATGGAGCCGTCGGGCTTGGCCATCAGGCCGCGCATGCCGGCCAGCTGGCGGATCTGCGCCGCGGAACCGCGGGCGCCCGAGTCGGCCATCATGTAGATGGAGTTGAACGACTCCTGGTCCACTTCCTTGCCGCTGCGGTCCGTGGTCTTCTGCTTGGCCAGCTGGGCCATCATGACCTTGGAGATCTCGTCACCGGCCTTGCCCCAGATGTCGACCACCTTGTTGTAGCGCTCGCCGGCGGTCACCAGACCGGAGGCGTACTGCTGGGCGATCTCCTTCACCTCGGACTCGGCGCGCTCGATGATGCCGCTCTTCTCCTTGGGCACCAGCATGTCGTCGACGGCGATCGAGATGCCCGCGCGCGTGGCCAGGCGGAAGCCGTTCTGCAGCAGCTTGTCGGCGAAGACCACGGTCTCCTTCAGGCCGCACTTGCGGAAGCTCGCGTTGATGAGGCGCGAGATTTCCTTCTTCTTGAGCGGCTTGTCCAGCACCGAGAAGGGCAGGCCCTTGGGCAGGATCTCGGACAGCAGCGCGCGGCCCACGGTGGTGTCGACCAGCTTGAGGCCCGCGACGAACTCGCCGCTGGCCTTGTCCTTGGTCCACTCGACCAGGCGCACGCTCACGCGCGCGGTGAGTTCCACCACGCCGTTGTCCAGCGCGCGCTGCAGCTCGGGCAGGTCCGCGAAGATCATGCCTTCGCCCTTGCCGTTGATCTTCTCGCGCGTGGCGTAGTACAGGCCCAGCACCACGTCCTGCGAGGGCACGATGGAGGGTTCGCCGTTGGCCGGGAACAGCACGTTGTTGGAGGCCAGCATCAGGGTGCGGGCTTCCAGCTGGGCTTCCACGGACAGCGGCACGTGAACGGCCATCTGGTCACCGTCGAAGTCGGCGTTGAAGGCCGCGCAGACCAGCGGGTGCAGCTGGATCGCCTTGCCCTCGATCAGGATGGGCTCGAAGGCCTGGATGCCCAGGCGGTGCAGCGTGGGCGCGCGGTTCAGCAGAACCGGGTGCTCCTTGATGACCTCTTCGAGGATGTCCCACACCACGGGGGTGCCGGCTTCCACTTCCTTCTTCGCGGCCTTGATGGTGGTCGCGATGCCCATGGCTTCCAGGCGCGAGAAGATGAAGGGCTTGAACAGCTCCAGCGCCATCAGCTTGGGCAGGCCGCACTGGTGCAGCTTGAGCGTCGGGCCCACCACGATGACCGAACGGCCCGAGTAGTCGACGCGCTTGCCCAGCAGGTTCTGGCGGAAGCGGCCGCTCTTGCCCTTGATCATGTCGGCCAGGGACTTGAGCGCGCGCTTGTTGGCGCCCGTCATGGCCTTGCCACGGCGGCCGTTGTCCAGCAGGCTGTCCACGGCTTCCTGCAGCATGCGCTTCTCGTTGCGCGCGATGATCTCGGGCGCCTTGAGTTCGAGCAGGCGCTTTAGGCGGCTGTTGCGGTTGATGACGCGGCGGTACAGGTCGTTGAGATCGGAGGTCGCGAAGCGGCCGCCGTCCAGCGGCACCAGCGGACGCAGGTCCGGCGGCAGCACGGGCAGCACGTCGAGCACCATCCACTCGGGCTTGATGCCCGAGCGCTTGAAGGCCTCGAGCACCTTCAGGCGCTTGGCGTTCTTCTTGATCTTGAGCTCCGAGCCGGTCAGGTCGTTGCGCAGCTTCTCGATCTCGATGTCGAGGTCGATGTTCTCCAGCAGCTCCTTGATGCCCTCGGCGCCCATCTTGGCGACGAACTCGTCACCGTACTCCTTGCGCTTGGCGTCGAAGTCGTCCTCGGACATGATGCCGAACTTCTTCAGCGGGGTCATGCCGGGGTCGGTCACCACGTAGGCCTCGAAGTACAGCACGCGCTCGATGTCGCGCAGCGTCATGTCGAGCACCAGGCCCAGGCGCGACGGCAGCGACTTCAGGAACCAGATGTGCGCGCAGGGCGCGGCCAGGTCGATGTGGCCCATGCGCTCGCGGCGCACCTTGGTCTGGGTCACTTCGACGCCGCACTTCTCGCAGATCACGCCACGGTGCTTCAGGCGCTTGTACTTGCCGCACAGGCACTCGTAGTCCTTGATGGGGCCGAAGATCTTGGCGCAGAACAGGCCGTCGCGTTCCGGCTTGAAGGTGCGGTAGTTGATGGTCTCGGGCTTCTTGACTTCACCGAAGGACCAGGAGCGGATTTTTTCCGGCGAGGCCAGGCCGATGCGGATGGCATCGAAATGCTCGTCGGGCGTGAACTGCTTGAACAGGTCGAGCAAGGATTTCATGTGAGCTTTCCTTTACTTCTGTGGATCACGAACGCTCGAGTTCGATATCGATACCGAGCGAACGGATCTCTTTGACCAGCACGTTGAACGACTCGGGCATGCCCGCGTCGATGGTGTGCTCGCCCTTGACGATGGACTCGTACACCTTGGTGCGGCCCTGCACGTCGTCGGACTTGACGGTGAGCATCTCCTGCAGGATGTAGGACGCGCCGTAAGCTTCCAGCGCCCAGACCTCCATCTCGCCGAAACGCTGGCCACCGAACTGCGCCTTGCCGCCCAGCGGCTGCTGGGTGACGAGCGAGTACGGGCCGGTGGAACGGGCGTGCATCTTGTCGTCGACCAAGTGGTGCAGCTTGAGGAAGTGCATGTAGCCCACGGTGGTCTTGCGCTCGAAGGCGTCGCCGGTGCGGCCGTCGTAGAGCTGCGCCTGGGTGCGCGTCTCGGTCAGGCCCTTGATCGCGGCGATGTCGTCCGGGTAGGCCAGCTTCAGCATGGCGCGGATCTCGTCTTCCGAGGCACCGTCGAACACGGGCGACGCGAAGGGCACGCCGTGCTGCAGGTTCTGCGCCATCTCGATGACCTCGGCGTCGGACAGGTCGGCAAAGTCTTCCTTCTTGCCCATGGTGTTGAAGATGGACTCGAGGGTCTGGCGCACCTCCGCCACCTTGGCTTCGCGCTGCAGCATGTCGCCGATGCGCTGGCCCAGGCCCTTGGCGGCCCAGCCCAGGTGCACTTCCAGCACCTGGCCCACGTTCATGCGCGACGGCACGCCCAGCGGGTTGAGCACCACGTCGGCGGGGGTGCCGTCGGCCATGTGCGGCATGTCTTCCACGGGCACGATCTTCGAGACCACGCCCTTGTTGCCGTGGCGGCCGGCCATCTTGTCGCCGGGCTGCAGGCGGCGCTTGACGGCCAGGTAGACCTTGACCATCTTGAGCACGCCGGCGGGCAGCTCGTCGCCCTGCGTGAGCTTCTTGCGCTTCTCTTCGAACGCGAGGTCGAAGCTGTGGCGCGTCTGCTCCATCGAGTTCTTGATCGACTCGAGCTGCGCGGCCACGTTGTCGTCCGCGGGGCGGATGTCGAACCAGTGGTACTTCTCGACGTCGGCCAGGTAGGCCTTGTCGATGGTCGTGCCCTTGGCCAGCTTCTTCGGGCCGCCGTTGGCGACCTTGCCCACCAGCAGCTTCTCGATGCGGTCGAAGGCGTCGGCCTCGACGATGCGCAACTGGTCGTTCAGGTCGAGGCGGAAGCGCTTGAGCTCGTCGTCGATGATCTGCTGGGCGCGCTTGTCGCGCTGGATGCCTTCGCGGGTGAAGACCTGCACGTCGATCACCGTGCCCTGCGAGCCCTGCTCGACGCGCAGCGAGGTGTCCTTCACGTCGGAGGCCTTCTCGCCGAAGATCGCGCGCAGCAGCTTCTCTTCGGGCGTGAGCGTGGTCTCGCCCTTGGGCGTGACCTTGCCGACCAGCACGTCGCCGGGCAGCACCTCGGCGCCCACGTAGATGATGCCGGACTCGTCCAGGCGGTTGAGCTGCTGCTCGGCCAGGTTCGGAATGTCGCGGGTGATTTCCTCGGCGCCCAGCTTGGTGTCGCGCGCCATCACCACCAGCTCCTCGATGTGGATGCTGGTGTAGCGGTCGTCGGCCACCACGCGTTCGCTGATGAGGATCGAGTCCTCGAAGTTGTAGCCGTTCCAGGGCATGAAGGCGATCAGCATGTTCTGGCCGATCGAGATTTCGCCGAGGTCGGTGGACGCGCCGTCCGCGATCACGTCACCCTTGGCCAGCTTGTCGCCCTTCTTGACGATGGGGCGCTGGTGGATGTTGGTGTTCTGGTTGGAACGCTGGTACTTGATGAGGTTGTAGATGTCCACGCCCACTTCGCCGGCCACCGCTTCCTCGTCGTTGACGCGGATCACGATGCGGGTGGCGTCGACGTAGTCGACCACGCCACCGCGGGTGGCCGTCACCACCGTGCCGGAGTCGACCGCGGCCACGCGCTCGATGCCGGTGCCCACGAAGGGCTTCTCGGGGCGCAGCACGGGCACGGCCTGACGAGACATGTTGGCGCCCATCAGCGCGCGGTTGGCGTCGTCGTGCTCCAGGAAGGGCACCAGCGACGCGGCCACCGACACGATCTGCGCCGGCGACACGTCCATGTACTGGATGGTGTCGGGGCCGGTCAGGATGGATTCGCCCTTCTCGCGCGCGGAGACCAGCTCGCCCACCAGGCGACCGTCCTTGTCGAGCGCGGCGTTGGCCTGGGCGATGACGTACTTGCCTTCCTCGATGGCGGACAGGTAGTCGATCTGGTTCGTGACCTGGCCGTCCACCACGCGGCGGTACGGCGTCTCGATGAAGCCGTACTCGTTGAGGCGGGCGTACAGGGCCAGCGAGTTGATCAGGCCAATGTTCGGGCCTTCCGGCGTTTCGATCGGGCAGACGCGGCCGTAGTGCGTGACGTGCACGTCGCGCACCTCGAAGCCGGCGCGCTCGCGCGTCAGACCGCCCGGGCCCAGGGCCGAGACGCGGCGCTTGTGCGTGATCTCGGCCAGCGGGTTGGTCTGGTCCATGAACTGCGACAGCTGCGAGGCACCGAAAAACTCCTTGAGCGCCGCGGAGATCGGCTTGGAGTTGATCAGGTCGTGCGGCATCAGCGGCTCTTGCTCGGCCTGGCCCAGACGCTCCTTCACCGCCTTCTCGATGCGGGCGAGGCCGGTGCGGTACTGGTTCTCGGCCAGTTCACCGACGCAGCGCACGCGGCGGTTGCCCAGGTGGTCGATGTCGTCGACTTCGCCACGCCCGTTGCGCAGGTCCACCAGGATCTTGACCACGGCCAGGATGTCGTCGTTGGACAGCACCATGGGGCCGGTGGCCTCGTCGCGGCCCACGCGGGCGTTGAACTTCATGCGGCCCACGCGCGAGAGGTCGTAGGTGTCCGGGTTGTAGAACAGGCGGTGGAACAGGGCCTGCACCGCGTCCTCCGTCGGCGGCTCGCCGGGGCGCATCATGCGGTAGATGGCCACGCGCGCGGCGAACTCGTCGGCGGTCTCGTCGATGCGCAGGGTCTGGCTGATGTAGGCGCCCTGGTCCAGCTCGTTGGTGTAGATGCAGGCCAGTTCCTGGATGGCGGCGGCGCGCAGCTTCTTGAGCAGGGCTTCGGTGATTTCCTCGTTGGCCTTGGCGATGATCTCGCCGCTGTCCGGGTCAACGATGTTCTTGGCCACCACGCGACCGATGAGGAAGTCCTCGGGCACGCTCACGTGCGTGGTGCCCGACTGCTCCAGCTCGCGCGTGTGGCGCGCGGTGATGCGCTTGTCCTTGGCCACCACCACCTTGCCCGACTTGTCGGTGATGTCGAAGCGCGCCACTTCGCCGCGCAGGCGCTCGGGCACGAAGGCCATCTGCGCACCGCTGTCCATGATGCGGAAGTGGTCGTTGACGAAGAAGTTCGCCAGGATGGTCTCCGGCGTCAGGCCGATGGCCTTGAGCAGGATCGTGACCGGCATCTTGCGGCGACGGTCGACGCGGAAGAACAGCACGTCCTTCGGGTCGAATTCGAAGTCCAGCCAGGAGCCGCGGTAGGGAATGATGCGGGCCGAGAACAGCAGCTTGCCCGAGCTGTGCGTCTTGCCCTTGTCGTGTTCGAAGAAGACACCCGGCGAGCGGTGCAGCTGCGAGACGATCACGCGCTCCGTGCCGTTGATGATGAAGGAGCCCTTGTCGGTCATGAGCGGCACTTCGCCCATGTAGACCTCTTGCTCCTTCACTTCCTTGACCACCTTGGACTGCGGCGTGGAGGACTCGCGGTCGTAGATGATGAGCTGCACGCGGGCGCGCACGGCGGAGGCGAAGGTCAGGCCGCGCGTCTGGCATTCGCGCACGTCGAACGCGGGCTTGGCCAGGTTGTATTCCACGAACTTCATCTCGACGAAACCGTTGTGCGAGACGATCGGGAAGGCGGCGGTGAATGCGGCCTGAAGGCCTTCGGTGGTGCGCTGCTTGGGGATCACATCCGCCTGCAGGAAGGCGGTGTAGGCATCCTTCTGCATCTGCAGCAGATAAGGGATGGCGAGCACGTTCTCGCGCGTGCCGAAACTTTTTCGGATGCGCTTGCGTTCGGTGTATGAGTACTTCGATGCCATGAGATCTCCGGGCTTGAGGTCTTGGCGACTGTCGGTCAGCGGCGCGCTGCGCTGACGAGCTTGGTGGCTGGCCTCTACCAACCGATGGCGGACGGCCCGCGCGTTGCACGCGGGCCCGAACCAAGTGGTCTTCTGCAGTCGGGTTCAGAAAACACTTGAAAACCAGTTTCGGGCTGGTTTTCAGGTGCGCTCTGAAAGCGCAAAAGGCAGGCTATGCACCTGCCTGTGTAAATCGGATGCGGGCCGCAGCGAGCGACCCGAGGTCGGTGCGAGGAGCGCAACCGTACTGAGGTACGGTGAGCACCGGAGCGCCGAAATCGGGTTGCGCGGTAGGCCCGGGCCGATTTACTTGAGCTCGGCCTTCGCGCCGGCTTCCACCAGCTTCTTCACGGCGGCTTCGGCGTCGGCCTTGGCGATGCCTTCCTTCACGTTCTTCGGCGCGCCGTCGACCAGGTCTTTGGCTTCCTTCAGACCCAGGCCGGTGATTTCGCGCACGGCCTTGATCACGGCAACCTTGTTGGCACCGGCTTCGGCCAGCACCACGTTGAACTCGGTCTTCTCTTCCGCGGCGGCGGCGGCGCCACCACCCGCGCCACCGGCGGCCGGGGCGGCCATGGCGGCGGCGCTCACGCCGAACTTCTCTTCGATGGCTTTCACCAGGTCGTTGAGTTCCATGACGGACATGCTGTCCAGGGCCGTCAGAAATGCGTCTTTATCGAATGCCATTTGAATTTCCAATCAATCGGTTGATGTTTGCGGGAAGCTGCGGCCGTCAGGCGGCAGCCGTTTCGCCTTCGCCTTTTTTCTTGGCCAGCGCGCCGAGCACCACCGCGGTGCGCGAGATCGGCGACTTGAGCAGGCCACAAAGCTGCGCGAGCAGGACCTCTTTCGAGGGGATGCTGGCGAGCTGCTTCACACCGTCGACGTCCAGGGCTTTGCCCGCGTAGACACCGCCGCGGATGACCAGCTTGTCGTTGGTCTTCGCGAAATCGGCCACCACTTTCGCGGCGGCCACGGGGTCTTCGGAGAAGCCGTAGACGAGCGGGCCGGCCATCTGCTCGGCCACCACCTCGAACGGGCTGCCGGCGACCGCACGGCGGGCCAGGGTGTTTTTCAACACACTCAGGCTCACGCCGCTGTTGCGGGCGCTCACGCGCAGCTTGTCCATGGAAGCGACCGTGATGCCGCGGTACTCCGCCATCACGAGGGTTTGAGCTTTGGCGGCGAGGCCGGTCACTTCGGTGATGACCGCTTCTTTCTCACTGCGATTCAGACTCAAGGTTCACTCCTTCTATGTGCGGGGGTGTCACCACCCGCCACACGCCTCATTGCAGCGATCAACCGTTGCAGGACACTCTCGAATCCTTCAGCGGCGGGATCGCCATCTGCGTTGGCCTTGTCGATTAAGCCGGCCCACGAGGGCCGGCGCCAACGGTCTTGGATGGCTTCGCGGAGCACCCGAAGGCGCGCCGCAAACCCACCACACCCAGGCGCCCGAGGGCGCCCGAATTCATCACGCCGAGATGGTCTGGGTGTCCACGCGGACACCGACACCCATCGTCGACGACACAGCCACCTTGCGCAGGTAGATGCCCTTGCTGGTGGCCGGCTTGGCCTTGTTCAGCGCGTCGAGCAGCGCCACCAGGTTGCCCTGGAGCTTCTCGGCGTCGAACGAGCGGCGGCCGATCGTGCCGTGCACGATGCCGGCCTTGTCGACGCGGAACTGCACCTGGCCGGCCTTGGCGTTCTTCACCGCGGTGGCCACGTCGGGCGTCACGGTGCCGACCTTGGGGTTGGGCATCAGACCGCGCGGGCCGAGCACCTGACCCAGGGTACCCACGATGCGCATGGCATCGGGGGAGGCGATCACGACGTCGAAGTTCATGTTGCCGGCCTTGATGTCGGCCGCCAGGTCGTCCATGCCGACGATGTCGGCACCGGCGGCCTTGGCCTCTTCGGCCTTGGCGCCCTGGGCGAACACCGCCACGCGCTTGGTCTTGCCAGTGCCGTTGGGCATCACGACGGCGCCACGCACCACCTGGTCGGACTTCTTCGCGTCCACGCCGAGCTGGATCGCCACGTCGATGGACTCATCGAACTTGGCGGTGGCGGCTTCCTTGACGATCTTCAGCGCGTCGGCCAGCGGGTACAGCTTGGTGCTGTCGACCTTGCCTTCGAGCGCTTTCTGTTTTTTGGTGAGCTTGGCCATTTACACGCCCTCCACGATCACGCCCATCGAACGGGCAGAACCGGCGATGGTCTTGACGGCTGCGTCCAGATCGGCGGCGGTCATGTCCTTCATCTTGGTCTTGGCGATTTCCTCGAGCTGGGCCCGGGTGATCTTGCCGACCTTGTTCTTGTTGGGCACCGAGGAGCCCTTGTCGAGCTTGATGGCCTTCTTGATCAAGGTGGTCGCCGGCGGCGTCTTGATGATGAAGGTGAAGCTCTTGTCCGCGAACGCGGTGATCACCACCGGCAGCGGCAGGCCCGGCTCCACACCCTGGGTCTGAGCGTTGAACGCCTTGCAGAACTCCATGATGTTGAGGCCGCGCTGACCCAGCGCCGGACCGATCGGGGGGGAGGGGTTGGCCTTACCAGCTGGCACTTGCAGCTTGATGAAGCCGACGATTTTCTTCGCCATTTTTCAGCTCCTGCGAGTGCAAACGGTGGGTTTCAAGCCACCTCCTCGCGGTTGGGACCCGGTAAAGACAAGGGCGCAGGTGTCGGGCCGACCCACCTGCGCCTGGATAGCGTCAGGTCTTCTCGACCTGGCTGAATTCGAGCTCGACGGGCGTGGCGCGACCGAAGATGGTCACCGACACGCGCATCTTGTTCTTCTCGTAGTTGACTTCTTCGACCGTGCCGTTGAAGTCGGTGAACGGGCCTTCCTTGACGCGCACGTACTCGCCGACGACGAACTCCACCTTGTGGCGGGGCTTGTCGGTGCCTTCCTGCATCTGGCTGACGATCTTCTGGACGTCTTCTTCGGAAATGGCCACCGGGCGGTTCTTGGCGCCACCGACGAAGCCCGTCACCTTGTTGGTGTGCTTGATCAGGTGCCAGGTGTCGTCGTCCATCACCATTTCCACCAGCACGTAGCCGGGGAAGAACTTGCGCTCGGTGGTGCGCTTCTGGCCGTTCTTGACCTCGACCACCTCTTCGGTCGGCACCAGAATGCGGCCGAACTTGCTCTGCATGCCGGCGCGGTTGATGCGTTCGATGATGTTGCGCTCGGCCGCCTTTTCCATGCCCGAGTAGGCGTGCACGACGTACCAGCGCATGCCTTCGGCGGGCGCCAGCGTGGCCAGGGGGCTGTGTTCTTCGGTCATCGCTTATTTCCTCCAGCCCAGGATCAGGTCGTAGAAGACCCACTCCAGGGTCTTGTCCGTCAGCCACAGGAACAGGGCCATCACCACCACGAAGGCGAAGACGTAGGCCGTCATCTGCATGGCCTCCTTGCGGGCGGGCCAGACGACCTTCTTGACTTCCTTCCACGAATCGCGGCCAAAGGCGATGAGCTGGCGACCCGACTCGGACGCCACAAACACCCCGACGGCCGCCGCCAGCGCCACCAGCAGGGCGCCCCACTGCGCCAACGCGCCACGGCCCGTAAGCAGGTAGAAGGCCACGAAGCCGACGACCACGAGCGCAACAACCAAGGCCAGCTTGGCCTTGTCGGCGCCGGAGTGAACGGTTTGAACGTCGGAGGAAGCCATGTGGACTAAGACTAAGGTTTTCAAACAGCGCATCTCGCGCCACCGGGGCATGAGACACGCAAGCCCACCAGAGGTCTTGACGACTTCGGTGGGCTTGTGGCGCACGAGACAGAGAGCGCTATCGGGCTCTTTCGGTTCCTGTCAGGTGGCAGGGGCAGAGGGAATCGAACCCCCAACCTTCGGTTTTGGAGACCGACGCTCTGCCAATTGAGCTATACCCCTACGTTGCTTTCTCTGTCCGGGCGAACCCGAACCGATTATTCGATGATCTTGGCCACGACGCCGGCGCCGACGGTGCGGCCGCCTTCGCGGATGGCAAAGCGCAGGCCTTCTTCCATGGCGATGGGCGCGATCAGCTTGACGGTGATCGACACGTTGTCGCCGGGCATGACCATCTCCTTGTCCTTGGGCAGCTCGATGGAGCCCGTGACGTCGGTCGTGCGGAAGTAGAACTGCGGACGGTAGTTGTTGAAGAACGGCGTGTGACGGCCGCCCTCGTCCTTGCTCAGCACGTACACCTCACCGGTGAAGTGCGTGTGCGGCTTGATCGAGCCGGGCTTGCACAGCACCTGGCCGCGCTGCACTTCCTCGCGCTTGGTGCCGCGCAGCAGGATACCCACGTTGTCGCCCGCCTGGCCCTGGTCCAGCAGCTTGCGGAACATCTCCACGCCCGTGCAGGTGGTCTTTTGCGTGGCCGAGATGCCCACGATCTCGATTTCCTCGCCAACCTTGACCACACCACGCTCGATACGGCCGGTCACCACCGTGCCGCGGCCCGAGATGGAGAACACATCTTCGACCGGCATCAGGAAGGCGCCGTCCACCGCGCGCTCGGGCGTGGGGATGTAGCTGTCCAGCGCCTCGGCCAGGCGCATGATGGCCTGCTCGCCCAGATCGCCCTTGTCGCCCTCGAGCGCCAGCTTGGCCGAGCCCTTGATGATGGGCGTGTCGTCGCCAGGGAAGTCGTACTTGCTCAGCAGCTCGCGCACTTCCATCTCCACCAGCTCGAGCAGCTCGGCGTCGTCGACCATGTCGCACTTGTTCAGGAAGACGATGATGTAGGGCACGCCCACCTGGCGCGCCAACAGGATGTGCTCGCGCGTCTGGGGCATCGGGCCGTCCGCGGCCGAGCACACCAGAATGGCGCCGTCCATCTGGGCCGCACCCGTGATCATGTTCTTGACGTAGTCGGCGTGGCCCGGGCAGTCAACGTGCGCGTAGTGGCGATTGGCCGTCTCGTACTCGACGTGCGCGGTGTTGATCGTGATGCCGCGCGCCTTTTCTTCCGGAGCCGCGTCGATCTGGTCGTAGGCCTTGGCCGCGCCGCCGAACTTGCTCGCCAGCACCGTCGTGATCGCCGCCGTCAGCGTCGTCTTGCCGTGGTCCACGTGCCCGATCGTGCCAACGTTCACGTGCGGCTTGGTCCGCTCGAATTTTTCCTTAGCCATTTCTTCAGCTCCAAAAACGAAATTGCCGAAACACCCAATCAAGCAACTGGTGCCCATGGCGGGAATCGGACCCGCGACCTCTCCCTTACCAAGGGAGTGCTCTACCACTGAGCCACATGGGCCAAGGCGCCGGCGGCAAGGCCGTCGCCTGGAATACTTTTACCCACCACCGACAGGACATGGAGCGGGAGACGGGAATCGAACCCGCGTCATCAGCTTGGAAGGCTGGGGTTCTACCATTGAACTACTCCCGCCCGGGCTGGCATGCCACATCGGTCGCGCTTTGGTGGAGGAGGCTGGATTCGAACCAGCGTAGGCGTAAGCCAACAGATTTACAGTCTGCCCCCTTTAGCCACTCGGGCACCCCTCCGTAGCGCAGCCGACGATTATGCCATGGAAATATGGCCGCCGCCCAGTGACCCCGGATGGGACTTCACCACTGGATCGGCGCGGCGCCCTGGCTGGCCAGCCAGGCGTTGACGGCGCCGAAATGCCCGCACCCCAGAAAAGGCACCGGGCCGCGGCGGGCCGACAAGGGCGACGGGTGGTTGGCTTGCAACAAGTGGTGCCGCGCATCGATCAAGGCCGCTTTCTTCTGGGCATGAGCCCCCCACAACAAGAAGGCCTTCGGGCCCATTGACGCCCCCACATGGCGGATCACAGCGTCAGTAAGCACCTCCCAACCACGACCAGCATGGCTGGCTGGAGCACCGTCCTCGACCGTTAGGCAGGTGTTGAGCAGCAGCACACCTTGCTCGGCCCAGCCGACCAGGGAGCCGTTCAGAGGCGGCGGCAGGCCCAGGTCGTGCTGGCGCTCCAGGAAGATATTGCGCAGGCTCGGCGGCCATTTCACGCCCGGGGCGACAGAAAAGGCCAGGCCCTCCGCCTGGCCCGGGCCGTGGTACGGGTCCTGCCCCAAGATCACCACGCGCACGGCATCGGGCGGGGTAAGCGCGAGCGCGCGCAGCGGCTCGGGCGGGTAGATGGTGGCGCCGGCGGCCAGCCGCGCGCGCAGAAAGGCCGAGAGCGCCTCGCCGGCCGGCGAGGCGGCGAAGGCGTCCACCACGGGCGCCCAGCCGGGCGCGACCGGCCAGTGGGCGAAGTCGGCGTTGTGCAGCCTCATGCAAACAGCTCGGCCAGCGCCAGGCCCGGCTCCGGCGCCCGCATGAAGGCTTCGCCGACCAGGAAGGCGTTCACGCCCGCCGCGCGCATGGTCTGCACGTCGGCGCGCGAGAGGATGCCCGACTCGGTGATCAGCAGCTTATCGGTGGGCACCTCGGGCAACAGGCCGAGCGTGGTCTGCAGCGACACCTCGAAGGTCTTTAGGTTGCGGTTGTTGATGCCCAGCAGCGGCGTGCGGAGCTTGAGCGCGCGATGCAGCTCCTCGCGGTCGTGCACTTCGACGAGCACGGCCATGTCCAGCCCCATCGCGATGGCCTCGAGCTCGGCCATGCGCGCGTCGTCCAGGCAGGCCGCGATGAGCAGGATGGCGTCGGCGCCCATGGCGCGCGCTTCGTAGACCTGGTACGGGTCGACCATGAAGTCCTTGCGCAGCACGGGCAGCACGCAGCTCGCGCGCGCCTGTTTGAGGAAGTCGGCCGAGCCCTGGAAAAACTGGCGGTCGGTCAGCACCGACAGGCAGGCCGCGCCGATGGCGCCATCGCCTTCGGCGTAGCTCTGCGCGATGTCAGCCGGAATGAAGTCTTCGCGCAGCACGCCCTTGCTGGGGCTGGCCTTCTTGACCTCGGCGATGACCGCGGCCTGGCCGGCGGCGACCTTGGCGCGCAAGGCGCCAACGAAGTCGCGCGTGAGCACGCGGCTTTCGGCATCGGCGCGCATGGCCTCCAGCGGCTTTTTCTTCTTCGCGGCCGCCACCTCCTGGTGCTTGACCGCCACGATCTTGTCGAGGATGTCGCTCATGCCCGCCCCTTCACGCGGCCGCGAAGGCCTTGAGCTGCTCGAGCTTGGCCAGCGCCGCGCCCGAATCCAGCGTGCGCCGCGCCAGCGCGATGCCCGCCTCCACGTCCGCCACCACGTTGGCCGCGTACAGCGCCACGCCCGCATTGAGCACCACGATCTCGCTCGCAGCCTTGAAGGCCGGGTCGTCGCGGCGCTCGAGCACGCCCAGCAGCATGGCCCGCGAGGCCTCGGGCGTCTCCACGCGCAGCGCGCGATTGCTGGCCATGGTCAGGCCGAAGTCTTCGGGATGGATCTCGTATTCCACGATCTCGCCGTTCTTGAGTTCGCCGACCATGGTGGCCGCGCCCAGGGACACCTCATCCATGCCGTCGCGGCCATAGACCACCACCGCGTGCTCGGCGCCCAGGCGCTGCAGCGCGCGCACCTGAATGCCCACGAGGTCGGGGTGGAACACGCCCATCAGGATGTTCGGCGCCGACGCCGGGTTGGTGAGCGGGCCCAGGATGTTGAAGATGGTCTTGATGCCGAGTTCGCGCCGCACCGGCCCGACGTTCTTCATCGCCGGGTGGTGGTTGGGCGCGAACATGAAGCCCACGCCCACCTGTTCGATGCAACGCGCGATCTGCTCGGGCGTGAGGTTGATGTTGACGCCCAGGCTTTCCAGCACGTCGGCGCTGCCGCTCTTGCTGGAGACGCTGCGCCCGCCGTGCTTGCTGACGCGCGCGCCGGCGGCGGCGGCCACGAACATGCTGCAGGTGGAGATGTTGAAGGTGTGCGAGCCGTCGCCGCCCGTGCCGACGATGTCGACCAGGTGGGTCTTGTCGGCCACGTGCACCTTGGTGGAGAACTCGCGCATCACCTGCGCGGCGGCGGTGATCTCGCCGATGGTTTCCTTCTTCACGCGCAGGCCGGTGATGAGCGCAGCCATCATCACAGGCGACATCTCGCCGCTCATGATGAGCCGCATGAGGTGCAGCATCTCGTCGTGGAAGATCTCGCGGTGCTCGATGGTGCGCTGCAGTGCCTCTTGCGGCGTGATGTGGTGGATGCGTTGCATGTGGCGTCTCCTCAGGCGCGGGAAGAAGGGTGGTCGGTGAAGGCCAGGCGCAGGCCGAAGCCGATGAACAGAGCGCCCGCGGCGCGGTCCATCCAGCCCATGGCGCGCTGCAGCGTGTGCAGGCGCCGCGCGGCCCAGGCGGCCAGCCAGGCGTAGCCCAGGTTGATGGGCAGGGAGTTGAGGTTGAACAGAACGCCCAGCAGCAGGAAGCTCAGCGCCGGGTGCGCCGCGTCGGGCCGAATGAACTGCGGCACGAAGGCCAGGAAGAACAGCGCGACCTTGGGGTTGAGCACGTTGGTCAGGAAACCGCGGCGCCACACCGCCCACAGGTCGGCCTCGGGCGGCGGGCCATCGGCCAGGTTCAGGCGGCCGGTGCGCGAGAACAGCAGCTTCACGCCCATCCACAGCAGATAGGCCGCGCCGATCCACTTGACCACCGTGAAGGCCGTGGCAGAGGTGGCGAGCAGTGCGCTCAGGCCGGCGGCGGCCGCGAACACGTGAACGAAGCAGCCGCCGACGATGCCCAGCGCGGCCACCATGCCGGCGCGCGCGCCGCCGCGCAGGCCGTGGCTCACGATGTAGAGCACGTCCGGCCCGGGCGTGAGGTTGAGCAGCCAGCCGGCCGCGACGAACAGGAGCAATTGCGGCAGGTCGGGCATGGCTTCGCTCCGGTTCAGTAAACCGCGGTGCCGCTCGGGCGCGGCGCCTGGCCCGAAGGGGCCTGGCCGAAGAAGCCGCGCACGGCGGCCAGCGCCCGCTCGATGCCCGCCGCGTCCACGCCCAGGTGGGTCACGAAGCGCAGGCCGATCAGGCCGGTGGCCAGCACGCCCTGGCGCTCCAGGTGGGCGAGCAGGTCGGGGCCGCGGCCGTTCGCGACGTCGACGAAGACGATGTTGGTCTGCGCCGAGCGCACCGTGAGGCCTTCGATGGCCGCCAGGCCCTGCGCCAGCCGTTGCGCGAGCGCGTGGTCATCGGCGAGGCGGTTCACGTGGTGGTCCAGCGCGTGCGAAGCCGCCGCCGCGAGCAGGCCCGCCTGGCGCAGGCCACCACCCACCATCTTGCGCCAGCGGCGCGCGCGCTCGATCAGCTCGCGCGGCCCGCACAGCGCCGAGCCCACGGGCGCGCCCAGGCCCTTGCTGAAGCACACCGAGACGCTATCGAAGCGGCCGGTGATGGCGCGCAGCGCCGCGACCACGTCGCCGCCCGGTCCGGCGTCGGCCACCGCCGCGTTGAACACGCGCGCGCCGTCGAGGTGCAGGGCCAGCCCGTGGTCGCGCGCCAGCTCGGCCATCTCGTCCAGATAGGCAGCCGGCATGGGGTGACCGTTCCAGGTGTTCTCCAGGCACAGCAGCCGCGTGCGCGCGAAGTGCGGGTCGTCCGGCTTGATGGCGGCCCGCACGTCGGCCGGGTTCATGAGGCCTTGCGGGTCCTGCGCCAGCGGCTGCGGCTGGATGCTGCCCAGCACCGCCGCGCCGCCGCCCTCGTAGCGGTAGGTGTGCGCGTTCTGGCCCACGATGTACTCGTCGCCGCGGCCGCAGTGGGCCATCATCCCGCACAGGTTGCTCTGGGTGCCGCTGCTCATGAACAGCGCGGCCTCCTTGCCGGTGAGCGCGGCGATCTTCTCCTGCAGCGCGTTGACCGAGGGGTCGTCGCCGAACACGTCGTCGCCCAGGGGCGCGGCCATCATGGCCTCGCGCATGGCGGGCGTGGGCTGCGTGACGGTGTCGCTGCGGAGATCGACGGTGTTCATGGCGCTTGCTCCAGGAAGTTCTTGAGCATCGCGTGCCCATGCTCGGTGAGGATGCTCTCGGGGTGGAACTGCACGCCCTCGATCGCCAGCGTGCGGTGCTTCACGCCCATGATCTCGCCGTCGTCGGTCCAGGCCGTGACCTCGAGCTCGGCCGGGCAGTCCTCGCGGCGGATCGCCAGCGAGTGGTAGCGGTTGACGGTGAAGCGTTCGGGCAGGCCGGCGAACACGCCGCGCTGGGTGGTGCTGATCTCGCTGGTCTTGCCATGCATCAGTTCCTTGGCCCGCACGATGGTGCCGCCGAAGGCCGCGCCGATGCTCTGGTGTCCCAGGCACACGCCCAGGATGGGCAGGCGGCCCGCGAAGTGGCGGATGGCGGGCACCGAGATGCCGGCCTCGGCCGGCGAGCAAGGGCCGGGCGAGATCACCAGCCGGTCCATGCGACCGCCGTCGAGCCGCGCCTGCAGCTCATCGAGCGTGACCTCGTCGTTGCGCACCACCTCGACCTCGGCGCCCAGCTCGCCCAGGTACTGCACGATGTTGAAGGTGAAGGAGTCGTAGTTGTCCACCATCAGGACACGAAAGCCCCCACGCTCCCCCGCTGGGCGGGGGTCGCTGCCCCCCAAGGGAGCTTGAACGCCTTGGGACGGCCCGGCGTCGTTCATGATCGCGCTCATTCCAGTCCCTCCTCCACCAGTTCGGCGGCGCGCAGCAGCGCGCGCGCCTTGTGTTCGGTTTCTCTCCACTCCATCTCGGGCACCGAGTCGGCAACCACGCCGGCCGCGGCCTGCACGTACAGCACCTGGTCCTTGACGATGGCGGTGCGGATGGCGATGGCCACGTCCATGTCGCCGGCGTAGCTGAGGTAGCCGCAGGCGCCGCCGTAGATGCCGCGCTTGACCGGCTCCAGCTGATCGATGAGTTCCATGGCATGCACCTTGGGCGCGCCCGTGAGCGTGCCGGCCGGGAACGTGGCCTTGAGCACGTCCATGTTGGTCATGCCCTCGTTCAGGATGCCCTCGACGTTGCTCACGATGTGCATGACGTGGCTGTAGCGCTCCACCGCGAAGGCCTCGGTGACCTTGACGCTGCCGGTCTTGGCGATGCGACCGATGTCGTTGCGCGCCAGGTCGATCAGCATGACGTGTTCGGCGCGCTCCTTGGGATCGCTGACCAGTTCGGTTTCGGTGGCCTTGTCCTTCTCGGGCGTGGCGCCGCGCGGGCGCGTGCCGGCCAGGGGGCGGATGGTGATCTTCTGGCCGTCCTCGGTGTGCTCCTGGCGCACCAGGATCTCGGGGCTCGCCCCCACCACCTGGAAGTCACCGAAGTGGTAGTAGTACATGTAAGGCGAGGGATTGAGTGAGCGCAGCGCGCGGTAGAGCGACAGCGGCGACTCGGTGTATCGCTTCTGGATGCGCTGGCCCACCTGCACCTGCATGAAGTCGCCCGCCGCGATGAGGCCCTTGGCGCGCTCCACCGCCGCCAGGTAGTCGGCCTTGGCGAAGCCGCGCTCGGCCGGGTGGTGCTGGGTGGGCTTGACCTGCGGCGCGCTCACCGAGTACTTGAGCGCTTCCTTCAGTTCGCGCAGGCGCTTCTTGGCGCCGCTGTAGGCCTCGGGCTGGCCCGGGTCGGCGTAGACGATGAGGTAGAGCTTGCCCGAGAGGTTGTCGATGACCGCCAGTTCCTCGCACTGCAGCAGCAGGATGTCGGGGCAGCCCAGGGTGTCGGGCGGGCATCCGGCTTCCAGCTTCTTCTCGACGTAGCGCACCGCGTCGTAGCCGAAGTAGCCAGCCAGGCCGCCGCAAAAGCGCGGCAGGCCGGGGCGCAGCGCCACCTTGAAGCGCTGCTGGTAGGCGGCGATGAAGTCCAGCGGGTTGCCGTGCGCAGTCTCGACCACCTCGCCGTCGCGCACCACCTCGGTTTTGGCCGCAGCGCCGAAGCCGCTGGCGCGCAGCAGGGTGCGCGCGGGCAGGCCGATGAAGCTGTAGCGCCCGAAGCGCTCGCCGCCCACCACCGACTCGAGCAGGAAGCTGTGGCGGCCATCGCCACGGCCGTGGGCCAGCTTGAGGTAGAGGGAGAGCGGCGTTTCGAGGTCGGCAAAGGCCTCGAGCATCAGCGGGATGCGGTTGTAGCCCTGCTGGGCCAGGCTCTTGAATTCCAGTTCGGTGATCATGTTCGTTCCATCCGTCCGGGGCCGCCGCGAAGCGGTGGGGGGTGGCGGCCGGGGGGTTCCATCGGTCCGGCAGGCGGGCTGCCGGGAGGCGCTGCGGGGAGCGGCGGCGCTCAGGCGCCCGGCCGGTCCCCGCGGGGGGAGGGGTGCACGTTCAGGCTGGCTTGCGCCAGGGCCAGGCTCCCCCGCCGAAGAGGCGCGGCAGAGAGCCGTGGGTGAGCGTGCAGGGACGAAACATGGTGGGCGCACTATATCAAAGCCCCGCGACGGGCCCATAGAGCGTGCGGCGGATCACGCCGCCAAGCTTTCGTTCTAGAGCCTTACCCGCTGGACCGAGGCCGGCGGCGCGGGGACAATTCCAAAAATCGAACGACCGTTCACTTTTTTGGATGCACCCGATGCGGACCCTTCCCTGGCGCGCGCTGGCCCTGGCCGGCGCCCTGTTCTGCAGCGGCTTCGCGGCCTGGGCCGCCACCGTCGACGTGGCCGGCGTGCCGCTGGAAGACCGCATCACCGTGGCCGGCAAGCCCCTGGTGCTCAATGGCGCGGGCGTGCGCTACAAGGCGGTGTTCCAGGTCTACACGGCGGGCCTGTACCTCACGGCCAAGGCCGACACGCCCGAAAGCGTGCTGGCCAGCATGGGCCCCAAGCGCATCGGCATCACCATGCTGCGCGACATCGACGCGGCCGAGCTGGGCAAGCTGTTCTCGCGCGGCATGGAGGACAACATGGACCGCGCGGCCTTCTCCAAGCTCATCCCCGGCGTGATGCGCATGAGCCAGATCTTCGCCACCCACAAGAAGCTCAACAAGGGCGACACCTTCACCGTGGACTGGGTGCCGGGCACGGGCGCGGTGCTGACCGTGCGCGGGCAGATCGAGGGCGAGCCCTTCAAGGAGCCGGAGTTCTTCGACGCGCTGCTGCGCATCTGGCTCGGCCCCAAGCCGGCCGACTGGCAACTCAAGGACGCGCTGTTGGGCAAAGCCCGCACCGGCAACCGCCCATAACGGGCTGAGCGCCGGCCATCCCCCGAAACGGCCTCGCCGCGCGACGGGCGGCGGCATCCTGGGTACGGTACGGGGTTTCCTTCGTTCCACCCCGTCACCGAGACCCATGCGCCGCCGTCACGTCCTCCAAGCCGCCGCCATTGGCGCCGTCCCGCTGATCGCGCGGGCCCAGGAATCCAGCGACCTGGTCGTCGCCCACATCGGCCCGTTCACCGTGCTGCCGGCGCCGGACGCCAAGGAGCTGCACGAAGGGGCCTCGGCCGCCTTCAACGACCTCAACGGCAAGGGCGGCATCGCCGGCCGCAAGGTGGAGCTGCTGCGGCTGGACGACACCTACACCTTCGACGGCTTCAAGGCCCGCCTGGCCGAGGCCATGCCGCGCAAGCCCCTGGCCCTGCTGACGCCCCTGGGCTCGGCCACGCTCAAGCAGATGCTGGACAGCAAGCTGCTGGACAGCACGGACCTCGTGGTCATCAACGCCGTGCCCGGCGCCGCCGTGCTGCGCGACCCCGGCCACCCCAAGCTGTTCCACATCCGCGCCGGCGACGACCAGCAGATCCGCAAGATCGTGTCGCATGCGCGCGCGCTGAACGTGCAGTCCATGGGCGTGCTGTACCAGAACATCCCGATCGGCTCGTCCGGCCTGGCCTCGGCCAAGGCGGCCGCGCAGGGCACGGGGCTGGAGATCATCGGCGCCGAGTCGGGCACGGAGCTGGCCGACATCACCAAGGCCGCGCAGGCCATCGCCTCGCGCAACCCGCATTCGGCCATGGTCATCGGCTCGCCCAAGTTCATGGGCCAGAGCATCGCCGCGCTGCGCGCGGCGGGCGTCTCGCAGCAGCTGTTCTCGCTGTCCTACCTGCCGGCGCCGGCGCTCAAGGCCCTGGCCGGCGCGGGCGCGCGCGGCGTGGGCATCGCCCAGACCTTCCCCAACCCGAACGGCGTGACCTCGCCGCTGCAGCGCGCCTTCCGCGCGGCGATGCAGCGCTCGCACCCCGAGGTGAAGACCTACACCCCGTTCCACCTCGAAGGTTATGTGACGGCCCAGGTCTTCTCCGAGGCCGCGCGCCGCGCCCGCCCGCTCACCCCCACCGGCCTGGCCGAGGCCCTGCGCCGCATGGGCGAACTCGACCTCGGCGGCTTCCGCGTGGATTTCAGCAAGGGCAACGAGGGCAGCCAGTGGGTCGACATTGGCGTGGCCACCGCCGAGGGCCGGCTGCTCTACTGATTTAGGGCAGCAGGTGCGCCGGCAGCTCGTCGAGCCGGTCGAGGTAGGCGTCGGCGTCCACGCCGCGCACCGGCTCGCCGTGGTTGTAGCCGTAGCTCACCAGCACCACCGGGCAGCCCGCCGCACGCGCGGCCAGGGCGTCGTTCTGCGAATCGCCCACCATCAGCGTGCGCGCGGGCGCCACCGCCAGCGCACGGCAGGTTTCGATCAAGGGCAGCGGGTCGGGCTTGCTGCGCGCAAAGCTGTCGCCGCCGAAGACCTGCGCGAAGAACGGCGCCAGGCCCTTGGCGTGCAGCAGATCGCGCGCGAAGGCCAGCGGCTTGTTGGTGACGCAGGCCAGCGCCAGGCCGCGCCCGCGCAGGGCCTGCAGGCCCTCCACCACGCCGGGGTAGACGGTGCTGTGCGCGCCGTTGGCGACGGCGTAGTGCCGCTGGTAGCTGGCCCAGGCCTCGTCCAGCCGCGCCTGCGCGCCGGCCTCGTCCAGCCCACCGTGCCGCAGCGCGGCGCGGATCAGGTGCATCGAGCCCTTGCCCACCATGCGCTGAATGTCGGCGCGGGCCACGGCCGGGCGGCCGAGATCGCGCAGGGTGGCGTTGAGCGCGGCGTCGAAGTCGCCGAGGGTGTCGACCATCGTGCCGTCGAGGTCGACGATCAGTGCCCCCACGCTCCACCGCTGCGCGGGTGGCTGCCCCCCGGGGGGGCCGGCTGGGCTGGGGCGCGGCCCGGCGCCCGGCCGCGCGCGGATGCCGCGCATCACGCCAGCGCGGCCCGCATCTGCTCGATCACGGCCCGGTAGTCGGGCTTGCCGAAGATCGCGCTGCCGGCCACGAAGGTGTCGGCGCCGGCGTCGGCCACGCGCCGGATGTTGTCGGGCTTGATGCCGCCGTCCACCTCCAGGCGGATGTCCTTGCCGCTGGCCTCGATGCGCCGGCGCGCGTCCTCGACCTTGCGCAGTGCCGAGTCGATGAAGCCCTGGCCGCCGAAACCGGGGTTGACGCTCATGATCAGGATCAGGTCGATGTCGTCGATCAGCCAGTCCAGCACGTCCAGCGAGGCCGCGGGGTTGAAGGTGAGCCCGGCCTTGACGCCGCGCGCCTTGATGGCCTGCACGCTGCGGTGGGCGTGGGTGCTCGCATCGGGGTGGAAGCTGATGAGGTCGGCGCCGGCGTCGGCGAAGGACTGGGCCAGCGCGTCCACCGGCTGCACCATCAGGTGCACGTCGATGGGCACCGGTGTGCCGTCGGGCGTCTTCGCGTGCGGCTTGAGGGCCTGGCACACCATGGGCCCGAAGGTGAGGTTGGGCACGTAGTGGTTGTCCATCACGTCGAAGTGGATCCAGTCGGCGCCAGCGGCGACCACCTGGCGCACCTCCTCGCCCAGGCGGGCGAAGTCGGCGGAGAGGATGGAGGGGGCGATGCGGTACGTGGTCATGGCGGGCGTTGGGCGGCGGAATCGGAACCCGGCATTGTCTCAGGCCTCCCGCCGGGCCGCCTCCCAGGGAGGCCTGCGCCCCCATGGGGGGCAGCGACGACACGAAGTGCGCAGCGTGGGGGCTCTGCCCCGGCGGCGCGCGCGGCCCACAGGTAACATGCCGCCCATGCCCAAGTACCTCTTCACCTGCGAGGCCGAGCCTCAGTACCTGAGCGAGCAGTCCGCGCCCGAGGAAGAGCTCTACGCCTTCGCGTACACCATCACCATCACCAACCACGGCGAGGCGCCCGCGCAGCTCATCTCGCGGCACTGGATCATCGAGGACGCGCACGGCCACACCGAAGAGGTGAAGGGCCTGGGCGTGGTGGGGCACCAGCCGCTGCTGCGCCCGGGCGAGTCCTTCCAGTACACCAGCGGCACCCGCCTGCGCACGCCCACCGGCGCCATGCGCGGCAGCTTCTTCTGCGTGGCCGAGGACGGCGAACGCTTCGAGGCCGCGGTGCCCGAGTTCGAGTTGCGCGCGGGCGGCGCTGGTGGCGCGCAGGCCACGCGCGTGCTGCACTGAAGCCCCCCGCGCCCCCGGCCCGCATGGACCTGCAACAGCTCCTCGACACGATGGCGCCCGAGGCGCCGCTGGCGCAGCGCCACCTCTGGCTGGCCGACGCGCTGGCCTGGGTGCGTGGCGACGCCATCGACGTGGCCGCCGCCCTCTCGCGCGTGCGCCTGTTCGTCGGCGCGCTGGAGGCCGACCCGGCGCTGCGCGAGCGCTGGCACGCCTGGCTGCGCGCCTTCGTGGCCGGCGTCGACATCACCCCGCTGCTGGCCGACTTCGGCTTCGCGCCGCGCACCGCCTTCCTGAGCGAACTCGGCCACCGCCTGCGCCGCAAGCTGCTGCCCGGCACGCCCGAGACGCGCGACCTGGCCGAGCTGTTCTCGCTGCTGCTGCCCTCGCCCTTCGACGTGCGCTGGATCAAGGCGCTGGACACGGCCACGCTGGAGCGGCTGGCCGCGCTCACGCCCGAGCGCGGCACCGATGTGTGGAATCAGTCGCTGCTGGACGCGCTGACCTTCTGCACCAGCCAGGTCAGCGCCACCGGCTTCGCCTCCGAGATCCGCATCCGCATGTCGGCCGAGGCGCAGGCCGAGCGCCCCTTCCACGAACTGCCCGGCGTGTTCGAGGCGCTGCGCCGCGAGTTGCGCGTGCACGGCCCGCGCAGCGCCGAGGCCGAGCAGGCCGCCGAGCGCCTGCGCGGCCAGCTCGACGCCTGCCGGCACGCGGCCTACACCGTCTACCAGCACCTGGAAGAGCACGGCGTATCGGTGGGCATCGTGTTCCGCCTGCGCCAGCTGCGCGAGCGCATCGTGCGCATCAAGCAGCTGCTGGACTGCCTGCTGGCCGCCCAGCCCGGCCGCGCCAACGCCGCCCTGCTGGCCGACCTGGTGCAGGTCGGCATCGAGAACCGCAGCGTGCGCGCCCTCATCGCCGCCAGCTCGCACCTCACGGCCGCCAAGGTGGCCGAGCGCAGCGCCGAAAGCGGCGAGCACTACATCACCCGCAACGCCGCCGAGTACAAGGAAATGCTGGGCAAGGCCGCGGGCGGCGGCTTCGTGCTGGGCTTCACCACCTGGATCAAGTTCGCGCTCTACGGCGTGGGGCTGTCGGCCTTCTGGGGCGGCTTCGCGGCCGGCTTCAACTACGCGGCCTGCTTCGTGCTGATCATGCTGCTGCAATGGACGGTGGCGACCAAGCAGCCCGCCGTGACCGCGCCGGCCATGGTGGCCAAGCTGCGCGACATCAAGGCCACGGGCGCGGTGCGCCGCTTCGTCGACGAGGTGGCCAACCTGTTCCGCTCGCAGATCGCGGCCATCCTGGGCAACGTCGGCATGGTGGTGCCCACGGTGCTGCTGATCAGCTCGCTGCTGTGGTTCCTGGGCGGCGAGGCCATGATCGGCGCCGACAAGGCCCGCCACGTGCTGCACGACCTGCGCCTGCTCGGCCCCACCGCGCTGTTCGCCGCCTTCACCGGCGTGCTGCTGTTCGCCAGCAGCATCATCGCGGGCTGGGTGGAGAACTGGTTCGTCTTCCACAAGCTGGACTCCGCCATCGCCCACAACCCGCGCTTCACGCGTGTGCTGGGCCGCACGCGCGCCGCGCGCTGGGCCGGCTTCGCGCGCGCCAACGTTTCGGGCCTGGCGGCCAACGTGTCGCTGGGCTTCATGCTGGGCCTGGTGCCGGTGTTCGCGCAGTTCTTCGGCCTGGGCCTGGACGTGCGCCACGTCACCCTCTCGGCCGGCCAACTGGCGGCCGCCGGCTTCTCGCTGGGTCTGGAGGTGCTGCGCGAACCGGCCTTCTGGTGGGCCGTGGCGGGCGTGCTGGTGGTCGGCCCGCTCAACCTCACGGTGAGCTTCTACCTGGCCTTCCGCCTGGCGCTGCGCGCGCAGGCCATCAGCACGGGCAACCGCCAGCTGATCCGCCAGGCCATGCGCCGGCGCCTGCGCTCCGCGCCGCTGAGCTTCCTGCTGCCGCCGCGCGAGCGCCCGGGCCCGGACGACGAAGCCGCCGAGCCTTCCGCGCATGGGTGAGTTCGAACTGATCGC
This sequence comes from Hydrogenophaga sp. YM1, assembly GCF_016903055.1. Lineage (NCBI taxonomy): Bacteria > Pseudomonadati > Pseudomonadota > Betaproteobacteria > Burkholderiales > Comamonadaceae > Hydrogenophaga > Hydrogenophaga sp. YM1. The sequence continues at coordinate 375,528 of NZ_CP070223.1, read as the reverse complement.
GCGCCACTTCGCGCGCGCCGCGCCGGCCGGCGGCCCCGTGGTGCTGGGCGTGGGCGACGACTGCGCCCTGCTGCAGCCCACGCCCGGCCACCAGCTCGCCGTCAGCACCGACATGCTGGTCGAAGGCCGCCACTTCTTCGCCGGCGCCGAGCCCGAGGCCCTGGGCCACAAGGCGCTGGCGGTCAACCTGTCGGACCTGGCCGCCATGGGCGCGCGCCCACTGGGCTTCACGCTGGCGCTGGCCCTGCCGGCGGCCGACGAGGCCTGGCTCGCGCCCTTCGCGCGCGGCCTGTTCGCGCTGGCCGATGCGCACCACTGCCCGCTGGTGGGCGGCGACACCACGCGCGGCCCGCTCACGCTCAGCCTCACCGTGTTCGGCGAGGTGCGGCCCGGGCGCGCGCTGCGCCGCGACGCCGCGCGGGCGGGCGACGAGCTCTGGCTCAGCGGGCGCACCGGCGAGGCCCGCCTGGCCCTGGCCCTGCGGCGCGGCGAGCCCTGGGCGCGCGGCGAGCTGGCCGTGGTGCAGGACCGCATGGACCGCCCCACGCCGCGCCTGGCGCTGGGCCAGGCCCTGGCCGCCACCGAGGGCGTGCGCGCCGCGCTGGACCTCAGCGACGGCCTGCTCGGCGACCTCGACCACATCCTGCAGGCCAGCGGCCTGGGCGCGGAGATCGACGCTGCCGCGCTGCCAGTGGCACCGGCCTTGCGCGATCTGGATGAGGCGCACCGCCTGGACTGCCTGCTCGCCGGCGGCGACGATTACGAGCTGCTGTTCACCGCCGACCCTTCGGCCCACGCGGCCGTGCTGGCGGCAGGCGCCGGTGCCGGCGTGGCGGTCACGCGCATCGGGCGCCTGCGGGCAGCGCCGGGGTGGCGGGTGCTCGATGCGCTGGGCCGCGACCTGACCATCCGCGCGCGCGGCTTCGACCATTTCGCCTGAGCGCCGCGCCGGGTGGCCCCTGCGCAGGCGAAATGCTTCACGCCTCCGGCGTGAAGCCGATCTGCTGGACCAGGCGGGCCCAGAAGGCCGACTCCTCGCGCAGCAGCGTGGCCAACTGCGCGGGGCTGTTGGGGAAGGGCTCCATGTACAGCGAGGCCAGCCCGTCGACCACGTCGGGCGCGGCCAGCGCCTGGCGCACACCGGCGTTGAGGCGCTGCACGGTGTCGACCGGCGCGGCGGCGGGCAGGTAGAAGCCGAACCAGCCCAGGTACTTCAGGTCGGCGATGCCCTGCTCCGCCAGCGTGGGCGTGTCGGGCGTGAAGCGGCCGCGCTGCGGGCCGCTGGTGGCCAGCAGCCGGCACTTGCCAGCCTTCACGTTGGACATGAACTCGCCGGTGGGGCCGACCACGGCGGCGATCTGGCCACCGATGAGGTCGGTGATGGCGGGCTGCGAGCCACGAAAGGCCACGTGGCGCAGATCCGCCTGGCCGGTCTTGCCCAGCGAGGCGCCGATGAAGTGGGCCGCTGAGCCCGTACCGGCCGAGCCGAAATTGGCGCTGGCCGGGTGGGCCCGGCACCAGGCCAGGAACTCGGGCACGCTCTTCACGCTGACCGGTACCTGGGGGCCGACCGCCAGCGCGTAGTCGAAGGCCGCCGCGGCCGACACGGGCACCACGTCGCGCACCGGGTCGTAGGGCAGGCGGCGGAAGGTGTGCGGGTGCAGGCCCAGGGGCGAGGCGGGGGTCAGCAGCACCGTGGCGCCGTCGGGTGCGGCGTTCTTCACCGCCTGCACGGCGATTTGCCCGCCCGCGCCGGTGCGGTTCTCGACGACCACCGCCTTCGCGTAACCCGGGTGCAGCTTCTCGGCGACGCGGCGCCCCACGAGGTCGATGGTGCCGCCCGGCGCGAAGCCGATCAGGATCTTGGCCGTCTCCGGCGTCGGGGTCTGGGCCTGCAGGGGCGGCTGCCAGGCGGCCATCGCCAACCCTGTGGCGCTGGCCTGGCAGAAACGGCGGCGTGAAACGCTCATGGGGATGTCTCCTTTTTGTCGTGGTGGGGGGGGAAATGGAAGCCGCTCAGAGGTCGAGCACCAGCCCGGGCGTGCGCGAACGCGACACGCAGACCAGCAGGCGGCGCAGTCCGGGCCGCTCGGACTCGGGATAGACGTAGTCGCGGTGCTCGGGCTCGCCCTCGCACACGGCGGTCTCGCAGGTGCCGCACAGGCCCTCGCGGCAAGAGAAAGGAATCGACAGGCCGTTGGCCTCCAGCACCTCCAGGATGCTGCGCTCGGGCGGCACGTGAAAGCGCCGCTGGCTGCGCCGCAGCTCGACCCAGAAGCCCCCCGCCGCGGCGTCGGGCTCGGACCGCTGCGGCGCGGCGAACCACTCGAAGTGCCGCTCCGCCGCCGGCACCGCCCCGGGCGCGTCGCGCACGGCCTCCATCAGCGGGGCCGGGCCGCAGCAGTAGATGTGCGTGCCGGCACCGGCCCCGGCCACCAGGCGCGCCGCCGGCAGCGGGCCGCCGGCCTCGTCGTCGCAGTGCCATTGCACCTTGCCACCGAAGGGTGCGAGGTCCTCGTAGAAGGCCAGGCGCGAGCGGTTGCGCGCCGCGTACACCAGGCGCCAGGGCCGACCCGCGGCCTCGCACCAGCGGACCATGGACAGGATGGGCGTGATGCCGATACCGCCCGCGATGAACAGGTAGCGCGGCGCATCGGGCACCAGCGGAAAGTGGTTGACGGGCGCGCCGCAGCGCAGCGCCATGCCGGGCCGCAACTCGGTGTGCACGCAGGCCGAGCCGCCGCGCCCGGGCGCGGCGCGCCCGACGCCGATCACGTAGCGGTGCCGCTCGCGCGCGTCGTTGGCCAGCGAGTACTGGCGCACCAGGCCGTTGGGCAGGTGCACGTCGAGGTGCGCGCCGGGCTCGAACACCGGCAGGTCGCCGCCCCGCGGGTCCACCAGCTCGAGCCGCAGCACGTCGCGCGCCTCGGCGCCCATGTCGGCGATGCGCAGGCTCAGCTCGCCCGGCGCCTGGGCCATCGCGGGGCCCTTCGCCGCGTCCACCACCGGCCCCGTCACGCGGGCTGTCCCGCACCCGCGGCCGGGGCGGCCATCCGCACGGCCACCGCGCTCTCGGCGGCGCGTTCCCCGGCCACCAGCTTGTCGAAGGTCCAGCGGAAGTGCGACAGCGGCGCGTCGGCCGCGACGGCCAGCATGCGAAAGCCCGGATCCGCGTCCAGCACCTTCTGCTGCGCCTCGATGAGGTGCTTGTCCTCCATGAAGCCTTCGATCAGGCTCTGGTGCAGCGAGCGCGAGACATTGGCGTCCTCACCCTCGAAGTTGTTCAGGTAGGTCCAGAAGAAGTGCGTGGTGCGCCGGGTCTCCGGCGTCATGAACTGGCAGTTGCGGTACTCGCGGCTGCCCTCCCGGTTGCCGGTTTCCGAGCCGCTGCCGGCCGGCGAGAACATGGACTCCAGGAAGAAGATGCCCGGCACGTGCATGTGGCCGATGTTGCGGCGGTCGACCGGCAGGTCCTTCTCGGCGGCGGGCAGCACCTTGCGGTGGAACGGGGGCGGCGCCGCGTTCATGTGCCAGCGCTCCACCCGGAAGCCGCGTGGCAGGCGCTCGATGGCCACCGGCTTGGTCACGTAGGCGTACTCCTCCGAGCCGCCCAGGGTCTTGGTGTGCACGAAAGCCAGGTGCGCGAAGTCGCTGAGGTTGTCGACGATGAGCAGCCAGTTGGCCTCGTAGTGGAGGTAGTCGGGCACCCCTTTCCATTGCGGGTCGCGCAGGTAGGGGAAGTCGATGATGTCGCCGGGGTCGGCCTGGGCCGGGTCGCCCATCCAGATCCAGACCAGGTGGTCGCGCAGCACCACGGGGTAGCTCTTGACGCCCAGCTTGGGTGGCACCACCTCCTGGCCGGGGATCTGGATGCACTTGCCCGAGGCGTCGAACTTCAGGCCGTGGTACATGCAACGCACGCAGTCGCCCTCGCGGCGACCCAGGTGCAGCGGAACGCCGCGGTGGCAGCAGCGGTCCTGCAGCGCCACCACCTTGCCGCTTTCGGACTGGTAGAGCAGCACCGCTTCTTCCAGGATGGTGCGCGCCAGCATCTTGCCGTCGATCAATTCGTGGTCCCAGGCGGCCACGTACCAGCAGTTCTTCAGGAACACCCTGTCTCTCCATGCACCAGCGGTGCGTCATGCGTTGTCGATGGGTGAGAATCCTAGGCAGCGGGCGGCTGGCGATAAACAGGCTGCCCTGGCTTCTGTGTTCGCGAACCTGAACAATGCATTGGGAAGATTTCGACGCTTTCTGCCAGGTCGTGGACCACGGCGGATTCACGGCCGCGGCGCGGGCCACCGACCGCCCCAAGTCCAGCCTCAGCGCCTCGGTGACGCGGCTGGAGGCGCAGATCGGCGCGCGGCTGCTGGAGCGCACCACGCGCCAGCTGCGCCTCACCGATGAAGGCGAGGCGCTCTACCGAGAGATAGCCAAACCGCTGGCCCAGCTGCGCGAGTTCGCCGCCGAGGCCGTCACCAAGAGCTCGCAGGTGCAGGGCACCCTGCGCGTGGCCGCGCCCTACGAGTTCGGCGCGCACCACCTGGCCAGCGTGTCCTGCGCGGTGATGAAGGCGCACCCCGAACTCAAGGTCCACCTCGACGTGGAGCACGCACGCGTGGCGCTGTTCGAGCGCCACTACGACATCGTGTTCTCCGCCATCGAACACAGCTTCGCGCCCGCCACCGTGGTGACGCGGCGCGTGTACTCGCTGGAGCGCGGCCTCTTCGCTTCGCCCGAGCTGGTGCGCGAGCACCCCGCGCTGAAGTCGCCGCAGGACCTCAACGACCTGCCTCTGCTGGCCGGCAACGACGACGCCCTCTGGAGCTTCCAGGGGCCCGGCGGCGAGCCGGTGCAGGTGGACATGCGCACCCCGCGCATGCGCAGCGGCAACGCCAGCCTGCGCCTGGCCAGCGCCAAGGCCGGGCTCGGCGTGGCGCGCATCACGGCCACCTTCTGCGAACAGGCCGTTGCCAGCGGCGCGCTGGTGCGCCTGCTGCCCGAATGGACCTGCGAGCCGCTGCGCATCTACGCCCTGCTGCCCGGCCGGCGGCTGGTGCCGTCCAAGGTGCGGGTCTTCCTGGATGCGCTGGAAGACGAAGCGCGCGGCAGCGCGGGCTGAACCGCCTGGACGCGCCGCCCACCTATCATCGACCGATGCCCTCCGACGCCCCCGCCCGCCCGACCTGGCGCTTCCTCTTCGCCCACCCCGCCCACTTCATCGCCCTCGGCGCGGGCGCGGGCCTGTCGCGGCTGGCGCCGGGCACCTCGGGCACGCTGTGGGCCTGGGTCGCCTGGCTGGTGCTGGAACCCCTGCTGCCGCACAGCAGCTGGGGCCTGCTGCTCGCCGCGGCCACGCTGCTGGGCTGGTGGGCCTGCACCGTCACCGCGCGGCACCTGGGCGTGGCCGATTCGGGCCACATCGTGTGGGACGAGGTGGTGGCCTTCTGGCTCGTGCTCTGGCTGATCGCGCCCGCCGGTTTCTGGGCGCAGCTCGTGGCCTTCGCGCTGTTCCGCTTCTTCGACGCCGTGAAGCTGGGCCCCATGGCCTGGGCCGACCAAGCCTTCAAGGGCTTCGGCCCGCGCGGCGGTTTCGGCATCCTGCTCGACGACTTCGCGGCCGCGCTGTGCACGCTGCTGGTCATCGCGCTCTGGCGCTTCTGAGCATGGACGCCGCGACGCTCGACCTCGTCACCGAACTGGCCGCCCGCCTGCGCGCGCGCGGCGCCATGATGGCCAGCGCCGAAAGCTGCACCGGTGGCCTGATCGCCGCCGCGTGCACCGAACTCAGCGGCTCCAGCGAGTGGTTCGAGCGCGGCTTCGTCACCTACTCTAACGCCGCCAAGACCGACTCGCTGGGCGTGCCCGCCGCGCTCATCGCCGCGCACGGCGCGGTGAGCGAGCCCGTGGCGCGCGCCATGGCCGCGGGCGCGGTGGCCCATTCGGCGGCGCGCTGCGCGCTCGCGGTCACCGGCGTCGCCGGTCCCACGGGCGGCAGCGCGGACAAGCCCGTGGGCACCGTGTGGTTCGGCTGGTGCACGCCAGCCGGCGTGGCCAGCGAGCACCGCCGCTTCGACGGCGACCGCGCCGCCGTGCGCGCGCAGGCCGTGCGGCACGCCCTGGCCGGCCTGCTGCAGCGGCTGGATTGACACCCCCAGGACCCGCGCATGGCCGAAGCCTTCAAGCTGCTCATCAACCCCGACACCGTGGCGCACACCGCGCGCCACCTGCGCCGCGCCTGGCGCGGCTTCGACGCCGAGCGCTTCTCGGCCATCGCGCTCGATGGCCAGGACGGCCTGGAGTTCAAGGCCCGCGCGCACCGCCTGGCCGACGCGCTGCAGGCCACCCTGCCCACCGACTTCGACCGCGCCTGCGGCGTGCTGGAGGCCGCGCTCGCGCCGCCGCTGGCGCTGGACACCGAGGGCGAGCCCGTGGGACTTCAAGGCCTGCCACCGCAGGGCGTGGGCGGTTGGGCGCTGTGGGGCGCGGGCGAATGGGTGGCGCGCGCGGGCCTGGACGAGCCCGAACGCGCCCTGCTCTGCCTGCGCGAGCTCACGCAGCGCTTCACGGCCGAGTTCGCCATCCGCCCCTTCATCGCGCAGCGCCCCGGGCTCGTGTTCCCGCTGCTGTCGCGCTGGACCGGCGACGCCAGCGCCCACGTGCGCCGGCTGGTGAGCGAAGGCAGCCGCCCGCGCCTGCCCTGGGGCCTGCGCCTGCAGGCCCTGGTGGCCGACCCCGCGCCCACGCTGCCGCTGCTGCGCGCGCTGCAGAACGACACCAGCGCCTATGTGCGCCGCAGCGTGGCCAACCACCTCAACGACATCGCCAAGGACCACCCCGAACGCGTGGCCGACTGGGTGCGCGAGCACCGCGTGGGCGCCGATGCGGCCCGCGAGGCCCTGCTACGCCACGCCAGCCGCGGGCTCATCAAGGCCGGCCACGCGCCCACGCTCGCGGCCTGGGGCCTGAGCCATGGCTTCGACGGCGAGGCCACGCTGCGCATCGCCCCCGCGGCGGTGGCGGTGGGCGGCCAGGTGCGCCTGCAGGCCCGGCTGCGTTCGCTCGCGCGCGGCCCGCAGACCCTGGTGGTCGACTACGCGGTGCACCACGTCAAGGCCAATGGGTCGGCGTCGCCCAAGGTTTTCAAGGGCTGGAAGATCGAGCTCGCGCCCGGCGAATCGCGTGAGCTCGACAAGGCGCATTCGCTGCGCGAGGTGACGACGCGCCGACTCTACCCAGGCCGCCACCGCGTCGAGTTGCGGGTGAACGGCGTGGGCGTGGCCGAGGCGGCCTTCGATCTGCGATCCTGAGCCGGCCCGGGGCCATGGCGCCCCCTCGAAAGGGGCGATGGACGCCCCGTCGTCATACCCCCCTCCTATACTGGCCGGCCGACCAACGACCTCAGGAGACCGCCATGGGATTCTTCAGCACCATCCTCGACAAGCTCGGACTGTCCACCGCCCAGGCCGCCACGCCGCCCGCCGCCGCGCCAGCGCCCGCCCCGGTGGCGGCGCCCAGCCCGGCCCCGGCCGCCGCCGCGCCCGCGCCGGCCGTGGTCAACCCCATCGCGATGGTGGACGTGGTCGCCCAGATGGAAAAGCGCGCGGCGGCCAACCCGCAGAAGCTCAACTGGCGCACCTCCATCGTCGACCTGCTCAAGCTGCTCGACATGGACAGCAGCCTGCAGGCGCGCAAGGAACTGGCCAAGGAGCTCTACTGCCCCGACGAGTTCATGAACGACTCGGCCAAGATGAACGTCTGGCTGCACAAGAACGTGCTCGCCCACATCGCCGCCAACGGCGGCAACGTGCCCAAGGAACTGCTCGACTGAGCATGATCCGCGTCCACCACCTCAACCACTCGCGCTCGCAGCGCGTGCTCTGGCTCCTGGAGGAGCTGGGCCTGCCCTACGAGATCGTGCGCTACGAGCGCGACCCCAAGACCCTGCTCGCGCCGCCCGAGCTCAAGCGGGTGCACCCGCTGGGCAAGTCACCGGTGGTGGTGGATGGCGCGCTGGTGCTGGCCGAATCGGGCGCGATCCTGGAAACCCTGGTGGAGCGCCACGGGCCGCGGCTGCGGCCCGAGCCCGGCACGCCGGAGTTCCTGCGCTACCGCTACTGGATGCACTACGCCGAAGGCTCGTTGATGCCGCCGCTGCTGCTCAAGCTGGTGTTCGACCGGGTGGAGAAGGCGCCGCTGCTCGTGCGGCCGGTGGCCAAGGCCATCTCGGCGATGGTGAAGGCGCGCTTCATCACGCCCAACCTCACGCAGCACCTGGACTTCCTGGAAGCCGAGCTGGCCGGCAGCCCCTGGTTCGCCGGCCAGTCCTTCAGCGCCGCCGACGTGCAGATGAGCTTTCCGGTGGAGGCCGCCACCGCGCGCGGCGGGCTCAACGCCTCACGCCCGCGCCTGATGGACTGGCTGCGCCGCATCCACGACCGTCCGGCCTACCGCCGCGCGATCGACAAGGGCGGACCGTTCGAGGTCCTGGGCTGACACGGCCGCACGGGTCCTTGCGGCCCCGCTCGCCGCGGGCCTCAGGCCCCGTGGCACTTCTTGTACTTCTTGCCGCTGCCGCAGGGGCAAGGGTCGTTGCGACCGGGCGTGGCGGCCTGGCGCACCGGCTCGCTGCGCGGGCCCAGGCTGGCCCAGATGCGGCGCAGCTCGTAGACGGCCCAGATGGCGGCGTCCAGTTCGTCCAGGCGGGCCTGGCTCACGCTGGGCGGCGCCTCTTCCTCGTGCAGGTTCAGCTCGGGCGTGCCGCGGTCGTCTTCGGCCACGGCGGCGATGGTGTCGAGCGCGTCGTGGATCCAGCCGGCGGTTTCCTTGTCGCGCGGCGGTACCCAATCGTCTTCCCAGAGTTCCACCACGGCCAGGAAGCCCTCAGCCCAGGCCTGGCCGAACGCGGGCAGGGGTTCGCCGTCGGTGTTGGGCCGCTCGGCCTCGGGCATGGCGGCCACGGCACCGCGCAGGTCCACCAGCTCGGGGTGGTAGCTGCGCTCGTCCGCCAGGCTGTTCACGTCGGCCAGCAGGGCGGCGCGCACCTCGGCCTCGCGGCGGGCCCACAGCACCATGAAACGCTCGTAACGGTCGGTGCTGGGAAAGTGGGTGCCGTCGCCGTGCGGCACCGTGGGCAGCGGGCCGGTGCCCAACAGCGCGGGCATCCATTCGCTCGCCTCGATGGGCCGGCGGGTGCAGATCAGGGCGGCCATGGCGCCTTCCAGGAATTCCCAGGGCGGCACCGCGTCGTCGCGCGAGGCGAGGTCGACGAGGATGGCGTCGAGTTCGTCGAAATCGCTGGCTTGCAGGGGGCTGTCGCTGTCGGGGGTCATCGGGAGGCGCTCGGGCGGGAAAGGGCCGCCAGTGTAGTGCCGCCCACCGCGCCGCCGGGCGCGGCGCGGGCCCCGTGGGGGGCGCCCTCACGCCGTGTCAGTGGTGCGTCTGGCCCGACGGGTCCACCGTGCCCATGGCCAGCGAGGCCAGCGCGCTGGGCGTCGGCGGCCGCTCCGCCGGCTCCAGGTGCGTGGCGGGCGCAGGGGCCTCGTACACGCTGCGCCAGGCGTTCTGCAGGGTTTGCCACACGCTGGGGGCGACCGTCATCGAATCGGGCTCGTCCATCATGATCGGGAACATGGCGACATCCTTCGCGGCAGGCCCTGGGACACCGACCCCGCGTCGCCTGCCTGGGCGCGTGCGGTGTGGGGATTCAAGTCATTGTTCGCTTGTTCAAAACACGCCCCAATAATGCAGACGCAGGATTTTTCCCCCTTCGACCAGACGACGAACGCCGATGCTTGACCGACTCAACGCTCTCTATCCCGTGCGCTACACGGCCCTGGGCCTGTGCGCCTTCGTCGCCCTGCTGAGCCTGTTCGCCCTGGTCGCCTTCGGCGTCGGCGGCGTCTGGTTCCTGCTGTTCGGCGCGCTCACGCTGGTGGGCCTGTGGGACCTGCGCCAGACGCGCAGCTCGGTGCTGCGCAACTACCCGGTGATCGGTCACCTGCGCTTCATGCTGGAGTTCGTGCGGCCCGAGATCCGCCAGTACTTTCTGGAAAGCGACACCGAGGCCCAACCCTTCTCGCGTGCGCAGCGCAGCCTGGTGTATGCGCGCGCCAAGGGCGAGACCGACAAGCGCCCCTTCGGCAGCCAGCTCGACATGCTGAGCAACGGCCACGAGTGGATCAACCACTCGATCGCGCCGACCAGCCTGCCCACCCACGATTTCCGCGTGCGCATCGGCGGGCCCGACTGCACCCAGCCCTACGAGGCCAGCGTGTTCAACATCTCGGCCATGAGCTTCGGCGCGCTCTCGGCCAACGCCATCCAGGCCCTCAACGCGGGCGCGCAGCGCGGCGGCTTCGCGCACGACACGGGCGAGGGCTCCATCTCCGCCTGGCACCGCCTGCACGGCGGCGACCTGATCTGGGAGATCGGTTCGGGCTATTTCGGCTGCCGCGACGACGAGGGCCGCTTCAGCGAGGAGCGCTTCAGCGCGAACGCGCTCGACCCGCAGGTGAAGATGGTGGAGATCAAGCTGAGCCAGGGCGCCAAGCCCGGCCACGGCGGCGTGCTGCCGGGCGCCAAGGTGACGGCCGAGATCGCCGCCGCGCGCGGCGTGCCCGAGGCGGTGGATTGCATCTCGCCGGCCGCGCACAGCGCCTTTTCCACGCCGCTGGAGCTGATGGCCTTCATCCAGAAGCTGCGCGCGCTCTCTGGCGGCAAGCCGGTGGGCTTCAAGCTGTGCATCGGCCACCCCTGGGAGTGGTTCGCGATCGTCAAGGCCATGCGTCAGAGCGGCGTCACGCCCGATTTCATCGTGGTCGACGGCGCCGAGGGCGGCACCGGCGCGGCGCCGCTGGAGTTCACCGACCACGTCGGCGCGCCGCTGCAGGAGGGCCTGCGCCTGGTGCACAACACCCTGGTGGGCGTGAACCTGCGCGATCGCATCCGCATCGGCTGCGCGGGCAAGGTGGTGAGCGCCTTCGACATCGCGCGCGCGCTGGCCATCGGCGCCGACTGGTGCAACAGCGCGCGCGGCTTCATGTTCGCGCTGGGCTGCCTGCAGGCGCAGACCTGCCACACCGGCCATTGCCCCACGGGCGTGAGCACGCAGGACCCGGTGCGCCAGCAGGCCTTGGTGGTGCCCGACAAGGCCGAGCGGGTGTGGCGCTTCCACCAGAACACGCTCAAGGCCTTGAAGGAGCTGGTTCAGGCCGCCGGCCTGCAGCACCCGGGCGAGATCAGCGCGCACCACCTGGTGCGCCGCGTGAGCGACAACGAGGTGCGCCTGCTGGCCCACCTGCTGCCCACCACCTCGCCGGGTGCGCTGCTGGACGACGACGCGCAAGGGGAGCACGCGGTGTTCACCACCTGGTGGCGGCGGGCGCGGGCCGACACCTTCGCTCAGGCTTGAGCCGGCTGGTCTGCGTCCATGGCGGGCTTCGCACCGGCGGCCTTGCGCTGATGGCTGCACGCGGCAGTTTCTCTGGGTGACTTCGCTCGGTGACTTCGCTCGCCGGCTTCGCGCTGACGGCTTCGCGCTGACGGCTTCGCGCTGACGGCTTCGCGCTGACGGCTTCGCGCTGACGGCTTCGCGCTGACGGCTGGCGGGGTCCGCGTTCTCCGGCCCACGCTCGCGGGCGCATACCCCGGTAGGCCTGCGTTGTTTCATCAACACCGTGCCGGCACTCAGCCTCTGTGGCAGCCGCGAATGGGGCCTGCGCCCGCGAACCCCTCCATCCGTCGAGAGTGACACGCGAGCAGACCAAGGACATCGGGGCCACAGCGCGAAATCGGGGTCAGATTCCATTTGGCCAGCGATCAACGCTCGAAGGATGTCCGGTCTTCTTTAGCCGGCCCGCCCGTTTCGGGGACGGCGGTGTGGGTGCCCGGGCGCAGGCCCCATTCGCGGCTGCCACAGAGGCCGAGCGCCGAAGCGGTGTTGAAGAGACAACGCAGGCCTACCCAGGTGGTGGACCGCGAGCGTGGGCCGGAGAACGGGCACCCACACCGGCGGCCCATGCGAAGCCGACGCCAGCAAGTCAGCAACACAAGCGAGAGGGCCAGCCAGCCCAACTGGCCCCCCAGCCTCAACTGCTCGACGGGTCCTCGTTCACCCGCTCGTCGCGCAGCAGCCGGCCGCTGGTGTCGTAGAGCCTGAGGCGCAGCAGCAGGCCACGCTCCCCGTATTCCTCCTCGCGCTGCAGCGCGCCGCCGGGCGCGTGGTACTGCTGCCAGCCGAACAGGCGGCCGTTGCGCTCGCGGTTGAGCGCCGCCGGCGCGCCGTCCTCGTAGAAACTGCGCGTCTCGCGCAGCTCGTCGCGGCCCAGGCGGCGGATGGTTTGCTCCATCTTGAGCTGACCGTTGAGGTGCCACTGGCGGATGCGCCGCTCGCGCCCCGCGGCCCACTCCACCTCCTGCGTCAACTGGCCCGACTCGGCGAACTCGCGGCCCACGCCCTCGCGGCCGTGGTACTGCTCGGGCGGCGGCTCGGCCAGGTCGATCTCGTGCCGCAACTGCCCCGAGGGGTAGTACACGCGCTTGATGCGGCGGTCGGGACCGCCGCTGTCCTCGACGAGCTCCTCGCTGCGCACCACGCCGCCTTGCGGGTTCACGATCACCTGGCGCATCAGCACGCCGCGCCGGTGGCTCACGGTGCCCAGCGGCTTGCCGGGTTCGCGGTAGAGCGTGACCTCGGCGAGCGCGCCGCCATGGCCGCAGGGCTCGCGGTCCTCGGGCAGCAGGCTGGTGGGCGCGCAGCGCAGTTCGGCCAGGCTGCCGTCGGCCCAGCGGCGCAACAGCACCAGGGCGCGGCGGCCGTCCGCGCCCATCACGCGCAGCAGGCTGGAGCCGTCGGGCAAGGCACAGCGCTGCTGGCCAGCCGGCCCCACGGGACCGCAGCGTGCCGCGTCCTGGGCCCGGGCCGGCGACAGCCCCGCCAACAGCGCGAGCAGCGCGGCCACGGGCCAGGCGCTCACGCCACGGCCCCCTCAGCGCTCGGCGCCCAGGCGCGGCGCACGGGCACGCCGATGCCCGCGAGGCGGCGCGCCAGCGCCAGCACATGGGCGTCCTTGCTGAGCAGCGCGGCGCCATGCGCCACGGCCAGGTCGATGAAGCGCTGGTCGTCGGGTCGCGACAGGTGAACGCGGCCTTGGCGGCAGGCGCCACGCGCCGCGCGTGGCGGTCGAACGCGGCCAGCACGGCATCGGGCCCGCCACCGCCCAGGCGGCGCGCGAGGTGCGGGTAGTCCAGCACGCGCCGCAGCTCCTCGCGCATGGCCTCGCTGGCGATCCAGGCCACGCGGCCCTGCACCAGCGCGGCGCGCAGCGGCGCCACGGCGGGGTCGTCGAAGACGAACAGGTCGAGCACGACGTTGGTGTCGATGACGACCAGAGCAAGAGCCCCCCCCTGCCGCGCCTCGCGCGACCCCTCCGAGGGGGCAACGCCGACGGACCGGCACAGCCGGCTCCCTGGCGTTTCTGGGTCAGACCGCGTCATTCCGACGGGCCTTCAGGTCGAAGCGGAACAGCCGGCACTCGATGGGGCCGTTCCACAGCGGCACGCGGCGCGATTCCTTGAAGCGCATGCGGCCGGGCAATTTCAGGTCGGGCGTGAGCAGCCAGGCGGTCCAGCCGGCGTAGTGCGATTTCCAGTGCGCGGCCAGGCGCTCGAAGAAGGCGTCGGCGGCCTGGCCGTCCTCGTCGCGCGCCTGTTCGCGCCCCCCGCGCTCGGCGCCGGCACCGTTGGCGCGTTCGGCCGCGTTGCGCCCGGCCACGCCGGCGGCGGCGATGCGCTCGCCATAGGGCGGGTTGAGCAGCAGCACGCCCGCGCGCGGGCTGGGCGGCAGGCGCTGCAGGGCGTCGCCGCCGCGCAGCTCGATCGCCTGGGCCACGCGCGCGCGCTCGGCATTGCGCCGGGCGAAGTCGACCATGCGGAAGGCCACGTCGCTGCCGAAGACGATGGGCGCCTGGCCGGCGGGCCAGGGCCGCTCGGCCGCGCGCGCCTCGTCGCGCAGGCCCTGCCACACGTGCGGCTGGAAGGGCAGCAGCTTCTCGAAGGCGAAGCGGCGTTGGCCGCCCGGGGCGATGTTCAGCGCGATCTGCGCGGCCTCGATGAGCACCGTGCCGCTGCCGCAGCAGGGGTCGGCCAGCGGCGGCACCTCGGCCAGCGTGGCGGCCTCGCGCGCCTGCGCGTCCCAGCCGGTGGCGGCGATCATGGCGGCGGCCAGGGTTTCCTTCAGCGGCGCGTTGCCCTTGTCCTCGCGCCAGCCGCGCTTGAACAGCGGCTCACCGGTGGTGTCGATGTAGAGCGTGAGCGTCTCGGCGGTGAGGTGGCCGAACAGGCGCACGTCGGGCCGCTGGGTGTCCACGCTGGGGCGCTCGCCGCGCTTGTCGCGAAAGCGGTCGCAGACGGCGTCCTTGATCTTGAGGGCGGCAAAGTTCAGGCTCTTGAGCGGGCTGTGCTGCGCGGTGAGTTCGACCTTGATGGTCTGGCGCGGCGTGAACCAGATCTCCCAGGCCACCTCGGCGGCGGCCGCGTAGAGGTCTTGCTCGGCACGGTAGGGGCCGTGCCACAGGCGCACCAGCACGCGCTGCGCGAGCCGGCTGTGCAGGTTCAGGCGCAGCGCGTCGCGCCACGAGGCCTCGAGCGAGACGCCGCCGCGCGAGCGCTGCAGCGCGCCGATGCCGGTGATGCGCTGCACCTCGGCGGCGAGAAAGTCCTCCACGCCGGCGGCGCAGGGGAGAAAGAGCTGGAGCTGGTTCAAAGCGATTTTCGGAGGTTGGCCGGGGCGATGCGCATGGCCTCGCGGTACTTGGCCACGGTGCGGCGCGCGCACTCGATGCCCTGCTCCTTGAGCAGGTCGGAGAGCTGGTTGTCCGACAGCGGCTTGGCCGGCGCCTCGGCAGCGATGAACTGCTTGAGCAGCGCGCGCACCGCGGTGCTGGAGGCGTTGCCGCCGGTCTCGGTGCCCAGCGAGGAGCCGAAGAAGTACTTCAGTTCGTAGGTACCGAAAGGCGTGGCCATGTACTTGGCCGTGGTCACGCGGCTGATGGTGGATTCGTGCAGGCCCAGTTCGTCGGCGATCTCGCGCAGCACCAACGGGCGCATGGCGAGCTCGCCGTGCATGAAGAAGTTGCGCTGGCGCTCGACGATGGCGCTGGACACGCGCAGGATGGTGTCGAAGCGCTGCTGGATGTTCTTGATGAACCAGCGCGCCTCCTGCAGGCGCTGCTGCATGGCGGCGTGGCCGCCTTCGCCGCCATCGCGCCCGCCGCGGTTCTGGCGCATGGCGTTGGCGTACACGTCGTGCACGCGCAGGCGCGGCATCACGTCGGGGTTGAGCACCACCTTGAAGCCGCGGCCGGCGCGCGTGACGATGACGTCGGGCACGACGATGTTGCGCTCGACGTCCGCGAAGCGGCGTCCGGGCTTGGGCTCCAGCCGCGCGATCAGCGCGAGCGCGCCGCGCACGGTGTCCTCGTCGGCGCGGCACAGCTGCACCAGCTTGCGCACGTCGCGCTTGGCGATCAGCTCCAGCGGCTGCCCACAGATCGCCAGCGCGGCGCGCGCCTCGGGCGTGTTGCGCAGCTCCAGGATCTGCAGCTTCAGGCACTCGGCCAGGTCGCGCGCGCCCACGCCGGGCGGGTCCATGTGCTGCAGCAGCTGCAGGGCGGTGCGCAGCCCTTGCTCGGCCGCGTCGAGGCGTTCGGTGGCGGCGGCGTCGGACGGGTCGGCCTTGGCGGTGGCCTCACCCTGCAGGCGCAGCAGCGCCAGCGCGAGTTCGGGCAGCGGGTCGGCGAGGTAGCCGTCCTCGTCCAGCGATTCGATCAGGAAGTGCAGCGCGGCAGCATCCGCCTCGGACAGGCGCAGGCAGCGCGCCTGCTCGTGCAAATGGTCCTGCAGCGACACCAGGGCGCGCGCGAGGTCGGCCGCGCTGGCGGTCTCTTCGTCATCGCCGGAGCCGCTGCCGCGCGGCGGCGCGTCGCCGCCCCACTCGCTGTCGTCGGGCGCCATCTCCACCGTGCCGTCGCCGTCCCAGCTCTCTTCCACCGGCGAGGCGCCGTCCACACTGGCCTCCACCGCGTCGCCGTCGGTGGCGCTGGCCTTGTCTTCGTTGCGCCCCTCCCCGGCGTCGGCGCCCGGGCCGGCGGCGGACGCGGCGTCGGCGATCTGCTCGCCCGCGCTCACCGGCGCATCGGTCGCGGCCAGGCCGAATTCCTCGCGCTCCAGGCCTTCGTCGGCGCGTTCCAGGAAGGGGTTCTCGTCGAGCATCTGCTCGACCTCCTGCGCCATCTCCAGCGTCGAAAGCTGCAGCAGGCGGATCGACTGCTGCAGCTGGGGCGTCAGCGCCAGGTGCTGCGAGACGCGTAGCGACAGGCTCTGCTTCATCACATCCGGAAATGCTCGCCGAGGTAGACCCGGCGCACGTCGGCGTTCTCGACGATGTCCGACGGCGTGCCGCTGGTCAGCACATGGCCGTCGTTGATGATGTAGGCGCGGTCGCAGATGCCCAGGGTCTCGCGCACGTTGTGGTCGGTGATGAGCACGCCGATGCCGCGCGACTTGAGGAAGCCGATGATGCGCTGGATCTCGATCACCGCGATCGGGTCGATGCCGGCGAAGGGCTCGTCGAGCAGGATGAAGCGCGGATCGGTGGCGAGCGCGCGCGCGATCTCGACGCGGCGGCGCTCGCCGCCCGACAGCGCCGGCGCGGGCGAATCGCGCAGGTGGTCCACGTGCAGGTCGCGCAGCAGCGTGTCCAGGCGCTCGTCGATGGCGGCGGCGCTCAGCGGGCGGCCGCGCGCGTCCACCTGCAGCTCCAGCACGGCGCGCACGTTCTGCGCCACGGTGAGCTTGCGGAAGATCGAGGCCTCCTGCGGCAGGTAGCCCAGGCCCAGGCGCGCGCGGCGGTGGATGGGCAGGCGCTCGATGGACTGGTTGTCGAGCAGGATCTGCCCGCCGTCGGCGCGCAGCAGGCCGACGATCATGTAGAAGGAGGTCGTCTTGCCGGCGCCGTTGGGGCCCAGCAGGCCCACCACCTCGCCCTTGTCCACGGCGAGCGAAACGTCCTTGACCACCAGGCGGCTGCCGTAGGACTTCTTCAGCCCCGTGGCCTCCAGCCGGCTGGTGGCCAGCAACTGGGTTTCGGGGAAGGTGGTCGAGGGCGACTCGCTGGCGCTCACGGGCGTCCTCCGCCGAGCTCACCCGACGGGCGCAGCGGCGTGGGGGCGGGCGCGGGCGCCGGGGCGGGCTGGCCTTCGCGCGGCACCGGCGTGAGCGTGGCACGCACCCGGCCCGAGGGATTGCCGGGCGTGGCGCCGGCCGGGCTGCTCTCGACGGTGAACACCTCGCTGCGGTTGTCGTAGACGATCACGCTGCCGCGCGTCTCGTCGTTGAGCTGGGTGCCCAGGTAGCGGCGCAGCACGGCGTCGCCGATGAAGCGCACCTTGTCGGCGCTGCTGTCGTACTCGATGCGCTTGGCCTCGCCCTCGATGAACTCGTTGAGGCCTTCGCGCTTTTGCTTGAAGTAGCCCGGGCTGCCCAGCACGACGCCGAACTGGTGGCCCTGCGCGTCCTGTCGCACCTCGACCTGGGCGCCGCGGATCACGATGGTGCCCTTGGTGATGACCACGTTGCCGGTGAAGATGCTGAGCTGGCGCGCGTCGTCGTAGCGCAGGTTGTCCGACTCGGCGTTCATGGGCTTGAGCCGGTCGGCCTGCTCGGCCTGGGCGGCGCCCGCCAGCGCGCAGGCGGTCAGCAGGCCAAGGGTGAGGCGGTGCAAGGGAGAAAGGGCGTGTGGCATGTCAAGGGCACGAAACTTGCATGCATTCTAAACACCCACCCGCCCCGGTTTAACAAACCGCCCGCCAGAAACAGGGCGCCACCCGCAGTGCCGGGCCGCAGACCCTCCCCTCGAGGGGCCGCGCGAAGCGCGGCGGGGGTGCATCACCCTTTGCGCGCTTCCATGATCAGCCAGTTGGCGATGGTCAGCGTCTTGGGCCCTTGGCCGGGAATGTAGTAGCGGCCAGCGACGCCCAGCGCGGGCGTGCCCTCGACACCGTAGGCGTCCTGCAGCGCCGCGGCGCGCTCGGCCTTCTTCTGCGTGTCGGCGTGGTTGAAGATCTCGGAGAACTTCGCCCGGTCCACGCCCTGCTTGACCACCCAGTCGGTGATCGGCGCCGGCGTGGTCAGCGGCAGCCGCTCCACATGGATGGCCTTGAACACCTCGGCGTGCAGGCGTTCCACCAGGTTCATGGACTCCAGCGTGTAGTACAGGCGCTGCATGGGCACGAAGGCCGGGCTGAAGGCCACCGGCACGCGGCGCAGCACCGCGCCCTCGGGCCTGCGCTTCTCCCAGTCCTGCAGCAGCGGCTCGAAGTTGAAGCAATGGATGCAGGAGTAGGCAAAGAACTCCACCACCTCCACCTTGCCGGCCGGCGCCTCGACGGGCACGGGCTTGCCCAGGCGCAGGTACTCGGCGCCCTCTTTCGGGGCGACCCGCTGGGCCAGGGCCGGCAGTGCGGTGCCGGTGGCGAGCAGGGACAGGGTGAAATCGCGACGACGCATGGGATGGCTCTCCAAGGGGTATGAACCAGCGTTTGGGGCCTGGCCGGGCGCGGGAAGTTCCCGCGCGCCCGGCCCGGGTCAGCGCTGCACGCGCACCAGGGCCGACTCGACGCCGTTGACCTGCAGCTGCTCGATCGTCAGGTCGGCCAGGGCCTTCTGGGCGAAGGGGCCCACGCGCACCCGGTACAGGGTGCGGCCGGCGTTCTCGCGCTCGTCCACCGTGGCGGCGATGCCCAGCATGGCCAGGCGCGCGCGCTGGGCCTCGGCCTCGGGCGCGTTGCGGAAGGCGCCGGCCTGCACGAAGTAGGTATAGGGGTCGGCGCCGGGCGCGGGGGCTTCGGCGGGCGCCGCACCGGGCTTGGCCGGCGCGGCCGCCGGGGCCTGCTGCTCCGTGCGCGAGCGGGCCAGGTCGCCCAGCGGGTCGGCCGAGGGCGCGGGGGCGCCGGCGGGCGGCAAGGTGCCGGCGGTGCCTGGCGCGGTGATGGCGCCTTCGCTGCCGGGCGCGGGGGTCGCCGGGGCGGGCATGCCGCCGACGGACCGGTTGGGGTTCCAGCCCTTGTTGCGCTCGGCTTCCTTGGCGTCGTCCTCGGCGCTGCGCGACAGGCCGCGGTCAACGAAGGGTACGGGCACACGGGTCACGTAGACCGCCACGGCCAGCGCCGCGGCCAGGCCGACCAACAGGCCGACGATGAAGCCCACCAACGTGCCGCCCAGGCTGCTGCGCGACGAAGGGGTGGAGGAGGATTTTTTGCTCATGGTGGCTCTTACATCTTCTGCGGCGCGCTCACGCCCAGCACGGCCAGGCCATTGTGCAGCACCTGCCGGGTGGCGGCGACGAGCGCGAGGCGAGCACGCTTGACCGCTTCATCCTCGACCAGGATGCGTTCGGCGTCGTAGTAACTGTGGTAGCTCGCGGCCAGCTCGCGCAGGTAGAAGGTGACGTCGTGCGGCGCGAAGTCGCGTGCGGCGGCGCTGAGCATCTCGGGGTACTTGGCGATCTGGCGCATCAGGGCCTGCGCGGCCGGGGTGTCCAGCGGCGACAGGTCGGCACCGGACAGCGTGGCGGCGTCGCCGCCCCAGCCCGCCAGCACCGAGCAGATGCGCGCGTGCGCGTACTGCACGTAGTAGACCGGGTTGTCGTTGTTCTGCTGCACGGCCAGGTCGACGTCGAAGGTGTATTCGGTGTCGGGCTTGCGGCTGAGCAGGAAGAAGCGCACCGCGTCCTTGCTGGTCCATTCGATGAGGTCGCGCAGCGTGACATAGCTGCCCGCGCGCTTGCTGATCTTCACCTCCTGGCCGCCGCGCACCACGCGCACCATGGTGTGCAGCACGTAGTCGGGGTAGCCGGCGGGGATGCCCACGTCGGCCGCCTGCAGCCCGGCGCGCACGCGCGCGATGGTGCCGTGGTGGTCGGTACCCTGGATGTTGATGACCTTGCTGAAGCCGCGCTCCCACTTGGCGATGTGGTACGCCACGTCGGGCACGAAGTAGGTGTACGACCCGTCGGACTTGCGCATCACGCGGTCCTTGTCGTCGCCGTAGTCGGTGCTGCGCAGCCACAGCGCGCCGTCCTGCTCGTAGGTCTTGCCGTTGGCGACCAGCCGGTTCACCGCGGCCTCGACGCGCCCGCTGGTGTACAGGCTGGACTCGAGGTAGTAGTGGTCGAACTTGACCGCGAAGGCCTGCAGGTCGAGGTCCTGCTCGTGGCGCAGGTAGGCGACGGCAAACTGGCGGATGCCGTCGAGGTCGTTCACGTCGCCGCTGGCGGTGAAGGCGCGGTCATCGGCCGTCACGGTCCGCTTCGCGAGAAAGTCGTTGGCGATGTCCTGGATGTAGTCGCCGTTGTAGGCCGACTCGGGCCAGCCGGCGTCGCCGGGCTTCACGCCCTGGGCGCGCAGCTGCGTGGACGTGGCCAGGGTGTTGATCTGCACGCCCGCGTCGTTGTAATAGAACTCGCGGTGCACGTCCCAGCCCTGGGTCTGGTACAGGTTGCAGATGGCGTCGCCCAGCGCGGCCTGGCGACCGTGGCCCACGTGCAGCGGGCCGGTGGGGTTGGCCGAGACGAACTCGACCATCAGGCGCTGGCCGTTGGCCGGCTGGCGGCCGAAACCCTCACCCGCCGACAGCACCTCGCGCACCACCTGCTGCTTGGCCTCGGGCTTCAAGCGGATGTTGATGAAGCCCGGGCCAGCGATCTCGATCGCCTCGACCCAGCGCTGATACACCGGCTGGGCCAGCAGGGCCGCGCGCAGCTGCTCGCCCACGGCGCGCGGGTTGAGCTTGAGCGGCTTGGCCAGCTGCATGGCCGCGGTGACGGCGAAATCGCCATGGGCCGCCACCTTGGGCGACTCGAAGGCGGCCTTCTCGCCCGCGCCGGGGCTGAGCTTGTCCAGCTCGTCGCGCAGGGCCGAGAGCAGGTCTTGTTGGATCTGGAGCATCGCGCGATTTTAGGTGGCGGCCCGGGCCGGGCCCGCGGGACCCGCCAGCGGGGCCAGGCGCTCGCGCGCGGCCGCCTTCACCGCGGCCGTGAGCCGCTGGGCCGACGGCGGTTCGTGCGTCCAGTGCTGCCAGTACAGGGCCACATCCACCGTGGCGCCGGGCAGCAGTTCGGTCAGGGCCGGGTGCTTGGGCAGGTGCTGCTCGGGCACCATGCCCCAGCCCATGCCCAGCTCGATGGCGGTTTCGAACGCCTCCACCGCGGGCACGTAGTGGCGCGGGTAGGCCGGCTGGCGCAGGCCGATGTGCTGCTCCAGGAAGGCGTCCTGCAGCGCGTCCTTGCGGTTGAAGATGACGGCCGGCTGGGCCAGCAGCCGGTGCGGCGAGACCGCACCGCGCGGCGTGCGGCAGCGCTGCACCACGGCGGGCGTGGCCACGCAGTGGTAGCGCATCACGCCCAGGGGTTCGGCCACGCAGCCACGCATGGCGTCGGCGCGGGTGGTCACGCAGCCCACCACGTCACCGCGCTTGAGGGCGTCGTGGGTGTGGTCCTGGTCGTCGATCACCACCTCCAGCAGCAGTCGCTGGCGCGCCAGCAGCGGCGCCACGGCGGGCAGGAACCAGCTCGACACCGAGTCGGCGTTGATCGCCACCGACAGGCTCTGCCAGCGCTCGCCCGCGCGCGCCTCGCCCCCCACCAGGCCGGCCAGCAGGTCGGCCTCCATCAGCCGCACCTGCTTCACGTGGCCCAGCAGGGCCTGGCCGGCCGGCGTGGCGCGCACGCGCTTGCCGCGCACCAGCAGCCGCTGGCCGAGCTGGTCTTCCAGCGACTTGATGCGCAGCGACACCGCGGCCAGCGTGAGCTGGAGCGCGCGCGCGGCCGGACCGAAGCCGCCGTGCTCCACCACGGCGGCCAGGGCTTCCAGTGGGCGGGGGTCGAGCATTGCTTAAGTCAAATTTGAGTGATTGGATTTCGAATCAACTGCATTAAACATCAGCCGGCTTTGCGGCACCATGCGCCCCGCTGTCACCCGAACCCGAGACATCCATGACCCTGAGCTTTCCCGTTTTCTCCGCCGGCATGGTGCTGAGCCTGTCGCTGATCATGGCCATCGGCCCGCAGAACGCGCACGTGCTGCGCATGGGCCTGCAGCGCCAGCACCTGTGGCTCACGGTGGCCTTGTGCGCCCTGTCCGACATGGCGCTCATTGCCCTGGGCGTGCTGGGCCTGGCCCAGCTCGGCGGCCTGTCGGACAAGCTGCAAGGCGCGCTGATCGGCGCGGGCGTGCTGTTCCTGGCGGTCTACGGCTGGCAGGCATTTCAGCGCTTTCGCTCGCCGCTGGCCCGCACGCTGGAGGGCCAGCCGCTGGCGCCGCCGCCCACCACGCGCCGCCAGGCGGTGTTCTCGGCCCTGGCCTTTTCCTGGCTCAACCCACACGCCTGGCTGGACACCGCCGTGCTGATCGGCACCGCTTCGCTGGCCTACGGCCCGGCGAGCGAGGTCTTCGGCCTGGGCGCCGCCACGGGTTCGCTGATCTGGTTCACCGCCCTGGGCGCGGCCGCCTTCTGGGCCGGCCGCCGGCTCAACTCCCTGCACATCTGGCGCGTGCTGGATGGCCTGGTGGCGCTCATGATGTGGGGCACGGCCGCCTGGCTGCTGGCTTCGCTGTTCTGAGCACCATGCCATCGAAGAAACCCGTCACCGTCTTCGGCCCCGACTTCCCCTTCGCCTACGACGACTGGCTGGGCCATCCCGCGGGCCTGGGCGCGCTGCCGCGCGAGCGGCTGGGCAGCGAGGTGGCCATCGTCGGCGCCGGCATGGCCGGCCTGACGGCCGCGCACGAGCTGATGAAGCTGGGCCTCAAGCCCGTGGTGTACGAGGCCTCGCGCCTGGGCGGGCGCTTGCGCTCCCAGGCCTTCGAGGGCGGCCAGGGCGTGGTGGCCGAGCTCGGCGGCATGCGCTTCCCGCGTTCGGGCACGGCCTTCTTCCACTACGTGGACCAACTCGGCCTGGCCACCGCGCCCTTCCCCAACCCGCTCACGCCGGCCGCCGGCTGCACGGTGATCGACCTCGAAGGCCGCACGCACCGCGCGCGCCGCCTGGCCGACCTGCCACCGCTGTTCACCGAGGTGGCCCGGGCCTGGGCCGACGCGCTGGAAGAAGGCGCCGGCTTCACCGGCCTGCAGGACGCCCTGCGCGAGCGCGACGTGCCGCGCCTGAAGGCCCTGTGGGACGCCCTGGTGCCGCGCTGGGACGACCGCACCTTCTACGACTTCGTCGCCCAGTCCGGCGCCTTCCAGCGCCTGTCCTTCCACCACCGCGAGGTCTTCGGCCAGGTGGGCTTCGGCACCGGCGGCTGGGACTCGGACTTTCCCAACTCCATGCTGGAGATCCTGCGCGTGGTGCTCACCGGTTGCGACGAGAACCAGCACCTGGTGGTGGGCGGCGTGCAGCAGGTGCCGCAGGGCCTGTGGCTGCGCGCGCCAGCAGCCCGCGAACTGCGGCACTGGGGGGCCGGCACCTCGCTCGCCCAGCTGCATGGCGGCGCGCCGCGCCCGGGCGTGGCGGCCATCGCGCGCGCGCCGCACGGACAGATCGCCGTCACCGACGTGCTCGGCAATACGCGCCGCTACCCGGCCGTGCTGGTCACCTGCCAGAGCTGGCTGCTCACCACGCAGATCGCGGTGGAGGAGTCGCTGTTCTCGCACAAGCTCTGGATGGCGCTGGACCGCACGCGCTACATGCAATCGTCCAAAACCTTCGTCATGGTGGACCGGCCATTCTGGAACGACCTGCGCGCCGACGGCTGGCCGGTGATGGGCATGACGCTCACCGACCGGCTCACGCGCGGCACCTACCTGTTCGACAACGGCCCGGACAAGCCCGGCGTGATCTGCCTGAGCTACGCCTGGATGAGCGACGCGCTCAAGATGCTGCCGCACCCAACCGCCCGGCGCGTGCAGCTGGCGCTGTCGGCGCTGAAGCAGATCTACCCCGACGTGGACATCGCCAGTCACGTGATCGGCGACCCGATCAGCGTCTCCTGGGAGGCCGACCCCTACTTCCTGGGCGCCTTCAAAGGCGCGCTGCCGGGCCACTACCGCTACAACCACCGCATGGTTGGCCACTTCATGCAGGAGGCCCTGCCCGAGGCCGAGCGCGGCCTCTTCCTGGCCGGCGACGACGTGTCCTTCACGCCGGCCTGGGTGGAGGGCGCCGTGCAGACCGCGCTGAACGCGGTGGCGGGCATGGTGCGCCACCTGGGCGGCGCCAGCCACGCCGACAACCCCGGGCCCTGCGAGGCCTGGCCGGGCATCGGGCCGGTGGCGCTGGGAGACTGAGGCGATGGGGCCGCTGCGCCTGGCGCTCTGGCAGACGCCGCACCCCCGCGACAGCGGCGAAGCGCTCCAGCGGCTCGACGCCACCGCGCGCGAGGCCGCCGCCCAGGGCGCGCACTGGCTCATCACGCCCGAGATGTTCCTCA
This sequence comes from Hydrogenophaga sp. YM1, assembly GCF_016903055.1. Taxonomy (NCBI): domain Bacteria; kingdom Pseudomonadati; phylum Pseudomonadota; class Betaproteobacteria; order Burkholderiales; family Comamonadaceae; genus Hydrogenophaga; species Hydrogenophaga sp. YM1. The sequence continues at coordinate 351,040 of NZ_CP070223.1, read as the reverse complement.
CCGGCTACCTGATCGATCCCGCGCGCCTGTCCGCGCTCGCCGAGCCGGCCGACGGCCCGCTGCTGCGGGCGGTGCGCGACCTGGCGCGGCGCCATGGCCTGGGCATCGTCACCGGCTGGCCCGAGGCGAGCGGCGCGGCCCGGCCCTTCAACAGCGCCGCCGCGATCGACGGCACCGGCGCGCTGCTCGCGGTGCACCGCAAGATCCACCTGTTCGGCGACGGCGACGCCCTGCGCTTCACGCCCGGCGGCGCACCGCCCGCGGGGTTCGACTGGCGCGGCTGGCGCCTGGGCCTGCTGATCTGCTTCGACGTGGAGCACGACGAACCGCTGCGCCAGCTCGCCGCCGCGGGCGCGCACGCGGCGCTGGTGCCCACGGCCAACATGGTCGGCTACGACGCGGTGCAGCAAACCCGCCTGCCCGAGGCGGCCCGGCGCTTCGGCCTGGCGATCGCGTACGCGAACGCCTGCGGGCGGGAAGATGAGACGCGCTACAACGGGTGGTCGTGCGTGTGCACGGGCTCGGGGGAACGCCTGGGCAGGGCCGGACGCGGCGAAGCCCTGCTGCCCGCCGCGCTCAGCGCCCCGTCCAGTACTCCCCCCGCCCGTACTCGTGCTTGAGGTAGTCGATCCACAGCCGCACGCGCAGCGCCAGGTGCTTGCGCTGCGGGAACAGCGCGTAAATGCCGTTGGGCGGCGCGGCGAAGTCGTCGAGCACGCGCACCAGGCGGCCCGCCGCCACGTCGGCCTCCACCTCCCAGGTGCTGCGCCAGGCGATGCCCTGGCCCGCCAGGCACCACTCGTGCAGCACCTGGCCGTCGCTGCAGTCCATGGGGCCGCCGGGGCGCAGGTAGTGGATCTCGCGCCCGTCCCCGCCGCCCTCGGCCGGCTGTGAGAAGGCCCAGCCGCGCGTCTGCGAGGCGTCGCTGGACAGGGTGAGGCAGTCGTGCCGCGCCAGGTCGGCCGGCGTGTCGGGCGTGCCGCGCCGCTGCAGGTAGGCCGGCGCGGCCACGCAGAGGCGGCGGTTGTCGGCCAGGCGCACGCTCACCAGCGACGAGTCCGGCAGATCGCCCACGCGCACCGCACAGTCGTAGCCTTCGCCGGCCACGTCCACCACACGGTCGGACAGGTTGAGCGAGACCGTCACCTCCGGGTGCAGATCGCGAAAGCGCGGCACCAGCGGCGCCACGTGGCGCCGGCCGAAGCCCGCCGGCGCGGTGATGCGCAGGTGCCCGCTGGCCTTCACGCCGCCCGCGCTCACGCTCGCCTCGGCGTTCGACAGGTCGGTCAGGAGGCGCTGGCAGTCCTCCAGGAAGGCGCTGCCTTCGTGCGTGAGCGAGATGCGCCGCGTGGTGCGCACCAGCAGCTTCACGCCCAGGCGCGATTCGAGCGCATCGAGCCGGCGGCCAATGATGGCCGGCGCCACCGACTCGGCGCGCGCCGCCGCCGTGAGGCTGCCGCGCGTGGCCACCGAAACGAAGGTTTCGAGCTGCTTGAGCTTGTCCACGGCCCTCAGCCCTTTGCGGTGGTGCGCGACAGGCGCTCCGCGCTCGCCGCGTCGTAGCCCAGGGCGCGCAGCACCTCGGCGCTGTCGGCGCCCAGGCGCGGCGGGCTGCGCACCGGCAGGCGCTGCTCGCCCAGCGTGAAGGGCAGCGGCACGGTCTGCACGGTCTGGCCGGCGCGCTCGCCGTCCGGCAGGGTGATGGGCGCCAGGCCGCCGGTGGCCCGCAGGTGCGGGTCGTCCAGCAACTCGTGCGGCTTGGCGATGGGCGCGAAAGGCAGGCCGTGGCGCTCGAACAGCTCGGCCAGTTCGGCCGCTGGGCGCTCGGCCACGCGCGCGCGCAACTCGGGGATGAGCCAATCGCGCGCGCGCACCCGATCGTTGTTGGTCCGCAGCCGAGCGTCGTCCCGCCAGTCGGCCCAGCCCATGGCGCTGCAGAAGATGGCCCACTGGGTGTCGCTCACCACCGCCAGGAAGATCTGATCGCCCCCGGCCGCGGTGAACACGTCGTAGATGCCCCAGGGCGAGATGCGCTGCGGCATGGGGTTGGCGGGCGCGCCCGTCACCGCGTACTGCAGCATGTGCTGGGCCACCAGGAAGATGTTGTTCTCGAACAGCGCGCTCTGCACGGCCTGGCCGCGCCCGCTGCGCTCGCGCTCGCGCAGCGCGGCCAGCACGCCGATGGCGCCGAACATGCCGCCCATGATGTCGTTGACACTGCTGCCCGCGCGCAGCGGGTCGCCGGGCCGCCCGGTCATGTAGGCCAGGCCGCCCATCATCTGCACCACCTCGTCGAGCGCGGTGCGGTGGTCGTAGGGCCCGGGCAGGAAGCCCTTGTGGCTGACGTGGATCAGGCGCGGGAAGCGCGCCCTCAGGCTCTCATGGTCCAGACCCAGCTTGCGCATGGTCTCGGGCTTGAAGTTCTCCACCAGCACGTCGGCCGTGGCCACCAGGCGCAGCGCGGCCTCGCGGCCCTCCTCGGTCTGCAGGTCCAGCACCAGGCTCTTCTTGTTGCGGTTGAACAGCGGGAAGAAACCGGCGCCCGAGCCCAGCAGGCGGCGCGTGTTGTCGCCCCCCGGCGGCTCCACCTTGATCACCTCCGCGCCCAGGTCGGCCAGCACCATGCCGCACATGGGGCCCATCACCATGTGCGAGAACTCGGCGACACGGATGCCGGCGAGCGGCAGGGGTGGGGTGGCGGGGGTATCGAGGGTATCGGGGGTGTCGGGGCTCAATCGGGTCTCCTGGGCAAACAGGCGCAGATTACACACAAAAAAGTCATGGATCCATCGCGCGCGAGCGTCTCAATGCACGCCGATGTTTGCAATACAGTGCCTTCCCATGGCCAAACCCCGCGCCGTGCTCTTCGACGCCTACGGCACGCTGTTCGACGTGTACAGCGTGGGCCTGCGCGCGGAGCAGCTGTTCCCCGGCCGGGGGGCGCGCCTGGCCGTGCTGTGGCGCGAACGCCAGCTGGACTACTCGCGCCTGGTCACCATGAGCGGCGACCCGGCCCACTACCGGCCCTTCTGGGAGCTGACCGAGCGCGCGCTGCGCTACGCCATCCAGGCCCTGGTGCCGCAGGCCGCCGAGCGCTGGGACGACTACGCCGAGGCGGCGGCCAGCCTGATGAACCAGTACCGCCACCTCTCGTCCTTCCCCGAGAACCGCGAGGTGCTGCAGGCCCTGCGCGCGCAGGGCGTGACCACGGGCATCCTGTCCAATGGCGACCCGGAGATGCTGGGCATCGCCCTGCGCAGCGCCGGGCTCGACGGCCTGCTCGACCACGTCATCAGCGCCGACGCGGCGCGCGCCTACAAGGTCTCGCCCACCCTCTACGCCCTGGGCGAGCAGGCCACCGGCCTGCCGCGCGGGCAGATCGTCTTCGTGAGCAGCAACGCCTGGGACGCGCTGGGCGCCACCTGGTTCGGCTACCAGACCCTCTGGGTGAACCGCGCCAACCTGCCCTTCGAACAGCTCGACACCCAGCCCACCGCGACCGGCACCCACCTGCGCGCGGTGCTCGACTTCTTCTGACACCCGCCCTTTCGCTTTTTCTTCCGGAGCCCTTGCATGACCCCACGCACCCAGATCCACAGCCTGCAGGTCGACACCGCGCTGTACCAGTTCATCAACGAGGAGGTGCTGCCCGGCACCGGCACCGAACCCGCCGCCTTCTGGCAGGGCTTCGACACCCTGGTGCGCGGCCTGGCGCCCAAGAACGCCGCCCTGCTGGCCGAACGCGACCGCCTGCAGGCCGAGCTGGACACCTGGCACAGCGCCAACCCCGGCCCGGTGCGCGACATGGCGGCCTACCGCAAATTCCTCGAAACCATCGGCTACCTCGTGCCCGACCCCGGCAAGGTGAAGGCGAGCACCAAGAACGTGGACGACGAGCTGGCCGTGCAGGCCGGCCCCCAGCTGGTGGTGCCCATCCTGAACGCGCGCTACGCGCTCAACGCCGCCAACGCGCGCTGGGGCTCGCTGTACGACGCGCTCTACGGCACCGACGTGATCGCCGAGGACGGCGGCTGCGAGAAGGGCACGCGCTACAACCCCAAGCGCGGCGCCAAGGTCATCGAATGGGCACGCCACGTGCTGGACCGCACCTGCCCGCTGAAGAAGGGCTCACACGTGGGCTCCACGGGCTACCGCGTGAAGGACGGTGAGCTGGTGGTCTCGCTGGCCGGCGGCGGCACCAGCAAGCTCGCCGATCCGAAGCAGTTCGTGGGTTACCAGGGCGACGCCAAGAAGCCGTCGGCGGTCCTGCTGGTGCACAACGGCCTGCACCTGGAAATCCAGGTCCGCCCCGACAGCGCCATCGGCAAGACCGACCCCGCGGGCGTGAGCGACCTGGTGGTCGAGGCCGCGCTGTCCACCATCCTCGACCTGGAAGACTCCGTGGCCGCCGTGGACGCCGAGGACAAACTGCTGGCCTACCGCAACTGGCTGGGCATCCTCAAGGGCACGCTGACCGAAACCTTCGACAAGGGCGGCCAGACGCTGACCCGCGGCCTCAACGGCGACCGCGAGTACACGGCGCCCAAGGGCAAGAAGGCGGTGCGCCTGCACGGCCGCTCGCTGCTCTTCGTGCGCAACGTGGGCCACCTCATGACCAACCCCGCCATCCTGTGGGGCCCCGAGGGCAAGGAGATCCCCGAGGGCATCATGGACGCGGTGATCACCACCGCCATCGCGGTGCACGACCTGAAGAAGGACAAGAAGCACCCGCTGCGCAACTCGCGCAAGGGCTCGGTCTACATCGTCAAGCCCAAGATGCACGGCCCGCGCGAAGTGGCCTTCGCCGACGAACTGTTCGGCCGCGTCGAGCAGCTGCTGGGCCTGGCGGCCAGCACGGTCAAGCTGGGCATCATGGACGAGGAGCGCCGCACCTCGGTCAACCTGAAGGCCTGCATCGCCGCCGCGCCCAGCCGCGTGGCCTTTATCAACACCGGCTTCCTCGACCGCACCGGCGACGAAATGCACACCGCCATGCTGGCCGGTCCCATGGTGCGCAAGGGCGACATGAAGGCCAGCGCCTGGATCCAGGCCTATGAGCGCAACAACGTGCTGGTGGGCCTGGCCTGCGGCCTGCGCGGCAAGGCGCAAATCGGCAAGGGCATGTGGGCCATGCCCGACCTCATGAAGGCCATGCTGGAGCAGAAGATCGCCCACCCCAAGGCCGGCGCCAACACCGCCTGGGTGCCCAGCCCCACCGGCGCCACGCTGCACGCCATGCACTACCACCAGGTGCTGGTGAGCGAGGTGCAGAAGGACCTGGAAAAGATCGACGCCGACAAGGAACGCGACACCCTGCTCACCGGCCTGCTCACCGTGCCCGTGAGCGCCAACCCGAACTGGAGCGCGGCCGAGAAGCAGCAGGAGCTGGACAACAACGCGCAGGGCATCCTGGGCTACGTGGTGCGCTGGGTCGACCAGGGCGTGGGCTGCTCCAAGGTGCCCGACATCAACGACGTGGGCCTGATGGAAGACCGCGCCACGCTGCGCATCAGCAGCCAGCACATCGCCAACTGGCTGCACCACGGCGTGGTCACCGAAAAGCAGGTGCGCGAGACCTTCGAGCGCATGGCCGCCAAGGTGGACAAACAGAACGCGGGCGACAAGCTCTACCAGCCCATGGCCGGCCGCGCCAAGACCAGCAAGGCCTACCAGGCCGCGCTCGACCTGGTGTTCAAAGGCAAGGAGCAGCCCAGCGGCTACACCGAGCCGCTGCTGCATGCCTGGCGCCTGAAGGTGAAGGCCGCGGCCTGACGGCGGGCACCGCCAGAAGGCGAGAAGGGCGCCGTTGGGGCGCCCTTCTCTTTGGCGGCCCTTGGTGGCCGCACATCAACCGCTTAAATCGTTTTCGCGAGTTCGAACATCACCGCCGTGCCCAGGGACTCGCGGATGTTGCCCCGGCCGACCTTGGCCATGGAGAACTCGCCGAAGCCCGACATGTCGAACGAGGTGTCGTCCGAGGAAATCTCGACGAAGGGCATGTCCATGGCCTCGCGCAGCAGCCCGCGGCGGAACTGCTCGAAGGCCGGGCCCTTGAGCGAGGAGTCGATGACCACGATGCCCGGCATGCGGTGCGCCGCCACCTCGCGGGCCTGGTCGAGGTCGACCACGCTGTCGGCGTTCACGCCGATCTCGCGCAGCGCCTCGCGCACGTCGGCGCGGATCTGCAGCGACGGCGACACCACCAGGGCGTAGATGTTCTGCAGCGTCTTGAAGGCCGAGGACGGGTCTTCGCTGATGTCGATGGCCGACACCCCGTCGATGGCCTGCACCGTGCGCTGGAACATCGCGACGGCGGTGATGCCCTCGGGCGTCACCCGCCGCTGCAGCTCGATGCCGCCGACGGAGGCGGCGATCTGGCGCACCAGCGCCCAGTCGATGTTGTCGAGTTCGGGCGTGCGCGACGAAGGCGACTCCTCGCCATGCACGCGCACCTGCAGCCGCGCGTGCGGCGGCCAGTCGTTCACGTCCACGCGCACGTCGATGCGGCGGCCCAGCGGCAGGGCCCAGTCGACCAGGGCGTTGAAGAAGGCGTGGGTGACGGTGGGGTCGATCAGCACCTCCACCGGCCTGAGCTTGCGCCGCATGTCCACGCCGATCAGCGCGAACTCCTTGCGGCGCTCCTGCAGGCAGGCCTCGGCCAGCTCGGCCAGGTCGAGCCGCTCGTGCGACTGGCGGATGTGCCCCGCGTGGAAGCGCTGCAGCTGCTGCATCACCACCGTGAGCCGCTTGATTCGCTCCAGCGGCACGCTCAGCGCCCACTGCTCCTGCTTGTCGAGGCGGCCCTGCGCCTGGAGCCGGTCGACGCCGCTTTGCAGCGCCTGCAGCGCGTCGCTGATCTGCCCCGCCGCGGAACCGAGCAAGGCCCCGCACTGCTGGGCCAGGGACCAGGGCTCGTCGCCCTGCTGCTGGCCCGCAGTGCCCGCCGCCTCGGGCTGGTTTTTCTTCGGAGTGGCCATGGTTTGTTTCAACACGTCGGTGATCCGCTGGAAGGTGAGACGGGGGCTCCGGGAGCGCCCAGGAAGCCCTTGCGTCGGGCCATGTACGAAATTTGCACCATGTTGAAGGGGGTGTACTCCCCCGTGTAGTCGAAAAGCTCGCTTTTCCGTGGAAAGCGGCACGCCGGGCGCCCCCGCGTCGGGGCCATGGGCCGTTTGCCACAATAGCCCTCATGCAGAATCCCGCCCCTTTCCCCGCCGCCCGGCCGCGCCGCCTGCGCCGCGACCCCTTCACGCGCGAGCTGGTGCGCGAGCACCGCCTGCACCCGTCCGACCTGATCTACCCCGTGTTCGTGCTCGACGGCGCGAACCGGCGCGAGGCCGTGGCCTCCATGCCGGGCGTCGAGCGCCTGAGCCTGGACCTGCTGCTGCCCGTGGCCGAGGACTGCGTGAAGCTGGGCATCCCGGCGATGGCGCTGTTCCCGGTGATCGACCCGGCGCTGAAAACGCCCGACGGCCAGGAGGCCACCAACCCCGACGGCCTGGTGCCACGCGTGGTGCGCGCGCTCAAACAGCGCTTTCCCGAACTCGGCGTGATGACCGACGTGGCCCTGGACCCGTACACCAGCCATGGCCAGGACGGCGTGCTCGACGAGGCGAACTACATCATCAACGACGAGACCGTGGCCATCCTGGTGCGCCAGGCGCTGACGCAGGCGGCCGCGGGCGTGGACATCGTGGCGCCCAGCGACATGATGGACGGGCGCATCGGCGCCATCCGCCAGGCGCTGGAGGCCGACGGCCGCATCCACACGCGCATCATGGCCTACAGCGCCAAGTACGCCAGCGCCTTCTACGGTCCGTTCCGCGACGCCGTGGGCTCGGCCACCAACCTGGGCAAGGCCGACAAGAAGGTCTACCAGATGGACCCGGGTAACAGCGACGAGGCCCTGCGCGAGGTGGCGATGGACATCGCCGAGGGCGCCGACATGGTGATGGTCAAGCCCGGCATGCCCTACCTGGACATCGTGCGCCGCGTGAAGGACGGGTTCGCCATGCCGACCTTCGTCTACCAGGTGAGCGGCGAGTACGCCATGCTCAAGGCCGCCGCGCAGAACGGCTGGCTGGACCACGACGCCGTGATGATGGAAAGCCTGCTCGCCTTCAAGCGCGCCGGCGCCGACGGCGTGCTGACCTACTTCGCGCGCGACGCCGCGCGGCTGCTGCGCGGCTGAGGCGGACCGGGCGATGCGGGTCTTTCACGTGCAGCCCGGGTCGGTGAGCGAAACCGCCGGGCTGCCCATGCTGCTGCCCGCGCGCGGCTTCCTCTGGGTGGCCTGCGGCCGACGCGAATTCGAGCTGGAGCACGGCCACGTGCAGGCCGCGCTGCAGGTGATGTGCGGCACCACGCTGGTGGACCTGCACGTGAGCGACCTGCTCAACAACCAGCTGCCCTCGCACTACGACTACACCTCGCAGTACGACATCCTGGTGTTCCGCCGCCTGGCCGCGGGACAGGCCGAGACCGACATGTCGCAGCCCGGCGCGGTGCTCACCGAACCCGTCAAGCGCAGCGGCCCGCCGGTGCTGCGGCGCATCGACACCAGCCCCGTGGGCTTCGCGGTGTTCGACCGCGTGCTGGTGACCGTGCACCCGGCCGGCTGCGGCGTGCTCGACCAGTACTCGGCGCGCCTGCTGGCCAGCGCCGGCGTGGCGCCGCGCGCCGCCGGCGCCGGCCTGCCCACCAGCCCGGCCGACCTGATGCTGCGCATCGTCAACCAGATGGTGGACGGCTACCTGGACCTGCGGCGCGAACTCACGCGCCAGCTCGACCACTGGCAGTCCGAGCTGCTGCAGCCCAAGACGCGCTTCACCAACTGGAATTCGCTGCTGGACGCGCGCATCTCGCTGCACAACCTCGACGAAATCTGCGAGGACCAGCGCAGCGCCATCCAGGACTGGATCGAGGCGCTGGAAGACTGGGAGCCCCTGGACGCCATCGGCGGGCAGCGTGGGCTGGAGCTGCTGAAGGTGCGCAGCCGCGACGTGCTGGAGCACATCGAGCGCGTGGTGCACCACGTGCGCCGGCTGGAGCAGAACGCCGAGACCGCCGTGCAGATGCACTTCTCGGCGCAGAGCAACCGCACCAACGACATCATGCGCACGCTCACCGCGCTGACCGCCGTGTTCCTGCCGCTGAACCTCATCGCCGGCATCTTCGGCATGAACTTCGAGTTCATCCCGTTCGTGCACGAGCGCACGGGCTTCTGGTGGGCCATGGGCTCGATGGCCTTCGTGGCCGTGGCGCTCAGCGTCTATTTCTGGCGCAAGCGCTACCTGCGCTCCTCGGGCCGCTGAGGTTCAGACGTAGGGCTCGGCCAGGCCTTCGTTGGCCATCACGCGCCGCAGCGCCGGGCGCTCCAGCACGCGCCGCAGGTAAGGCCCCAGGTGCGGCCGCTCGCGCGCGGGGCGCACCGGCGAATCGGGCGAGAAGTGCCGCGTCCAGCGGCACAGGGTGAAGGCGTAGGCGTCCAGCAGCGAATGGGCCTCGCCCAGGAACCAGGGGCCGCCGTGGCGCGCCAGCTCGGCGTCGAGCCGGTCGAGCAGCACGCCCACGCGGCGCTTGGCCACGGCCTTCACCTCGGCCTCGCTGGCGCCGCCCGCCTCGTTCACCCAGCGGTGCGGGTAGAAGTAGACGATGAGCGTGGCCTGCAGGGTGTTGGTGAGCCACATGAGCCACTTGTAGGCGTGCGCGCGCTCGCGCGTGCCCAGGGCGGGCATCAGCTTCGCCTCGGGGTGCGTGTCGGCGAGGTGCAGGCCGATGGCGGCGGTTTCATAGAGCACCAAGTCGCCGTCCTCCAACACGGGGATCAGGCCATTGGGGTTGAGCGCGCGGTAGGCGGGCGAATCGAGCGCACCGTGTTCGCGGTCGATGAGCAGGCGCTCGTAGGGCACGCCGAGCTCTTCGAGCAGGATGTGCGGCACCATGGCCGCGGTGCTGGGGTAGAAGTGCAGTCGGATCATCGGGGGCCCGGTTCGGTGAGGCCAAACAGCGCGGCGCCATTGTCCCAGGCGATCTTCTTCGCCACCTCGGGCGGCAGCGTGCCGAGCCAGGCGCGGTAGCCCTGCATCAGGCCGTCGTACTGCAGCCAGCGTTGGTTGACCCAGGTGTCCGAGCCGATGAGGAAGCGGTCGGGGTACTTGAGCAGCAGCGCGCGCCACTCGGGGCAGAGCGTGCCCTCGCCGCAGGTGAGGCCGGGGCGGTAGGACAGCTCGCCGTGCAGCCGCGGAAAGCGCGCAAAGAGCGCGTCCACGCGCGCCACGGACGATCCGCCAATGCCCGTGTGCGCCCAGATCAGGCGCGTCTGGCGGCCCTTGGAGGGCGTGTGGCCCATGAGCTTTTCCACCGCCACGTCGTCCACGTGGGCGAGGATGGCCAGCTCCTTCTGATCGGCCAGGGCCATCAGCTGCCTGGCCACCGGGCCATCGGCGTTGGCGCTGTCGTACAGGTGGAATTCGCCCAGGCCGCGGTAGGGGCCGGCGGGCGTGCCGCGCGCGAGCTCGGCGTTCACCATGTCCACGATGCTCGGGTCGCGGAACCAGTTGTTGTAGTCGGCGCGGTCGCGGTAGAGCCGCACGAAGGGCACCACGGCCACGCCAGCGGCCCGCGCCTGCTCGCCCGCCTGGGCCAGGGCGCGCGTGCCGTCGTTGGGGCGCGAATTGGCCAGGATGGCGCGCACCCCGTTGCGCTGCAGGCGGTCCAGCACATCGACCAGGGGGTATGGGCACTCGGGCCCGGGCGCGGCGGCGTGCCCGCAGGCCTCGACGTTGTAGTGCAGGTGGGCGTCGAACAGGGGGCCGCGGTACTGCGCGGCGGCGCTGCCGACCACCCCCGCCAGCACAAGCCCCAGCCAGCGGCGCCGCGGAACCGGCTGGGCCGAGCCGCGGGTGCCGCCCCCTCGAGGGGCGACGCGCGACGCGCGGCGGGGCTGCGCCATGTCAGCCCAGGTGCTGGGCGAAGAAGGCCAGCGTGCGCTCGCGCGCCAGCGTGGCGGCCGCTTCGTTGTACGAGCCGCGCTGGTCGCAGTTGAAGCCGTGGTTGGCGTGGTAGACGTGCACGGTGGCGCCGGGCTGGGCCTTCTTGAAGGCCTCCACGGTGTCGAGCGGGATCCAGTGGTCCTGGTCGCCGAAGTGCGCCATCACGGGCACCTGGGGCTTTCGCGCGGCCTCCTCGGGCGTGGTCATGCCGCCGCCGTAATAGGGCGCGGCCGCGCTCAGGCCCTTGAGCGTGCAGGCCGCGCGCCAGGTCAACAGGCCGCCCCAGCAGTAGCCCACGATGCCGACCTTGCCGGCCTGCGCGGCATGGTCGATCGCGGCCTGGATGTCCGGCATCACGCCGGGCGCGGGCAGCGCCTCCACGGCGGCCTTCAGGCCCATGCCCTCCTTCATGTCGGCCTCGGTGTAGCCGATCTCCAGATCGCCCTTGCCGATGCGCGAGAAGGTGCTGGGCGCCACGGCGAAGTAGCCCGCCGCGGCGTAGCGGTCGGCCACCGAGCGGATGTGCGAGTTGACGCCGAAGATTTCCTGCAGCACCACGACACCGCCCTTGGCCGGGCCGGCGGGGCGGGCGATGTAGGCGGGAAAGGCATGGCCGTCGGCGGCCTTGAGGGTGATGGTTTCGCTCATGCGCTGGCTCCTTGTGGGTGTGGAATGGACCGATGATCAGGCCTGCAGGCGGCGTTCGACGAAGTCGAGCCGGTCCTGGCCCCAGTAGACCTCACCATCGATGACGTAGGCCGGCGCGCCGAAGACACCCGCGTCGATGGCGGCCTGGGTGTGGGCGTCGGCCAGGGCCCGGCCTTCTTCGGCCTGCGATTGTGCGAGCCGCGCGGCGTCCAGGCCAGATTCGTGCAGCAGAACGGCCAGGGTGTCGGCGTCGGCGATGTCGCGCTCCTGCACCCACACGGCCGCGAGCACCGCGCCCGCCAGCCGCAGCGCGGCCTCGGTGCCGTCGCGCTCGGCCACCACGCTGATCAGCCGGCACGAGGCGTCGCCCGACACCGGGAAATGCTTCGGGTGCAGGTTGAGCGGCAGCCCGAGCCACTCGCTCCAGCGGCGCAGTTCCACCAGGCGGTAGGCCTGGCGCTGCGGCGCGCGCTTGCCCAGCGGCAAGCCACCCGACAGCGGAAAGATCTTGCCCAGGTCCATGGGCCGCACGCGCACCTCGGCGCCGGCGGCGCTGGCCAGGCGCACGAAGCGTTCGTGTCCCAGGTAGGCCCAGGGGCTCATGGTGGCGAAGTAGTAGTCGACCGTGCGACGCATGCCGTCTCCGTTTGGCTGTTGTAATGGACCTCGTTCGAGGACGAAGCTGTCCTTGTACGGCAAGCGCAATGGCTGTTGCAGGAGATCGGGAATGGGCGACAAGGTATTGCTGGTCACGGGCGGTTCGCGCGGCATCGGCGCGGCCACCTGCCGGCTGGCCGCGAAAGCGGGTTGGGCCGTGGCGGTGAACTATGCGGCGAACCCGCTCGCGGCCGACGAGGTGGTGCGCGCCATCCGCGCCGACGGCGGGCGCGCCATGGCCGTGCAGGCCGACGTGGCGGACGAGGCCCAGGTGCTGCGCCTGTTCGAGCAGGTCGACACCCAACTCGGCCGCCTCGGCGGCCTGGTGAACAACGCCGGCGTGGTGGACCGGCGCGCGCGCCTCGACGACATGGACGTGGCGCGCTGGCGGCGCATGTTCGACATCAACGTCATTGGCAGCCTGCTCTGCGCCCGCGAGGCCGTGCGCCGCATGAGCCCCCGGCACGGCGGCTCGGGCGGCGCCATCGTCAACCTGTCCAGCGCGGCCGCGCGCCTGGGCTCGCCGGGTGAGTACGTGGACTACGCGGCGTCCAAGGGCGCCATCGACACGTTCACCCTGGGCCTGGCCAAGGAAGTCGCGGCCGAGAACATCCGCGTCAACGCGGTGCGCCCGGGCTTAATCGACACCGACATCCACGCCAGCGGCGGCCGGCCCGACCGCCTGCGCGAGCTCGCCCCGCAGGTGCCCATGCAGCGCGGCGGCCAGGTCGACGAGGTGGCCAGCCTGATCGTCTGGCTGCTGTCCGACGCCGCGAGCTACACCACCATGAGCCTGATCGACGTGTCCGGAGCCCGGTAATGGACGACCCCCACGCTCCGCCGTTGCACGGGTCGCCGCCCCCCGAGGGGGCGCGTTCGGCCTTGGGGCGGCCCGGCGGCCGAACCCCCATCAAGCTGTACTGGGAAGACCTGAGCGTCGGCGAGACGCGCGACCTGGGCAGCCTCTCGCCCACGGCCGAGGAGATCGTGGCCTTCGCCAGCCAGTGGGACCCGCAGCCCTTCCACCTGGACCCCGAGGCCGCCAAAGACTCGGTCTTCGGCGCCCTGTGCGCCAGCGGCTGGCACACCTGCGCCATGGCCATGCGGCTCATGGTCACCAACTTCCTGCACGAGACCTCCAGCCTGGGCTCGCCGGGCCTGGACAGCCTGAAGTGGCTCAAGCCGGTGTTCCCCGGCGACACGCTCACGCTCAAGCACACCATCACCGAGAAACGCGTGATGGGCAAGCGCCCCGACGTGGGCCTGGTGCGCACCGTCTGGGAGATGGTCAACCAGCACGGCGAGCCGGTGCTGCGCATGGAAGGCTACGGCATGTTCCGGCTGAGGCACCCTGCCCAAACGGCCTGAAGGCGGCCACAATGCGGCGCGCTCATCCGCCGCCGCCATGGACTTCAAACCCCTCATCACCCTGCTGGCCATCGTCAACCCGCTGGCCATCGTGCCGTTCTTCATCCACTACACGCAGGGCTTCAGCCGCCAGCAGCGCCAGCGCACGGTGATGATCTCGGCCTTCAGCGCCTTCGCCGTGATCGCCACCTGCGCGCTGGTGGGCCTGCAGATCCTGGAGTTCTTCTCGATCTCGCTGGCCAGCTTCCAGGTCGGCGGCGGCATGCTGCTGCTGACCTCGGCGCTGTCCATGCTGAACGCGCGCCCGGCCGAGGCCAAGACCACCGATCAGGACCTCAGCGCCGACTCCCCGCGCACCAGCGTCGCCGTGGTGCCGCTGACCATTCCGCTGCTCACCGGTCCGGCCACCATGTCCACCGTGGTGATCTACGCCGACCAGGCCAAAACCTTCTTCCAGCACGCCATGCTGGTGGGCTACGGCGTGGTCATCGCCCTGGCCACGGCGGTCTGCTTCGCGTTGGCCGAGCCCATCGCGCGCGGCCTGGGCCAGACCGGCATCAACGTGATGACGCGCCTGATGGGCCTGATCCTCGCGGCCCTGTCGGTGGAGGTGATGGCGGCGGGGCTGGTGAAGCTGTTTCCCGCGCTGGGGGGCTAAGGCCATTGCAGGCCAGGAAAGCGGCCTGTGTGCATCACGCGACCTATCAAGCCGTGCGGTCAGGCGCAGGGGTACTGGGCGCGATCCGCGCGCAGGCCCGCGCCTCCGACGCGCTGGGCACAGGACGCAGAACCCAGGCAGGTGCGCAGGTTGGCCTCCCCGTACTGACCGGGCTTGGGCCCCGTCCCTCCGCTGAGCCAGCGGGCCCGAACGCGCGTGTCGCCACACCGGGGGGCCCGTAAGGAGAAGCAGTTGTTGGGCGGCAGGGTGTCGTGCGCGTGGGTGAGCATGGCGATGCCTTCGGCGATCGACAGCGGCCAGCGCCCCGCCCGCGCGATGGCCGCCGCCGCGTCCTCTAGCTGCGGTCGACGAGGCGGCTGATCCGCCCCGCCTTGAAGGAAAACTCCGAGCGCCCCCGCAAGGCCAGGACCGCGCCAGCGGATGGGCCACCGGGCAGATCGACGGCCAGCCTGGCGCGGTACGCCACATCGGCCACTGCGGCGTCCTGCTGAAACCGCAGCCGGACGATGCGTTGTTCGCGCTCGGCGAACTGGAGCATGGATTGCTCTGCGAGCGCCCGGAACGCTTGTACCCCGTCCGTGGCGTGGGTCAGTTGCCCGCCCGAATGGTTTTCGAAACGGACGTCCGGCGACAAGAGCGCCAGCATGCCCTCCAGGTCGAAGCCCTGATAGGCGCGCAGGTAACGGTGGATCAGCTCCTTCATGTCTGTTTCGCTCATGCTGCGTCCATTCCGGCTCGCCCGCGGGTTGGCAGGAAAGCTCGTCGACACCGGGGCATCACAGGAAGGCCTGCGCGATCACGGCGCTGGCCAGGAAGGCCCCCGCATTCGCCAGCAGCGAGACGACCACGATGCGCCAACCCAGCCGCCGCAGCACCGGGAAGTCCTTGGCAAGCGCCAACCCCGCGAGCGCCAGCACCGGCGTGACCAGCGGCAGCAAGCCCACCTTGGCGACCAGGGGCACCAGTGCGCCGGCCCACGCCGTGCCGGGGTAACCGACCGCGATGCCCACCAATGACACCCAGAACAGCGTCGGCACATGGGTGCGCCGGAACGCCCTGCCCAGCCCCATGCCCGCCAGGGTGACCGCCATCACCACCGCCATTCCAGGCAAGGCGTCGAGCACGGGAATCTTGCCCGCGATCTGGTTGCCCACCAGCGCCACGGCCGACGCGATCACCAGTGTGGAGACGACGGCGCCCAAGGACGGGATCTCATCCTCGCGGATGTCGGCGATCGCGTCCGCCACGTCATCCGCCGAGGACGCCGCGGGCGCGTCCTGGGCCGGCCGTGCGCGGTACAGCCAGGGCCGCAGTCGCGCATACAGCCAGTTCGCCAGCGGCAGCGACACGAACAACATGATGTAGGTGCCAATCACCGTCGTGATGATGTTGCTGGCCGCGGCGAGGGCCTGCATCTCGCCGGCCCGGTCGGGGAACTGGCTGGACAGCGCGCCCACCGCAGCCGCCGTCATGCTGCCCGAGCCGATGCCCGCCGCCATGCCCAGCGCCAGTGGATCGAAGAGGCCCAGACTGGCGACCAAGCTCACGAACAGCGCGATGAACAGCGTGCCGAAAACCGATCCGGTGATGTACTCGGCCAACACGCCGCGGCCTTCCGCCGAATTCATGCCGTAGCGCTCGGCAATGATGGCCACGCCGGCCTCGCGACCAATCGAGAATGTGGCGCCCACCGCTTCGCGCTGAATGCCCAGCAACAGCGCCACGGGCATGGCGATCAACAGGGTGCCGACGAAGTTGCCGATCTCCTGGAAGAACAGGATCCAGCCGGCCTCGATCACTTTGGACAGATTGTCGGCGACGATGAAGCCCAGCTTGGCCACGAACAGCAGGATCACGATCTGGACCATCCGCGAAGCGCGCTGCTCGGTCTGGATGGCCGCCGCAGCACCGCGCTGCTGTCGGTGGTACATCGCGCTGAACGCCGCGCCGATAAGCAACGCCCAGAGAAAGGGAAACAGGGTGACCTTGGTGACGCCGAGCGGCACGGACACGTTGCCGATCCACTCGCTGGCGAGAACCGATATGGCGAGCGCGCCGTACAGCGCGAACAGATGCGGCGGCGCGGCCGTGCGCAAGGGCGCCCGGGTCGCGGTGATCGATGGTGGCATGGTTGGTGTCTCCTCTCAGGGGTTGGGACGTCCGCCCAGCTCGGCATGCACCAGCGCTACCCAATAGGCGGCGCCGAGCGGCAGGATCGCATCGTTGAAGTCGTAATAGGGGCTGTGCACCGGCGGGTCGTTGCCCGTTTCGCCAGCGCCGATGGTTATCCAGGCGCCGCGGCAGCGCTGCAACATGAAAGCGAAGTCCTCCGACCCCATGGTGGGCACCATGGCCGTGTCGACGTTGTTCGCGCCGACCAGACGCGCCGCCGCTGAGGCCGCCAAACCAGCCTCGCGCTCGGTGTTGACGACACTGGGATAGCCGTGTCGGTAGTCGAGCCCGATCTGCGTACCGCTGGTTCGTGCCACACCTTCGCAGACGGCGCGCATGCCACTCTCGATGGCTTGCTGCACGGACGCCCCCAGGCTGCGCACGGTGCCGCGCAGCACCACCGTCTCGGGCAGCACGTTCCAGGTGTCGCCCCCATGGATCTGCGTCACGCTCAGTACACCCGCTTCGCTCGCGCCGATGCGCCGGCTGATCAGGGCTTGCAAGGCACCCACGAGCTGGGCCGACGCCACGATGGCGTCGACGCCGAGTTCTGGCAAGGCCGCATGGCAGCCCTTGCCGGTCACACCGATCTCGAAGGTGTCGAGCGCCGCCGACATGGTTCCGCTGCGCAGCGCGAAGCGGCCACGCGCCAGCGTGGGAAAGTTATGCATGCCATAGACGGCATCGCAGGGAAAGCGGTCGAACAACCCCTCGCGGACCATTTCGCGCCCGCCGCCCTCGGTCTCCTCGGCCGGCTGGAAGATGAAACGCACCGTGCCCTGGAAGCTACGGTGACGCGCGAGGTACTCGGCGGCACCCAACAGCATGGCCGTGTGGCCGTCGTGTCCGCACGCATGCATCTTGCCGGCGCAGCGCGAGGCGTACCGCCGTGCGCCCAGCTCTTGCAGGTGCAGCGCGTCCATGTCGGCGCGCAGGCCGATGGTGCGCCCCTCGCCGTTCGACAGCGTCGCCACGACGCCGGTGCGGGCCAACCCCACCGTCACGTCCAGGCCCATCAGTCGCAACGCCTGCGCGACGATGGCGGAGGTCCGATGCTCCTCGAATGCGGTCTCCGGGTGCGCGTGGAAGTCGTGGCGCCAAGCAAGCATCCTCGCACCGATGTCGTCGTCGATGCGCATCGCGATCGGGTCGGTGGCCACAGGCTCAGGTCGCCACATCAACGATCGCCTTGATCTCGAGGTACTCCTCAAGCCCAGCCACGCCGCCCTCGCGCCCGTTGCCGGACTGCCGGTAGCCGCCGAAGGGCACGCTCCAGTCCATCGGAGCACCGTTGAGGCCGACCTGGCCGGCGCGCAGTCGGGTGGCGACCGAGCGTGTTCGTGCCGCGTCGGCACCGAACACGAAGGCATGCAGGCCGTACTCGGAGTCGTTGGCCATATCCACCGCCTCGTCGACGCTGTCATAAGCCAGGATGGACAGCACCGGGCCGAAGATCTCCTCACAAGCAACACGCATGCCCGGATCGACGTTCGCGAACACCGTAGGCCGGACGAAGCACCCCGCCTCCAGGCCGGGCGGACAGTCGGGCCCACCGGCGACGAGTTCTGCGCCCTCGTCGAGACCGCTGCGCACCAGGGCTTCTATGCGCTCGCGCTGGACCCGGTTGACCACCGGTCCGATGGTCGTGTCCGCCAATGCGGGATGCCCGACGCGTTGCCGCTCGGCGATCTGGCGCGCCAGCGCAGCGGCTTCTGCCATTCGGGCTCTCGGCACCAGCAGGCGCGTCGGCGCGTTGCACGACTGCCCGCTGTTGAAAAAGCAAAACTCGGCCGCCCACGACACTGCGGTGGTGAGATCGCCATCGGGCAGCACGAGGCAGGGCGACTTGCCCCCCAGTTCCTGCGACACGCGCTTGATCGTGTCCGCCGCGGCCTTCGCGACCGCGATTCCGCCCCGGGTGGAGCCGGTGAAGGACACCAGGTCCACGAGCGGGTGGCTGACCAGCGCCTGGCCCGTCAACGCCCCCGTGCCGTGGACAAGATTGAACACCCCGGCCGGCAAGCCGGCCTCGACCAACACCTCGGCCAGGATGTCGGCACAGCCCGGCGTCGCCTCGCTGGGCTTGAGCACCATGGTGCAGCCTGCAGCAATCGCCGGGGCGACCTTCTGCACCATCTGGTTCAGCGGCCAGTTCCATGGTGTGATGAGAGCGCAAACGCCGATCGGCTCGCGCACCAGCGTCGAACGGCCCTGTACATGGCTGAAGCGGTAGGCACGCAGTACCGCGATGTGTTCGCGCAACTGCTCCAGGCCGATCGTGGCCTGCCACTGGCGCGCGACCGTGATCGGCGCCCCCATCTCGCGCGAGATCGATTGGGCCAGGTCTTCTTGCCGGCTCGCCAGCAGGGACAACGTGCGCTCGAGGATGGCCAGCCGTTCGGCCACGGACACCTGGGAAAAGGCCGGAAAGGCAGCGGCCGCCGCGCGAACGGCGGCGTCCACGTCCTGTGCATCGGCCACGGGCAGTTGGCCTGTGACCCGGCCGTCGGCGGGGTCGACCATGGTGAGGGTCTGTGGGCTGCGCGGCACGACCCAGGCGCCGCCGATGAAGAAGCGGTTGGAGGCCATGGCGTCACCCCCTCGGCACCGAGCAGCCCGTGACGGCCTCGGAGACCAGTTCGTCACCGGCGATCATTTCGCAGTAGCGCGCGATAGCCGAGTTGTCGTGCCCGCTGCCAAGCAACCCCAGGGCGGCCGACCAGGTCTCCCGGCATTGCAGCGTGAAGGGCGCGGTCGTTCGGGTCTCACGCGCCAGATCGGCTGCGATCGTCAGGTCCTTGAACATCAGGTCCAGGCGGAACGCCGGATGGAAGCTGCGCGAAAGGATCTGCTGCTTGGCCATAAAGCGCGTCGCGAAGTTCTCGCCGGACGAGCAGTTCGCCACGTCGACCAGTGTCGCGGGATCGAGACCGGCGCGCTGTGCAATGAGCATGGCCTCGACGGTGATCAGCACGCCGCTGGCGAACATAAGGTTGTTCAAGGCCTTCACCGTTTGCCCGGCGCCGACGGCGCCAGCGTGGTGCACGGTCGTGCCCATCGCGTCGAGCAGGGGCCGCGCGCGCGCCAGGTCCTCCAAACCACCACCGAACATGACCGTCAGTTCTCCCGTGGCGGCGCGCGCCGGGCCTCCCGACACCGGCGCATCGACCAGCGAGACACCGACGGACCGAAGCGAATGCGCCAGGCGCTGGGTCGTCGATGGCGAACCCGAGCTCATGTCGATGACCAACGCGCCTTCGGCCAAGCCGGGTCGCAGCGCCTCGACGACCTCTTCCACCTGCAGGCTGCTCGGCAGCATCAGGACGATGCTTCGGCAGCGACGGGCGAGGTCGTCGAGTCGCTCGACCGCGCAGCACCCGGTCTGCTCGGCCAGCAGGCGCGCCCGCTGCGGCAGCGCATCGTGAACGCATGGCGCAAAGCCGGCGGCCTGCAGACGGGCGGCCATCGGCCAACCCATGCTGCCCAGGCCAACGAAGCCGACGCCGCCCGACAGGGCACCGTGTCGCGCGCCGTTCATGACGCCTCCTTGGACAGCTCGCCCAGATCTTTCAGGGTGGCCAGCACCGTCTGAAACGCGCTGCCGCCCGCCGGCACGCCGGCATAAACCGTGGAGTGCAGGACAACTTCGCGAATTTCTTCGGCCGACAGGCCGTTGCGCAATGCCGCCTGCACATGCAGGCGAAGCTCTTCCTGCTTTCCAAGCGTCACCAGGATGGCCAACGTGGCCACGCTGCGCGAGCGCCGGTCCAGGCCGGGGCGGTTCCAGACCTCGCCCCAGCACCAGCGCAAGACGCTGTCTGCGTATGCGTTGAAGAATGCCTCGGTGCCCGCGGCGGGCGGTGGAAGGTCAATACCCAGGACCTCACGGCGGGTCCTGATGCCGTGTTCGAGAAGCTCGTCGGGTGTCACGCGGTTCCTTTGCTGAATGGGATGCGAGCGCATCTTCCGGTGCGGCCGCGTGGGCCACAAGCATCGAATTCAGCACGGGTGTTGCCGTTTGAGGAACGCGGATGGCTCCAGCGCACACTGCGCTTGTCTGCCACCCTTCGCGCATTGCATCATTGGCCATGTCCTCTGAGCGAGCCCTCCGCTACTTCCTCACGGTCGTGCGCACCGGATCGATCCGTCGCGCGGCGGATCAACTGTATGTCGCGGCCTCCGCGATCAGTCGGCAGATCGCCGACCTGGAGGAGCACTACGGCGCCCCGCTGCTCGAACGCATCCCACGAGGCGTGGTAGCCACGGAGGCCGGCAGGGTCGTGCTGGAGCATGCCTTGCACCTCGCACAGAGCGAGGCGGACCTGCGCGCGCGGCTGCTGCGTCTGCAAGGCGCCCATGAGGGCGTAGTGCGCATCATCTGCGGCTCAGGCTGGGAAGCCGATCTGATGCGAAACGGTCTGCGCGCGTTCGCCGCCGCGCATCCTTTGGTGACCTGGCGCGTGGCCATCGGCCCGGCGCGCGACATCCTGGACAGCCTGTTCCAGGGTGATGCCGACATCGGCCTGTTGTTCGATCCTCCCGCGACTGAAGGGCTGGAGTCGCTGATGGTGGTCCCCGGAAAGATGCACGCGCTGCTGCCAGTGCCCGAATACGCCGAGGTGCGTGGACCGAAGTGGCTGCGCGAACTTGCCCACGTTCCGGCCGCGGTGCACCCCGAGGGTTACACGCTGCGGCATGCGCTGTCGCAGATAGAAGCGAACGAGCGGTTTCGCTTGCACATACAGCTCGAGACCGAATCGGCCGACCTGCGCTTTGGCTTCGCCAACGCCGGCCTGGGTATGCTCATCGCACCGGTCGAGATCAGCCGCGAGTACCCGGGCCTGCGCGAGGGGCGGCTGGCCGCCGTCGAGCTGCTGGACCCACAACTGCGCAATGCTTGCGCGCACCTGCTGGTGCGTGCCGGACGCAAGCTACCCGAAGCGGTGGCCAGCCTGGTCGAGATCCTTTCCACCCGGATGGCCGCTTTTCGCCGCTAGCGCAAGGCCCTGCGCGCTGCCTGCGCCAAGGCCGACCGTTCAGGAGGACGCGGCGATCGGCGTCCGGCGTGCCGAGCACGCACGCCTTGCAAGCCGCGGGGTGCGCCACAGCACCTCCTCGACCTCGCCCGTCCCGCCAACCGGCCCGGTCCTGCCTCACTTCAGCTTTTGCGTCTCCGCGCGGAACTCCGCCAGCACCGCGCGCGCGTTCTTGAGGCCACGCGCCTCGGCCGCCGCCACCCACTTGTCTTCCAGCTGGGCCTGCTTGGCCTTCACGTCGTTGACGAAAGCCTCGTTGGCCATCTGGCGCTGCACGCCGGTGGTCTTCTGGATGTTGCGCGAGGCGGCGTCGGTGCGGTCCCAGCCGGCGGCGAACAAACGCGCGGCGTGTTCGCCCGAGACTTTGGTGATCGCCGCCTTCTCTTCCGGCTTGAGCGAATCGAACTTGGCCTGGTTCATCATGAACACGAAGCTGGTGTTGTAGAGCCCGCCCGGGAAGGTGGTGGCGTACCTCACCATGCCCAGGCGCATGGACTGCAGCGACTCGTCGGGGAAGAAGGTGCCGTCCATCACGCCGGTGGACAGCAGCTCGAAGGAATCGGTGGCGGGCTTGAGCGTGGTGTTCCAGCCCATGAGCTTGGACAGCTCATTGATGTTGCCTCCGCCGATGCGGAACTTGAGCTTGGCGGCCTCGGCCGCGCTGGTCACGGGCTGCTTGACCGTGAAGATGATGCCCGGGCCGTGCGTGAACACCGCCAGGGTCTTCACGCCACGGTGCTCGCCCAGCGGGGCGAAGTACTTGTCGTAGATGCGCTGGTAGGCCACGCTGGTGGCGGTGGAGGTGTCGCCGAGGAAGGGGAACTCGGCCACCTGCGTGAAGATGAAGCGGCCGGGCGTGTAGCCGTCCACCGTGTACGACACGTCGGCCAGGCCGTCGCGCACCGCGTCGAAGGTGCCGGGCGGCGCGGACACGGCCTTGGGCAGCAGGTGGCACTTCACGCTGCCCTTGGTCTCCTTCTCCACCGCCTCGCACCACTGGTTCTGCGCCATGGTGGCGCCGTGCGCGGGCGGCAGCCAGGTGGAGACGTTGAGCACGGTCTGCGCGAGCGCGCCGCCGCTGGCGGCGAACAGGGCGGCGGCGGCGAACGGGGCGAGGCGGAAGGTCTGGCGGGTCATGTGTCTGTCTCCGTGGTGTCGGCTCAGGCCAGGGCGGCCGGTTGGGTGGGGGAAGGGGTCTGCTGCGCCTGCTGCTCGGCGCGCACGCGCGCTTCGAGCAGGCGGCGGAACTGGATCAGCGCGGCGTCCATGGCCAAGGGCAGCATGGACAGCGTGGGGTTGTGCTGGATGTTGCGGTGCTGCGCGGTGATCATGTCGCGGTCCTCGTTGAAGGCGCCGATCAGGCTGTCGTAGATGCTCTGCGTGACGGCCTGATCGCCTTCGCCCGTGGGGTGGGACTGCTGGAAGAAGTAGTGCGTGGTGGTCGCCGTCTCGGGCGTGAGCGTCTGGCAGGAATGCAGGCGCACCGAGGGGCCGGTCGCATCGGGCGCGCTGCCCGTGGGGCGCCCGCCCGAGTGCATCAGCAAGGTGCCGGGCAGCAGGAATTCGTAGACGAACCAGCGGTCCAGGTTCGTGTCGAAGCGGCGAAAGCGCTGGTAGAAGGGCGGTGCCGGCACGTCGTTCACCAGGCGCGAGACCTTGATGCCCAGCTGCGGCCAATCGGCGTTCGGGCCGGGCACGGGCTCGATGCTGGGGCGCGCCTGGGCGATGCGCGTGGAGCCGCCGAGCGACTTCTCATGCACGTAGCTCAGGTGCGAGAAGTCGAGCAGGTTGTCGCAGATCAGCAGGTAAGGCGTGTCGTAGTGCAGGTAGCCGGGTTGGTTCTGCCAGTCGGGCGAGTCACAGCTGAAGTTGTCGGGCAGCAGCGCGTCCTCGGCCAGCGCGGGGTCGCCCATCCACACGAAGACCCACTTGTTGCGCAGCACCAGCGGGTAGCGCTTGACCTTCGCCTTGGCCGGGATGATCTCGATGCCCGGGGCTTCCACGCACTGGCCCATCCGATCGAACTTGAGGCCGTGGTAGCCGCAGCGCACGCAATCGCCTTCACGCCGGCCCACCGACAGCGGCGCGTGCCGGTGGCAGCAGCGGTCCTCCAGGGCGACCAGTTCGCCGGCCTGCGTGCGGTAGACCAGCACCGGCTCGCCGAGCACGGTGCGCGTGAACAGGGTGGGGGAATCGGCCGGCGGGATCTCGTGGTCCCAGGCGATGACGTACCAGCAGTTGCGCAGCCACATGGCCTTGTCTCCTCCTCGTGGGGATGGGAAAGCCATGCTAGGTGGCGCCGGGGGGCGGCCTGTCCCCTTCGAAGGGGATGGACGGGGGATTGCAGATGCCCACCCCGCGCCGCTGGCAGGCGGCGCCTTTTCAGCCCAGCCAGCGCGCCAGCCGCAGCCGGTCCGCCGGCAGCCCCGCCTCGGCGAGCTTGGCGTAGGCCCGCTTTCTCAGCGTCACCACGGTCGACGGCGCCACGTCCAGCGCGGCCGCGATGCCGTCCGCGCTGAGCCCGTGGGCGATGCGCGCCACCACCTCGGCTTCGCGCGGCGACAGTGCCGGCACCAACCGCGCCAGGCGCTGTTGTGACAAGGCCAGCTGCGCCTCGCGGTCCGCCGCCACGCCGTCGGCGTTCAGGGCCGCCTGGTGCGCCTGCCGCAGCAGCGGTGCCAGGCCCAGCAGGCGCTGAATCTCATCGGGCCGGAACAGGCCCTGGCGCTCGTCGCGGTACAGGTGGATGGCCTGCACGGCCCCGCGCGCCGGCGCGTGCAGCAGCGTGAAGCGCTCGGTCAGGCGCTCGCGCTTGTAGATCTCGTTGCGCCAGCCCGCCACCGGCAACTCGTCGGCGCGGCAGTGCAGCACCGCCACCTCGCGCGCCGGGCGCTGCGACACGCGGTCGGCCAGGCGCATCACCGCGTCGGCGCGCCAGTAGCTGCGGCGGTAGATGGCGAAGCACTCGGCCACCACGTCACGGCCCTGCCCTTCGGGGGGATGGCGCGAACTGCCTTCGATCAGCTCGGGCGTGTCGCGCCGGAAGTTGACGAGCGAGAGGTATTCCACCGGCACCACCGTGTCGATGGCGCGCAGCAGCCGCGCGGCGCTGGGCGGCGCGCTCGCGCAGTCGAGCAGGGCCGAGACCGCGGCCGGGCTCAGGGCCTGGCCGGGCGCGGGGGCATCGAAGGACCAGATGGCGGGCATGCACCCATTCTGGAAACACGCCCGCCCGCCGCGCCAGCGGACTAACCCTGCCGGCGCGCGTTACGCCGTTTCCGGGTACAGGCCAAGGGTGCGCGCGCGCAGCCGCGCCAAGCCAAGCAGCGCCTCGGTGAAGGGGGTGGGCACCTCGGTCAGGCGGCCCAGTTCGGCCACCACGGCCACCAGGGCGTCGAGCTCCACCGGGCGCCCGGCCTCCACGTCCTGCAGCATGGAGGTCTTGAAGGCGCCGAGCTTGAGCGTGACGGCGTGGCGGTCCTCGGGCTGCTGGTCGATGGGGATACCCAGCCTTGCGCCGATGGCCTTGGCCTCCAGCATCACCGCGCTGATGAAGCCGCGCACCTGCGGGTCTTCGAGGATGCGGTCGGTGGTGGCGCCGGTGATGGCGCTCACCGGGTTGACCGTCATGTTGCCCCAGAGCTTGTACCAGATGTCTTTCTGGATCTGCGGCGACAGCTTGGCCTCGACGCCGGCCTCGCCCAGCGCGGCCACCACGGCCTGGGCGCGCGCGCTCGGCTCGCCGGAAGGCTCGCCCACCAGCAGGCCGTTGCCGAAGTGGTGGCGCACCAGGCCGGGCGCGTCGAGCGAGCAACTGGCGTGCACCACCCCGCCCAGCACATGGCGGCCGGGCACGGCGCGCGCCATGGCGCCGCCCGGGTCCACCACGGGCAGCGGCGTGCCTTGCAAGGCGCCGCCGAAGCCTTCGAAGAACCACCAGGGCACGCCGTTCATGGCCGTGAGCACCACCGTGCCGGGACCGATCAAGGGCCCGATGGCGGGCGCGATGCCGGGCAGCGCCGGCGCTTTCACCGCGAGGATGACGAGGTCGTGCGCGCCGAGTTCGTCGGCCCGCTCGGACGCGCGCACCGGCGCCTGCAGCAGCTCGCCGCCCTGTTGCAGACGCAGGCCGTGCGCGCGCAGCGCGGCGAGCGTGTCGCCGCGCGCCAGCGCGCTGACCGGGCGGCCCGAACGCGCCAGGCGCGTGCCCAGCCAGCCGCCGATGGCGCCGGCACCGACAATGGCCACGCTGCGGATCTCGGTGCGCAGGTTCATCGTGTCGCTCATGCCCGGTAGCTCGAATCGATGCGGTCGACCTGGCGCACCAGGGCGTCGAACACGTCGCGGCCGGCGCCGTGTTTGGGGTCGAACTGGAAGGAGTCGCGCGTGCACTTGGCGGCGATGGCCTCGGACACCGGGATCGCGGCCTGCGGCCCGCCCATGCTGAAGGTGGCGAGTTGGATCTCGCAGGCGCGCTGCAGCGTCCAGAGGATGGCGAAGGTCTGCGGCAGCGTGCCGCCCCAGGCCAGCAGGCCGTGGTTGCGCAGGATCACCGCGGGCTTGTCGCCGATGCTCCGGAGCAGGCGCGGGCCCTCGTCGGCGTGGATGGTGATGCCTTCGAAGTCGTGGTACGCCACCAGGCCGTGCAGCTGCGCGGTGTAGAAGTTGGTCTGCTGCAGGCCGTCCTTCAGGCAGGCCACGGACACGCCGGCCGTGGTGTGCGTGTGCATCACGCAGTGCGCGCCTTCCAGGCCGTCGTGAATGGCCGCGTGCACCACGAAGCCGGCCGGGTTGATGCGGTGGGTGGACCCGTCGAGCACCTTGCCCTGCAGGTCGATCTTCACCAGGTTGCTCGCCGTGACCTCGCTGTAGTGCAGGCCGAAGGGGTTGATGAGGAAGTGCTTCTCGCCCCCGGTCACGCTGTCGGGCAGGCGCAGCGTGATGTGGTTGTAGATCATCTCCGTCCAGCCCAGCATGGCAAAGACGCGGTAGCAGGCGGCGAGCTCCAGGCGCGCGGCCCACTCGTCGGCGTGCATGCCGGGTGGCAGCACGGTGCTGGTTTGCAGGGCGGCGTTCATGTCTTGTCTCCTTCTGCTGTGTGGTTCGGGGTGGGGATCAGTAGGTGTTCGGGCCCTGCTCCACCGGGCCCTTGAACCGGGCGAGCAGCTGCGCGGCGGCGGACGCCAGCAGCATGCTGTCGGCGCCCACGGCCACGAACAGCGCGCCGGCGTCCAGCCACTGGCGCGCGCCGGCCTCGGTGGTGGCCAGGATGCCCGGGGCCTTGCCCGCGGCGCGGATGCGGCGGATGCCGTCGGCGATGGCGGCCTGCACCTCGGGGTGGCCGGCGTTGCCGCGGTGGCCCATGCTCGCGCTCAGGTCGGCGGGGCCGATGAAGACGCCGTCCACGCCCGGCGTGGCGGCGATGGCGTCGAGGTGCTTCATGGCCGTCACGGTCTCGGCCTGCACCAGCACGCAGACCTGTTCATCGGCCTCGTGCACGTAGCGCGCGTGCGCCTGCCAGCGCGAGGCGCGCGCCAGGGCGCTGCCCATGCCGCGCACGCCCTGGGGCGCGTAGCGCGTGGCGGCCACCACCTGGGCGGCCTGCTCGGGCGTGTCGATCATGGGCACCAGCAGGGTCTGCGCGCCGATGTCCAGGTACTGCTTGATGAGCGCGGTGCCCACATCGCCGGTGCCCACGGGCACCCGCACCACCGGGTGCGAGCGCTGGTCACCGAAGCCGTGCTGGGCGCTGGCCACGGCCTGCAGCTGGGCCAGCGTGCTGCGCACGTCGTTGGGCGCGTGTTCGCCGTCGAGCAGCAGCCAGTCGTAACCCGTGCCGGCGATGAGTTCGGTGCTGTAGGCGCTGGCCAGCGCGGCCCACAGGCCGATCTGCGCGCGGCCCTCGGCCAGGGCCTGCTTGAAAACGTTGGTGGGGGTTTGCATGGCAAAAAAATCAGACGAAGCGGAAGCGCAACACGCCCAGCGGGCCGTAGTCGGCCTCGAAGCGGTCGCCGGCCTTGGCCGGCACGGGGCGCGTGAAGGAGCCAGCGAGCACGATCTGCCCGGGCTGCAGGGTCTCGCCCCAGGGCGCGAGCTTTTCCGACAGCCAGGCGATGCCGATGGCCGGGTGGCCCTGCACGCCGGCGGCCAGGCCGGTCTCTTCCACCGCGCCATTGAGCTTGAGCGCGGCGCCGCACCAGGGCAGGTCGGTGCTCAGCGGGTCCGCGCGGTAGCGGGCATCGCCCTCGCCGATGACGATGGCGGCGTTGGCCGCGTTGTCGCTGATGGTGTCGAAGACCTTGCGCGGCTTCTTGGTGTCGCGGTCGAACTGCTCGATGCGCGCGTCGATGATCTCGATGGCGGGCGTCACGTACTCGGTGGCGGCCAGCACCTGCTCCACCGTCACCGGGCCCGAGAGCGCGCGCTTGAGCACGAAGGCCAGCTCCACCTCCACGCGCGGCGACAGGAAGCGGTTCACCGGGATCTCCAGCTCCTCGCCCGCCCGCGCCACCAGCTTCATGGAGCCCAGCAGGGTGCCGAAGTCGGGCTCGTCGATCTGGCTGGAGATCTGCATGGCGCGGCTGGTCAGGCCGATCTTGTGGCCGATGACCGGGTCGCCGCGCCCGCGCTGCAGCGCCACCCAGGCACGGCCCACGCGGTAGCCGTCGTCGATGGTCATGCTGGGAAAGCGCTGCGAGAAGTGGCGCAGCGGCGTGCGCGTGCGCGCGGACTCGTCGAGTTCGGCGGCGAGTTGCTGGAGGGTGGCGTCGTCGAGCATGGTCAGGTCGATCGCAGGGGCGTGAAGAGGGGATGCAGGGAGCTGATCTTGGCGTCGAAGACCTCGGGGCCTTCGTCGACCTGCACGGTGATGCCGATGGGCCGGCGGCTCAGCTGCTCGGCGAAGTGCTGGCGCGCCACGGCCTCGAGCGCGCCGCCCGAGCGCTTCTGCACGGCGGCGCTGCGCCCGCGGCCCATGCGCAGGTTGAGGTAGATGAAGGCGTAGTCGCGGCCCATGCCGGCGGCCTCGCCCGCGTCGCCGCCGTCGGCGATGGCCCAGTGCGCGGCCGGGAAGGCCAGCACGCGCGTGCCGCCCGTGGGAAAGACCTGGCGGCCGCCTTCGTCGTGGATGGTGAGCATGGCGTCGGCCAGGGCGCGGCACAGCGCGCGCATGTCGGAGCCGCCCTCGGCCTCGGGTCGGTCGAGGTTGCCGCTGTAGAGGATGACGAGGTGGGGCATGGCGTCGCCCCTCAGAGCCGCGAGACGGCCTGGAAGCCCTGGGCCGAGGAGGCCTGGGGCTGCGGAATGGCCTTGCCCGTGACCGGCGTGACCGGGAAGACGATGTTGATCTGGCCCGTGCCCGAGGCGCCGAAGTACGGCGTGATGACCTCGCCATGCCCGTCGTACTCGCTCCAGCCCAGCGCGCCCAGCATCATGGCGGTGTCGTGCATGAAGCCCTCGCCGTGGCCCTTGACCGCGTACTCCGGCAGCATCTCGCAGAAGGCCTTCCATTCGCCGCTCTGCCACATGCGCACCACCTCGTGGTCCATGGTTTCCAGGAAGGGGCTCCAGAGCTTGAAGGCGTACTCCGGCGCCAGGCCGTTCTGTGCGAAGCGGTGGCTGAGCGAGCCGCTGGCGAGGATGGCGACGGTGCCGTCGTACTCGTCCTCGATGGCGCGGCGCAGGGCCCAGCCCAGGCGCGCGCTGTCGTTGAGGTAGTGGGCCATGCACAGGGCCGACACCGACACCGCCTTGAAGTGCTGGTCGGGGTTCATGTAGCGCATGGGCACCAGGGTGCCGTACTCGGGCGCCAGCGTGGTGCCGTCGTGCGCGAGCGTGTCCACCTTCCACTCGTTGGCCACCTTGGCCAGCAGCTTGCCCAGCGCCGGGTTGCCGGGGATGGCGTAGGGCATGTTGCTGAT
Source organism: Hydrogenophaga sp. YM1 (assembly GCF_016903055.1). Taxonomy (NCBI): domain Bacteria; kingdom Pseudomonadati; phylum Pseudomonadota; class Betaproteobacteria; order Burkholderiales; family Comamonadaceae; genus Hydrogenophaga; species Hydrogenophaga sp. YM1. The sequence continues at coordinate 321,567 of NZ_CP070223.1, read as the reverse complement.
GAAGTGCGGCAGCTCGTTGCTGGTGTAGTTGCCTTGCCAGTGTTTGGCGCAGTTGATGTGGTAACTGGCGTTCACCAGCCAGTGGGTGTCGAACACGATGAAGGTGTCGACGCCCATGTCGCGGCAGCGCTGGCCGATCGCCTTCAGGCCGTCGATCGCGTCCTGGCGCGTGCCCTTGCGCGGGCCTTCATCGATCTCGCTGAGGACGATGGAGGGAACGTGGGTGATCTTGGCGACCAGTGCTAACTTGCCCATGGCTGTCTCCTTGTGCCGTGTGCGCGCGCGGCAACCGCGCGCGCCATCTCAGATGCCCCAGTGGGGAATGTGGTGCGAACCCAGCGACACCGCGACGTTCTTGGGCTCCAGGAACACCTCGTAGCTCCAGGTGCCGCCCTCGCGGCCGGTGCCCGAGGCCTTGGTGCCGCCGAAGGGCTGGCGCAGGTCGCGCACGTTCTGCGAGTTGACGAAGCACATGCCGGCCTCGATGGCCGCCGCCACGCGGTGCGCCTTGCCGAGGTTCTCGGTCCAGACGTAGCTGGACAGGCCGTACTGGATGTCGTTGGCCAGCTCGATGGCGTGCGCCTCGTCCTTGAACGGGATCAGGCAGGCCACCGGGCCGAAGATCTCGTCCTGCGCGATCTTCATGCGGTTGTCCACGTCGGCGAACACCGTGGGCCAAACATAGTTGCCGGCCTTCACGCGGCCCGGCAGTTCGGGCGCGTAGCTTGGGCGGTCCAGGCCGCCGCACAGCAGCGTGGCGCCCTCCTTCGGGCCCAGTTCGATGTAGCTCTTGACCTTGGCCAGGTGGGCCTTGCTGATCATGGGGCCGATGATGGTCTTGTCGTCCTGCGGGTCGCCCACCACGATCTTCTTCGCGCGCTCGGCGAACTTCTGCGCGAAGTCGGCGTAGATGCTCTGCTGCACCAGGATGCGGCTGCCCGCGGTGCAGCGCTCGCCGTTGTTGCTGAAGATCATGAACACGGCGGCGTCCAGGGCGCGGTCCAGGTCGGCGTCCTCGAAGACCACGAAGGGGCTCTTGCCGCCCAGCTCCATGCTGAATTTCTTCAGGCCCGCGCTCTGCACGATGCGGTTGCCCGTGGCCGTGGAGCCGGTGAAGCTGATGGCGCGCACGTCGGGGTGCGAGCACAGCGGCTCGCCGGCGTCCTTGCCGTAGCCGTGCACGATGTTGAGCACGCCCGCCGGCACACCCGCCTCCAGGGCGAGTTCGCCCAGGCGGGCGGCGGTGAGCGGGCTCAGTTCGCTCATCTTCAGCACGGCCGTGTTGCCGAAGGCCAGGCAAGGCGCGGTCTTCCAGGTGGCCGTCATGAAGGGCACGTTCCAGGGGCTGATGAGCGCGCACACGCCCACCGGGTGGAACAGGGTGTAGTTCAGGTGCGTGGGCGTGGGGTAGGTGTGGCCATCCACGCGCGTGCACATCTCGGCGAAGTAGCTGAAGTTGTCGGCCGCGCGCGGCACCAGCTGCTTGCCCGTCTGCGAGATCACCTGGCCGGTGTCGTCGGTTTCGGTGCGCGAGAGCTCGGGCACGTGCCTGGCGATGAGCTCGCCCAGCTTGCGCATGATGGCCGCGCGCTCGGTGGCTGGACGGCCCGCCCAGGCGGGGAAGGCGTCCTTGGCGGCCTGCACGGCGGCGTTGACCTCGGCCTCGCCGCCGGCGGCGACCTCGGCCAGGGCTTCCTGCGTGGCGGGGTTGATGGTCTCGAAGGTGGCGGCGCTGGTGACGGCCTTGCCGTTGATGAGATGCTGAATGGTCATGGGGGCTGGCCTAGGGAAGCGTGGGGGCGGTGATGGTGTTGTGCAGTTCGCCAACGCCCTCGATGGACGTGATCACCACGTCGCCGGGCTGGCAGTCGACCACGCCGTCTGGCGTGCCGGTGAGGATCAGGTCCCCGGGCTGCAGGGTCATGAAGGACGTGAAGTACTCGATCAGCGTGGGCACGTCGAACACCATGTCGCGGGTGTTGCCGCTTTGGGTGACGGTGCCGTTCACCGTGGTCCGCAGCGCGAGGTTCATGGGGTCGGGCAGGTCCGCCGCGTCCACCAGCCAGGGGCCGATGGGCGTGCAGGTGTCGCGGTTCTTCACGCGCAGGTTGGGGCGGTACCAGTTCTCCAGGTAGTCGCGGATCGCGTAGTCGTTGGCCACGGTGTAGCCGGCGATGAAGTCCATCGCGTCGCCGCGCTTGACGTGTTTCGCGGTGCGGCCGATGACCACCGCGAGCTCGCACTCGTAGTGCATGAACGCCACGCCGGCCGGGCGCACGGTGAACGCCCGGTGGCCGATGAGCGAGGCCTCGCCCTTGGCGAAGGCCAGCGGTTCGGTGGGCGGCTTGAAGGCGAGTTCCTTGGCGTGGTCGGCGTAGTTCAGGCCCAGGGCCAACACGGTGCGCGGGCGCGGCACGGGCGCCAGCGGCGGCAGCCAGACCACCTCGTCGGCGGCAACCCGGCGGCCCTTGAAGGCGGGCGTGAGCAGCTCCAGCTGGCCGTCGCGCTCGATGGCGTCGTGAACCGCGCCGGCCCAGGCGATGCGGGCTCTTTTCATGAGAATCGTGCCCCCACGCTCTGCGCCAAGGCGCTGCCGCTGCCCCCCGAGGGGGCCCTCGCGACGGGGGGCGGCCCGGCGTCGCTCGCCTCCTCCGCCACGAAGCGCTGCAGGACCGGCTTGAGGCCCGGTGCGCTGATTTCCACCGCGTCGCCGGCGGCCACGCGCGGGCGCGTGCCGTCGGCCAGCACCTCGCTGCCGATCAGCAGCACGTCACCGGGGCGCAGGGTCATGAATTCGCCGACGTCTTTCAGCAGCGTGGGGATGTCGCGCACCAGGTCCTTGAGCGCGGTGGTCTGCTGGTGCACGCCGTGCAGGCGCAGCTCCAGCTCGAGCGCGGCCAGGCCCCCGATGCCGCCCAGCGCCGCCAGCGGCGTGGGCTCCAGCGGCAGGCCCAGGAAGCCGTCGCGGTTGCGGAACTTCATGGGCGGGCGGTAGTAACTCTCGTGCGCCAGGCTCAGGTCATTGACCAGCAGGGCGTGCGTGGGCGCGCCGTGTTCGCCGATCAGCAGGCCCAGGCTGGCCGATGCCTCGACCACCTCGCCCGCCGGCAGGGCCACGCTGGCGCCATGCGGCGCGAAGGTGTTGGCCGTCTTCACGTACAGCACGGGCGCCTTGGGCGCGCCGCCATAGGGCTTGTCGCCCATGCGCGGCTGCCAGTGGGCGAATTCGCCGCGAAAGTTCAGCAGCGTGCCGTACACGGTGCCCGGGGGCACCCATCCATGGGCAGTCATGCCGCCTCCTCATCCAGGTTGTCGTCCACGTCGCCTTCGAGGGCGATCACCTCGTCCAGCAACACATAGAGCTGCGCGAGCCGCGCCTTGCTCAATCGCTCCTCCAGCCAGGCGTAGTGCGCCTCAATGGTGGCGGACAGTTTGCGCACCAGCTTCAGGCCCGCCGGCGTGGCGCGCACCACGGTGCGCCGCGCGTCCTGGCTGCAGCGCTCGCGCGCGATCAGTCCGTCGCGCTCCATGCGCGTGAGCACGCCGGTGAGGCTGGGGCCCAGCAGGAATGCCTCGCGCGCGATGCGCCCGGTTTCGATGCCGGCGGGGTCGCGCGCGTGTTCACCCAGCACGCGCAGCACGCGCCACTGCTGGTCGCTCAGGCCGTGCTCGCGCAGGCTGGGCCGCGTGTGCTGCATCACCGCCTCCCGCGCCTGCAGCAGCAGGCGCGGGAGGTTGCGGTGGGTGAAGGTCTTGTCGATCGGGTCCATGGCGATTTATTTAACATGTTAAATGAAATCGCCCGATCCGCCTACCCCAGCCCGTTCTGGGGTTTTCCCGAGCCGGGGCCGTCAGTCGATGGTGGTGCCCGAGGCGCGCACCACCTTGCCCCAGCGCTCGGTCTCGCTGCGCACGTAGGCGGCCAGCTGCGCCGGGCTCATGGCGGCGCTCACGGGCTCGAAGCCGTCGCCTTCCAGGCGCGCGCGCAGCGCCGGGTCCTGCATCACCTTGCCCAGGGCTTGCGCGCAGCGGTTGATGAATTCGGGCGGCGTGCCGGCCGGCGCCACCAGGCTCTGCCAGGCCACGGCCTCGAAGTCCTTGGTGCCGGCCTGGCCCGATTCGGCGATGGTGGGCACCTCGGCCACGGCGGGCTGGCGCTTGGCCGAGGTGACGGCGATGGCGCGCAGCTTGCCCGCCTTGACATGGCCCAGCGCGGGCGGGATGTCGCTGAACATCAGGTCGATCTGGCCGCCGAGCAGGTCGGTGATGGCCGGGCCGCTGCCGCGGTAGGGCACGTGCTTGAGGTTGGCGCCGGTGGCGGCCTTGAACATCTCGGCGCCCAGGTGGTGCGGGCTGCCGTTGCCGGCCGAGCCGTAGACCAGGCCGCCGGGGCGCGACTTGGCCAGCGCCACCAGCTCGGCGATGCTTTTGACCGGCAGCGAGGGGTTCACCACCACCAGCAGCGGCACGGCACCGATCATGCCGATGGGCGCGAAGTCCTTGGCCGGGTCGTAGGCGAGCTGCTTGTAGAGCCAGGGGTTGATGGCCAGCGTGGTGCTGGTGGCCACCAGCAGGGTGTTGCCGTCGGCCGCGGCGCGCGCCACCTGGGCCGCGCCCACGCCGCTGCCGGCACCGGGCTTGTTCTCCACGATCATGGTGCGGCCCAGCAGGGGCGACATCTGCTGCGCGAGCATGCGCCCCAGCAGGTCGGTGGTGCCGCCGGGCGCGTAGGGCACGACGATGGTGATGGGCTTGTCGGCCTGCGCGAAGGCGGCGGGCGCGGCGCTGGCGGCGCACAGGGCGGCGAGCTGGGTCAGGGCGTGGCGGCGGTTCATGGCTTGTCTCCTTGGGGGTGAATGGTGTCAGGCGGGCACGGCGGCGCCGCGCAGGCGGTCGATCAGCGCGAGCGGATCGGCGGGCGGCGCGTCGCCGCGCCAGGCCACGTGCTGGTCGGGGCGCGAAAGCAGCAACGCGGTCGTGTAGAGCGCGCCGGCCTCGCGCGGGCTCAGGTCCAGCACGCGCAGCGGCACGCCGCGCGCGCGCGCCGCGTCCTCGAGCGGGCGCACGTCGACGCCGGGGTCGCGGCGCAGCAGGGTGTAGTCGGGGCCGAGCGCGTCGTAGAGCGAGCGGCCGTCGTCGAGCCAGACGTGCGGCGTGCGGCAGCCCGGCACGGTGGAGGGCGTGAAGCCGTCCATGGTGTAGCCGGGCGCGGCTTCGCCGTCGTAGGCGATCAGCGGAGAGTCGTCGTAGAAGTAGCCGAAGTTCAGGCCGCCGCAGCAGTACTGGCGCACGTTGAGTTCGTACAGCGCGGCACCGGCCCGGGCGCGCGCGGCCACACCGGCCTCGCCCGCGTCCTCGATGCCCGCGGGCACGCCCTCACGTTGGGCCTGCAGGGCCAGCGCGTGGTTCATGGCGAAGCGCGAAACCTGCTCGGTGATGGGCTGGCGCTCGCGCTCGTAGGCGCCGAGGATGGCCTCGCCGGCCCAGCCGTTCAGGTGCGCGGCCAGCAGCCACGACAGGTTCATCGCGTCCGCGATGCCGGCGTTCATGCCATAGCCCGCCATGGGGATCCACAGGTGCGCGGCGTCGCCGCAGATGAAGACGCGGCGGTCGCGGAAGCGGTCGGCCACGAGGCGGCGGCCGATCCAGTCTTCCTTGCTGATGATCTCGTACTGGAAGTCCGGGCCCACGCCCAGGATCTCGCGGATCGCCCAGTCGCGGTTAACGGACTCGAAGTCGGCCTCGTCGGCCTTGAGGTAGTTGTGCAGCAGCCAGGTCTCGCGCCCGTCGATGGCGTAGACGTTGCCACAGCGGCGCGGGTTGAGCGAGAAGGTGGCCCAGGCCGGGCCGTGCTTGGCCAGGCCCAGCAGCGCGGGCGCGCGGAAGTAGGTGGACTGCACGCGGCCCACCTCGTCGGTGCCCGAGAGCTTGGCGCCGATGCTCTTGCGCACCAGGGAGCGGCCACCGTCGCAGCCGATCAGGTAGTCGGCCCGCAGCTCGATGGCCTCACCGCTGTCCAGGTTCACGCCGGTGGCGCGCACGCCGGCCTCGTCCTGCGCGACGGCGTCGATGCGCGTGCGGTTGAGGATGCGCAGGCCGCTCTGGCGCTCGGCGTGCGCGAACAGCACGGGCTCCAGGTAGATCTGGTTGATGCGGTGCGGCGGCTCGGGCGTCGGCCACCAGGTGTCGGGGCCGCCGGTGGCCGTGTAGCGGCTCTGGCGCGCGGGGATGGGGATGCGCGAAAGCTCATCGCCCGTGAAGCTGGTGCGATAGGACACGTCGTTGGGGTAGTCCGCCGGCAGACCGGCCTCGCGCAGCGCGCCGGCCACACCGAGGCGGCGAAAGATCTCCATCGAGCGCGCCGACACGTGGTTGCACTTCACATTGGGCGGCTCGCCGCGGTGGCGGGTCTCGGCCACCAACACGGCGATGCCGCGCTGGGCGAGGTCCATGGCGAGCGTCAGGCCCACCGGCCCGGCCCCCACGATCAGCACCTGCGCACGCAGGGTCTGGGTCATGCTGGTCTCCATTCAACAGACGAAAGCCGACAATTACAGGCCTTCGCGCGCCGCGTGAAAAATGAAACTTCAATGGCGATTCATAAAAAACCCGCACACCTCGGCAGCCTGCCCTCGGTGCGCCAGTTGCGCGCCTTCGTGGCGGTGTACGACAGCGGCCAGCTCTCGGCCGCGGCCGAGGCCCTGTCGCTGACGCAGCCGGCCGTGACCGTTCTGCTGCGCGAGCTGGAGGCGCGCCTGGGTGTGCGCCTGTTCGACCGCAGCACGCGCAGCCTGCGCCGCACCGAGGCCGCGGTCGAGGCCATCGGCTACGCGCGGCGCGCGCTGGCCGAGATGCAGGCCCTGAGCGGCGGCATGGCGGCGCTGGCGCGCGGCGAGCGCGGGCGCCTGCGCATCGCGGCCACGTCCACGGTGGCGCAGACCCTGCTGCCGGCGGCCGTGCGCCGCTACCTGGACCGCTACCCCGGCATCGAACTGCAGATCGACGATTGCGCGCCCGGCGAGTTCGCCGAGCGCGTGCTCGCGGGCCATGTGGACCTGGGCCTGGGCACGCTCGAAGGGCCCACGCCCGGCCTGTCGCAGCGCGTGGTGCTGCGCGATCACCTGGCCGCGATCGCGCCCGCCGGCCCGCGCTTTGCCGCGGACCGGCCACTCACCTGGAAGCAGCTGGCGGCCTGGCCGGTGATCGCGGTGCGCCCGGGCTACGGCGTGCGGCGGCGCATCGACGCGGCGGCGCGCGCGGCCGGGGTGGAATTGCGCATCGCGCACGAGGTCTCCCTGCTCACCACCGCGGTGGCCCTGGCCGCCGCCGGCCTGGGCGTGGCCGTGGTGCCGGGCAGCGTATTCGCGCCCGCGCTGCACCCCGAACTGGTGGCGCGGCGCCTGGTGCGCCCGCTGGTGGAGCGCGACACCGCCGTGGTGTTCAAGAGCGACCGCTCGCTCTCGCCCGCCGCGCAGGCGTTCGCCGAGCTGCTGGAGCGCGGCGGCGCCTGAGCCCCGGACCGCGCACGGGCCCTGGGGACATTGCCGCCTGCCTACACTCGCACCATGAACCGACTCACCGAGCTGCTGGGCACGCGCTGGCCCTTGATCCAGGCGCCGATGGCGGGCGCGCAGGGTGCGACCCTGGCGCTGGCGGCGGGCGAGGCCGGTGCCCTGGGCTCCCTGCCCTGCGCCATGCTGGCGCCCGAGGCCATGCGGCGCGAGCTGGACCTGCTGGCCGCCAGCGGGCGGCCCTACAACGTCAACTTCTTCTGCCACACGCCGCCCGAGCCCGACGCCGCGCGCGAGGCGGCCTGGCGCGCGGCGCTGGCGCCCTACTTCGCCGAGATCGGCCTGGACCCGGCGACGCTGGCGGCCGGCCCGGGCCGGCTGCCCTTCAGCGCGGCCGCCGCCGACGCGCTGGAACCCTTCCGGCCGCGCGTGCTGAGCTTCCACTTCGGGCTGCCCGCGCCCGAGCTGCTGGCGCGCGTGAAGTCCTGGGGTTCGGTGGTGCTGAGCTCGGCCACCACGGTGGACGAGGCGGTCTGGCTGGAAGCCCACGGCGCGGACGCGGTGATCGCCCAGGGCCTGGAAGCCGGCGGGCACCGAGGCCACTTCCTCAGCCACGATCTCACGCGCCAGACCGGCACCTTCGCGCTGCTGCCGCAGGTGAAGGCCGCCGTGCGCGTGCCGGTGATCGCGGCCGGCGGTATCGCCGACGCGGCCGGCGTGCGCGCGGCCATGGCCTTGGGCGCCGACGGCGTGCAGGTGGGCACGGCCTACCTGTGCAGCCCCGAGGCCACCACCAGCGCCCTGCACCGCGCCGTGCTGCAGAGCGAGGCCGCGCGCCACACCCAGCTCACCACCCTGTTCACCGGCCGGCCCGCGCGCGGCGTGCCCAACCGGGTGATGCGCGAGCTCGGCCCGCTGAACCCGGCCGCGCCCGCCTTCCCGCTGGCCACCGCGGCCATCGCCCCACTGCGCGCGCACTGGGAGAAACAGGGCAAGAGCGATTTCACGCCGCTGTGGTCGGGCCAGAACGCCAGCGGCTGCCGCACCGCCGGCGCGGCCGAGATCACGCGCGCCTTGGTCGAGGGCTTCGGGCCGATATAGTCCCGGCCTCATGGCCAAGGACAAGACGATCTACACCTGCGGCGAGTGCGGCGGCACCAGCCCGCGCTGGCTGGGCAAATGCCCGCACTGCGGCGCCTGGAACACGCTGGTGGAAGGCGTGGCCGAGGGCGGCGGCGCGCCGCCGAAGAACCGCTTCGCGGCGCTGGCCAAGACCAGCGAGGTGATGCCGCTGTCGCGCATCGAGGCCCGGGACGTGCAGCGCACGCCCACCGGCCACGAGGAGCTGGACCGCGTGCTGGGCGGTGGCATCGTCGAGGGCGGCGTGGTGCTGATCGGCGGCGACCCCGGCATCGGCAAGTCCACCCTGCTGCTGCAGGCCCTCGACAGCCTGCAGCGCGCCGGCCTGCCCACGCTCTACGTGACCGGCGAGGAAAGCGGCGCCCAGGTGGCGCTGCGCGCGCGCCGGCTCGGCATCGAGGGTTCGCAGGTGCAGGTGCTGGCCGAGATCCAGCTGGAAAAAATCCTGGCCACGCTGGACGCCGAGAAGCCCGCCATCGCGGTGATCGACTCGATCCAGACCGTCTATTCCGACCAGCTCACCAGCGCCCCGGGCTCGGTGGCCCAGGTGCGCGAGTGCGCGGCCCACCTCACGCGCGCGGCCAAGGCCTCGGGCACGGCCATCGTGCTGGTGGGCCACGTGACCAAGGAAGGCGCACTGGCCGGCCCGCGCGTGCTGGAGCACATGGTGGACACCGTGCTCTATTTCGAAGGCGATACGCACAGCAGCTTCCGACTGATCCGCGCGATCAAGAACCGCTTCGGCGCGGTCAACGAGATCGGCGTGTTCGCCATGACCGAAAAAGGCCTCAAGGGCGTGAGCAACCCGAGCGCGATCTTTCTCTCGCAGCACGCCCAGCCGGTGCCGGGCAGTTGCGTGATGGTCACGCTGGAGGGCACGCGGCCGCTGCTGGTGGAGCTGCAGGCCCTGGTGGACAGCGGCGGCCCCAGCCCGCGCCGCCTGAGCGTGGGCCTGGAGCGCGACCGCCTGGCCATGCTGCTGGCCGTGCTGCACCGCCACGCGGGCGTGGCCTGCCTGGACCAGGACGTGTTCGTCAACGCCGTGGGGGGCGTGCGCATCAGCGAGCCCGCGGCCGACCTGGGCGTGATGCTGGCCATCACCAGCAGCCTGCGCGGCAAGCCGCTGCCCAAGGGCTTCCTGGCCTTCGGCGAGGTGGGCCTGGCCGGCGAGGTGCGGCCCGCGCCGCGCGGGCAGGAGCGCCTGAAGGAGGCGGCCAAGCTGGGCTTTTCCGTGGCGGTGGTCCCCAAGGCCAACCTGCCCAAGAAGAACGACAAGGCCTTCGACGGCCTCACCGTGCATGGGGTCGAGCGCATCGAAGAGGCGCTGGATCTGGTGCGCCGGCTGGAATGACGCGCGCGCGGCGGATCGCGCGCCCTGCAACGGACATTGGAACGACATGAACCTTCGACGCATCGCCATGGCCCTGATCGGCGCCGCACTCCTGTTCTGGGGCCACTGGCAGTTCGGCTGGGCCGGCGTGGCGGCCGTCGGCGGCGGCCTGGTCCTGTGGCTGCTGCTGCATTTCACGCGCCTGATGGCGGTGATGCGCCGCGCCGCCCAGCGCCCGATCGGCCACGTGGACAGCGCCGTGATGCTGAACTCGCGCCTGCACGCGGGCATGCCCCTGATCGGCGTGATCGGCCTGGCCCGGGCCCTGGGTGAGCTGGCCTCCCCTGAAGGCGAGCAGCCCGAGGTCTACCGCTGGACGGACCCGGGCGGCGCCTCCGTGCAGGCCCGGTTCGCCCACGGCAAGCTGCAGGACTGGGGTCTGAAGCGCCCCGAGACGGACGCCCCCGCCGGCCCAGCGCCCCGGGCGGCGCCGTAAAATCGCCGGTTGACCCGAATACCCCCCATACCCCAAGGAAACCCATGAGCGCACCCGTTCCCTCGATGTCCGACCGCGACGGCAAGATCTGGATGGATGGCCAGCTGGTGGACTGGCGCGACGCCAAGATCCACGTGCTCACCCATACCCTGCACTACGGCTGCGGGGCCTTCGAGGGCGTGCGGGCCTACGACACGGTCAACGGCACGGCCATCTTCCGCCTGCAGGAACACACCGAGCGCCTGTTCAACAGCGCCAAGATCCTGCGCATGAAGATCCCCTTCACCGTGGAGCAGGTGAACGAGGCGCAGAAGGACGTGATCCGCGCCAACGGCCTCAAGAGCGGCTACATCCGCCCGCTCACCTGGATCGGCGACAAGAAGCTGGGCGTGAGCCCCAAGGGCAACACCATCCACCTGAGCGTGGCCGCCTGGGCCTGGGGCGCCTACCTGGGCGACGAAGGCATGAAGCGCGGCATCCGCGTCAAAACCAGCAGCTACACCCGCCACCACGTCAACATCACCATGACGCAGGCCAAGGCGGTGAGCAACTACACCAACAGCATCCTGGCCAACACCGAGGCCACCGACGAAGGCTACGACGAGGCCCTGCTGCTCGACTCCTCCGGCTTCGTCAGCGAAGGCGCGGGCGAGAACATCTTCGTCGTCAAGGGCGGCGTGATCTACACGCCCGACCTCTCCGCTGGCGCGCTCAACGGCATCACGCGCAACACGGTGTTCCACATCGCCAAGGACCTGGGGCTGGAGATCGTCCAGAAGCGCATCACGCGCGACGAGGTCTACATCGCCGACGAGGCCTTCTTCACCGGCACCGCCGCCGAGGTCACGCCAATCCGCGAACTCGACCGCATCGAACTGGGCAGCGGCTCGCGCGGCCCCATCACCGAGAAGATCCAGAGCGCCTTCTTCGACATCGTGAACGGCCGCAACCCCAAGTACGCCCACTGGCTGACCAAGGTCTGAGCGGAGCACAGCATGAGCAAGGCGGTGATCGAACTCAAGGCCAAGGACCTCAACGCGCACGGTGGGGTGTTCTGCCCCAGCCCGCTGGCCGACATGAAGCTGTGGAACAGCCACCCCAAGGTCTACCTGGACGTGGCCACCACCGGCGAGGCCATGTGCCCTTACTGCGGCACGGTCTACAGGCTCGCCGCGGGCGAGCATGTGGCGCACGGCCACTGAACACGCGGCAGGGCGGGCGGTGATGACCCGGCACCGCACAGGGAGGCGATTCGAATGATCCTGGTCACCGGCGGCGCCGGTTTCATCGGCAGCAACTTCGTCCTGGACTGGCTCGCACGCAGCGACGAGCCGGTGCTCAACCTCGACAAGCTCACCTACGCCGGCAACCGGCACAACCTCGCCAGCCTCGATGGCGATGCGCGCCACGTGTTCGTGCGCGGCGACATCGGCGATGCGGCCTTGGTGGCGCGCCTGCTGGACGAGCACCGGCCGCGCGCGGTCATCAACTTCGCGGCCGAAAGCCATGTGGACCGCTCCATCCACGGCGCCGAGGACTTCGTCCAGACCAACGTGGTGGGCACCTTCCGGCTGCTGGAGGCCGTGCGCGCGCACTGGCTCGCGCGGCCCGAGGCCGAGCGCGGGGCCTTCCGCTTCCTGCACGTGAGCACCGACGAGGTCTACGGCAGCCTGGCGCCCGACGCGCCCGCCTTCACCGAGCGGCACCCCTACGAACCCAACAGCCCCTACAGCGCCAGCAAGGCCGCCAGCGACCACCTGGTGCGCGCCTGGCACCACACGCACGGCCTGCCGGTGCTCACCACCAACTGCAGCAACAACTACGGCCCGTTCCACTTCCCCGAGAAGCTGATCCCGCTGATGATCGTCAATGCCTTGGCGGGCAAGCCGCTGCCCGTGTACGGCGACGGCCTGCAGGTGCGCGACTGGCTCTACGTCGGCGACCACTGCAGCGCCATCCGCCGCGTGCTCGAGGCCGGCCGCGTGGGCGAGACCTACAACGTGGGCGGTTGGAACGAGCAGCCCAACATCGCCATCGTGAAGACCATCTGCGCCCTGCTCGACCAGCTGCGCCCACGGGCCGACGGGCAGTCCTACGCCACGCAGATCACCCACGTGAAAGACCGCCCCGGCCACGACCGGCGCTACGCCATCGACGCGCGCAAGATCGAATCCGAACTGAGCTGGCGCCCGGCCGAAACCTTCGACAGCGGCATCCGCAAGACCGTGCGCTGGTTCCTGGACCACCCCGAATGGGTGGCCGAGGTGCAGAGCGGCGCCTACCGCGACTGGGTGCAGGCGCAGTACCAGGGGGCCGCGTGAGGATCCTGCTGCTGGGCGCCAACGGCCAGGTGGGCTGGGAGCTGCGCCGCAGCCTCGCGCCGCTGGGCGAGGTGTTCGCTTTCGACCGCGACCCGAGCGATGCCGGCGCGGTGGACCTGGCCCGCCCCGACAGCCTGGGCGCCCTGGTCGAACGCGTGGCGCCCGACGCGATCGTGAACGCGGCCGCCCACACGGCGGTGGACAAGGCCGAGGCCGAGCCCGCGCTGGCGCACACCATCAACGCCGAGGCGCCCGCCGCCCTGGCGCGCGCCGCCGCCGCGCGCGGCGCCTGGCTGCTGCACTACTCCACCGACTACGTTTTCGACGGCAGCGGCGATGCGCCGCGCGACGAGGGCGCCGCCACCGCGCCGCTGAGCGTCTATGGCCGCACCAAGCTCGCGGGCGAAGAAGCCGTGCGCGCGAGCGGCGCGCGCCACCTGATCCTGCGCACCAGCTGGGTCTACGCGGCGCGCGGCGCCAACTTCCCGCGCACCATGCTGCGGCTCGCGCAGGAGCGCGAGCAACTGCGTGTGGTGGCCGACCAGGTGGGCGCGCCCACCGGCGCCGAACTGCTGGCCGACGTGAGCGCGCACGCCCTGCGCTCGCTGCTCGCGAAGCCTACCCTGGCGGGCACCTACCACGTGGCCGCGGCCGGCGAGACGAGCTGGCACGGGCTGGCGCGCTACGCCATCGAACAAGGCCGCGCGCTGCGGCCCGAGCTGCCGTGGAAGGTCCGCGACATCGAGGCCATCGCCACCGCCGACTACCCGACGCCCGCCCGACGCCCGCTCAACTCGCGCCTGGACACGCGCCGCCTGCGCGAGGCCTTCGGGCTGAGCCTGCCCGCCTGGGAGGCGGGCGTGCGGCGTATGCTCGTGGAGCACCTGGGGACGGCATGAACCACACGCGACGCAAGGGCATCATCCTCGCCGGCGGCTCGGGCACCCGCCTGCACCCGGCCACGTTGGCCATCAGCAAGCAACTGCTGCCGGTGTACGACAAGCCCATGGTCTATTACCCGCTGAGCACGCTCATGCTGGCCGGCATTCGCGAGGTGCTGATCATCAGCACGCCGCAGGACACGCCGCGCTTCCAGCAGCTGCTGGGCGACGGCAGCGCCTGGGGCATGCGCCTGCAGTACGCGGTGCAACCCAGCCCCGACGGCCTGGCCCAGGCCTTCATCATCGGCGCCGACTTCGTGGGCGATGGCCCGAGCGCGCTGGTGCTGGGCGACAACATCTACTACGGACACGACCTGGCGAACCTGCTGCGCGGCGCGGACGCCCAGGCCAGCGGCGCCACCGTGTTCGCGTACCACGTGACCGACCCCGAGCGCTACGGGGTGGTGGCCTTCGACGAACAGGGCAAGGCCCTGAGCATCGAAGAAAAGCCCGCCAAACCCAAGAGCAGCTATGCCGTCACCGGGCTGTACTTCTACGACGCCCAGGTGGTCGACATCGCACGCTCGGTGAAGCCCAGCGCGCGCGGCGAGCTGGAAATCACCGCCGTGAACCAGGCCTACCTGGAGCGCGGCCAACTCAACGTGCGCATCCTGCAGCGCGGCTACGCCTGGCTGGACACCGGCACGCACGACAGCCTGCTCGACGCGGGGCAGTTCATCGCCACGCTGGAGCACCGTCAGGGCTTGAAGATCGCCTGCCCGGAAGAAATCGCCTGGCGCCACGGGTGGATCGATGCGGCGCAGCTGCGGCGGCTGGCGGAGCCTTTGAGCAAGAACGGCTATGGGCAGTACCTGATGCGGTTGCTGGAGGATCGCGTGTACGGAGGTTCGCCGGCATGAGCGCCTCACTCAAGGTCACCCCCACCGCCATCCCCGGCGTGCTCATTCTGGAGCCCCGGGTGTTCGGCGATTCGCGCGGCTTCTTTCTGGAGAGCTTCAACCGGGAGGCCTTCAACGAGGCCACGGGCCTGGACGTGCGCTTCGTTCAGGACAACCATTCGCGCTCGGCCCAGGGCGTGCTGCGCGGCCTGCACTACCAGGTGGCCCCGCATGCGCAAGGCAAGCTGGTGCGCGTGGTGCGCGGCAGCGTGTTCGATGTGGCGGTGGATACCCGGCGGGAATCACCGACCTATGGTCAGTGGGTGGGACTCGAGCTCAGCGAGGACAATCACCGCCAGCTGTGGATCCCCCCGGGACTCGCGCACGGCTTTCTCGTGACCAGCGAGAGCGCGGACTTCCTCTACAAGACCAGCGACTACTACACGCCCGAGGCGGAGCGCAGCATCCGTTGGAATGACCCGACCCTGGGCATCGCGTGGCCACTGGATGGCCCGCCGATCCTGTCGGCCAAGGACGCCGCAGCCCCCGGCCTGGATCAGGCAGAACACCCTCTCGCCCCATCAGCATGAATCTGGACAACAAGCTCATCGCCGTCATCGGACTGGGATACGTCGGCCTGCCCCTCGCGGTGGAATTCGGTCGCTCGCGTCCGGTGCTCGGCTTCGACATCAACGAGCACCGCGTCGCCGAGTTGCGAGCCGGTCGCGACCACACACGCGAGTGCAGCGAGGAACAACTGCGCGACGCCCACCAGCTGCGCTACAGCTGTGACCCTGCGGAACTGGAACAGGCCGGCGTGTTCATCGTCACCGTGCCCACGCCGGTGGACAAAGCCAACCGTCCCGACATGACGCCGCTGATCAAGGCCAGCGAAACCGTGGGCAAGGCCTTGCGGCCTGGTGCCCTGGTGATCTACGAATCCACGGTCTACCCGGGTTGCACCGAAGAGGTCTGCGTGCCCGTGCTCGAGCGCCTGTCGGGCCTGCGCTTCAACCAGGATTTCTTTTGCGGCTACAGCCCGGAGCGCATCAACCCGGGCGACAAGGTCAACACCTTGACCAGGATCCGCAAGATCACCAGCGGCTCCACGCCTGCCGCCGCCGCCGCGGTCGATGCGCTCTACCGCTCCATCATCACGGCCGGCACCTTCCCCGCCACCAGCCTCAAGGTTGCCGAGGCAGCCAAGGTAATTGAGAACACCCAGCGCGACCTCAACATCGCCCTGGTCAACGAACTCTCCGTCATCTTCGAGCGCTTGGGCATCGACACGCTGGAGGTGCTCGAGGCTGCCGGCAGCAAGTGGAACTTCCTGCCTTTTCGACCGGGCATGGTCGGCGGCCACTGCATCGGTGTCGATCCCTACTACCTGACGCACAAGGCCGAAGAGGTGGGCTACAACCCGCAGGTCATCCTGGCCGGGCGTCGCATCAACGACAACATGGCGCGCTACGCCGCGCGCAACGTCATCAAGCGCATGCTTCGCAACGGCATCGACGTGCCGCGCAGCACCGTGGGCGTGATGGGTATCACTTTCAAGGAAAACTGTCCCGACATCCGCAACAGCAAGGTCGCCGACCTGGTGCGCGAACTGCAGGGCTGGAACGTCAAGGTGGTCGTCACCGACCCGTGGGCCGACGCGCGGGAGGTGCGCGACGAGTACGGCATCGAGCTCGGCGAACTGCGGGCGCAGGAACCCGTGGACAGCCTTATCGTGGCCGTGGGTCATCGCGAGTTCCGTGAGATGACCCCGACGCAGCTGGCCCACCTGTGTCGCCCGGACGCGCAGCCCGTGCTGGGCGACCTCAAGAGTCTGTACGACCGGCACGAAGCGGCGCGAGCCGGCTTCAGTGTCTTCCGACTGTGAGCCCCGCGCCAACCACAGCCCCCACTCCATGAAAAACTTTGCCCTCATCGGTGCCGCCGGCTACATCGCCCCGCGGCACATGCGCGCCATCAAGGACCTTGGTCACCGCCTGTCTGTCGCGTACGACATCAACGATTCGGTCGGCATCATCGACAGCATTTCGCCCCAGAGCGAGTTCTTCACCGACTTCGAGCGCTTCCTGGAGCACGCCTACCGCCTGCGGCGCGACCCGGCCACCGCCCTGCACTATGTGAGCGTCTGTTCGCCCAATCACCTGCACCACGCCCACATCGCGGCTGGACTGCGGCTGGGTTGTGACGTGATCTGCGAGAAGCCCTTGGTGCCGACGCCGGCCCTGATCGACGAGCTGGCCGAGGTTGAGCGCGAGACCGGCCGTCGTGTCTACAACATCCTGCAGTTGCGCCACCACGACGCCATCCTGAAGCTGCGCGAAAAAGTGGCGGCTGCGCCCCGCGACAACAAGTTCGACGTCGAGCTGACCTACATCACCTCGCGCGGCAAGTGGTACATGGAAAGTTGGAAAGGCGACCCGCGCAAATCCTTCGGCGTGGCCACCAACATTGGTGTGCATTTCTACGACATGCTGCAGTTCGTCTTCGGTCCTGCGCTGCGCAACGAGGTGCATCTCAACGCCGAGGCCAAGGCCGCGGGCTACCTGGAGTACGAGCGCGCTCGGGTGCGCTGGTTCCTGTCCATCGACGCCGATGACCTCCCGGCCGAGGTGAAAGGCAAGAAGACCACCTTCCGCAACATCGACATCAGCGGTGAGCAGCTCGAGTTTTCCGAGGGCTTCACCGACCTACACACCACCAGCTACCGCGAGGTGCTGGCGGGCCGGGGCTACGGCCTGGCTGACGCCCGTCCCTGCATCGAAGTGGTGGACACCATCCGCAACAGCCCCCCCACGGCGGCGCGCGCCGGTGAAGGCCACCCCTTCCTGAAAGGACGGTCCGCTTGAACGGCGTGAGCGTCCACCCGAGCGCGGTCGTCGACGAAGGCGCGACGATCGGCGACGGCTCGCGCGTGTGGCACTTCGTGCACGTGTGCGCGGGCGCGCGCATCGGCCGCGGCGTCTCGCTCGGCCAGAACGTCTTCGTGGGCAACCGGGTCGAGATCGGCGACCGCTGCAAGATCCAGAACAACGTGAGCGTATACGACAACGTCACCCTGGAAGAAGGGGTGTTCTGCGGACCCAGCATGGTGTTCACCAATGTGCACAACCCGCGCGCGCTGGTCGAGCGCAAGCACGAGTACCGTCCCACCCTTGTGCGCCGCGGCGCCACGCTCGGCGCCAACTGCACCGTGGTGTGCGGAACCACGATCGGCGAGTTCGCCTTCGTGGGTGCGGGCGCGGTCGTCACGCGCGACGTTCCCGCCTACGCCCTCATGGTAGGCGTGCCGGCCCGCCAGGTGGGCTGGATGAGCGAGCACGGCGAACCGATTCCGCTGCCCCTGCAGGGCAGCGGCCACCACACCTGCCCGCACACGGGCACGCAATACCGCCTCAGCGGGCGGCAACTCAGCCGGGAACCCTCGCCATGAGCATTCCTTTCATTGACCTCAAGACCCAGTACCGCGCGCTGCAGCCGCAGATCCAGGCGCGCATCAACGCCGTGCTGGAACACGGCCAGTACATCATGGGGCCGGAGGTTCGCGAGCTGGAGGAAAAACTGGCCGAGCGCACGGGCGCGCGGCACTGCATCACCGTCTCCAGCGGCACCGAGGCCTTGCTGATGGGCCTGATGGCCCTGGGCATCGGGCGCGGCGACGAGGTGATCACCACGCCTTTCACTTTCGCCGCCACGGCCGAGATGATCGTCCTGGCGGGCGCCACCCCCGTGTTCGTGGACATCGAGCCGGATACCTGCAACCTCGACGCCACCCAGATCGAGGCCCGCATCACCAGCCGCACCAAAGCCATCATGCCCGTGAGCCTGTATGGACAGACCTCGGACATGGACGCCATCAACGCCGTGGCGGCCCGCCACGGCAACATCGCGGTGATCGAGGACGCCGCGCAAAGCTTTGGCGCCACCTACCGTGGCCGCCCCAGCGGCAACCTCTCCACTCTGGGCTGCACCAGTTTTTTCCCCAGCAAACCCCTCGGCTGCTACGGTGATGGCGGGGCGATCTTCACCAACGACGACGGCCTGGCCCAGGCCCTGCGCGAGATCCGCGTGCACGGCCAATCGCGCCGCTACGTGCACACGCGCATCGGCGTGGGCGGGCGCATGGACACGCTGCAGTGCGCCATCGTGCTGGCCAAGCTCGAGCGATTCGACTGGGAGATCGAACGGCGCCTCGCCCTTGGCGAGCGCTGGGGCCAGGTGCTGCGCGCCAGCGGCCTGCCCATCGGTCTGCTCGGCCGCCCCGCCGACCGAAGCTGCGTCTGGGCGCAGTACACCGTGTTCGTGGAGCAGCGCGCTGCGCTTCAAAAAGAACTGGAACAGCGTGGCGTGCCCACGGCGGTGCACTACCCGATGCCATTGAACCGCCAGCCGGCCTATGCCGGCCTGTGCCCGCCCCACCCCACACCGGCCAGCGACTTCGCGGCGGATCGCGTCATGAGCCTGCCCATGTCCGCCGATCTGAGCGAAGCCGTGCAGGACCGCGTGATCGAAGCCCTTCAGGACGCCTGCGCGTCCACCCAACCCTGAACTTCAAGAAACCCATCATGGACATCCAAGGCAAGAAACTCGTGGTGGTCGGCGGTGCCGGCCTGATCGGCTCCCACACGGTCGACCACCTACTGCGCGAAGACGTCAAGGAAATCGTGATCTACGACAACTTCGTGCGTGGTCGCGCCGAGAACCTGGCAGAGGCACTCAAGGACCCGCGCGTGCGCATCTACGAGGCCGGTGGCGACATCATGCAAACGGACATCCTGCAGTCGGCGTTCGACGGCGCCGACGGCGTGTTCCACTTGGCCGCGCTGTGGCTGCTGCAGTGCCACGAGTACCCGCGCACCGCCTTCGACGTGAACGTGCGCGGCACCTTCAATGTGATGGAAGCCTGCGTGGCCAAGGGCATCAAGCGCCTGGTGTGGTCCTCGTCGGCATCGGTCTACGGCGACGCCATCGAAGAGCCCATGACCGAAGACCATCCGTTCAACAACCAGAACTTCTACGGCGCCACCAAAATCGCGGGCGAGGCCATGATGCGCTCGTTCCACCACCGCTACGGCCTGAACTTCGTGGGCCTGCGCTACATGAACGTCTATGGTCCGCGCCAGGATTACCACGGCGCCTACATCGCCGTGATCATGAAGATGCTGGACGCCATCGACAAAGGCGAAAGCCCCACCATCATGGGCGACGGCTCCGAGGCCTTCGATTTCGTGGCGGTCGAGGACTGTGGTCTGGCCAACCTTTGCGCCATGAAGGCCGAGGCGGTCGACAGCTTCTACAACGTTGGCACGGGTCAGCGCACCTCGCTCAAAGAGCTCGCCGAAATGCTGATCGAGCTCACCGGCTGCAAGCAGCCCATCCGCTATGCGCCCCGCAGTCAGGCCACGCTGGTGCGCAACCGCATCGGCTCGCCCGTGAAGGCCACGCGCGAGATCGGGTTCACTGCGCGCATCGAGCTGCGCGAAGGCCTGCGCAAACTCATCGACTGGCGAGCCGCCCACAAGGCCGAAGTCGCCGCCCGCCGCGCCGCCGTCGGACTGCCCGCCTGACCCACAAGAGGACCCCATGAACACCACCACCGCCGCCATGCAGGTGCCCATCGCGCGCACCCAACTCACCGAGGAAGAAATTCAGAGCGTGCTCGGGCCGCTGCGCAGCGGCTGGCTTGTGCAGGGCCCCAAGGTGCGCGAGTTCGAGGAGAAATGGAGCGCCTTCACCGGCGCCAAGCACTCCATCGCCGTGACCTCCTGCACCACCGGCTTGCACCTGGCGCTGGCGGCCCTGGGCTTCGGCCCGGGTGACGAGGCCATCGTCCCGGCGTTCACCTGGATCGCCACGGCCAACGTGGTCGAGCACCTGGGCGGCAAGGTGGTGTTCTGCGACATCGACCTGGAGACATTCAACCTGGACCTGGCCGACCTCGAGGCCAAGATCTCGCCGCGCACGCGCGCCATCCTGCCGGTGCACCTGTTCGGCCTGCCGGCCGATATGGACGGGGTGAACCGCCTGGCGCGCGCGCACCAGCTGTGGGTGGTGGAAGACGCGGCCTGCGGCTTCGGCAGCCGCATCGGCGATCGCCACGTCGGCACCTTCGGCCACGCCGCAGCCTTCAGCTTCCACCCGCGCAAGGCCATCACCACCGGTGAAGGCGGCATGGTCACCACCGACGACGACGGGCTCGCCGTGACCCTGCGCCGTCTGCGCGACCATGGCGCGGCCATGAGCGATCTGCAGCGCCACCTGGGCCCACGCCCCTACCTGCTGGCCGACCACCCGGACGCCGGCTACAACCAGCGCATGACCGATATCCAGGCCGCTCTTGGCTCGGCCCAGATGGACCGCGCCGCGGCCATCGTGGCCGAGCGCCAACGGCTGGCGCGGGTCTACGACGAGGCCTTTGCGGGCCTGCCCTGGCTGCGCACGCCGGCCCATGTGCAGAACATGACGCACGGCTACCAAAGCTACCCCTGCCTGTTTCAGCCGGAGCCGGTCACGCGCGAGTCCATCCCCCGGGTCAACGCACGCCGCAACGACTGGATGGACCGGTTGCTCAAGGCGGGCATCTCCACCCGCCCGGCCACCCATGCGGTGCACATGCTGCAGTTCTACCGCGAGAAGTACCAGCTCTCGCCGGCGGACTTTCCCCAGGCCTGGGCCGCCAACGACTGCAGCATCTCCTTGCCCCTGTTCCACGGCATGAGCGAAGCCGAGCAGGCTTACGTGATCGACCAGGTCCGGAGCTCGAATCCCTGATGTGTGGCATTGCGGGTCTCATCGAACTTTCCGGTGACGCGGTGTCTCCGGTCATCCTGCAACGGATGACGGATGCCATTGCCCATCGCGGACCTGATGGTGAAGGCCATTGGATAGAAGGACCGGTAGGCTTCGGGCATCGGCGCCTGGCCATCATCGACCTGTCGCCTGGCGGGCACCAGCCGATGATCAGCGCCGACCACCGCTACGTCATCACCTACAACGGCGAGATCTACAACTTCCGCGAGCTGCGCGCCGAGCTTCAGGCGGCGGGCTACTGGTTTCGCTCGCAGTCCGACACCGAGGTACTGCTGCACGCCCTGGCCCATTGGGGGCCCGAGGGCCTGGTCCGGCTCAACGGCATGTTCGCGCTCGCCCTGTGGGACCGCAAGGAACGCCGGCTGCTGCTGGCGCGCGATCGCTACGGCATCAAGCCGCTGTATGTGGCGCAGCAGAATGGACGGCTGTTGTTTGCCTCGGAGCAGAAGGCGATCCTGGCCCATCCCGCCTTCCAGCGCCAACTGGACAAGCCAGCGCTGTTGGAATACCTGACCTTCCAGAACATCTTCACCGACCGCACCCTGCTGCAGGACGTACAGCTGCTGCCCGCGGGCCACTATGCCACGCTGGACCTGCGCCAGCCGAACGCGCCGCTGGAGCGCACGCGCTACTGGGACTACCGCTTTCGCGAACCCGACCGTCCGGGCCGGCGCGAGGAATACCTGGAAGAACTCGATCGCCTGTTCCGCCAGGCCGTCAACCGCCAGCTCGTGAGCGACGTCGAACTGGGCGCCTACCTGTCGGGCGGCATGGACAGCGGCTCGATCACCGCGGTCGCCGCCCAGTCCTTCGCCAACCTCAAGACCTTCACCTGCGGCTTCGACCTCAGTTCGGCCTCGGGCATCGAGCTGGCCTTCGACGAGCGCGTCAAGGCCGAGGCCATGTCGGCGCGCTTCAAGACCGAGCACTACGAGATGGTGCTCAAGGCTGGCGACATGGAGCGGTGCCTGCCACGGCTGGCCTGGCACCTGGAAGAGCCCCGCGTGGGGCAGAGCTACCCCAACTTCTATGCCGCCCAACTGGCCAGCAAATTCGTGAAGGTGGTGCTGTCTGGTGGCGGTGGCGACGAGCTCTTCGGCGGCTATCCATGGCGCTACTACCGCGCGGTGGTCAACCAGGACTTCGAGCACTACATCGACCAGTACTACGTGTTCTGGCACCGGCTCATTCCCAATACGGTCCTCTCCAAGGTGTTCGCGCCGATCTGGAGCGACGTGAAGCACGTCTGGACGCGCGACATCTTCCGCGACGTCTTCCTCACACACGACAACGAACTCGACCGGCCTGAGGACTACATCAACCACTCGCTGTACTTCGAGGCCAAGACCTTCCTGCACGGTCTTTTCGTTGTGGAAGACAAGTTGAGCATGGCGCATGGGCTCGAGGCGCGCGTGCCCTTCATGGACAACGACCTGGTCGACTTCGCCATGCAATGCCCGGTCAACCTCAAGCTCAACAACCTGGCAGAGGTGGTGCGCATCAATGAGAACGAGCCGGGCGGCAAGGCGGTCAAGTACTTCGAGAAGACCCGCGACGGCAAGCAGATCCTGCGCGACGTGATGGCGCGCCACATCCCCCCCAGCGTCACACAAGCCGAGAAGCAGGGTTTTTCCTCGCCCGATGCCAGCTGGTTCAAAGGCGAGAGCATCGACTTCGTGCGCCGCAAGCTGCTCGGGGGGCACTCCCGCCTGTACGACCTGCTCGATCGCGACGCCGTCGCGGGTCTCGTCAACGAGCACCTCGAAGGACGCCAGAACCGGCGCCTGCTGATCTGGTCGCTGCTCAACGTCGAGCAATGGCTCGCCACGACCCTGCCATGAGCGCCCTTCACACCCAACTGATCGAAGGGCCGGGCGACCAAGCCATCGAGGCCTTCGTCTACCGCGATCCGCGCACGCTGATCTACGCCAGCCCCGGCTACATCGGCCTGGTAGCGGCAGAAACACAATCCATCCCCTACTGGCTGACCGCGCAGGATGCCTCGGGCCTGCGCGCGGCTTTGCCTTTGCTGGTCAAGCACGGCGCCTTGGGCCCTGTGGTCAACTCGCTTGCCTTTTACGGCAGCAACGGCGGTGCCATCGTCCCCGATGGCGATCAGCAGGCCTGGCTGGCCGTGGTGCGCGCCTTCGACGCCTTCGGCGAGAACATGGGCGCCGTGGCTTCCACCTTGATCACCAACCCACTGGTCGCCGACCATGCGCTCTATGAGGCCCATCTGCCGCACGACCTGCGAGACGAACGCATCGGGCAGTTCACGGTCTTCCCCGAGGACCGGCAGCCGGCAAGCCTGATGGCCATGTTCGACGACCCGCGCCCGCGCAACATCCGCAAGGCCCAGCGCAGCGGTTTGACGGTCTCGAAGTCCCAGTCGGACGAGGCCATTGCGTTCCTGCACGCCACCCATGACCAGAACATCCGCTCGATCGGCGGGCTGCCCAAGCGACTCGGCTTCTTCCAGCAGATTCCCCAGTGGCTGCCACGCGACGCGTGGACCATTTACCTGGCCGAACTCGATGGCGAGCGCGTGGCCGCGCTGCTGTTGCTCTACGGCAATCAGACGGTGGAGTACTTCACGCCCTGCGTGGTTGAGCAACACCGGTCCTCCCAAGCCCTGCCCCTTCTGATCCACGACGCCATGGTGGACGCCATGGCGGCAGGCTATCGCCAGTGGAACTGGGGTGGCACCTGGTTGACGCAGGACGGCGTGTATGCCTTCAAGAAGAAGTGGGGCACCCAGGACATCCGCTACCACTACTTCACCCGGCTGCGCTCGGCCGGGCTACGAAACGCCACGCGCGAGACCTTGTTGCGCGAGTACCCCGGCTTCTACGTTTTGCCGTTTTCCGCCCTCGCGTCTGCCGGGGCGAACCAGGAGACAACATGAAAGACATGGTCGTCGTGGGCACCGCGCTGTTCGCCGAGGTGGTGCGCGACTATTTCCACGAGTACACCGACTACCGCGTGCGCGCTTTCGCCTGCCACGCGCAATACAAGAACCAAGACACGTTCGGCGGACTGCCCATCGTGACGGTCGAGGAGCTCGATCGTCACCACCCACCGGGTGCGGTCGACGTCTTCGTGGCCATCGGCTACCGCAAGATGAACAAACTCAGGCAAGCGACCTATGAGGAACTGAAGGCCCGGGGTTATTCCTTCGCCTCCTTCATCGCCCCCAACGTCAAAACCTGGAGCAGCAACCGCTTCGGCGAGAACGTGTTCATCTTCGAGAACAACGTCATTCAGCCCCACGTGCAGATCGGCAACAACACCATTCTCTGGAGCGGCAACCACATCGGTCACCACTCGAGCATCGGCAACCACTGCTTTATCTCGTCGCATGTGGTGGTGTCCGGCTCCTGCAAGATCGGTGACAACAGTTTTCTCGGCGTCAACTCGACGCTGCATGACAGCCTGAGCATCGGCGCCGAAAACCTCATCGGCGCGGGCGCCGTTATTGCTCGCGATACCCGCGAACGCGAGGTGTTCGTGCCCAGTGCCACCAAGGCCTTCCCCAAGACGAGCGACCAACTGGAGTTCTGAGTGGACCTGTCCAAGCCTCTGTCTCGCATCAGCGAGCTCTACAGCGACAACCTCGAGCGCAATGGCCCCGTCTCCACGGCCGTGGGCTGGAACACGCCCGAGTCGCAGCGCCTGCGGTTTGAAAAGCTGACTTCGGTCGTCGACGCCGGCGCCCAGCCTTTCAGCGTGAACGACTATGGCTGTGGCTATGGCGCGCACCTCGACCATTTGTTGGAGCGGGGAATGAAGGTCAGCGCTTATCACGGCTACGACCTCAGCGAAAAGATGCTCGACACCGCTCGCGCCCGCCTCGGCGGGTTCCAGGGCGAACTGGACCTGCGTCAGAGCACCACGCTAGAGACCGAGGCCGACTACACATTTGTCTCGGGCACCTTCAACGTGCGCTTCGAAGCCAGCGAAGACGAGTGGAAGCGGTTCATCCTGGGCAAGCTCGACGAAATGCACCGCCATTCGCGCAAGGGCTTCGCCTTCAATCTGCTGTCGACCTACGTGGACTGGCAAGAGCCCCACCTGTTCTACGGCGACCCCTTGTTCTGGTTCGACCATTGCAAGCGCAACTACTCGCGCCAGGTGGCGCTGCTGCACGACTATCCGCTGTATGAGTGGACAATCCTTGTCCGCAAGTAAGCACGCTCCCCCTTTGCTCCACGGACCCCGGTCCACAAACGCCCCATGGACATCATCGATACCTACAAGCGCGACGGGTTCGTTTGCCTTCCCAATGCCGTCGACCCGGCGGAGGTCAACGCCATCCGCCAGGAAGCCCAGGCCGTGTTTCGGCAAATGTTTGGCAAGAACCGCATCGTGGAACAGGGCCACGGCGAGCAGGGGTTCGCAGACGCACTCTATGCGCTGTTCAACGCCAACTACCAGGACTTCATCGGCGCCGCGCGCGCGGCGCAGCACATCCTTGGCATGCACCGCTTCGTCGTATCCGAGCGGATCACCCAGCTGCTGCAGCGCCTGGGTCTGACCATGCCCATCGTGTGCGTGAAGCCCATCATCTACTTCAACTCGCGCCACTTGGCCAAGATCGAAGGACACTACAAAACGCCGTCTCATCAGGACTGGCGCAGCATGCAGGGCAGCCTCAATTCGGTGGTGATCTGGGTACCACTCGTCGACATCGACGTGAGCCTGGGCGCCATCGAATTCATCCCCGGCAGCCACCTGCAGGGCCTGGCCCCCACCGAGAAAGACACCTGGTATCGGCACATTCCCAACTCGGTCGCGCCAGCCGAGGCCTTCGTTCCGGTCGAAGTCAAGGCCGGCGATCTCGTGGTGTTCTCGGCTTTCGCCGTGCACCGCTCGGGCAACAACGTGACGCAGGCCATCCGATGGTCGATCCACGTGCGATACAACGACGCCGCTGAGTCGACTTTCATCGATCGCGGCATGCCTCACCCCTACGCCGTCTACCGCCCCGAGCAGGAACTGGTCACGCCGGACTTTCCGACGCCGGAGCAGCTCAAGGCCGCCTTCGCATGATCACCGACCTGCGCGCCATTCCTCCCGGGCCGATCGCGCTCTACGGCTTTGGTGCTGTCGGCCGGTTCGTGTTCGACACCCTGAAGCGCGAGCGGCCCGACCTCCCCGTCATCTGCATCATCGATGACGGAAAGGCCGGCGGCATGCACGAGGGCATCACCATCTGCTCGGCCGAGCAAGCGCTCGAGCGGCAGCACAGCTTCAGCCGCATCCTCGTGGCCGGGCTGGCCTGGCGAGCGATGTCCCAACGGCTTGACGCCCTGGGCCTGCGAGCCCATGACCCCGTCGACCTCCTGCGCGGCCCCGCCTTGACGCAGGACATGGAAGTTTCCCTGCCGACCGGGTCGATGCGCCTGGCCACGCCGAACAGGCTGTCGGCCATCGTCGCCGAGCGCTTCTTCGACATCGAGCCAGACACCATTGCCTGGATGGATGCCTTTCCCGCAGGCGCCTGCTTCTACGACGTGGGCGCATCAAACGGCCTGTTCGCCCTGTATGCAGCCATCGCGCGCGCCAGCACGGTGGTGGCCTTCGAGCCGGACGCGCTCAACTTTGGCCTTATGAGCAAGAACCGCGTGCTGAACCAGGATCGGATTCAACGCCCCTTCACCGCTTTGCAGTTGGCTCTGTCCGACCGGCCCGCACTGATCGAACTGGTCTCGCCGGATCTGCCCTACGAGGGCGCACATGGAAAGTTCAGTGGTGCCGATCAACGCGCTGGCCTGGTGGAACGCGGTGTGATGTACGCGCAGCCCTGCCTGGCCGACGCCCTCGACTCGCTAATCGAGCGCTATGGCCTGCCCCACCCTGACTACCTCAAGGTGGACGTGGACGGCGCCGAGTTTGCTGTGCTCGAGGGTGCCCAGGGACTCCTGCAATCGGGCGGACTGCGCCAAGTGCTGATCGAAACCGAGGACGCGCTCGAGCCACGCTTGAGCGCCCACATGCGTCGCTTCGGCTATCGCCAACTGGCCGTTCACCGCATTCACGAAATGGTGGGTGGGCAGGTTCAGGGGGTGTCGAATTACCTGTACGGCCGCTCCTGACAGGAAGGAAGGCGCAAGCGCCATGCAATGGACCAAGCAAGGGCTGATCTACCGGCCCGATTCCACACTGCCCTGGCAGGCCAGCCACGCGGCGCTGCCCACGCGTTTACCTCTCGGCGGTAGCCGGTACCGCATCTTTTTCAGTTCGCGCGATGAGAACAACCGCGCCCATGTGGGCCACTTCGACATCGACCTGGCGACCGGAGTGACCTCGAACCCCGCGCGCGAACCGGTGCTGGTGCCTGGCGATTGGGGGCTCTTCGACGACCACGGCGTACAGGCCTGCAGTATCGCGTGCGCCGACAACGGCGACCTCTACCTTTACTACCTGGGCTGGAACACCGGCAAGAAAGATCCGTTGTTTTATGCTGCCATCGGCCTGGCCATCAGCCGGGATGGTGGACAGACGTTCAGAAAACACTCCCCCGCGCCCATCCTACAACGCAGCCGTTTCGACCCCTGGATGGTGTCTGGTGGCACCGTCATCCGCCAAGGCCCCGAGTGGTTGATGTACTACCTCTCCGGCTTCAAGTTCGAGTTCACCGCGGGGGGGGCTAGCTCCTGGTACGACATCAAGATCGCCCGCTCGCGAGACGGCATCGAGTGGACACGCTCGGGTGAAGTGGCGTTGCCGCTGCAAGACGACGAGACGAACATCTCGCGCATGACTATCGACGAGCACCACGGCCGCTACCGTGCGTGGTTCCCCGTCAAACGACGCGATGTCGGCTACCGATGCGGCTACGCGGAAAGCCTGGACGGGGTGACCTGGACGCGCCAAGCGGACCACTGCCTGCAAGTGAGCGAGAGCGGATGGGACAGCGAAGCGATCGACAAGATGGAAGTGATCCGTCACGGCGATCGGCTCTACATGCTCTACAACGGCAACCGATTCGGCCGCGACGGTATCGGCCTGGCGTATTCCGATGGCTGAGTTCATCCACTTCCGCGACATTGATCCCGCGCGAGCGAGCAGTTGGACTGGCAAGCGCGTGCTGTCTATCGACATCGACTGGGCGCACGACGCCGTGCTCGAAGACACCATCGACCTGATAGAGCGGGCGGCCATCAAGGCGTGCTTTTTCGTCACACACGACACACCCTTGCTGGCGCGTCTGCGGGCCAATCCCCTGTTCGAGTTGGGGCTGCATCCCAACTTCGACCCCTTGCTCAGTGGCGAGGCACTGCGCTCGGCCCGCGATATCGTGATGGACCTGGCACGCGTAGTGCCCGAGGCCAAGGTGCTGCGCAGCCACGCCATGACCACCTCCGGGCGCTGGCTGGAGCTCTACCGAGAAGCTGGCGTCACGCACCTGAGCAACTACCTCATGTTCGGCGATGCGAACATCCACCCCTTTCGCCAGCTCAATGGCCTGGTGGAAGCGCCGGTGCATTTCGCGGACGATGGCCTTCTGTTCCAGCGCGCCATGTCAGCGGTGAGCTTCCATCTGGACACCGAGCTTCTCGCAAGCGGTGGTGGACTGCGTGTCTACAACTTCCACCCCATTCATCTGTTCCTGAATGCCGAGAGCCTTGATCGCTACGGCGCGTCCCGCCCGCACGCCGGCGACCCGAATGCCTTGCGGCGACTGCGGTTCGACGGCGATGGCGCGCGCACCTGGCTGTCCTCCCTGCTTCGTTGATCCCTGCCCCGCCCATGCCCATTCCACCCGCGCGCGCGAAAAAGTATGCGCAGCAGCTCGTACAGAAATACGACATCGACTGCCGTGGCCTCACCATCCTGACCGAAGCGGCCTCAGGCACGTACCTGTTCAACCCCATGATGGCGTTGCTCGGCGGCGCCGAACGCGTGATCGCCTATTGCCGCAACAGCCGGTACGCCAGCACGCAGGAAGTCGAAGCCTCCATGCGGGCGGTCTATGCCGCGGCAGGGCTCGATGAACGCTGGGAGTTCCGCACCAGCCTATCGGACCACGACATCGCCGCCGCCGACATCGTCACCAACAGCGGGCACCTGCGCCCCTTCGACGCGGCGTTCCTGAACCGCATGAAGCCCACCGCCGTGCTGCCCCTGATGTGGGAGCCATGGGAGCTACGTCCCGGCGAGATCGACCTCGATGTCGCGCGGCAGCGCGGCATCCTCATCATGGGCACCAACGAACACGAGGCACCCTGTGATCTGCGGCCCTACAGCTTTCTCACCGCCATGCACCTCGCCATGAGCCACAAGGCCTCGGTAGCGGATGACCGCATCCTCGTCATAGGCGATCAGTACACGCTGGCACAACCCATGGAAGACGGCTTCCAGCGCCTCGGGATCGCGTGCCGGCGCATCGCGCCCACTTGCTCACCGGCCGAGGCCGCGCAAGCCGCGCAGTGGGCCACCTACATCATCGTTGCCGAACACGCGGACCACCGGCTTCTGGTGGGGCCCTCAGGCCTGATCGATACGCAGCAACTCGTTGCCGCCAACACCACGGGCGTTGGCGTGGTGTCCGGCCGCGTGGACCGCGACCACCTGGAGGCCCACGGCATCTCGGTCTACCCGGAACGCATGGCTCCCCCCGGTTTCATGTCGTACATGCCATCCGAGTTGGGGCCCTATTCGGTAATGGACTTGTTCGCCGCCGGCGTGAAGGTGGGCCAGGTGATGGCGCGGGCCCGTTTGGGAGGCATGAGCCTCGCCGAAGCGGCCCAACATGCGCTGAAGCACAGCCCGGCAATGGATCTGGAAGGAGACATGGCATGGACCTGAGCGACGAGGAAAAGCGGCTGCTCGACACGCTGCGCTCGCTGCACGGCAAACTGCGCGATCACACACACGCCACCTACCAGCGCATCAACCCCTTCTACGAAGACCTCTTCGAGTGGAAGGAGCGCGGCAAGTATTGGAGCGGCGAAGACGGTGTGACCATCTACAACTCCACGACGCTGGCGGGCAAAGTCGACATCGGAGCCCACACCTGGATCGGACCCTTCTGCTCCATCGATGGCACGGCGGGCATCCGCATCGGCCGGCACTGTTCCATCTCGGTCGGCACGCAGATCCTCACGCACGACTCGGTGCGCTGGTGCCTGTCGGGCGGCGTGGAGCCCTATGACTACGCCCCCGTTTCGATCGGCGATCACTGCTTCATCGGCTCGCACGCCGTGATTCTGAAAGGCGTGACGATCGGCAATGCCTGCGTGGTTGGGGCCGGAGCGGTCGTGACTTCCGACGTGCCCAGCAACACCATCGTGGCTGGGGTGCCAGCACGCCGCATCGGGCGCACGATCACCCGCGAAGGTGAGCGCGTGCAGTTGGTCATGGACGACAACGCCCCCCCGCCAGACGACGCAAGATCGGAGAGCACACAGCGATGAGCCGTTCTCCGTCCACGCACCAGCGCGCTCCGCGCATCTTCCTGGGGTTGACCGAGGTATCCGGCTACTACGCCCAATTGCGCAAAGGATTTGCAGAACTGGGTATCGAGTGCGTGCACATCCCCATCCAGGCCCACCGGTTCGCCTACGACGAAGCGCAGGACATGGGTTGGCCGGCTCGCCTGGCGCGTTTCTTCGTTAAGCGACGCGTAGCGGTGCCCGAAGCGGCGCACTGGCGGCGCCGGGCCTGGCTGGTGCCAGTGACGCTCACACGGGTGATCCTGTTCGTGTGGGCGGTGCGGCGTTTTGATGTCTTCATCATGGGCGGCGGTTCCAGTTTTTTCAGGTTCTGGGACCTGCCTGTGCTGCGCTGGCTGGGACGCCGGGTCATCTATGTGCTGCATGGCACCGACGCGCGCCCCGCCTACCTCGACGGATCGTTCTACCAGGAGCGACACGCCGCCACGCGGCAGACCGACCTCGACCCGCCGCCGCTCGACGACGAGCTCATCGATGCCTATGTGTCCGCGACCGCGGTTCGCCACCGCGACGTGAGATGGATCGAACGCCATGCGCACACCGTGGTTTGTGGCCCCGGGTTCGCTCAACTGCTGGACAAGCCATTCGTCAACTTTGCGGCTGTGGGCATTCCGTTCTCGCCCCCGGACACACGCTTGCCCGAGCCACGCACGCCCGACGGCCGGGTGCGCATCCTGCACGCGACCTCCGACATGGTCGGCCGCGGCACCCGCATCACGCGCCGCCTTATCGAAGAGCTGATCGAACGGGGCCTGCCCATCGACTTCATCGTCATGACTGGGCAACCGCACCTGCGCGTACTGGAGGAACTTCAGGCCTGCGACTTCGTGGTGGATGGCCAGTGGGCGGACACCCCCATGGCGGGCTTTGCGACGGAATCGGCCCGCTTCGGCAAGCCGGTGGTCATGGGGGGCTACTACGCGGCCAATGTGCGCCGTGACATGCCCCCAGAAACCATTCCGCCGACCTGCTTCACCACGCCCGACCAGATGCAGGCCACGATCGAAAGGCTGGTGGTGGATGCGGAGTACCGGCGCCAGGTAGGTGAGGAGATGCGCCGATTCGTGCTAGAGGCCTGGACCCCGAGAAGCGTGGCGGCGAAGTACCTGCAATTGCTCGAATGCCGTGCTCCCGAGTCGTGGTGGAACGACCCACATCGCAACCTATATCACTTGGGTGGCGGCCTGTCCGGCGACCGCATCCGCGCCATCGTGCAGGCAATCGTCGCCCGACACGGTGAACAAGCCCTGTTGCTTGAGCACAACCCAGCGCTGCGCGACATGCTGATGGCGTTCGTGCGCGAGACGCGGCACTGAACGGACCACGATGGGCCTGCAGCGACTCGGCCGGGACACCCTCCTCTACGGCCTCTCGACCCTGCTTGTCCGGGGGCTCCAGATCTTTCTGATCCCTGTGTACTCGCGGGCGCTGGGCTCGGGCGAGTACGGGGTCGTGGAAACCGTCGCCATCGCGGGCGCGCTGGTGAACCTGACGATCGCGCTCGAGATATCGCAAGGCATGGCGCGCTACATCGCCGACGCGCCCGATGAGTCCGCCCGGCGCGCACTGGCCAGCACGGCGGTCGCTTTTGCCGCGTTGGCCTATGCCGTTTTCGCGCTGGCTGTCACCGCCTTCGCCGACGGACTGGCCCAGTGGCTGCTCGCGGGGCAGGCTCCGCCTCAGACCCTTGTACTGGCCGCCTGCGCGATCGCCGTCAACGGCGTGTTCGTGATCGTGCAGGACCTGTTGCGTTGGCAGTTTCGGCCCGGCTCCTATGTCGCCGCCGCCATGGCCTATGCGCTGGGCAGCGCGCTGGTGGGCATCTGGCTGGTGACGGTGCAGGACCTGGGCGTTGCCGGCGTGTTCTGGGGACAGCTGGCCGGCGCACTGCTGGGGGCGGGGGTGTCGCTATCGCGCGCAGGCGGCCTGCTGTCACGCGTGTTCGACGTGCATCGGCTGCGCACCATGCTGCGCTACTCGCTGCCCCTGGTGTTGTCGGGCGCGGCGGTGTTCGGCAATCTGTTCATCGATCGCATCGTGGTGCGCGAACTGCTGGGGCTGGAGGCCCTGGGCGTCTACGGGGTCACGGCGCGCTTCGCCTCGGTCGTGTCGATCCTGGCCGTGGGCCTGCAGGCCGCTCTGTCGCCATTGGTGTTTCGCCACTGGCGCGAACCCGGCACGGCGGTCACGCTCGGACGCATCTGCCGCTGGTATCTGGTGGCCATGGTGGCACTTGTGGGCGGCATCGCCCTGCTGTCAGGGCCGATCATGGGCACGCTGACCGGTCCAGCCTTTCATGGAGGCAGCGCGGTGCTGCCTCTGTTGACGCTGGGCGCCATGTTCTCGACGCTCTACGTCTTCGCACCCGGCCTGTTCCTGGGAGAGCGCACCGGCCGCGTGGCCTTCTTGAACGTGGCAGGCGCGCTGGTCAACCTGGCCGCCGCGCTGCTGCTCACGCACTGGTTCGGGCTGCTCGGCGCAGCCCTCGCTGCTACGATCGCGCCCGCTTTCGTTTTTGCAGGTTACCTGGTCTTGGGTCGTCCCTGGTTCACCGTGCCTTACCGGGCGCCCAGAATCGCCTTCTCGCTGGCACTGGTTGTGGCACTGGTGCTCATGGGCATGGCCTGGCCGGCCACCCCCACGCTGTGGGACCCGGCCACACTGGCCAGCAAGGGCGCCCTGTGGTGCCTGTGTCTGGGCCTGGCCGTGGCGCTGGGCACGGACGCTGCCGATCGCCACCAAGTTTCACAAATCATGCGGGCCCTGGCCCGCCAACGCTCGCTTTAGAAAGACCAGCATGGCCATCGAGGGAAAACACATCGTCATCACCGGCGGCGCCGGCTTCATCGGCTCCACCCTGGCCGGCCGCCTGGCCGACCGCAACCGCGTGACGCTGTTCGACAACCTGGCGCGCAACACGATCCAGCACACCGGTGGCGCACAGCACCCCAACGTGTCGCTGGTGCAGGGCGACATCCTCGACCCCGCGTCGGTGAAACGGGTGGTCACGGGTGCCGACATCGTGGTGCACGCGGCCGCCATCGCCGGCATCGACACCGTGATCAAGTCGCCCGTGAAGACCATGGAAGTGAACATGATCGGCACCGCCAACGTGCTGCGCGCGGCGCAGGAAGCGGGCGTGAAGGACCGTGTGATCGAGTTTTCGACCTCCGAGGTCTTCGGCAGCATGGCCTACCGCGTGACGGAAGAGAACCACGCCGTCGCCGGCTCGGCCGGCGAGGCGCGCTGGGTGTATGCGGTCAGCAAGCTCGCCGGCGAGCACCTGGCGCACGCCTACTTCCGCGAGCACGGCATGCCCGTGGTAACGCTGCGGCCCTTCAACATCTATGGCCCGGGCCAGACCGGGGAGGGCGCGATCCAGATCTTCATTCGCAAGGCGCTGCGCAACGAGCCTATCTCCATCTACGGTGACGGCTCTCAGATCCGCGCCTGGTGTTTCGTCGACGACATGGTCGATGCCCTGATGCTCGCGCTGGAGCGGCCCGAGGCCATCGGTGAATCCTTCAACGTCGGCAATGCGCGCGCCGTGACCACCATCTTCGGCCTCGCGGAGGCCGTCTGCCGCGTGCTCGGCTCGCGGTCCGAGATCGTGTTCAAGCCCCCGCTGTCGGCCGACATCGAACTGCGCATCCCCGAGACCCGCAAGGCCGCGGAGCTGCTGGGCTTCAAGGCCAAGGTCGACCTGGAGGAAGGCATTCGCCGGACGGCCGACTGGTACCGCAGCAATGCCATCTGATGACCTGATCGACCTCGTGCTGGTGGGCGGCGGCGGCACCAGTGCCGACGTGCTCGCCATCGTCGACGACATCAACCGCGAAGCCCCGCGCTACCGCGTGCGCGGCCTGCTCGACGACGCCCTGGCGCGCGGCTCGTCGCGCTTTGGCGTGCCGGTGCTCGGCGGCTTGGGCGACGCACCGCAGTTGCTGGGCAACGGTCGCCTGGTCGATTGCCTGGGTAGCCCGCGCAGCAACACGCGTCGCGAGGCACTGCTGCAAGCCAAGGGACTGGCGGACCTGCCCTTTGCCAGCCTGGTGCACCCACGCGCTGTCGTGGCCGGCAGCGCCGAGATCGGAGAAGCTTGCATCGTCTACCCGAACGTGGTGCTCCTGGCTCACGTACGACTTGGCCGCCACGTGACGGTGTTGGCCAACTGCGTGCTCAACCACGGCGTGTGCGTCGAAGACTTCGGCATCCTGGCCAGCGGCGTCAACCTCTCCGGCCGTGTGCACGTGGGACGGGCCGCCTACCTGGGCTGCGGCTGCAATGTGCGCGAAGACATCCGCATCGGCGAAGCTGCGCTCGTGGGATTGGGCAGCGCGGTGGTGCGCGACGTGCCAGCCGGGGCCGTGGTCGCCGGCGTGCCCGCGCGGGAAAGACCCGCGGCATGAGGATCCTCGTGGTGGGCGGCATGTATCCGCCGATGCGCACCGGCACCGCTTTCTACACGCAGAACCTGGCCACCGAACTGCAGCGCCAGGGGCATGCGGTGGAGATCGTCACGCTGGGCGCCTCGCCGTCGCACGCCGTCGAGGACGGGCTGTCCGTGCATCGCCTGCCGGCCTGGCGCCTGCCGCTGGCCGGCTTCTTCAAGCACTACCAGCTGTGTGCCCCCAACCCGCTCAACTGGTGGCGGCTGGCGCGCATCGCCCGCCGCTTCCAGGCCGATGCGGTGCTGCTGGTGAACCACTACCTGGACATCGCATTTCCCGCCGCATTCGCCGCCTGGCGTGTGCGCGCACCACTGGTTTGCTCGGTCGGCACGCAGCTGCAGTCGCTCAACCCGCGCCGCGACCGCCTGCTCAACCGCCTCGACCGGCTCATCTGCGGGCGGGGCGTGTTTCCGTTCTGCGACGCGGTGGTGGCCTGGGACACGCAGATCCGCCAGTACCTGTCGGACGTGCAGGGCGAGCGCGTGCTGCGCAAGACGCACATCGTCAACTACGGCGTGGCGGGCGACAGCGCGGCGCTGGCGCGGTATTCCAATGACCACGCGTACCGAGGCCTCATACTCGGTGTGGGCGCGGTCAGCGAACAGCGCAGCTTCGTGCCCCTGGTCAAGGCCTTCGCCGAACTGGCGCCCGAGTTCCCCACGCTGAAGCTGCGCATCGTGGGCCACGTCTACTACGACGAGGCGCCGCGCCTGGCGGACAGCCTGGGATTGGGCGAGCGCGTCGAGTTCCTGGGCGAGCGACCACACGACGAGGTGCTCACGCACATGCAGGCCGCCGACCTGCTGTTCTCCTCGCTCACCGGGCGCTACGTGGGCATGGGCACGGCCACCATCGAGGCCATGCTGCTGGCCGTGCCGACGGTGGTCAATACGCCGCTCGATCTGCTGGGTACCGCCACCCTGGTCGACGGCGAGCACCTGGTGCAATGCACCGACCCCGCCCCATCCGCCATCGCGCAGCGTCTGCGCGCCTTGCTGGGCGACGAGTCCCTGCGCCGCCGCGTGGGCACCGGCGGACGCCGCTTCGTGCAGGAGCAGATGAACTGGCCCAAGGTCGCCCGCGACATGGCGTCCTTGCTCAAGGGACTGGTCCAGCGGCAAGGCAGGTCATGAGAGGCTGGAGACAACACGCCCTGACCATGGCCGGCCTGGCGGTGAGCCTGGTCGCGATCATCTGGTTGATGCGCAACTTCGACCTGGGGGCGGTGGTCCGCACGCTCGCGCACGCGAACGCCTGGGTGCTCGCGCCCCTGCCACTGCTGCTGATCGCGTCTTTCGCGCTGCGCGCCCAGCGCTGGCGGCTGGTGGTCGAGCATGATCCGCCGGTGCGCTGGTGGCCAGGGTTTCGCGCCTTGATGATCGGCTACCTGCTCAACAACGTGCTGCCGGCGCGCGCTGGCGACCTGGCCCGCGCGCTGGAGCTCGGCCGCACCGAGCGGATGTCGCGAACCAAGGTGTTTGCCACCCTGGTCGTTGAACGCACCGTCGACCTGGCGTTCATGCTGGCGCTGCTGTCGCTGGTTTTGCTGTCCTACCCCGCGATCCCGGCCTGGCTCAAGCAGGCCGGCGTGGTGGTGGCCGCGATCACCGCCACGGCCATCGCCGCACTCACGGCCGCTCACACCATGGGCGAACGCTTCCTGCCCTGGTTGCACGCGCGGCTGCTGCGGCGCCTGCCCGATCGCGCCGCGGGGCGCGCCCGCGAGATCCTGCAATCCGCGCTGGCGGGTATCGCGGGCGGCTTTCGCCCAGGGCGCTTCGTTGGCTTCCTGCTGCTCACACTGGCCATCTGGACCCTGGAGGTCTCCCTGGTGTGGCTCACCGCGCGCGCGCTGGGTCTCGACCTGGCACCCGGCAACGCCTTGTTCGTGCTGCTGCTGATCGCCATTGGCACCATGGTGCCGGCGTCCCCCGGCTTCGTGGGCACCTACGAGTTCTTTGGCGTGGCGGCCTTGGGGATGCTGCAGGTGCACGGCCCCCAGGCTTTGGCTTTCGTCGTGCTGCTGCACCTGGTGACCTTGCTCGGGTCTTCGCTGATCGGCGCGCTGTGCTTCCTGGCGCGACCGGCCGTGGCGTCGCCGCGCGACGTCGAAGCGCCGGACCTTGCGTCCGAGCGCCTCCCCGAGGACAAACCATGAGCGCCCACCCCACCGTCACCCTGGCCACGCTGCTGCTGGCGGTGCCGGTCACCACCGCGCACGCCCTGGCCTGCGTAGGGGCGGGTCGGGCCGTGCAATGGGCCTTGGGCCGGCTTGGTCCCGCACGGCCAGCGACCCAAACCTCGGACGCGTGGGTGGACCTGGCCACGCAGTTCCTGGCGGGTTTGATGGCCTTCAATGCGGTGTTCACCGTGCTGGGTCTCATGGGCCAGTTGCGACCCGTGCCGGTCGGTGTCGCGCTGGCCCTGGGCTGGCTGGCCTTGTTCCTCAGCCGCCCGCGCCTCGCACCAGCCCAAGCGATGCTGCGCGAGGCCTGGGACAGCGTCTGGCGCCTCAACTGGCCGATGCGCGGCCTGGCCGCGGTGGTGGTGCTGTTCTTCTTGTGCCTGGCACTGGCGGCACTCACCATGCCGCCCACGGGCGACGCCGAGGCCTTCTACCTCGCCTACGCGCAGATCATGGCCAGCAGCGGCGTGCTCGAGCCCATGCGCGGTACCTACGAGCCCTTCTCCAGCATCGGCCTGCCAGCAGAGTTGCACTATGCCGTGCTGATGCGTTGGCAAGGCACGGCCGCCGCCAAGTTCTTCGTCTGGCCGGTGGCGCTGGCCTGCGGGGTGTTCCTCTCGGGCATCGTGCGCCGCTGCGGCGGTGGCCTGGTGGCGCGCTGGATGGCCTGGACCATCCTGATTTCCTCGTCAAGCTTCACGCTGTACGTGTTCGACGGCAAGGTGGACCTGTTCGGTGCTGCCTTCGGCCTGGCTGCCCTGTACTGGCTGCTGAGCGACACACCGGCGAATGGGCGCACAGGCGCCCTGGCCTGGGCCGGCTTGATGGCCGGCAGCGCCACCGTCGCCAAGTTCTCGTACGTGCTGAGCTTGGGTGTGGCCATGCTGGTGCTGCTGATGTGGCAGCACCGCGGGCAGGAACGGGCCTATGACACCCGCGGCCTCTTGCGCACCGGCCTCGTGCTGGGCGCCTGGGCGGCGCTGGCCTGGCTGCCCCAAAGCCTCAAGAACGGGGTGTTGTACGGCGCACCCCTGGCGCCCTTCCTGGGCATGGGCGAAGCAGGCGCCTGGTTGAATCAGGTGTGGCATAGCCCCGAGGTGACTCGAGAAATCCTGCTGACCTATCCCTACGCGCTGGTGTTCGGCGACTACCCCATGCAGGGCGGTGGCGTCTCCCTGCTGTTGTTGGGCCTGCCCGCACTGACCTGGTTCGTGCGCCGGCGCCGCGCCAGCGATGAGCCATTGCTCGACAGCCCCGTGATCGCCGTGACCCTGGCCGCCCTGCTGTCCACCCTGGCCTGGGCGCTCATACGGCCCTCGGTGCTCGCGCCGCGCTACATACTCGCCACGCTCCTGTTGTTCGCGCCCCTGGCGTCGCTGACTGCGGAGGCGGCGCTGGCCGATCGGCGTTGGTGGCTGCGCCTGGGCGCCTTGGGCCTGCTGGCGTTGGCACTCTATTTCACCGTCAGCAAGGTCCGCTCGGGCCCGCACAATCTTTACCTGCTGCTGACCCACCGAGCCGAGCGCTGCCTCAAAGCCAGCGAGTCCTGCAAACCCTTATCCGCCCTGGCCACCGAGGGCCAGCCCGGCGAGCGTGTGTTCTTGGCCGCCTACTACGGCTACTGGCTGCGTCCAGACCAGCTGCAATGCCAGGCCAGCCGGGCCGAAAAGGAGGGCGTGCGCAAGGCCAACGACGTGCTGGCGGCCCTGCAGGCGGGCGGCTTTCGATACATCGTGGTGGAGCGCGACTCCCACGGCGAGTTGCTCGGCCGCCTGCTGCAAGCGCAGGCCCCCGTGCACCACGTCGTCGAATACGGCAATGTCGTGGTGTATCGCGTGCCGCCGGCCGTGACGGCACAGCCGCCACAATGCGTCGAAACCCGTCCTGGCGAATGGAAGGTCTTGCCACACGGAGCCCCGAAGTGAGTCAGTCCGCCCCATTGGTATCCATCGTCATCCCTGCCTACAACCACGGCGACTACCTGGCCGAGGCGATCCGCAGCGTGCTGGCGCAGGATCACGCGCCGCTGGAGTTGATCGTGCTGGATGACGGATCGACCGACCATACGCCAGAGGTGCTGGCGCGCATGGACGGCGACTTCGTGCGCGAACGGCACGCCAACATGGGGCAGGCGCGCACGCTGGAAAAGGGCTGGGCCATGGCCAAAGGCTCCATCCTCGGCTACCTGAGCGCCGACGACACGCTGGCCCCGGGCGCGGTGAGCGCCGCGGTGGCCGCCTTGCAGGCCGACCCGCAGGCCGTGGCGACCTACTGCGACTACCACCTGCTCGACCCGCAGTCGCGCCCCGTGCGGCAGGTGAAGGCACCTCCCTACGACTACCGTGCCATGTTCGTCGACGTGGTATGCCCGCCCGGACCGGGCGCCTTCTTCCGCCGGGATGCCTATGAGGCGACCGGCCCGTGGAATCCCGCCCTGCGGCAGATGCCCGACTACGATTTCTGGCTGCGCCTGGGGCTGCGGGGGCGCTTCGTTCACGTCGAGCGGCCGCTGGCTGGCTTCCGGGTGCATGACCATTCCCAGTCGTTCGCGCCCACCACGCCACAACGCGCCGCCGAGCCCGTCACCATCATCGAGAGCCTGCTGCGCACGCCGGGCGTGGCGCCAGACATCGTGGCCCAGGGAGCGCAAGCGCTGGCCCATGCGCACCTCATCAGCGCGCAACTGCATTTGCGAGCGGGCCGCTGGGGCGCGGCGGCCCGCTCCGTGCGTGCGGCATGGTCCCAATCCTGGTCGCGCGTGCTGTCCGTGCGGGCGCTGCGCCTGCTAAGCAATGCCTTGTTCAATCGCGCAGGTCACCGATTGTTGTGGGTCCTGCGCTCCGGCCTCTCCGCCCGAAACCCATGAGCCACGACCCCGTCACCCGCCGCTACACCGAAGGCGACTACGCGCAGCAGAACCCCGACTGGGACAGCGCCGATTCGCCCTGGAAGGCCCAGCAGGTCCTCGCCTTGCTGGCGCGCCACGGCCTGGCGCCGGCCAGCGTGGTCGAGGTGGGCTGCGGCGCGGGCGGCGTGCTGTCTGCGCTGCGTGCCCAACTGCCGCAGGCCGATCTGCAGGGTTTCGACATCGCCCCCGGTTTGCCCGCGCTGTGGGAGCAGCGCCGAGCCGATGGCATCCGCTTCACCCTGGGTGACTACCTGTCCAGCGACGGCCCTACGCCCGAACTGACGTTGATGCTCGACGTGCTCGAGCACCTGGGAGATCCCTTCGCCTTTCTCGCGGGCCTGCGCGAGCGAACTGCGTGGACCGTGTTCCACATCCCGCTTGACCTCTCGGCCATCAGCGTGCTGCGCGAGCGCCCCCTGTTGCACGTGCGCCGCAAAGTCGGTCACCTGCACTACTTCACGCGCGGGCTGGCCCTGGCCATGCTCGAGGAATGCGGCTACGAAGTCGTGGAGGCCCGCTACACCGGCGCTTCGCTCAATGCCCCCCGCCGATCGTTCAAAACCCGGCTCGCGGGCCTGCTGCGTCGGGCGGTCTACGCCGTCAATCACGACCTGGGCGCGCGCCTGATGGGGGGGGAAACCCTGCTGGTCCTTGCCAGGCCCAAGGAGACCGCGTGACGCTGATCGTTCACGCGCCCAACGTTCATCATGGCGGCGGACGCACCTTGCTGCTGTCCGTGCTGAACGCCGCCGCCGCGCAGGACAGCATTGCGTTGCTTGATGCGCGGCTAGACACCTCGAGCCTGCCGCCGAATCTCGTCCTCGAGCGCTTTCGGCCCACTTTGCTGGGGCGATGGAACGCCGAAAGGCGCGTCCGGCGGCTCAGTCAGCCCGGCGACACGGTGCTGTGTTTTGGCAACCTGCCCCCCTTGTTTCGCAACAAGGGGCGGGTGGTCGTGTTTCTGCAGAACCGCTACCTCTTTGGACAACGGGACTTGCGCGCATTTGCTTGGCGGGATCGCTGGCGCATCAGGCTGGAGAGATATTGGTTTTCTCAGCGCCTGGACACAGCAGCGATGCAGGTCTACGTGCAGACCGCGTCCATGGCGGATGAACTCCTGCGAGAAACCGGCGTTGTGGCTCGCGTGTTCCCGTTCATCCCGACCGAAACCCCATCGACGCCCGACCCCGGCCGGGTCGAGCCGCCTGAATTTGACTTCATCTATGTGGCCTCTGGCGAGCCTCACAAGAACCACCGTCAGTTAATTGATGCGTGGACCTTGCTTGGAACACAGGGCGCGTTCCCCTCTCTGTGCCTGACGCTGGACCCCAAAAAACACACGGCGCTGCTCCACCATCTGCAACAAGCGCAAGAGCGCCATGGCCTGAGGATCACCAACCTCGGCACAGTGGCCCCCACCGACATGGCGCGTTGTTACCAGCGATCGCGCGCATTGATCTACCCATCGACGCTGGAATCGTTCGGGCTTCCGCTCATTGAAGCGGCGCAACGGGGTCTGCCCATCCTCGCATCCGAGAAAGACTACGTGCGCGACGTAGTCACACCCGCCGAGTCGTTCGACCCCAACTCACCTTTGTCCATCGCGCGCGCCGTGAGCCGCTTTTTGCGGCAGAACCAGGCGCCGCGGCCCGTGTTGTCCGGCGCGGCCTTCTTGAGCGAGGTCATAGGCGCAACCACGCCGCCGCAGTCCGCCAGCAAGTGACCCCCCACGTAAAATCCGTTCTCATCACGGCCGAAGACAGCGCCAGGGAGCGCATTTGCGCTGCACCGTGTCGGGAGCCTGAATACCCATGATCCGAATTTTTGCCTCGTTGTTCGCCCTGGCCTGCCTGGGGCTGGCTCTTGTGGCAGGTACCCACTACGAGGGCCACTGGATCGTCTACGCGGTGTTCACGCTGACAGCAAACGCGCTGCTATTCATCGGGTTTCGTCGCCAGGCCATCTATTTCGACACCTTCATCGGCATCTTCCTGTGGCTGGGCTTTTGGCTGAAGCTGTCGCTGCGCGTGGCTTTCACCGCGGGTCAGTTTCATGAATCGGTCGGCGCCTTTGACGGTTCGGGCGCCGCATTTGATCATGCCCTGACGGTGGCCTCGTGGGGTTTTGGTGGTCTGCTGTTGGCCAGCTTCGTCAGGCAGCGGTTCTTTCATTACCCCGCGACACCACTTTCATGCACTGGTCAGGGGCTGTTCGAACTCTACCGGACCTACCGAAAGACTTGCATTGCGCTGTTCGTGGTACTGGTGCTCGGCGTTGGTGTCAGCAACATCGTGCTGGGCATCTACCAGAGGGGTATGGTGACGCAAACGGTGCTGCCGTTTGGTTTAAACGGCATCTACAAGTGGTTGCTGCAATTCGGCTTGTCCTCGATGGCGGCGCTGATCATCCGGTTTGAGATTGAACTTCAGCGAAACGTGTCCATGGTGGCGATCTTCCCGCCTTTGATGGAGTGCTTTACGTCCAATGTCTCTCTGCTCAGCCGCGGCATGGTCCTCAATTCCGCCGCCCTAGGGCTCGGCGGCCTGCGCACCGTGCTGGGCATGAACCTGCGCCTGCCGCTGCGCACCGTGGCCGTGGCGTCGATCACATTCGCGGCCTTGTTTGCGGCGTCCGTGCTCAGCGTCAACTACCTGCGCGCCAGCAGCGTGTTGGGGGAAATTTACGAGCTTCCCACGGCGAAGTCCTCAACGCCCACGCTCGCCTACGACACCAAGGACTTTGCCGAAAGCGCGAAGAAGATGACAGGGCCTCTGTTCATTGATCGGTGGGTTGGCATTGAGGGCGTGATGGCCGTGTCCTCTTCCCAGCGACTGGGCTGGTCCCTATGGAAGGAAGCATGGCAAGAAAAATTTCAAGAGGGCCAGCTCAGTCTCTTCGACCGCTACTTCATCGATTCACCCTATAACGAGCCGGCGATCGACAAGACCAAGCACCATTTCGTATCCCTTCCCGGCGTCATCGCGTTCTTTTACTACCCCGGCTCGATGGCCTTCTTGTTCGCCGGGCTTTTTCTGCTCGGACTGGTGGCTGCGCTGTTCGAGTTCCTGTCGTATCGGTTGGCTGGTCAAAACTGGGTGCTGTGCTCCTTGCTGGCCCAGGTCGTGGCCTTTCGGTACGCGAGTTTTGGCTATGTTCCAAGTCAATCCCACCTGCTCTTTGGCACGGTATTGCTGAACGTGCTGCTTATTGCCGTGGCGGACTGGATGGCGCGGCGTTGGATGCAACCGCCTCACGTCTCTCGCTAACCAATCAACACGATGGAGTCTGCTGGTAAACCCACCGCTGGCAACGCACCGCGACGTGCGCTGCTCATCTTTCCGATGGCCGCCTTGCTGAATTCGTTTTCGATGACGGCACTGCTCCTGGTGTTCGGCGTCGCCGGCCACTCGGAGATCGCTGCCAACATCGGCCTTGTCCAAGGCGCCACGCTTGCGCTCTTCTATGCGTTTTCCGCCAACGCGCGCAACCTGATTCTTGCCGATGGTTCCGGGTCGGCAGCGGCGCGCCTGCTAAGAACGCGTCTGTGGCTGCTTGTGCCTCTGTCCGCCACAGCCTATGTGCTCAGCGTTGGGGTCGGCGATGCAAGCGCTGCACTGGCCGTCGTGCTCATCCTTCGGCGGGCATCGGAGTGGTTCGGCGAGATCGGCCTGGCACGCCACGAGCAGAAGCATCGGTTCGCCATCCCCGGCCAAACCATCATGGCGGAGTCCGGCGCGTTCATGCTGTGCCTGCTGCCACTCGTTCTTGACTGGAGCCTCGCGCTCTGCGCATTGCCTTGGGCCCTTGCTCCGCTCCTCGCGACACGCCAGGCGCAGCTCTCCCTCAGCAAAGACGGGGAGCGCTTCTCGCTGAAGACTCTGCTGCCCCACTTTGGCTCCACGGCCATCATCGGCACCAGCGTCTATGTCTTTCGTATCTCGATCGTGTTGCTCGCCGGCAAGGCGGCGGCGGGCGACCTCTTCACCGCCTTCGCCATCGGTGGCCTGATTCCAACCATCTACGGGCAGGCCTTGGCACCCACCCTGGCCCATCGCTATGGCAGCAACAAGCTGCCCAAGTGGCTGCTGCTGGTTCCGACCACCATGCTGCTGGCGGGCCTGGGTTTGAGCGCAGTCGCGTGGATGCAACCGGCGTGGTTGAACGGCATGGGCCGTGCGCCCCTGTTCTGGATCACCGTGGGCCTATCGATCGCGGGTGGGGCACTCATGAGCGTGGCAGCGGCCATTCGGACCCGCCTCATCCAGCAAGCTGGCGGCGATGACGTCTTCGGCCCCGACCTGCTGGCCAATGTGCTGATCGCCACTTGCGTCCCGTTCCTCTTCTACGTCCTGGGACCCGGTGCGCTCGCGGGCTTGTATGGATTGAGCGGATGC
Organism: Hydrogenophaga sp. YM1; assembly: GCF_016903055.1. NCBI lineage: Bacteria > Pseudomonadati > Pseudomonadota > Betaproteobacteria > Burkholderiales > Comamonadaceae > Hydrogenophaga > Hydrogenophaga sp. YM1. The sequence continues at coordinate 276,768 of NZ_CP070223.1, read as the reverse complement.
CTCAGCCTGGCGTTCCTTGCTGGCGTGGGCTTGCGGCAGCGAAGCGCCTCCTTGACGCAATCGCGCATCGTCCCATGGTGTATTGCGTTCCTGCTGCTCGTCCCCGTCTTCGTTCAGATCAAAGGCGGCTTGTTCCGGGACCCGGCGTTCGTGTTCGATGCCGGCGGAAGCATCCTCAAACTGCCGCTGCCCTTGTCGATCCTGGCCCTGTTTTCGGGTATCGCGCTGCTGGGCAAGTACACCGCCGCACGCACCAGCATGGCCGTGCTGTTCTTTACGGCACTGCTTTTCGTGACCACCTCACTCACGGTCGCGCAAGGCAATCCCGCGCAACAGGGGGCCAAGCTGATTCTGCTGGCCCAGTTTCTCCTGCCGATGTTTGGCCTGGTCCTCGGTCAGATGTTTGGCGCCTGTACACCGGCCACCGTGTTTGAACGCACCGCGCTGTGGGTGTTGCTGCTGATCCTCCCCGCCCAACTGCTTGCCACCTGGCTTCAGGGCTACACGCTGCTGCACCCGAAGGTGTTTTTCTTCAGCATTTACCAGCACCTCCAGTACGTCCCCATGGTCATCGTCGCGCTGTTGATGATGACAAGCCAGTCTTTGTGGGGTGCCAGCCTCAAGTACCGCGTCGGGTTGGCGATCTTGCTGCCCGTAGCGATGGTCTATGTCGTGGCTTCACTTTCCTGGGGCGCGGTGCTAGGCACCGCGGTTTGCCTGTTGTGTTTTGCGTTAACGCACCTACGGCGGGTTCGCATCGACCGCCGCGCTGGCGTAGCCATGGGCCTTGCCGCAGTGGTCGCAGTGGCTTACATCGCTTTGTCCGAAACGGGCGTGCTGTCGCGGTCGTTGAGCGACGAAAACGGGCCTCGGGATACCCTGCAATGGCACAACAAGTTGGCGCCGTACCTTGAAAGAGCGGAGACGACATCGCCCGCGGCTGGCGCGACCCGCATGACGCACTGGCGTTTCTATGCGGCGGGCATCGTTGAAACACCGAGGGCGTTTCTGCTGGGGCATGCGACGCCGCCCGACCGTGTGCTACACCCGAGCGCGCACAACTACTGGCTCGACGCGCTGTACAACTTCGGCTTCATCGCCATGTTGCCCTTGATTGTGCTGCTGCTCGGGACACTCGGCTGGTTATGGCGACAACGGAGCGCGGTGTGGGACTCCCCCGTGCTGCTGGGCACCGCGATGGCGGCTCTTTACCTTTTGCTTTTCGAGAACATGCTAAAGGTTGGCATGCGCCAGCCGTATCCCGGCATCATCACGTTCTTTATTTGGGGCTTGCTGATCTCGCGCCTGAAACACCCTGTTGTGGACCCAAAGAAGCCAATGGCGACACAGGCATGAGGTTGCTTATCTTCAGCCAGTACGCTTGGCCCGAGGTGTTTGGCATCAATGCGCTGGCGCAGTCGCTGGCCCAACGGGGTGTGAAGGTGACCGTCTTGACGGGCCAGCCCAACTACCCCGAGGGCCGCGTCTTCGCGGGCTATCGGGCCACCCGGCTGACACGCGAAAAGTGGGGTGATGTCGAGATACTGCGCGTGCCGCTGGCGCCACGCGGAAGAGGCGCCGCGCGTCTGGCCCTGAACTACCTGTCATTCATTCTCTCGGCCGGCCTGTTGGGCCCCTGGGCCTTGCGTGGCCGGTCGTTCGACGCGGTGCTGGTGTATGCGCCCTCGCCGCTGCTGCAGGCCCTGCCGGCCATAGCCATCGCCTGGCTGAAGCGGGCGCCACTGGCGGTGTGGGTGCAGGATCTCTGGCCCGAAAGCCTGTCCGCCACGGGCTTCATTCGCAATCAGCGCGTGCTGTCGGCCATACGCCAGGTCGTGCGCTTCATTTACCGGCACACCGACAGCATCCTCATCCCCTCGGAAGCATTCCGCGAACCGATCGCTGCCATCGCGCCAGAGCCTGCACGCATCCACTACTACCCGAACGCCTGGACCGGGGAAGGCCTCGAGGCCCAGGCCAGCGAAGCGGCGCGCCAGCTGGCCAGCGAAATGGCCCAGGGCTTCTCCATCGCCTTCGCCGGCAACCTGGGCACCGCGCAGGCGCTGGATACCGTCGTGGACGCGGCACGCCGGCTGCAGGCCGCCGGCTCCCCGGTGCGCCTCTACCTGATCGGCAGCGGCAGCCTGTCCGATTGGCTGGCGCAACAGATGCATGAACACGGCCTGCGCAACCTGGTGCTGCCGGGGCGCTTCGCGCCAGCCGACATGCCCATCCTGTTGGCGGCCGCCTCGGCGGTGCTGTTGACTCTGCGCGACGAACCCATCTTCGCGTACACCGTGCCGAGCAAGCTGCAGGCCTACCTGGCTGCGGGCCGCCCCATCATCGCGGCCATCAACGGCGAAGGTGCGCGTCTGGTGCGCGAGGCCGATGCCGGTCTTGACTGCCCGGCCGGCGACGCCGCGGCACTGGCCGAGGCCGTGCAGACCATGCACGCGCTGGATGACAGGCGCCGTGCGGCAATGGGAGACAATGCCAGCCGTTACGCGGCCGCGCATTTCAGCCTGCCGACACTCACGGACAAGCTGATCGAGCACCTGAAACAACTGACCATGCAACACACCGCCCCCCCGCAGGAGACCTCCCGGTGAACGTACTGATCCTGGGCGGCACGGGCATGCTCGGCCATGCCATGTTCCACCTGCTGTCACAGACCCCCGGCCTGCAAACCTGGGCCACCGTGCGCTCGAGCGGGGCTCGGCGGCACTTTCCGCCCGCGCTGGCCGATCGCCTGGTCAGTGGAGTGGACGTGGAGAACGCCGACACGCTGAGCCAGATTTTCGCGCGCGTGCGTCCGGACGTGGTCATCAATTGCATCGGCCTCATCAAGCAATTGGCGGCGGCCAATGATCCGCTGGCCGCGCTGCCCATCAACGCTCTGCTGCCGCACCGGCTCGCCCGCCTGTGCGACGTCGCCAAGGCTCGGCTGATCCACGTCAGCACCGACTGCGTCTTCTCCGGCCAGCGCGGCCACTATGTGGAGACCGACACGGCCGACGCTACCGATCTGTACGGGCGCTCGAAGCATCTGGGCGAGGTCGACTACCCCCACACCATCACTTTGCGCACCTCCATCATTGGCGAGGAGCTGGAGGGTGGTGCCAACGGGCTGGTCGGCTGGTTCCTGTCCCAGTCGGGCAGCGTCAAGGGCTTCACCCGGGCCATCTTTTCGGGCCTGCCCACCGTGGAGCTTGCACGCGTCGTGCGCGACCACGTGCTGCCGCGCCCCGACCTGCACGGGCTCTACCACGTGGCCACGCGGGCCATCGCCAAGGCCGACCTTCTGGCGCTCGTAGCGTCCGCCTATGGCCGCCAGATCGAGATCGTGCCCGACGCCTCGCTGGTGATCGACCGCTCACTCGACGCGTCGAAGTTCCAGATGGCCACCGGCTACGTTGCACCCGACTGGCCGGCGTTGATCGCCGGCATGCGCCAATTCCACTCTCATACCTGATTCGACATGTTCTCCAATGGCGTCCTGATGATCACCGGTGGCACCGGTTCCTTTGGCAACGCGGTGCTGCAACGATTCCTCGACACCGATGTGCGCGAGATCCGCATCTTCAGCCGCGATGAGAAGAAGCAGGAAGACATGCGCATCGCGCTGTCGCACCCCAAGCTGAAGTTCTATATCGGCGACGTGCGCGACTACGACAGCGTGCACCAGGCCATGCATGGCGTGGACTTCGTCTTCCACGCGGCCGCGCTGAAGCAGGTGCCGTCCTGCGAGTTCTATCCCATGGAAGCGGTGCGCACCAACGTGCTGGGTGCCGAGAACGTCATGAACGCCGCCATCGCGGCCGGGGTACGCCGCGTCGTCGTGCTGAGCACCGACAAGGCCGTGTACCCCATCAACGCCATGGGCATCTCCAAGGCCATGATGGAAAAACTGATGGTGGCCAAGTCGCGCATGCGCGGCCCCGACGAAACCGTGCTCTGCGCCACGCGCTACGGCAACGTCATGGCCTCGCGCGGGTCGGTGATTCCCCTGTTCATCGACCAAATCAAGGCCGGCCAAGACCTCACCGTCACCGATCCCGCCATGACGCGCTTCCTGATGTCGCTGGAGGATTCTGTCGACCTGGTGCTGCACGCGTTCCAGCACGGCAGCCAAGGCGACATCTTTGTTCAGAAGGCCCCAGCGTCCACGGTGGGCGACCTGGCCCAGGCGCTGCTCGAACTGTTCAAGAGCCCGGCGGCTGTGCGAATCATCGGCACCCGTCACGGCGAAAAACTCTATGAGTCGCTGCTGTCGCGCGAGGAAATGGGCAAGGCGCAAGACATGGGTCGCTACTACCGCGTTCCCTCGGACGACCGCGATCTCAACTACAACAAGTACTTCGTCGAGGGCGAAACCCGTGTGTCCGCACTGGAAGACTACACCTCGCACAACGCGGAGCGGCTCGATATCCCCGGCGTCAAACAACTGCTGATGAAGCTGAACTACATCCAGGAGCGGCTGCGTGCTTAAGGTCATGACCATCGTGGGCACGCGCCCCGAGCTGATCAAGATGTCGCGCGTCATCGCCGCTTTTGACGCGCACACCCGGCATGTGCTGGTGCACACCGGACAGAACTTCGACTACGAGCTCAACCAGGTCTTCTTCGACGACCTCGGCATTCGCAAGCCGGACCACTTCCTCGACGCCGCTGGCGAGAACGCCGCCCAGACCATCGCCCGAGTGATCGAGCGCGCAGATGCCGTCATGGCGCAGGAACAGCCCGATGCCGTGCTGCTGTATGGCGACACCAATTCCTGCCTCTCGGTGATCTCGGCCAAGCGGCGAAAAATCCCCGTGTTCCACATGGAAGCGGGCAACCGCTGCTTTGATCAGCGCGTGCCCGAAGAGTTGAACCGCAAGGTTCTGGACCACCTGAGCGACATCAACCTGGTCCTGACCGAGCACGCGCGCCGCTACCTGATCGCCGAGGGCATCCGGCCGGAAACCATCATCAAGACGGGCTCCCACATGCGCGAGGTGCTGGACCACTACCGCGACGGCATCGAACGATCCACCGTGCTCGAGCGCTTGAACCTGGAAGCCGGCCAGTACTTCATTGTCAGCACCCACCGCGAGGAAAACGTCGACAGCGAGGCCAATCTGGATGACCTGCTTGACACACTGAACGGCATTGCCGACAGCTTCGGCCTGCCAGTGGTGGTGTCGGTGCACCCCCGAACGCGCAAACGTCTGGATGCGATGGGCACGCGCCAACACCATCCGAAAATCCAATTCCTCAAACCCTTCGGTTTCAACGACTACATCCACCTGCAGACGCGAGCACGCTGCACCATCTCTGACAGCGGCACCATCACCGAAGAGAGCGCTCTGCTGGGCTTTCCGGCCATCACCATCCGCAACGCGCACGAGCGCCCCGAGGGCATGGACGCCGGCGTGTTGATCATGTCCGGGCTCAAGCGCGAGCGCGTCCTGGACGCCATCCGGGTCGTGACCAGCGACCCCGCCGGACCAGCGCGCCCGGTCAGCGACTACGAAACGCCGGCCGTGTCCACCCAGGTGCTGCGGGTCGTGCTCAGCTACGTGGACTACGTGAACCGAACCGTTTGGTCCAAGCCCGCGCTCCCATGAACACCGCCCCGGGTGACATTCTGCTGACTGGAGCGACCGGATTTGTTGGACAGGCGCTGGACGCACGACTGCGGCGCGATGGCCATCGGGTGCTGGGTACAGCGCGTCGATCTGGCCAGCTCGCGTCGGGCACGCCCATCGCAGCCATGGAGTTGACCCCCGACCAGGACTGGTCCGGCTGCCTGGTCCACAAGCGCGCCGTCGTTCATTTGGCTGCGCGCGTGCATGTGATGGACGAACAGGCCGCCGATCCTTTGGCGGCCTTTCGCCTGGCCAACACCGCCGGCACCCTGAACTTGGCCCGCCAAGCGGCGGCCGTCGGCGTACGGCGCTTCGTCTTTGTCAGCAGCATCAAAGTCAATGGTGAACAGACGCCCCCGGGAGGCGCCTTCCGATTCGACGATGTGCCGGCCCCGCTCGATCCTTACGGCGTATCCAAGCGCGAGGCAGAAGACGGCTTGCGCGAACTGGGTGCCTCCAGCGGCATGGAAATCGTGATAGTCCGACCACCCCTGGTGTATGGCCCTGGCGTAAAGGCCAATTTCGCGGCCCTCATGCGCGCTGTGCGAAGCGGCTGGCCGCTGCCGCTGGGCGACGTGACGGCGAACCGCCGAAGCTTGGTCGCGCTGGACAATCTGGTGGACCTGCTGGCGCATTGCATCCACCATCCCGCAGCGGCCGGCCAGACCTTCCTGGCCAGCGATGGCGAGGATCTGTCCACGGCCGAGCTGCTCAAGCGCATGGGCCAGGCCCTGGGTCGCCCCGCACGCCTGCTGCCGGTGCCGGTCTCGCTGCTGGGAATCGGCGCAGCGCTCGTGGGCCGACGCGCCGTGGCCCAGCGGCTGCTGGGCAGCCTGCAGGTCGACATCGCGCACACCCGCAACACCCTGGGGTGGGCGCCTCCCGTATCGGTAGACGAGGGCCTTCGCCGCGCCGCAATGGGGCTGCCAACATGAGCAAGCGATTGTTCGACCTTGCGCTGGGCGTACCGGCGGCGCTGCTGCTGCTGCTGCCCGTCGCGTTCATCGCGCTCGCGGTGCGCCTCACCTCCCCCGGCCCCGCGCTCTACTGGAGCGACCGCGTGGGCCGACGCAACCGCCTCTTTCGCATGCCCAAGTTCCGCAGCATGCGCACCGACACCCCTGCGGTGGCCACCCATCTGCTCGACGACCCGGCGCGCTGGCTGACGCCCATCGGCCCCTTCCTGCGCAAGACCAGCCTGGACGAGCTGCCGCAACTCTGGAGCATCCTCAAGGGCGACATGAGCTTTGTCGGCCCGCGGCCAGCGCTGTTCAACCAGGACGACCTGATTGCCTTGCGCACCGAAGCGGGCGTGCACGAACTCGTTCCCGGGCTCACCGGGTGGGCGCAAATCAATGGCCGCGACGAGCTGCCCATTCCACAGAAGGTCGCCCTGGATATCGAGTATCTTCGGCGCCGGAGCTTGGTCTTCGATCTGCGCATCCTCTGGCTCACGGCCGTGAAGGTGCTGCGGCGCGAGGGCGTGCAGCACTGACCCATCGGACACCCAGGGAGACAAGGTCGAATGAGCCAGCCGATGCCGCTCGTCATCGTTGGAGCCGGCGGCCATGGCCGCAGCGTACTCGAGCTCGTGCGCCTGGACGGCCGCTACGACGTCCAGGCCTTCCTCGATGACCAACAGCCCGCCGGCACGGACGTGATGGGCGTACCCGTCTGGGGCCCGACGGCCCTGCTCGAGCAATTGCCCGCCCGCGGCGTCCCCTCGGTGCATGTGGCCATCGGCCACAACCGCACCCGCCAGACGCTCTGCGCGTGCGCGCGCGCGGCCGGGCTCGAACTGGCCACGCTCGTGCACCCCCGCGCCTTCGCCTCGCCCAGCGCCGTGTTGGGCGCCGGAACGGCGCTCATGGCCTGCGCCGTGCTCGGCACGCAGGCCCGGCTGGGCGACGGCGCCATCGTGAACGTCGGCGCCGTGGTCGACCACCACGCGCAGGTCGCGAATTTCGGCCACCTCGGCGCCAATGCCACCATGGCCGGCGGCAGCACCATCGGCGAGCGGGCCTGGCTGCAAGCCGGCGCCGCCCTCGGCTATGGGGTGCACCTGCCCGACGACACCATCGTCGCCCCGGGCGAGGGCCGTTCATGAACGACGTGCAACCCCGATCGAGCGGCCACGCCGACGAGGGCCTGGCCGGCGCCTTGCTGCACATGCCGCGGATGCTGAAGCGGGCGTTCGCGGTGGCCGTCGACGTGGCCTTGTGCGTGCTCGCCGTCTGGGTCGCCCTGTACCTGCGGCTGGAGGTCTGGCTGCGCCTGGAGATGCCTTACCTCTGGGCCGTGATCGGCTCGGTGCCAATGGCCATCCCCCTCTTCGCCCGCTTCGGCCTGTACCGCGCCATCTTCCGCTACGCCGGCTGGAACGCCATGCTCAGCCTGGGCCAGGCCATGGCGCTCTATGGCCTGTTCTACGCCACGGTCTTCACCGCCATCGGCGTGCCCGGCGTGCCGCGCTCGGTGGGCGTGATCCAGCCCCTGCTGCTGTTCATCTTCATCGGCCTCAGCCGCCTGTTCGTTCGCGTCTGGCTGGGCGGCCTGTACCGCAAGGTGCTGATGCGCAAGGAGCTGCCCGGCGTGCTGATCTACGGTGCCGGCACCGCCGGCCGACAGCTGGCCGCCGCGCTGGCGCGCAGCCCCGAGCACCGGCTGCTCGGCTTCATCGACGACGACCCGGCCCTGCAGGGCAACAGCCTGGACGGACGCAATGTCTACCGGCCGGACAAGCTGCGCGAACTGGTGACCACCATCGGCGCCACCGACGTGCTGCTGGCCCTGCCCTCGGCCTCGCAGAAGCGCCGGCGCGAGATCCTCGAATCGCTGCGACCCCTGCCCTTGCACGTGCGCACCCTGCCCGGCATGTCCGACCTCGCCTCGGGCCGCGTCAACCTCAGCGACCTGCGCGAGCTCGACATCGAGGACCTGCTGGGTCGCGAGCCCGTGACGCCCGACCCCGCCCTGCTGGACAAGCTGATCCGCGATCAGGTGGTCGCCGTCACGGGCGCGGGCGGCAGCATCGGCAGCGAGTTGTGCCGCCAGATCGCCTCGCTGCGGCCTCGCACCCTGCTGCTCATCGAACAGAGCGAATACGCCCTGTACGCCATCCACCAGGAACTCATGCAGCGGGTGGACACCGACGCCATGGAGGTCGTTCCGCTGCTGGCTTCCGTCCAGGACGAGGACCGCATGGGCCAGATCCTCAAGGCCTGGCAGCCGCACACGCTCTACCACGCCGCCGCCTACAAGCACGTGCCGCTGGTGGAGCACAACGCGGTGCAGGGCCTGCGCAACAACGTCTGGGGCACCTGGGTCACGGCCCAGGCCGCGCTGGAGGCCGGCGTGCGCCACATGGTGCTCATCAGCACCGACAAGGCCGTGCGCCCCACCAACATCATGGGCGCCAGCAAGCGCCTGGCCGAGCTGGTGCTGCAGGCCTTGGCCGAGCGGCACGCCGCCCGCACCGTGTTCAGCATGGTGCGCTTCGGCAATGTGCTGGGCTCCAGCGGGTCGGTGGTGCCGCTGTTTCGCGGGCAGATCGCCGCCGGCGGGCCCGTCACGGTCACGCACCCCGACATCACGCGCTTCTTCATGACCATCCCCGAGGCGGCGCAGCTCGTCATCCAGGCCGGCGCCATGGCCGAGGGCGGCGACGTCTTCGTGCTCGACATGGGCGAGCCGGTGCGCATCGTCGACCTCGCCCACCGCATGGTCGAACTCTCCGGCCTGCAAGTGAAAAACGAGCAGCAGCCCTGGGGCCAGATCGAGATCCAGATCACCGGCCTGCGGCCCGGTGAGAAGCTCTACGAGGAACTGTTGATCGGCGACAACCCGCTGCCCACGCAACACCCGCGCATCCTGCGCGCCCAGGAAGCGCTGCTCCCCCCCGACACGCTGCTGGGCCTGCTGGAAGCCCTGGACACCGCCATGCGGTCCAACGACGTCAACGCCATTCGCGCGTTGCTGCAGCAGGCGGTGCAGGGCTACCAGCCGGCGGGCGAGGTAGTGGATTGGCTGCACACCGATCCACAGGCCCCGCTCGCACCCACCGGGTCGGCCTGAACAAAAAAAAGCCACCTTTCGGTGGCTTTGCCAAGTCCTCGAGAGGACGTCGTTGGGAGACCTGATCAATCCGGTGTCTCGGGCCTGGTCAGATATGCGGCACGCACATACATCGGCTCTGAACGGGTGTCGTGACAGCAACTGCCGAATTCTCACGGGTCTCCCACGCCGATGGCATCCCCAATTTGGGGGAAGCAGGCGGCGTCACCCTGGAACCGAACGGCCGTTCAGGCCGGCAGCGTGACCACAAACCGTGCCCCGCCGCCCGGCCGGTCCTCGCAGCGCACCGCGCCCCCATGGCGTTCGACGATCGTTCGCACCAGCGCGAGGCCCAAGCCGACGCCGCCTTCGCGCTCGCTGGCGCCCGGCAGACGGTAGAAGGGCTCGAAGATGCGCTCGCGCAGCTCGGGCGGCACGCCCGGCCCGTGGTCGTCCACCGTCAGCACCGCCGTGCGCGATCGGCCACTCTCGCGCACGCTCAGGCCCAGCCGCACCTCGGCATCGGCCTTGCCCGCACCGCGGCCGTAGCGGCGCGCGTTCTCCAGCAGATTGCGCAGCACGCGGCGCAGCAGCTTGGCGTGGCCATGCACCACCACCCCGCCCGCGGCCGGCGCGGCCTCGAGTTCGGCCCCGGCGCGCGCGCACTCCTCGGCGGCCAGGCCCAGCAGGTCCACCTCTTCCTCCGGGCCCAGCGCGGCCGGGTCGGAGGGATCGCTCAGGTCGAGCCGGCTCGCCAGCAGGATCTCATCGATGAGCTGGTCCAGCTCGTCGATGCTGCGCGCGATCTCGGCGCGCTGGGCCTGCTGGCTGGGGTCGCTACCGATCAGCGCCAGCCCCATGCGGATGCGCGCCAACGGCGAGCGCAGCTCGTGCGAGGCATTGGCCAGCAGGCGTTTGTGCGACTGCAGCAGCGTCTGCACACGCTCGGCCGCCACGTTGAAGCGCTTGGCCAGGAAAGCCACCTCGTCCTGCCCATTCACCGACAGGCGCGTGGACAGGTCGCCCGCACCCCAGCGCTCCACGCCCTTCTGCAAAGTCTCCAGGCGCTTGGTGAGGCGGCGCACGATGGGATAGGCCCCCAGCGCCACCGCCAGGGCCACCAGGCCGAGCAGCCAGGCGAAGCCGGCGGGCGTGAGCAGCCAGGCCGGCGCCCGGCTGCCCGGGTTGGAGGGCGCGCCGCGGTTGGAGAACGGCAGCATCACGTAGAGCTTCTCGCCGTCCCGCATGATCACCTCGAAGCGCCAGCCCTCGCCGGGGATGCGCTCGGCCCGCGCGGGCGCATCGCCCAGCACGTCGCCCGCGGTGTTCTCCACGATGATGGTGCGCATCACGCGCGCTTCGCGCTCCTCGCGGTCACGCTCCAGGGTCTGCTGCCACAGCCAGCCCACCACCAGCGTGAGCACGGTCACGGCGGCCACCACCGCCAGCCAGATGCGCAGGTACAGGCGTTGGCCGAACAGCGACAGGCTCACCGGGCTCAGTCTTGCTGCTTGGCGAACACGTAGCCCACGCCGCGCACTGTGAGGATGCGCTTGGGGTTCTTGCTGTCCGCCTCGATGGCGCCGCGGATGCGCCCGATGTGCACGTCGATCGAGCGGTCGAAGGCCTCCAGCTCGCGGCCGCGCACGGCTTCCATGATCTGGTCGCGCGTGAGCACGCGTCCCGCTCGTTCGGCCATGGCCACGAGCAGATCGAACTGGTAGGACGTGAGCTCCGCCGGCTGGTCGGCCACGGTGACGGTGCGCGCGTCGCGGTCGATCTCCAGCGAACCGAAGCGCATGACCGGCGTGGCGCGGCTGCCGCCGTTGCCCCCGTTTTCGGCGCGGCGGCGCAGCACGGCGCGCACGCGCGCCAGCAGCTCGCGCGGCTCGAAGGGCTTGGGCAGGTAGTCGTCGGCCCCCAGCTCCAGGCCAATGACACGGTCCATCGGGTCGCCCTTGGCGGTGAGCATGAGCACCGGCACGCGCGCCTGCGCGGTGCTCAGCGAGCGGATGCGCCGGCACACCTCCAGGCCGTCGATGCCGGGCAGCATCAGATCGAGGATGACCAACTCGGGTTGCACCAGCGGCAATTGCTCCAGGCCACTTTCGCCGTCGGCGGCGTGGGCCACCGCGAAGCCCGATTGCCCCAGGTACTCCTGCACCATCTGGGCCAGCCGGGCGTCGTCCTCGATCATCAGCAGGTGGGCGGTCGTCATGCGGTTCAGTGTAGCGGTGGCTGCCGGAGCGGCCGATGCTGCACCCGCGGGATGAACCGGCCTTGCGCTGCACGTAAAGTTGGGTAAATCATGGTGCTCTCCATGTCCGCCGCCCGGTGACCATCCCCGCCCCCGCCATGCCCCTGTCCATGCCGACGACCGCCGCCGACACCCTGGACGCGCTGCTCGCGCAACGCGCCCAGATCCATCCCCGCCACCTCGCTCTGCGCTGGGACGGCGGCGATCCGCAGTGGCAGTCCCTCGATTACGCCACGCTGGCGCAGCGCGCCCGGGTGCTGGCGCAGGCCCTGCCCGTGGAGCGCGGCCTGCGCGTGGCCTGGCTGGGCTTCAACCACCCCGCACAGATCGCCCTGCTGTTCGCACTGGCCCGGCGCGGCGCCCTGCTGGTGCCGCTGAACCACCGCCTGGCGCCCGCCGAGTGGGCCGCCGTGCTGAACGACAGCGCCCCCGTGTTGCTGGTGCACGACGAGGCCTTTGCCGAACCGGCCCGCGCGCTGGCCGCCGCGCACGGCCTCGCGGCGATGCCCGTGGAGGCCCTGGAGAGCGGCGACGAGCCGCCCACCGAGCCCCCGGACGGCCACGCGCCCCATGAGGGCGGCCCGGACGACCCGGTGCTGCTGGTCTACACCTCGGGCACCACCGGCCAGCCCAAGGGGGCGGTCCACACCCAGGCCAACCTGCTCGCCAACATGGCCATCGCCGCGCAGGTGCAGGAGATCACCGAGCGGGACACGGTTCTCACCGCGCTGCCGCTGTTCCATGTGGGCGGCCTGTGCATCCAGACGCTGCCCGCGCTTTCGCGCGGCGCCACCGTGCTGCTGCACCGCCGCTTCGACCCCGGCGCCGTGTTCGACGCCCTGGCCGCCTCGCGCCCCACGCTGACGCTGCAGGTGCCCGCCACGCTGCAGGCCCTGGTGCAGCACCCGCGCTGGGCCCGGGCCGACCTGTCCTGCCTGCGCGCCCTGTGGGCGGGCTCCAGCCTGCTGCCGGCCGACCTGCTGCGGGCCTGCCACGCGCGCGGCCTGCCGGTGTGCAACGTCTACGGCAGCACCGAGACCGGCCCGTTCTCCATCGCCCTCGGCCCGGCCGAGGCCATGGACCACGTGGGCTCCTGCGGCTGGCCCGCGCCGGGCGTGGAGATCCGGCTCGTCGGCGCCGATGGGGAGCCCGTGGCGCGCGGCCGCGTGGGCGAGATCTGCGTGCGTGGCCCCAACGTGGTGGGGCTGTACTGGCCCGACATCGCCGCGCTGGACGCCGAGGGCTTCTTCCACAGCGGCGATCTGGCGCGCCAGGACCCCGACGGCAGCTACGTGGTGGTGGGCCGCGCCAAGGACATGATCATCTCGGGCGGCGAGAACATCTACCCGGCCGAGATCGAGCAGCTGCTGGCCGAGCACCCCTGGGTGGCCGAGTGCGCCGTGGTGGGCCGCCCCGATGAGCGCTGGGGCGAGGCCTGCGTGGCCGTGGTGGTGCTGCGCGAGACCGCCCCCGAGGACTGGCAGAGCGGCGTGTCCGCCGCGCTGGAGGGCCGCCTGGCGCGCTACAAGTGGCCGCGGTACTGGCACCGCGTCGACGCCTTGCCGCGCACCGCGCTGGGCAAGGTCGTCAAGCCGGCGATCCGGGCCTGGCTGGTGAGTCAGCGCTAGGGGCCGCCGCGGCAGCGGACGGCGCCGGCAGCCAGCGCGTGGCCAGCCAGATCAGCAGCAGCACCGGCAGGCCCAGCAGGGCCGTGCCGATGAAGAAGGGCGTGTAGCCGAAGTGGTCGACGAAGGCGCCCGAGTACCCCGCCACCCACTTCGGCGCCAGCAGCATCATGGAGCTGAACAGCGCGTACTGCGTGGCCGAGTAGCTCACGTTCGTGAGGCCGGAAAGGAAGGCGATGAAGGCCGCGGAGGCCACGCCCGCGCTCAGATTGTCGGCCGAGATGACCAGGATCAGCGCCGCCAGGCTCGCCGTCTGGCCGGAGAGCCAGGCGAACAGCAGGTTGCTGGCGGCCGACAGCACCGCGCCCAGCATGAGCACGCGCATCACGCCCAGGCGCATGGACAGCGCGCCGCCGATGAAGGCGCCCAGCAGGGTCATGATGACGCCGTAGACCTTGCTCACCGCGGCCACCTGGTCCTTGGTGTAGCCCATGTCCACGTAGAAGGGGTTGGCCATGATGCCCATCACCACGTCGCTGATGCGGTAGACGCCGATCAGCGCCAGCACCAGCACCGCGTGCTTGCCGTAGCGGCGCAGAAAGTCGGCGAAGGGCTCGATCAGGGCGGTGCGCAGCCACTCGCGGAAGTCGCGCGCGGGCGGCAGCTCCACGCGCACGGGTTCGCGCGAGAACAGCACGGTGAGCACGCCCACGGCCATGCTGGCGGCCATCGCCAGGTAGGCCGTGGACCAGGCGCCTTGCTGGTAGCCACCGCCCGCGGTTTCGGCGCGCGCGGCCAGCCACAGCACGCCGGCGCCGGCCCAGATCATGGCCAGGCGGTAGCCCGTCTGGTAGGTGGCGGCCAGCGCGCCCTGGCGCTGGGTGTCGGCCGATTCGATGCGAAAGGCGTCCAGCGCGATGTCCTGCGTGGCCGAGGCGAAGGCCACCGCCAGGGCGCACCAGACCACGGCGTCCAGCCCGGCGCGCGGGTCGACCAGCGCCATGCCCACCAGCCCCGCCACGATGGCCAGTTGCGACAGCAGCAGCCAGCTGCGGCGCCGCCCCAACGCGCGCGTCAGCAGCGGGATCGGCAGCCGGTCCACCAGCGGCGCCCAGCACCACTTGAAGCCGTAGGCCAGGCCCACCCAGCTCAGGTAGCCAATGGTGGTGCGGTCGATGCCGGCCTCACGCAGGCGAAAGCTCAGCGTGCCCAGCACCAGCAGCAGCGGCAGGCCGGCCGAGAAGCCGAGCGCGAACATGCGCAGGCTGGCGGGTTCGAGGTAGACGCGCAGCGTCTGGGCCCACGACAGGCGTTGATCGGCGGCGGGCGTGGGCGGGTGGGCGTCGGTCGGCATGCGATGGATGGTGGAAGGCCGTCACGCAGGCGCGCGCGGCTTTGCCTATTATTCGCCCATGTGCTTCCTCTGCGACCTCAAGACCCGTGACCCCGCCCCGCCCCGCGCCGAAACGGTGTGGTCGGCGCGCCGCGCCTTCGTGCTCGCCGCCGGTGCGGCCGCCGCCGCGCCGGCGCTCGCGCAGGTCGACGTCGGGCAAGGCTCGGCCCTGCGCAACCTGGTGCCCGCCGAGGAGCTGGAAAACGCCGCCACCCAGCAGTACGGCCAGATGATGGCCGAGGCCAAGGCCAAGGGCGCGCTGGTGGCCGGCGGCGACCCGCAGGTCCTGCGCCTGCGCAACATGGCGCAGCGCCTCATTCCGCATTCGCCGCAGTGGAACAAGCGCGCCACGCGCTGGCAGTGGGAGGTCAACCTCATCCGCAGCGAGCAGATCAACGCCTTCTGCATGCCCGGCGGCAAGATCGCCTTCTACACCGGCATCCTCGACAAGCTCAAGCTCAGCGACGACGAGGCCGCGATGATCATGGGCCACGAGATGGCGCACGCCCTGCGCGAACACGCGCGCTCGCGCGTGGCCAAGACCAACGCCACCGGCATCGGGCTGTCCATCGCCGCGCAGCTGCTGGGGCTGGGCCAGCTCGGCGACGTGGCGGCCAACCTGGGCACGCAGCTGCTGAGCCTGAAGTACAGCCGCGACGACGAAACCGAGGCCGATCTGGTGGGCCTGGAGCTCGCGGCGCGCTCGGCCTACCAGCCGCGCGCGGCCGTCACGCTGTGGCAGAAGATGGCCGCGGCCGGCGGCGGCGCGGCGCCGGGCTTCCTGTCCACCCACCCGACAGGCCCGGAGCGCATCCGCCAGCTCGAGGCCAACGTGCCCAAGGTGCAGGGCCTGTACGAACAGGCCCGCAAGGGCTGAGGTTCAGGCCCGCTCGCCCACGAAGGGGTTGGAGCGCCGCTCCTGCCCGAAGCGGCCCTCGGGCCCGTGCCCGGGGATGAACACCGTCTCGTCCCCCATGGGCCAGAGCCGCTCGCGGATGCTGGCCAGCAGTTGCGCGTGGTTGCCGCCCGGGAAGTCCGTGCGGCCGATGCTTCCCACGAACAGCACGTCGCCCACGAAGGCGCGCTGCGCGTCCTTCGAATGGAACACCACATGCCCCGGCGTGTGGCCCGGGCAGTGGCGCACCGCGAGTTCACACCGGCCGATGCGCACCGTGTCGCCATCGTGCAGCCAGCGCGTGGGCGTGAAGGTCTCCGCCGGCGGGAAGCCGAACATCGCGCCCTGCTGCGGCAGGGCGTCGATCCAGAAGCGGTCGCCCTCGTGCGGGCCCACGATGGGCAGCGACTGGCGCCGCGCCAGCTCGGCCGTGGCGCCCGCGTGGTCGATGTGCGCGTGCGTGAGCCAGATGGCCTTGAGTGCGACGCCCAGGCGCCGCGCCTCGTCCAGCAGTGTGTCCAGGTCGCCGCCCGGGTCGATGACGGCGGCCTCCATCGTCTCGTCGCACCAGACGATGGAGCAGTTCTGGGCAAAGGCGGTGACGGGAATGGTGCGGTAGCGCAGCATCGCTCAGCGCCTCCCTCGGACGTCGACGCGCTGGTCGATGACGCCGAACAGGGCGTCGGACGGGTCCGCGCCAACCGCCTCGATGGTGACGCGGTCCCCGTGGCGCAGGTAGCGCGGCAGATCGGCCTCGGGCGCGCCGCCCAGCTGCGCCCGCACGCGGGCCTCGGTGATGCAGGCGCTGCCCGAGCGCGGGTCGGCGTTGCTGATCGTGCCGGCGCCGACGATGCTGCCCGCGCCCAGGTCGCGCGTGCGCGCCAGGTGCTCGATGATCTGCGGGAAGTTGAAGACCGTGTCCTCGTTGGCCGCGGGCTCGCCGAACCAGTCGCCGTTGAGGCGGATGCGCACCCGCAGGTCGGGCATGCCGTCCTTCCAGGCGGCGCCCAGGGCCGCGGGGGTCAGCGCAATGGGGGCGAAGCTGGTGGCCGGCTTGCTCTGGTAGAAGCCGAAACCCTTGGCCAGTTCGCTGGGAATGAGGCCCCGCAGCGAGACGTCGTTGAGCAGCACGACCAGGGCGATGCAGCCGCCCGCCTGGGCCGCCGTGGTGCCCATGGGCACGTCCGTCGTCACCACAGCGATTTCCGCCTCCAGGTCGATCTGGTGCGCCTCGTCGACCGCGACGATGGGGTCTTCGGGACCGATCATCCCGTCCGAGCCGCCCTGGTAGACCAGGGGTTCTTCCTCGTAGCGCGGCGGAATAGGCTCCTGGCGCCACTGGTAGATCAGGCGGGCGTGGTTGCGGTAGACCGAGGCGTCGGCCCACTGGAACGCGCGGGGCAGCGGGGCCATGCAGGCGGACGCCTCGAACGGCGCCGCCGCGGCCCAGCCGCTGGCGTCCAGCCCGCGCCGCTGCTGGTCCAGCGCGGCGGCCAGGGCGGCCCAGTCGTCGAGCAGGGCCTGCAGGGTGCGGGCGGGGCCCGCGGCCGGCGCCCAGCGCCGGGCGTCGGGGCTGACGAGCATGAGTTCGCCGTCGCGGGTGCCGTTCTTTCGCGTGGCCAGGCGCAGGGGGAAGTCGGTCATGGGTGGCTTGTCTTTGATCGGGGCATGCGCGCACCGCGGGCCGGCGGCCCGGGCGCGGTGGCCCTCTCAGAGCGTGAAGTCGTAGCCGATGGTGATCGGCGCGTGGTCCGAGAAGCGCTGCGCCTTGTAGATGGCCTCGGTGCGCGCGTGCGCGGCCATCGCCGGCGTGGCCAGGTGGTAGTCCAGTCGCCACCCCACGTTGTTGGCCCAGGCCTGGCCGCGGTTGCTCCACCACGTGTAGCAGGCGTCGGTGGTGTCGGGCTGCAGCTGGCGGTAGACGTCGATCAGGCCCACCTCGGCGAACAGCTGGGTCATCCAGGCCCGCTCCTCGGGCAGGAAGCCGCTGTTCTTCTGGTTGCTGCGCCAGTTCTTCAGGTCGTTCTGCGTGTGCGCGATGTTCACGTCGCCACAGAGGATGAATTCGCGCTGGGACTTGAGCGTCACCAGGTGCGGGAAGAAGGCCGCCAGGAAGCGGTACTTGGATTCCTGCCGCTCGGGGCCGGACGAGCCGCTGGGGAAGTACACGCTGATGATCGACAGCTTGCGCTTGGGCGTGTCGAAGCGCAGCTCGGTGTAGCGGCCCTCGTCGTCGAACTCGTGCGTGCCGAAGCCGGTGAGCACCGCGCTCGGCTCGTGGCGCGTGAAGACAGCCGTGCCCGCGTAGCCCTTTTTCTGCGCGAAATGGAAGTGGCCGCGCATCCCGGCCAGTTCCTCGAAGCGACCGGCCACATCGGCCGCCTGGGCCTTCACTTCCTGCATGCAAATACAATCCGGCGCACTTTTCGCCAGCCAGTCTTCGAGGCCTTTGGTGGTGGCCGAGCGGATGCCGTTGAGGTTGAGGCTGGTCAGATTGAACACAAGGAAGTCCTCATATGGTGATGGCAGGCGCGGCCGATGAGCCGCTGGCCCAGGCGTTCGTGAAGTTCTGCGTCGAGGCCGGCGCACTGAAGTTCGGCGAATTCAAGACCAAGGCCGGGCGCCTTTCGCCCTATTTTTTCAACGCCGGCCTGTTCGACGACGGCGCCAAGCTGGGCCGGCTCGCGGCATTCTATGCACGCGCGCTGCTCGACAGCGGCGTCGCCTTCGACATGATCTTCGGCCCGGCCTACAAGGGCATCCCGCTGGGCGCGGCGGTGGCCATCGAGCTCGCCCGCCTGGGCCGCAACGTACCCTTTGCCTACAACCGCAAGGAAGCCAAGGACCACGGCGAAGGCGGTACCCTGGTGGGCGCGCCGCTGCAGGGCCGCGTGCTGATCGTCGACGACGTGATGAGCGCCGGCACGGCCGCGCGCGAGTCCATCGCCCTGATCCGCGCCGCCGGCGCCACGCCGAGCGCCGTGGCCATTGCGCTGGACCGCCAGGAGAAGGCCACCGAGCCCGGCCCCGACGGCGTGGTCCGCGACGTCGATCACAGTGCCGTGCAGTACGTGCAACGCCAGCTAGGCCTGCAGGTCTGTTCGATTGCGAAGCTCGATGATTTGCTTCAGTATCTGACCGCCCAGGCGGGCGGCGAGGTCGCGGCGCACCGCGACCGCGTGCTGGCCTACCGGGCCCGCTACGGCGTGAACTGACCCACCCCATCACCATGAACCGCCTGCCGCTGCCGATGTCCCTGCCCCGCCGCCACCGACTCGCTGGCGCGGCGGCCCTGCTGCTGCTGTCGCTGGGCGCGCAAGCGCAGAACAACGCGCAGTCCATCTACACCTGCACCGACAGCAAGGGCCGGCGCATCACCTCCGACCGCCCCATCGTCGACTGCCTGGACCGCGAGCAGCAGCGCCTGGGCCGCACCGGCACCGTGCGCGAGGTGATCCCGCCCAGCTACACGCGCGAGGAGCGCGAGAAGGTCGAGGCCAAGCGCCGCGCCGAGCAGGAAGAGCAGGCCCGCGTGCAGGAGGAGCGCCGGCGCGAGCGCGCGCTGCTGATCCGCTACCCCAACCAGGGCGTGCACGACAAGGAGCGCCAGGAGGCGCTGGCGCAGATCGACGACGTGATCGCCGCCGTGCACAAGCGCGAAGCGGCCCTGATCGAACAACGCAAGGGCATCGCGCAGGAGCTGGAGTTCTACCAGGGCGACCTGACCAAGGCCCCGCTGTGGCTGCGGCGCAAGGTCGAGGACAACGACAAGCAGATGGACGTGCAGAAGCGCTTCCTGGTCGACCAGACGCAGGAGAAGCAGCGCGTGAACGCGCGCTTCGACGAAGAGCTGGCCAAGCTCAAGCAGCTCTGGGCCGCGCAGAGCCGCTGAACCGCCCCCGGCCACGCACAGTGAGGTCTCACCCCAGTTTCTGGCGCAGCAGCTCGTTCACCTGCTGCGGATTGGCCTTGCCCTTGCTGGCCTTCATGGCCTGGCCCACCAGGGCGTTGAAGGCCTTGTCCTTGCCGGCGCGGAACTGGGCCACCATGTCGGCGTTGGCGGCCATCACCTCGTCGATGATCTTCTCGATCGCGCCGCTGTCGCTGACCTGCTTGAGGCCCTTGGTCTCAATCACCGCGTCCACCTCGGCGCCTTCGCCCGTCCACAGCGCATCCATCACCTGCTTGGCCGCGTTGTTGGACACCGTGCCGTCGGCGATGCGCTGGAGCAGGGCGGCGAGCTGCGCCGCGCTCACGGGCACGTCGGCGATGCCCTTCTCTTCGTTGTTGAGCCGGCGCGAGACCTCGCCCATCACCCAGTTGCTGGCCATCTTGGCCTGGCCGCTGGCCTGGGCCGCGGCCTCGAAGTAGGCCGCCATGGCCGGGCTTTGCGTCAGCGTGGTGGCGTCGTACTCGGGCAAAGCGTACTGCTGCACGAAGCGCTCGGCCATGGCGCGCGGCAGCTCGGGCATGGCGGCCTTGACCTCGGCCACCCAGTCGCGCGCCACCACCAGCGGCGGCAGGTCGGGGTCGGGGAAGTAGCGGTAGTCGGCCGCGTCCTCCTTGGTGCGCATGGCGCGCGTCTCGCCCGTGTCGGGGTCGAACAGCACCGTGGCCTGCTCGATGGCGTGGCCGTCTTCGATCTGTTCGATCTGCCAGCGCACCTCGTAGTCGATGGCCTGCTGCATGAACTTGAACGAGTTCAGGTTCTTGATCTCGCGGCGCGTGCCCAGCGGCGCCCCGGGCTTGCGCACCGAGACGTTGGCGTCGCAGCGGAACGAGCCCTCCTGCATGTTGCCGTCGCAGATGCCGATCCAGGTGACGATCTTGTGCAGCTCCTTCGCGTAGGCCACGGCCTCGGCGCTGGAGCGGATGTCGGGTTCGGTCACGATCTCCAGCAGCGGCGTGCCCGCGCGGTTGAGGTCGATCCCGCTCTGGCCGATGAAGTCCTCGTGCAGGCTCTTGCCGGCATCTTCCTCCAGGTGCGCGCGCACCAGGCGCACGGTTTTCTTTTCGTCGCCCAGGTAGAAGCTGACCGCGCCGCCCTGCACCACCGGGATCTCGTACTGGCTGATCTGGTAGCCCTTGGGCAGGTCGGGGTAGAAGTAGTTCTTGCGCGCGAAGACGCTGCGCTCGGCGATGTGCGCGCCCACGGCCAGGCCCAGGCGGATGGCGCAGGCCACGGCCTCGCGGTTCATCACGGGCAGGGTGCCGGGCAGCGCCAGGTCAACCGCGCTGGCCTGGGTGTTGGGCTCGGCGCCGAAGGCGGTGGCCGCGCGGCTGAAGATCTTGGACCGCGTGGCCAGTTGGGTGTGCGTCTCGAAGCCGATGACGACCTCGTAGCCGTGCACCAGCAGGGAAGGGCTTGCTTTGCTCATGGTCAGTACCCCGCGGGGGCGTGCGTGTGCCAGTCCGTGGCCTGCTGGAGGGCGTGCGCCACCTGCAGCAGCTCGGCCTCCTTCAGGTAGTCGCCGACGAGCTGCAGGCCGACGGGCAGGCCGCTGGTGGCGCCGAGCCCGGCCGGCACGCTCATGCACGGCAGGCCCGCGAGCGAGGCGGGCAGGGTGTAGATGTCCGCCAGGTAGGCGGCGACCGGGTCGTCGGCCAGTTCGCCGATCTTCCAGGCCACCGTGGGCGCAACCGGCCCGGCGATCAGGTCGCACTCGGCGAAGGCGGCGCGGAAATCCTGCGCGATGAGGCGGCGGATCTGCTGGGCCTTGAGGTAATAGGCGTCGTAGTAGCCGTGGCTCAGCACATAGGTGCCGATCATGATGCGCCGCTGCACCTCGGCGCCGAAGGCCTCGCTGCGCGACTTCTTGTACATGTCGAGCAGGTCGTCGTACTTCGCGGCGCGGTGGCCGAACTTCACGCCGTCGTAGCGGCTGAGGTTCGAGCTCGCCTCGGCGGGCGCGATGATGTAGTACGCCGGGATGGACATCTCGGTCCGCGGCAGGCGGATGCGGCGCAGGCTGGCGCCGAGCGCCTCGAGCTGCTTCAGCGCGCCCGATACCTGCAGGGTGACGTCGCCGGACACGCGCTGGTCCGTGGTCGGCGCGTCGTCCGCCCAGTTCATCCATTCCTCGGGGATGCCGATGCGCAGGCCCTTGAGCGGCTGCGCGGCGCTGGCGCCGTCGCGCCCTTCGCCCCAGGCCGTGCCCAGCAGGCGGCCGTAGTCCTCGGCCGGGTGGTCGAGGCTGGTGGAATCGCGGTCGATGTCGGGCCCGGCCATGGCCGTGAGCAGGGTGGCGCAATCGGCCGCGCTGCGCGCCATGGGGCCGGCCTGGTCCAGGCTGGACGCAAAGGCCACCATGCCGTAGCGCGAGCAGCGGCCATAGGTGGGCTTGATGCCGGTCACGCCGCAGAAGCCGGCGGGCTGGCGGATGGAGCCGCCGGTGTCGGTGCCGGTGACGGCGGGCGCCAGGCGCGCGGCCACGACCGCGGCGGAGCCGCCCGACGAGCCGCCCGGCACGCGGGCCGGGTCCCAGGGGTTGCGCGCGGGGCCGAAGGCGGAGTTGTCGTTGCCCGAGCCCATGGCGAACTCGTCGCAGTTGAGCTTGCCCAGGGTCACCGCGCCCTGCTGCCCGAGCCGGGCCACCACGGTGGCGTCGAAGGGGCTGCGGTAGCCCGCCAGCATCTTCGAGCCGGCGGTGGTGGGAAAGTCGCGCGTGACGAAGATGTCCTTGTGCGCGATCGGCACGCCCAGCAGCGGCGTGCGCTCGCCGGCGGCGATGCGCGCGTCGGCGGCCCGGGCCTGGGCCAGCGAGACCTCTTCGTCGACCGCCAGGTAGGCGCCCAGGGCCTCGTGCTGTTTCGCGCGCGCCAGCAGGTGCCGCGTCGCCTCGGTGCTGCTGGTCTTTTTGTCGGCAATGGCCTGGGCCAGCTCGGCCACGCCCATCTGGTGCAGATCCGGCGCGCTCATTCGATCACCTTCGGCACCAGGAACAGGCCGTTTTCCACGGCCGGGGCGCTCTTCTGGTTGGCCTCGCGCGCGTTCGGCTCGCTCACCACGTCGGGGCGCAGGCGCAGGGCCACGTCCTCCATCACGGCGGTGGGATGGGCCAGGGGCTCGACGCCGGCGGTGTCGACGGCCTTCATGCGCTCGACGATGTCGAAGAAGCCGTTGAGCTGGCCAAGCAGGCGCTCGCTGTGCTCGGCGTCGAGTTCCAGGCGCGCCAGGTGGGCGATGCGCCCGATGTCGTTGAGGGTCAGGGACATGGTGCTGGGGGATGAGGGGACCCGCGCCGCCAGGGCGGCTCGGGCCTGCAACCGGATGCAAAACGGCCCGTTTGAGGGGCAAACAGGCCTGTTTTGATGCGGTTGTACACAGGCGTTCGGGTATTATCCTGCGTTCAGCGGAGCCGGCCTTTGGGCCCGGTTTTCGCCACCGAATCAATCACTTAGCCCCGATGCCCCGGTCCGACCCCGGCCCCACCCCCGGCTGCACGCGTGCGCGTGAGCTGACGCATCCCACAGGATTCACCCACCATGTTTGAAGCGTTCCGTCGGAGTTTCTCGACCGACCTGGCCATCGACCTCGGCACCGCCAACACCCTCATCTACGTGCGCAACAAGGGCATCGTGCTCGACGAGCCCTCGGTCGTGTCCATCCGCCACGAAGGCGGTCCCCAGGGCAAGAAGACCATCCAGGCGGTGGGCCGCGAAGCCAAGGCCATGCTCGGCAAGGTGCCCGGCAACATCGAGGCCATCCGCCCGATGAAGGACGGCGTGATCGCCGACTTCACCGTCACCGAGCAGATGCTCAAGCAGTTCATCAAGATGGTGCACCCGCGCTCGATGTTCAAGCCGAGCCCGCGCATCATCATCTGCGTGCCCTGCGGCTCCACCCAGGTAGAGCGCCGCGCCATCCGCGAATCGGCCCTGGGCGCGGGCGCCAGCGAGGTCTACCTGATCGAGGAACCCATGGCCGCGGCCATCGGCGCCGGCCTGCCGGTCTCCGACGCCTCGGGCTCCATGGTGGTCGACATCGGCGGCGGCACCACCGAGGTGGGCGTCATCAGCCTGGGCGGCATGGTCTACAAGGGCAGCGTGCGCGTCGGCGGCGACAAGTTCGACGACGCCATCATTGCCTACATCCGCCGCAACTACGGCATGCTCATCGGCGAACCCACGGCCGAGGCCATCAAGAAGGAAATCGGCTCGGCCTTCCCGGGCTCCGAAGTGCGCGAGATGGAGGTCAAGGGCCGCAACCTCTCCGAGGGCGTGCCGCGCAGCTTCACCATCAGCTCCAACGAGGTGCTGGAAGCCCTCACCGAACCGCTCAACCAGATCGTCAGCGCGGTCAAGAACGCGCTGGAGCAGACCCCACCCGAGCTCGGCGCCGACATCGCCGAGCGCGGCATGATGCTCACCGGCGGCGGCGCCCTGCTGCGCGACCTGGACCGCCTGCTGGCCGAAGAAACCGGCCTGCCGGTGCTGGTGGCCGAGGAGCCCCTGACCTGCGTGGTGCGCGGCTGCGGCATGGCCCTGGAGCGCATGGAGCGCCTGGGCACGATCTTCACCAGCGAATAAGGGCCGCGTTCCGCGCGGCGAGCCGCCATGCCACTGGGCACGCTGGACCGCACCCCACCGCCGTTCTTCAAGCAGGGCCCCTCGGCCCTGTCCAAGCTGATCGTGTTCAGCGCCGTGGCGCTGTTCCTGATGGTGGCCGACCTGCGCTTTCGCGTGGCGCAGCCCGTGCGCGCGGCGCTGGCCACGGCGCTGTACCCCGTGCAGTGGGCGGTGCTGCAGCCCGTGCAACTGGTGGGCGCGGCCGGCGGTTATGTCACCAGCCTGCACACGGCCCAGCAGAACGAGGCCGACGCCGTGCGCCGCCTGGCCGACCAGGCCGCGCGCAGCCTGCAGGTGGACCAGCTGATGAATGAAAACCAGCGCCTGCGCGAACTGCTGTCCATGCGCGAGCGCGTGAAGGCCGGGGCGATCGGCGCCCAGGTGGTCTACGACGCCGCCGACCCCTACTCGCGCCGCGTGGTCATCGACCGCGGCCAGACGCATGGCGTGGTGGCCGGTGCGCCGGTGATCGACGAGTCGGGTGTGCTGGGCCAGGTGACGCGCGTGTACCCGCTGATCGCCGAGGTCAGCCTGCTGGTGGACCGCGACCAGGCCATCCCCGTGCTCGACGTGCGCTCCGGGGTGCGCAGCGTGGCCTACGGCCAGCCGGCCAGCGACGGCGACGGCCTGGAACTGCGCTACACCCTGGCCGAGACCGACATCCGCGAAGGCGACCTGCTCACCACCAGCGGCGTGGACGCGGTGTACCCGCCCGGCCTGCCGGTGGCGCGCGTCACCACCGTGGAGCGCCAGAGCGGCTCGTCCTTCATGCGCATCCGCGCCGAGGCCCTGGCCCGCATGGACGGCGCGCTGCACGTGCTGGTGCTGGAGCCCGCGGGCGCGCAGCTGCCGCCGCCCCCCGCGGCCGCACCCGCCGCGGACGCCACCCAGACCGGCCCCGTGCCGGGCGCCAAGGCCGCCGGCCGGCCCGGCCGTCAGGGGTCCCGGCCATGATCATGCGCCCTGGCCAGCAGCTGCTGCTGCCCGCCAACCCCGTCTTCATCTGGTTCAGCCTGATCTGCGCGCTGGCGCTGAACATGCTGCTCAACATGGGCCTGTTCGGCCGCGCCGCCTGGGTGCCCGACCTGCTCGCGCTCAGCCTGGTGTTCTGGTGCGTGCACCAGCCGCTGCGCATCGGCGTGGGCACGGCCTTCTTCTTCGGCCTGGTCATGGACGTGCACCAGGGCGCCCTGCTCGGCCAGCACGCCTTGTCCTACACCGTCATGGCCTTCGGCGCCGTGGCCATGCACCGGCGGCTGCTGTGGTTCCCGGTGCCGGCGCAGTCGCTGCAGGTGCTGCCGCTGTTCGTGGCGGCACACCTCATCGGCATGGTGGTGCGCCTGCTGGCCGGCGGCAGCTTCCCGGGCTGGCCCTACTTCCTTTCGCCGCTGTTCGAGGCCATGCTCTGGCCCGTGGTGACGGTGATGCTGCTGGCCCCCCAGCGCCGCGCACCCGACCCGGACGACAACCGCCCCCTCTGACCCCGAAGGCTCGGCCATGACGGAGTTGCGCAACGTCGACGCGGACATCTGGCAGTTCCGCCAGCGCGTGATCGTGATCGCGCTGACGGTGCTGTTCGCCTTCGGCCTGATCGTGGCGCGCATGACCTGGCTGCAGGTGACCCGGCACGAGGAGTTCATGGCCCAGGCCGAGAGCAACCGCACGGCGGTGCTGCCGGTGGTGCCCAACCGAGGCCAGATCGTCGACCGCGAGGGCCGCGTACTGGCCAGCAACTACTCGGCCTACACGCTGGAGATCACGCGCTCGCAGGTCGAGGACCTCGACGAGACCATCGCCGGCCTGCGCGAGCTGGTGGACATCTCCCCGCGCGACGAGCGGCGCTTTCGCAAGCTGCTGGAGGAATCGCACCGCTTCGACTCCCTGCCCATCCGCACCCGGCTGAGCGACGAGGAGGTGGCGCGCTTCACGGCCCAGCGCTACCGCTTCCCCGGCGTGGAAGTGCGCGCGCGGCTGCTGCGCCACTACCCCATCGGCGAAACCGCCAGCCACGTGATCGGCTACATCGGCCGCATCAACCAGCGCGAGAAGGAGCTCATCGCCGACTGGCCCGAGGAAGACCAGGCCAACTACCGCGGCACCGAGTACATCGGCAAGCTCGGCGCCGAGCAGCAGCACGAGCAGACCCTGCACGGCACCACCGGCTTCGAGCGGGTGGAGACCTCGGCCGGCGGGCGCGCGGTGCGCTCGCTCGCGGCCACGCCGCCCACGCCGGGCGACACCGTCGTGCTCACCATCGACGCCAAGCTGCAGAACCTGGTCGAGACGCTGTACGGCGAGCGCCGGGGCGCCCTGGTGGCGATCGACCCGCGCAACGGCGAGGTGCTGGCCCTGGTCTCCAAGCCCACCTTCGACCCCAACCTCTTCGTCGAGGGCATCGACGTGGACAACTGGCGCGCGCTCAACGAGTCCATCGACAAGCCGCTGCTCAACCGGGCCCTGCGCGGCACCTACCCGCCGGGCTCCACCTACAAGCCCTTCATGGCCATGGCCGCGCTGGAGACCGGCGCGCGCAAGGCCGAGACCGCCATCAACGACCCCGGCTACTGGATGCTGGGCAACCACCGCTTCCGCAGCCATGGCGACGGCGGCCTGGGCGCGGTGGACATGCGCCGCGCCATCATCAAGTCGAGCAACGTTTACTTCTATTCGCTGGCCAACGAGATGGGCGTGGACGCCATCCACGACTTCATGAAGCCCCTGGGCATCGGCCAGCTCACGGGCATCGACCTCAAAGGCGAGGTGCGCGGCGTGCTGCCCAGCCAGCAATGGAAGCGCGACACCTACAAGCGCCCCGAGGCCCAGCGCTGGTACGCGGGCGAGACCGTTTCGCTGGGCATCGGCCAGGGCTACAACAACTTCACCATGCTGCAGATGGCCAACGCCATGGCCACCCTGGCCAACGGTGGCATCAAGCGCGCGCCGCACCTGTCGCTGGCGCGGCGCAACCCGCTCACCGGCCAGGTCGAGCCGCTGCCCACGGCGCCAACCGAGAACCTGAACTTCAAGCCCGAGCACGTGCGCGTGGTGCTCAGCGCCATGCAGGCCGTCACCACCGAGGGCACCTCGGCGCGCGTGTTCTCGGGCGCCGGCTACACCAGCGGCGGCAAGACCGGCACGGCGCAGGCCGTCACCATCGGCCAGCGCGAGCGCTACGACGCCCGCAAGCTCGAAGAGCACCAGCGCGACCACTCGCTCTACCTCGCCTTCGCGCCGGCCGACGAGCCGCGCGTGGCGCTGGCGGTGATCGTGGAGAACGCCGGCTTCGGCGCCGCCGCGGCCGCGCCCATCGCGCGCCGCGTGTTCGACTACCTGTTGCTCGGCCAGTACCCGAGCGAGCAGGACATCGCCGCCCTGCAGGCCGGCGGGGGTGGCCCGCCCATCGGCACGCCGCGGCGCGTGAGCGACGTGGTCTGGCCACCCGAAGTGCCCGCGGCCACGGCACCCTGAGGCCGCGCCAGCGGCGCGGGCGCCAACCCGGCCCGCCAGGGCGGGCCCCCGCCTCAGTCCAGGAAGCGCGGGCGCTCGTCGGCGCGGCGGCGCTCCTGCGTCTGCTGGTCGAACACCGCCTGCGCCGCGGCGGACGTGGGCGCGCCGGCCATGCGCCGGTCCAGGCAGGTCTGGGGCGTGAGCCCGCCCGGGTTGCAGCGGCTTTCCGAGGCCTGCACGCAGCGAGCCTGGGCCGCGCGGGCTTCCCGGTTGGCCTGGCACTGGCGCGACAGCTCGCCCCACTGTGACTCCCAGGCCGCCTCCCTGGCCTCGAATTCGCGCGCCTCGCGCTCGCGCGCCCGGCGCGCTTCCTCGCGGTTGCGCTCGCGTTCGCGTTCGCAGCGCGCGTCGCAGGGCGAGTTGTCCACGCGCGTCAGCAAGGGGCCGATGTCGCGCCACGGCCGGCCCGGCATCGCCTTGCAGCGGGCCTCGTCGGGGCCCTGCGGGTCGGGGCATTGCTGGCGCCGGCAGGCCTGCACGGGCGCCAGCTCCTGGCGGCAGGCCGCCTCGGACGCCTGGCGGAAGGCCTCGACCAGGCGCGCGTGCACACGGCGCACGTCGGGGGCGTCGGCCGCCTTGTCCAGGGCATCGGCGTGGGCCAGATCGGGTTTGTCCGGCTTGGGCTTCTTCTCGCAGTACGCCGACTGCGGCGTCTTCTCGCAGAAATCCTGCAAGGCGCTCGCCAGCGCGCTGGCGCTGGCCGAGCTGCGCGGGCAGATGATCAGCTCCGTCAGCTGGATGCCCCCGCGCATGGCGTCCTTCGCGTCGGCCGGCGACAGGTGGCTTCGCCCCTCCCGGGCGCACCAGCCCTGCTGCCCCATGGTCAGATCGCCGCTCGGGAGCCGGCTGGAGCCGCCGCTGATGATGAAGCGCGACCAGTCGGGGCTGCCCGGCACGTTGAACGAGACCTTGCCATCGGGCCGCACGGGCGCGCCCGTGTCCAGATCGACGGCCAGGATCGCCCCGCCCTTGCCGATGAAGAGGCCCAGGCCGTAGACCATGAGCTCGCTGCGCCGGGCGGCCCGCTCCAGCGGCGCGGGCAGCAGCTCCACGGGAAAGCCCCGGACCTCCTTGCCCACGCGGATCTTCACCGAGCTGATGGTCCACACGAGCCCGGCGTTGGCCACCGGCTCGCCCATCAGCGTCGTGAGCTTCCAGCGGACCTCGTGGATGCCGCAGACCTCGGGCACGTCCGGGGTCGCGCTCTTGAAGCACTCCACCCGGGCCAGGCCGCCGCCGGGGCGCAGCGTGCCCTGGCCGCCGATCTCGGCCGCCCGGGCCGGCGCGCCGCCCAGCCCCAGCAGCGCCAGGCCCGCCAGCGCCGCGCCGAGGGCGAACCGGCGCCCGCGGCGCCCCATGGGCCCGCCGCTCATTGCTGCCGCGACCTCATGCCTTCGAGCACCGACCCGCTGCCCGAATGGGTCCGGTACTTGCGCTCGCCAGAGAAGGATTCGCGCTTTTCCTGCAGCAGGTTGCCCTGCCAGGTCACCGTGCAGGTGATCTCCTGGTGGTCGCGCCAGGCGGGGTGGTTGATGAAGCCCGTCTGGCACGAGCAGTCGAGGTTGCGCGCACTGGGCGCGTAGCGCTCGATGCGGGCCTCGGCGCGCTCGCAGCCGTCGTCCAGGTCGTCGGTGTTCCACCAGGTGGTCTTCACGTCCACCCAGGCCGCGTCGAGCGCGGCGCGCTGGCGCGCGGCTTCGTCTGCCGTGGCCTTGCCCGCCTGGGCGCTGGTGTAGAGCTG
Source organism: Hydrogenophaga sp. YM1 (assembly GCF_016903055.1). NCBI lineage: Bacteria > Pseudomonadati > Pseudomonadota > Betaproteobacteria > Burkholderiales > Comamonadaceae > Hydrogenophaga > Hydrogenophaga sp. YM1. The sequence goes on along the minus strand of NZ_CP070223.1, from coordinate 247,099 downwards.
CAGCGCCTGGCTGTAGTACTTGCCCTTGGTGCCGTGCACCCGCAGGTAGCGCTCCAGGCGCTCCAGGGCGGCGGCGTGCTGGCCCGTGGCCTGCAGGGCGCGGCCGTAGTGGTAGTCAAAGTTGGCCGGCATGGGCACGCCGGTGGCCTCGGCGGCCTTGAGCGCGGCGGCCGCCTTGGGCCAGTCGGCCTTGCCGCCTTTGTCCTCCTTCTCCATTTCGCCGGAGGCCAGTTGCAGCTGGCGGTCGGCCTCGACGGTCGGTGGCAGGCCCTGGGCGGTGGCGGCGCCCGTCCACAGCAGCGTGGCGGTCAGGCAGGCAAGCAGAAGGCGCGGGAGGCGGGCGTGTTGCATGGCGGACAGGATCTCCATCGTCGAAGGCGGACCAACCCGCCCTGGCCTTGGCATCGGCGCACGGGCGGCCAGCTTGATACTAGGCAGGGTTTCCCAGCACGCGAATAGTGCAGATGCACCAGGGACCGGGCCGGGCCGCTAGCGCAGCCAGGCGTCCCAGGTGGTCTTGAGGATCAGCGCCCCCACCACCCCGATGAACACCCAGCGCACGAAGCCGCTGCCGTGCTTGAGGGCCAGCCGGGTGCCGGCCAGGCTGCCCACCACATTGGCCAGGGCCATCACCAGGGCGTAGTGCCACCACACATGGCCTTTGAGCGCGAACAGCAGCAGCGCCGCCAGGTTGGACGCCGTGTTCAGCAGCTTGGCGCTGGCGCTGGCGTGCAGGAAGTCGAAGCCCAGCCAGCGCACGAACAGGAAGACGAAGAAGCTGCCGGTGCCCGGGCCGAAGAAGCCGTCGTAGAAGCCGATGACCGCGCCCATCAGGCAGGCCGCCGCCGTCAGCCGGCGCCCGGCGAAGGCCGGGTCGTGCGCGTGGCCCAGGTCCTTGCGCGCCAGGGTGTAGAGCAGCACCGCGCCCAGCACGAAGGGCAACGCGCGGCGCAGGAAGTCGGGCGAAACCACGGTGACCGTCCAGGCCCCCGCCATGGCGCCGGCGAAGGCCATGGCCGCCGCCGGCAGCAGCGCGCGCCAGGGCATGTCCACGCGCCGCGCGTACTGCACCGTGGCCGCCGCCGTGCCCAGCACGGCCGCGCCCTTGTTGATGCCGAACAGCGTGGCCGGGTGGGTGTGGGGAAAGACCGCGAACATCGCAGGCACGAGGATCAGCCCGCCCCCGCCCACGATCGAGTCCACGAAGCCGGCTAGCAGCGAGGCGGCCGAGACGAGCAGCAGTTCCATAACGGCGGCGATTGTCGCCGCCCGCGCTCAGGCGCCGCGCCGCCCCGCCGCGCCCCGCTCGTACCAGGCCTGGCTGCGGTTCACGGCGGCCACCACGGCCAGCATCACCGGCACCTCGATCAGCACGCCCACCACGGTGGCCAGCGCCGCGCCGGACTGGAAGCCGAACAGGCCGATGGCCGTGGCCACCGCCAACTCAAAGAAGTTGCTGGCGCCGATCAGCGCCGACGGCCCCGCCACGCAGTGCGCCACGCCGAGCCGGCGGTTGAGCCAGTAGGCCAGCCCCGAGTTGAGCAGCACCTGGACCAGGATGGGCACCGCCAGCAGGGCGATGACCAGGGGCTGCCCCAGCAGGGCCTCGCCCTGGAAGCCGAACAGCAGCACCAGCGTGAGCAGCAGCGCGCCGATGGACAGCGGCCCCAGCCGCGACACCACCGCCTCGAAGCGGGCCTGGCCGCGCCGCCACAGCGCCCGGCGCCAGACCTGGGCCAGGGCCACGGGCACCACGATGTACAGCCCCACGGAGATGAGCAGCGTGTCCCAGGGCACGGTGATGGACGACAGCCCCAGCAGCAGCGCCACGATGGGCGCGAAGGCCACGACCATGATGGCGTCGTTGAGCGCCACCTGCGACAGCGTGAAGTACGGGTCGCCGCGGCAGAGCTGGCTCCACACGAACACCATGGCCGTGCAGGGCGCGGCCGCCAGGAGGATCAGGCCGGCCACGTAGCTGTCGAGCTGGTCCGGCGGCAGCCAGGGCGCGAAGGCGTGGCGGATGAACAACCAGCCCAGCAGCGCCATGGAAAAGGGCTTGACGGCCCAGTTGACGAACAGGGTGACGCCGATGCCCCGCGCGTGCGCGCGCACCTGGCCCAGGGCGGCGAAGTCGATCTTCAGCAGCATCGGGACGACCATCACCCAGATGAGCGCGCCCACCACCAGGTTCACCCGGGCCAGCTCCAGCGCGGCGATGGCCTGGAACAGACCGGGCAGCAGCCGCCCGAGCGCCACGCCGGCGACGATGCACAGCGCGACCCAGAGGCTCAGGTAGCGCTCGAAGAAACCGATGGCGGGCGCGGCGCCCGGCGGCGCCGACAGGGCGCTGTCCTGCAGGGCCATGGGTTCAGTCCTTGGCCAGCGCGCGCGCCGAGTCCTGCAGCGCCAGGCGGTCCAGGGCGCTCGCGGGCAGATTGACCAGCAGCTCAAGCCGTCGGCGGATGGCCAGCAGGGTCTGCCGGAAAGCGTCGAGCCGCTGCTCGGGCGACCCCTGCACCGAAGAGGGGTCGGCATAGCCCCAATGGGCCGTCGCCGGCTGGCCGGGCCAGTAGGGGCAGGTTTCGCCCGCGGCGTTGTCGCAGACGGTGATGACCAGGTCCATGGGCGGCGCGTCGGGACGGCCGAATTCGTCCCAGCCCTTGCTGCGCAGCCCCTCGGTGGCGATGCCCGCGCGCCGCAGCACCTCCAGGGCCAAGGGGTGGGGCTGCTGGTTGTCGCGCGGGCGGCTGCCCGCCGAATAGGCCTGGAAGCGACCCTTGCCGAGGTGGTTGAGCGTGGCCTCCGCCAGGATGCTGCGGGCGGCGTTGTGCGTGCACAGGAAGAGCACGTTCAGGGGAGGGGGTGAGGTCATGGCGGTGAACGATCAGCAAGCGCAGGACGGGCCGTCCATGGCGCATGGCGCGCCCTGGCAGCAGTTCTCGGTGAGGTAGGCCAGCAGGCCGTTCATGTGCGCGTAGACCGCGCGGTAGATGAGGTTGCGCCCCTCGCGCTGCTGCGTCACCAGGCCGGCGTTCGCCAGCTCCTTGAGGTGAAAGGACAGCTTGGTGGCGGCGATGTCGAGCCGCTCGGTCATGGCGCCGGGCGTGAGGCCTTGGTCGCCGGCCGCGACCAAGGCGCGGAAAACGCGCAGGCGGTGCTCGTGGGCCAGCGCGGCGAGGGATTGAATGGCGGTGGGCTCGTCCATCCTTCAATAATACAAGAATTATTGAATTAAAAGCAAAACCACCAAAAGAAAAAGCCGACCTTTTGGGTCGGCTCTTCCAGTCGTGTAATGCGCCGGTGCGGCACGTCCGGCAGTGCCGGTATGGGTTGTCTCCTCGGTCTCCAACGACCCGGATACCCCTAGGGAGCACCAGGCAACTCGGAGACTGTAGCCGCTTGCACCGCCCGGGTGCATCGGGGCTTTCCCTTGCTTCCCGGCGACCGCTGGCACAGGAAATGCAAAACGCCGCCCACCACCACCTGGGACAACAGCCATGCCAGAAGACATCAGCGGCCCCGCCCTGGCGGCCTTGGACAGCCTCTCGGGCGCCGACACCGCCTGGGTCATGGTGAGCACCGCCCTGGTGCTGCTCATGACCTTGCCGGGCATCGGCCTGTTCTACGGCGGCATGGTGCGCCGCTTCAACGCCCTCAACACCATGGCCAGCGTGATGGCGATCGCCGCGCTGGTGAGCGTTCTGTGGTTTGCGATCGCTTACTCACTGGCTTTTACGCCCGGTGGCGAGCTGGGGGGCTTCATCGGCGGGCTCTCGCGCGCCGGCTTTGCCGGGCTGGGCTACTTCGGCCCGGACGGGCAGGTGGCGGTGAGCCACCTCGCGCCGCGGCTGCCGGAGTCGGTGTTCGCCCTGTTCCAGCTCAGCTTCGCCGTCATCACCTGCGCCCTGGTGGTGGGCGCCCTGGTGGAGCGCATGAAGTTCGGAGCCCTGCTCGGTTTCGCCGGCCTGTGGCTGCTGCTGGTCTATGCGCCGATCGCGCACTGGGTCTGGGAACCCGGGGGCTGGCTGGCCCAGCTCGGTGCGCTGGACTTCGCCGGCGGTGCCGTGGTGCACATCAACGCCGGCGCGGCCGCCCTGGTCTGCGCCTACGCGCTCGGTCCGCGCCAGGGTTATGGGCGCGAGCCCTTCCTGCCCTTCAACCTGGGCCTCACCATGGCCGGCACCGGCTTGCTGTGGGTGGGCTGGTTCGGCTTCAACGGTGGCTCGGCCCTGGCGGCGGACGGCCGTGCGGGCCTGGCGATGGTGGTGACGCACATCGCCGCGGCGGCCGGCGCCCTGGCCTGGATGCTGGCCGAGTACGCGGCGCGTCGGCGCGCCACCCTGCTGGGCCTGTGCTCGGGCGTGGTGGCGGGGCTGGTGGCCATCACGCCGGCCGCCGGTTTCGTCGGCCCGCGCGCGGCCCTGCTCATCGGCGTGGCGGCGGGCTTCGCCTGCTACTGGGGCGCCACGGGGCTCAAGCGCCTGCTGCGCGCCGACGACTCGCTCGACGTCTTCGGCGTGCACGGCGTGGGCGGGCTGGTGGGCGCGCTGCTCACCGGCGCGCTGGCCGACCCGGCCATCTCGGGCCAGCAGGGCAGCCTGCTCACCCAACTCATCGCCTGCGCGGCGGTGTTGGGCTACAGCCTGGTGATGACCACCGTGGTGCTGTTCATCGTCTCGCGCTTCGCCGGCCTGCGCGTGGGCGCCGACGCCGAGCGCCAGGGCCTGGACGCCGCCCTGCACAACGAGAGGCTGGGCGGGTGAGCGGCAGCAGCGAGCTGTTCGCCATCGCGGCGCACCTGCACGTGCAGCTGCGGCGCAAGACCGGCCGGGTCATCGACACCGAATGGCTGGCCACCAACGCCGAGTACGCGCGCGCCATCGTGCGCTTCACGCGCGAGCGGGCCGCCGCCGAGGGTCACGCGGATCTGCTGCCCTGGGCCGACAAGCTGGAGGCTGCCATCGTGGCCATGGGCGCGGCGCCGCGCAAGACGCTGCTGGACGTGGCGGCGGAGGCGCTGCGCGCCGCGCCCGGCCCGGCGCCCTCGGGCGAGCAGCCCCACAAGTACGTGGGCGGTTTGCGCTGAGGCGCAGCCGGTCCGCCGCCGTCGGACTCAGGCGCCTTCGCGGATCCAGCGCGCGGCCTTCTCCGCGATCATCAGCGTGGGGCTGTTGGTGTTGCCACTGGTGATGGTGGGCATCACGCCCGCGTCCACCACGCGCAGGCCGGCCACGCCGCGCACGCGCAGGTGGCTGTCGACCACGGCGCTGTCGTCGTCCGCGCGGCCCATCTTGGTGGTGCCCACGGGGTGGAAGATGGTGCTGGCGATGTCGCCGGCCAGGCGGGCGAGCTCCTCGTCGCTCTGGTACATCGTCCCGGGCTTGAACTCCTCGGGCCGGTACTTCGCCAGCGCGGGCTGGGCCACGATGCGCCGCGTCACGCGCAGGCTGTCGGCGGCCACGCGGCGGTCCTCCTCGGTGGCCAGGTACAGCGGCGCGATGGCCGGTGCGGCCTCGGGGTCGGCGCCGGTGATGCGCACGTGGCCCCGGCTGGTGGGGTTGAGGTTGCACACGCTCGCGGTGAAGGCTGGGAAGGCGTGCAGCGGCTCGCCGAAGGCGTCCAGGCTCAGCGGCTGCACGTGGTACTCCAGGTTGGCGTGCGGCTGCGAAGGATCGCTGCGCGTGAAGGCGCCGAGCTGGCTGGGCGACATGCTCATGGGCCCGCTGCGCGACAGCGCGTACTGCAGGCCGATGCGCGCCTTGCCCCACAGCGAGTTGGCCAGCACGTTGAGCGTGGGCGCGCCCTGCACCTTGTAGACGGCGCGGATCTGCAGGTGGTCCTGCAGGTTCTCGCCCACGCCGGGCAGTTCGTGCAGCACCTCGACGCCGTGCTGGCGCAGCAGCCCGGCCGGGCCCAGGCCCGAGCGCTGCAGCAGCGCGGGCGAGCCCACGCTGCCGGCGCTCAGCACCAGCTCGCGCGCGGCGCCCACGCGGACCCGCTCGCCGCCCCGGCGCAGCTCGGCGCCGGTGCAGCGCAGCGCGCCGTCGGCCCCGCGCTGGAACAGCAGGCGCTCGGTCAGGGTTTCGGTCCACACCGTGAGGTTGGGCCGGTGCTGCACCGGGCGCAGAAAGGCCTTGGACGCGTTCCAGCGCCAGCCGGCCTTCTGGTTCACCTCGAAATAGCCCACGCCCTCGTTGTCGCCGCCGTTGAAATCGGCCGTGGCGGGCACGCCGGCCTGCTGCGCGGCCAGGGCAAAGGCGTCGAGGATGTCCCAGCGCAGGCGCTGCTTTTCCACGCGCCACTCGCCGGTGCTGCCGCGCCGGCGATGGCCGTGCAGGGCGGCGAAGGCCTCTTCTTGCGTGGCGTCCAGGCGGTGGTGGTCTTCGTGCGCCATGAAATCGGGCAGGCAGGCGTCCCAGCGCCAGGCGTCGTCGCCCGTGGCCTCGGCCCAGTGCTCGTAGTCGCGCCGCTGGCCGCGCATGTAGATCATGCCGTTGATGCTGGAGCAGCCGCCCAGGGTCTTGCCACGCGGGTAGCGCAGGCGCCGGCCGTTGAGGCCGGGGTCGGGCTCGGTCTGGTAGCACCAGTCGGTGCGCGGGTTGCCGATGCAGTAGAGGTAGCCCACCGGGATGTGGATCCAGTGGTAGTCGTCCTTGCGGCCGGCCTCCACCAGCAGCACGCGCTTCGTGGGGTCGGCGCTCAGGCGGTTGGCGAGCAGGCAGCCCGCCGTGCCGGCGCCGATGACGATGAAGTCGAAGCCGGTGTCGCCGCTCATGGCCGTTTACTTCGCGGTGGGCATCACGAATTCGGCGCCCTTGCCGATGCTCTCGGGCCAGCGCTGCATGATCGACTTCTGCTTGGTGTAGAAGCGCACGCCCTCCTCGCCGTAGGCGTGCATGTCGCCGAACAGGCTCTTCTTCCAGCCGCCGAAGCCATGCCAGGCCATGGGCACGGGGATCGGCACGTTGATGCCCACCATGCCCACCTGGATGCGGCGCGCGAACTCGCGCGCCACGTTGCCGTCGCGCGTGAAGCAGGAGACGCCGTTGCCGAACTCGTGCCGGTTGATGATCTCAACCGCCTGCGCGAAGTCGGGCACGCGCACGCAGCTGAGCACCGGGCCGAAGATTTCTTCCTTGTAGATGCGCATGTCGGTGCCCACGTGGTCGAACAGCGTGCCGCCCATCCAGAAGCCCTGCTCGCAGCCCTTGCCCGCCGCGGCGCCGGCAAAGCCCCGGCCATCCACCAGCAGCTGGGCACCCTCCTTCACGCCCGCGTCGATGTAGCCGCTGATGCGTTGGTGCGCGGCGGCCGTGACGATGGGGCCCATCTCGGCCGCGAGGTTCATGCCGTCCAGCACCTTGAGCGCTTTCGTGCGCTCGACCAGCTTCGGCATGATCTGGTCGGCCACGTCGCCCACCAGCACGGCCACGCTGATGGCCATGCAGCGCTCGCCCGCGCTGCCGTAGGCCGCGCCGATGAGCGCGTCCACCGCCTGGTCGAGATCGGCGTCGGGCATCACCACCATGTGGTTCTTGGCGCCGCCCAGGGCCTGCACGCGCTTGCCGTGGCGGGCGCCGGTCTCGTAGATGTAATTCGCGATGGGCGTGGAGCCGACGAAGCTGATGGCCTTCACGTCGGGGTGCACCAGCAGCGCGTCCACCGCCTCCTTGTCGCCCTGCACCACGTTGTAGACGCCGTCGGGCAGCCCGGCCTGTTTCAGCAGCTCGCCCATGAAGAGCGAGGCCGAGGGGTCGATCGGGCTGGGCTTGAGCACGAAGCTGTTGCCCGCGGCGATGGCCACCGGGAACATCCACATGGGCACCATCACCGGGAAGTTGAAGGGGGTGATGCCCGCGACCACGCCCAGCGGCTGGCGCAGGGTCCAGTTGTCCATGCCCGTGGAGACCTGGTCGGTGAAGTCGCCCTTGAGCAGCTGCGGGATGCCGCAGGCGAATTCGATGATGTCGATGCCGCGCGCCACCTCGCCCTGGGCGTCGGTGAACACCTTGCCGTGCTCGGCCGTGATGAGGCGCGCGAGCTCGTCCTTGTGCTGGTTCACCAGTTCGAGGAACTTGAACATCACGCGCGCGCGGCGGATGGGCGGCGTGTCGGCCCAGGCCGGGAAGGCGGCCTGGGCGGCGGCCACGGCGGCGTCCACGTCGGCGGCGTTGGCCAGGGCCACGCGGCCGGTGACCGCGCCGGTGGCGGGATTGGTCACGTCCTGCACGCGCGCGGACGTGCCGGCGGCGGCGCGGCCGCCGATGAAGTGGGTGATGGCGCTGGGGTTCGTGGTCATGGCGGCGGGGGCGTGGGCGGTGAAGAAGCGGTCCAGTCTAGGCAGAGGGCCCGGCCGCGCCTAGACCCTGGGCTTGAACGTTTTGTTTGCCATGGTGAACAATCGCCGCATGAGTCTGGAAAAAGCCGAACACCTCTGGTCCCACCTGCACTGGCTCACGGTGCTGGCGCAGCACGGCAGCTACACGGCAGCGGCGCAGCGCCTGGGCGTGAGCAAGGCCGCCATGAGCCAGCACATCAGCGAACTGGAGCGTGCGGCTGGCGTGCCCCTGGTGCAGCGCACCACGCGCAGCGTGCGTCTCACCGAGGCCGGCCAGCGCCTGGTGGACGGCCTGCGCGAGCCCTTCGAGCGCATCGCCCAGGGCTTCGCCAGCGTGCGCGACCTGGCCGAGGTGCCCGCGGGCCGGGTGCGCGTGACCGCGCCGGTGGCCTTCGCGCGCCAGCAGCTGGTGCCGCGCATCGCCGATTTCCTGCGCGAGCACCCCGGCATCCGCGTCGAGCTCGATCTGTCGGACCGCCTGAGCTCGCTGGCCACCGAGGGCTTCGACCTCGCCATCCGCCACACCGCCGCGCCACCCGACACGCACGTGGCCTGGACCCTGTGCCGCACGCGCTCGGTGCTGGTGGCCAGCCGCGCCTACCTGCGCCGCCGCGGCACGCCCGCCGCGCCGCAGGACCTGGCTGGCCACGATTGCCTGCACTACCCGCGCGCGCAGGACACGCCGGCCTGGCACTTCCAGCCGGCCGGCGAGGCGCGCCGCCAGGCGCCCGCCCAGCGCTTCACCGTGCCGGTGGCGGGGCCCTTCGCCGCCAACAACAGCGAGGCCCTGCGCGATGCCGCGATCGCGGGCCTGGGCATCGCGCTGGTGCCCGACTTCAGCGCCCAGGCCGCCCTGCGCGCGGGCAAGCTGGTGGAGGTGCTGGCGGACTGGGCGTCGGTGGGCACCTTCAGCGACCACCTCTACGCCATCCGTCCCTACGCGAGCCATGTGCCACGCGCGGTGTCGGTGTTCGTGGCCTGGCTGCGCGAGGCGCTGGCGCAGGGGTTCCCGCTGCGTGGCTGAGCCTCCGCAAGCGGTGGCCATAGATGTTTTCGTCATAAACAACCAAAAACGTATTCGTTCCTTCCTGGAGGCGTTCCCGGGAACATCGCGGCCTCGCTGTCTCACAGCACCGCCCTCCGAAGAAGGAACGACCCATGACCACCCGCCGCCACCTGCTGACCACCCTGGGCGCCGCCGCCCTCGCCCTGAGCGTGGGCGGCGCCCAGGCCCAGGCCCCCGCGCCCGTGACCCTGCTCAATGTGAGCTACGACCCCACGCGCGAGCTCTACGTCGAGATCAACCAGGCCTTCACCAAGCACTGGAAGGCCAAGACCGGCCAGGACGTGACGATCAAACAGTCGCACGGCGGCTCGGGCAAACAGGCCCGCTCCATCATCGACGGCCTCGACGCCGACGTGGCCACGCTGGCCCTGGCCGGCGACACCGATGCGCTGCACGTCCACGGCCAGTGGATCCCCAAGGACTGGCAGAAGCGCCTGCCGCACAACAGCTCGCCCTACACCTCGACCATCGTGCTCGCGGTGCGCCAGGGCAACCCCAAGAACATCAAGGACTGGGACGACCTGGTGCGCCCCGACGTGAAGGTCATCACCCCCAACCCCAAAACCTCGGGCGGCGCGCGCTGGAATTACCTGGCCGCGTGGGAGTTCGCCAAGCGCCAGTTCGGCGGTGACGCCCAGGCCAAGGACTTCGTCGCCCGGCTCTACAACAACGTGCCGGTGCTCGACACCGGCGCGCGCGGCTCGACCATCACCTTCGCGCAGCGCAACCAGGGCGACGTGCTGATCGCCTGGGAGAACGAGGCCTACCTGCTCGAGAAGGAGTTCGGCGCCAGGTTCGACTTCGTCTACCCCTCGCTGTCCATCCTGGCCGAGCCCGCGGTGACCGTGGTCGACAAGAACGTGGACAAGAAGGGCACGCGCGCCGTGGCCCAGGCCTACCTCGAGTACCTCTACACCGAAGAGGCGCAGGACATCATCGGCAAAAACTTCTACCGCCCGGTCTCGACGAAGGCCCAGGCCAAGTACGCCAAGCAGCTGCCCAAACTCAACCTGTTCACCATCGACCAGGCCTTCGGCGGCTGGGACAAGGCCGCGAAGGCGCATTTCGCCGACGGCGCCTCGTTCGACCAGATCTACACCAAGAAATAAGCGCCGCCCGCCGCCGTCACGGTCCCCCGGGCGTCGCCGGGTCCTGGGGCGGTCTCGAGGGGGCCTGGACCTGCGGGCGACAATCAGCGCGCCGTCAACGGCTTCCCCCAACCGACCACCGAGGAGACTCCCCCCATGCCCAAGGCTTACTGGATGGCCACCTACCGCTCGATCACCGACCCCGCCGCGCTGGCCAAGTACGCCGAGTTGGCCCTGCCCGCCCTGCAGGCGGCCGGCGCCCGTTTCCTGGCGCGCGGCATGCCCGCCCAGGTGTACGAAGCGGCCCCGCACCAGCGCGCCGTGCTGATCGAGTTCGACAGCGTGGCGCAGGCCATCGCGGCGCACGACAGCCCGGGCTACCAGGCCGCCCTGCAGGCCCTGGGCCAGGGCGCGGAACGCGACATCCGCATCATCGAAGCGGCGAGCTGACACGCGCCGCAGCAGCGCCGGCCCGGGCCGGCGACACCCTGTCGGCGCCAGCCCCGCGCCCGACACGGTCGCTCAGACATTTCTGTCATGAGCACACAACCAAACATTGGTTGGTGAAACGGGCCGGCGCACCTAGAGTGCGTCCATTCGTAAGCCTATTTCATTACCAAACCCTTTTGAACTGGCCATGTCGAGCGGACGGACATCCACCCCGCTGGCGGCGGACGCCCAGGCGCCGCTGCGCCGGGCGATCGACGCGGTCGAGGCCTGGCGCACGAACGACCTCATCCACAACCCCCGGCACGGCTGGCTCTCGCGCGTGCCCCCCACCCAGGTGCTGTTCCCGCTGTCCGGCCCGCCCACGCCCGACGACCTGGACGATCTGCTGGCCAAGGCCGGGCGGACGCCGACCTTCTTCCTGACCCACCCGCTGGTGATCGCGGCCTTCGAACGCGAATGCGCGCGCACCGGTGTGCGACCGGCCCCCACGGTGCTGTTCGACGCCCGCGCCCTCACCTGGCGCGACACGCCCCTGATCCCCTGCGACACGGTGCCCCTGGTCAATGGCAAGGGCAAGGTCTTGCTGCTGTGCGCGGGCGACGGGCACCCGGCCCCGCCGGTGCGCGCCTGCGGCAACCAGCGCCGGGCCATCGCCACTTACCTGATCGGTTTGCACCGCTCGCTGGCCGGGCGCGCGCCCGACGCGCTCGCGGTGCTGGAAGACGTCGAGATCGGTCGCAGCCACGCCTATCCCGACACCTACAAGGGCTGGGCCATGGACCCCGGCCCCGCCCCGCGCCGAGCGGACACGACACAGGAAGGAACGACCCCGTGCAGTCACTGTCCCTGAGCTTGATCCGCCGGCCGCCTTCCCCCCGCAAAGCCCGGGTCGAACGCCCCCCCATCCACCCCTTGCCGGACGGCGGCAGCGGCTTGGCGCCGCGCAGCCCGCGCACGCTCCAGCACCCCGGCAGCCCATCGCACGCCCAGAACAACCTGCGGCAGCTGCACGATCAGCGCGCGTCGCGCCAGCCGTCGGCGCCCGGCAGCCCTCGCCCGTCGCCGCGCCAGGGCGTGCGGGCGGCGCCGCCCGTGGACGCCCCGGTCGTCGGCGCTGCGTACGTCGCCCCCGGCCTGCTGGACAGGCCCGACCTCCTGGCCGCGGTCTGCGCCGGCTGGGCGACGGGGGCGGGCGCCACCAGCGGCACCGGCCTGGCGAACGCCTTCACCGACGACGCCGGCGGCGACGCGCTGCCCGCCACGCTGTTCGCGGGCGGCCTCTTCAACCTGCTGTGCTCCCTCGTCGACACGGGCCTGACCCTGCATGCCTGGCGCGAGGCCCACCAGCAGTACCAGGCGTTCGAGGCGCTGCTGGGCGCGCAGCACCTCCTGCTGCACCAGCTGAACGACCAGCTGCGCCACGGCCCTGACCCGCGGCTGCGGGCCACACGCGACCTCGCGCAATTCAACGTGGACGCGCTGACCGGCCTGTTGAAGGGCTTCGAGAAGGCCTATCTGCTGGGCCCGGAGCGCGAGCGGGCCATTGAGCGGCGCCAGCTGCACCTCGACCACCTGGTGAGCGCCGACGAGGCCCTGCGCCTGCGCCAGCAGGCCCTGGCCTACCCGGACGAGCGGCGCCAAGGCCTGGCCGACCACGCCGAGCGGCAGCGCGACGCCTTGCAGGCGCGCATCGATGCCTTCGACGCCGCGTCGCGGGTGCCGCTGTTCGAGCGCATGCGCGAAGGCCTGAGCCACCCCCTCGACCTGCTCGCCGGCCTCAGCGACGAGCAGATCGCCTTCCTGCGCGACGGCGCGCTGCAGGGCGCCAAGGTCCCTTTCCAGCTGTTCAGCGCACTCGCCACGCTGCTGCCCCACCTGCTCACCAGCGGCGCGGCCGGCGCCGCCCTGGACACCGTGGGCCAGGCCGTGCCGCCGGTGGCGGTGCTGCTGGCGCTGGCCCATCTGCTCACCGCGAACTGGGACCGCGTGGGCGGCCAGAAGCGCATGGGCAAGGCGCGGGCCGCCCGCCTCGCCAAGCTGCAGGCCTTCGAGCGCGTGGTGTGGGGCCTGTCCCCCGACAGCGTCACCCCCGGCGCCGACCCCGAGCAGGTGAAGCAGGCCCTGCAGGTGCGCCGCAACCTGGCCCGGCAGCTGGCCAAGGCCATTCAGCGCACGAACCAGGCCAAGCGCGTGGCCTGGGCCCGCAAGTTCCGGGGCAAGTTCAACCTGGTCAACTTTCTGCTCAGCCTGTTGGGCCTGGCCGCGATGGCGGCGGGCACCGGTTCCTATGGGACGATTCCGGCCGCCGTCGTCGGCTCCGCGCTGGGCCTCTTCCTGCTCACGCACCTCGCCAAGTACCAGGCCTATCTGGCGGCGGACAAGCAGCGCATGCGCCGGCGCGACCGGGAAGCCAGGGCCTTGCGCGATGCGGACGGCTTCAAGGCCAGCGAGCTGTACGCCGGCCGCCTCGGTGTCGACGCGCCGCTGAACGAGGCCCAGCGGCAGGCGCTGCGCCACAACACCTACCTAAGCCTCGACTGGCTGCAGGGCCAGCTGTACGAGGTGGGACTGCAGGCCAGCCAGGCCCCCGGCGGCGCGCCGCCGCTGTGCGACGCCGAACGGGCCCTGCTGGACGCCGGTGTGGCGCCCGACACCTTGCGTGCGCTGCGCCAGGCGGCCTGGGTCCGGACGCGGGCGCAGCACGGCCAGCTGGTGCGCGCCGTGGCCACGGGCACCATCGGCCTGCGGCTGTTTCCGTCGGACCCGAGCGCGCCGCTCGATGGCCACCACGCCCCGGTGCCGGTGCTGCGCACGCAGGCGGCCCAGGCGCCCACGCCCTTCGCCCATCTCGCGGACCTGATCGACGCCGTCAAACACGCCGGCAAGGCGCAGCTGCGAAGGGACCACAACCGCGTGGGACGCCTCGCGCGCGGCTTCGGGCGCAAGTCCCTCGCCACCCCCGGGCAAGCGCTCAAGGCCCTGGAGCGCCATGCACAGCGCGGCGACACCGAAGCGCTCGCCCAGCTGCGGCGCGACCTGCTCCAGCCCCTGCTGAGCGGCTTGCCGCTGCGCCCCGACGGCCTGGGCATCGCCTGGCCCGAGCGCTACCAGGGCGGCGGCGAAGACGACCCGGACACCGCCGACTGCCTGATCCGCTGCCTGCGGGAGCTGCAGGACACCTGCCGGTTGGGCCAGCTCGCCCTGGCCGACGAGCAAGAGAAGGGGCGATGGTCCGACCGCTGGATGCGGCGGCGCCTGCGCGACTGCGCCGAACTGGCCGAACGCCTGATACAGGCCGTCCAACAGGAACGCGCCCAGCCCGAACCCTGGTGGGACGCGCTGGTCGATGGCCCGCCGGTCTTCCGGCCGGCGGACGACGAGGCGGAGCCCATCGATCTCTGGTCTTCCGGGCGCGAGGGCGATGAGGCGCTGTCGGGGGTCAGCGGTCCGCCCACTGCCTTCGAGGCGTGCTTCCACGGGGACGCGCCCGAGCCGGCCGCCGGCCCGCTGCCGGCCTACGCCATCAAGGTATGAGCCCACAAGAACCCGGTCGCGCGGGCCCGGCCGGGTCTACATGCCGCAACGGCATAAAGAAACAAGAAAACTGTCGTTTGTATTTGTGAAGAGCACTTCCAGAATGCCCTTCCCGCTTCCCAAACGCCCCGAGTTTTCGACCATGACAACCGCACTGCGCACCACCGCCGCCGCCCTGGGCCTGGCCCTGAGCACGCTGGCCTCGGCCCAGACCACCCCGCTGCTCAACGTCTCCTACGACGTGGCGCGCGAGTTCTACAAGGACATCAACAGCGCCTTCGTCGAACAGCAGAAGAAGGCCGGCAAGACCGTGGTGGTGAACCAGTCGCACGCCGGCTCCAGCGCCCAGGCGCGCGCCGTGGCCGACGGCCTGGAGGCCGACGTGGTCACCATGAACACCACCACCGACGTGGACTTCCTGGCCGACAAGGGCGTGGTCGCCAAGGACTGGCGCCAGAAGTTCCCGCACAACGCCGCGCCCACCACCTCCACCATGCTGTTCCTGGTGCGCAACGGCAACCCCAAGAACATCAAGGACTGGGACGACCTCATCAAGCCCGGCGTGCAGGTCGTGGTGGTCAACCCCAAGACCGGCGGCAACGGCCGCTACGCCTACCTGGCCGCCTGGGGCCAGGTGCGCGCCAAGGGCGGCAGCGACGCGCAGGCCGCCGAGTTCGTGAAGAAGCTCTACGCCAACGTGCCCGTGCTGGCGCGCGGCGGGCGCGACGCCACCGGCGTCTTCCTGCAACGCAACATCGGCGACGTGCTGATCACCTTCGAGTCCGAGGTGGTGTCGGTGAACAAGGAGTTCGGTGCCGGCAAGGTGGACGCCGTGCACCCGAGCGCGAGCGTCGTGGCCGAGAACCCGGTGGCCATCGTCGAGCGCACGGTGAACAAGAAGGGCACGGCCGCCCAGGCCAAGGCCTACCTCGACTTCCTCTACAGCGAGCAGGGCCAGGAGATCGCGGCCCGACACAACATCCGGCCGCGCTCGGAAGCGGTGCTCAAGAAGCACGCCGACGTCTTCAAGCCCATCAAGCTGTTCACCGTCGAGCAGTACTTCGGCTCCTTCGCCGACGCGCAGAAGGTGCACTTCAACGACGGCGGCCAGTTCGACCAGATCTACACGGCCCGCTGAACCATGACCGCCGCCACGCTGCCCCTGCAGGCAGCCCCCGGCGCGCGGCGCCCCACGCGCCGCGTGCTGCCGGGCTTCAACATCACCCTGGGCTACACCCTGCTCTACCTGAGCCTGATCGTGCTGATCCCGCTCTCGGCCCTGGTCTTCAAGACCTTCTCCATGAGCTGGGCGCAGTTCTGGGACGCCGTGGCCTCGCCGCGCGTGCTGGCCGCCTACCGGCTGAGCTTCGGCGCCTCGCTGATCGCGGCACTGGTCAACGTGGTGTTCGGCCTGCTGGTGGCCTGGGTGCTGGTGCGCTACAGCTTCCCGGGCAAGAAGATCGTCGACGCCCTGGTGGACCTGCCCTTCGCCCTGCCCACGGCCGTGGCCGGCATCTCGCTCACCGCGCTGCTGGCCGACAACGGCTGGGTGGGCCAGGTGGTCGCGCCGCTGGGCATCCAGCTGGCGTTCAACCCCAACGGCGTGGTCATCGCGCTCATCTTCATCGGCCTGCCCTTCGTGGTGCGCACCGTGCAGCCGGTGCTGGAAGACACCGAGAAGGAGCTGGAGGAAGCCGCCTCCAGCCTGGGCGCCACGCGCTGGCAGACCTTCTCGCGCGTGATCTTCCCGAGCATCGCGCCCGCGCTGCTCACGGGCTTCGCCATGGCCTTCGCGCGCGCCGTGGGCGAGTACGGCTCGGTGATCTTCATCGCCGGCAACATGCCCATGGTGTCGGAGATCACGCCGCTGATCATCATCGCCAAGCTGGAGCAGTACGACTACGCGGGCGCCACCGCCGTGGCCTCGGTGATGCTGGGCATCTCCTTCGTGCTGCTGCTGGTCATCAACGCCCTGCAAGCCTGGCAGCGAAAGCGCTCCGGGGGGGCGATGGCATGAGCGCACGCACGGCCGTTCCGAAGGGCGCTCGCACCGCAGCGCGCAGCGCGGAGGTTTTCGAATGAGCCTGGCCCGTACCGAGGCGCCCTGGGTGCGCCGCACGCTGATCGGCATCGCCCTGGCGTTCATGGCGCTGTTCCTGGTGCTGCCGCTGGCCGCGGTGTTCACCGAGGCGCTGCGCAAGGGCTGGGAGGC
This sequence comes from Hydrogenophaga sp. YM1, assembly GCF_016903055.1. Lineage (NCBI taxonomy): Bacteria > Pseudomonadati > Pseudomonadota > Betaproteobacteria > Burkholderiales > Comamonadaceae > Hydrogenophaga > Hydrogenophaga sp. YM1. Next base: position 230,408 of record NZ_CP070223.1, on the reverse strand, counting down.
CTACTGGGAAGCGCTGAAGGAGCCCGACGCCTGGGCCGCCATCCGCCTGACGCTGCTCACGGCCGCGATCGCGGTGCCGCTGAACCTGGTGTTCGGCGTGGCCGCGGCCTGGGCCGTGGCCAAGTTCGAGTTCCGCGGCAAGGCCTTCCTCACCACGCTGATCGACCTGCCGTTCTCCGTCTCGCCGGTGGTGGCGGGCCTGATCTATGTGCTGGTCTTCGGCGCGCAGGGCTGGCTCGGCCCCTGGCTGGCCGAGCACGACATCCGAATAGTCTTCGCCGTGCCCGGCATCGTCCTGGCCACTGTCTTCGTCACCTTCCCCTTCATCGCGCGCGAGCTCATCCCGCTGATGCAGGCCCAGGGCAACGACGAGGAACAGGCGGCGCAGGTGCTGGGCGCCACCGGCTGGCAGACCTTCTGGCACGTCACGCTGCCCAACATCAAGTGGGGTCTGATCTACGGCGTGATCCTGTGCAACGCGCGCGCCATGGGCGAGTTCGGCGCGGTCTCGGTGGTCTCGGGCCACATCCGCGGCCAGACCAACACCATGCCGCTGCACGTGGAGGTCCTCTACAACGAGTACCAGTCGGTGGCCGCCTTCGCCGTGGCCTCTCTGCTGGCCCTGCTGGCGCTGGTCACCCTGGTCATCAAGACCGTGGCCGAGTGGCGCATGGAGCGTGAACTCAAGGCCCTGGCCGAACGGCCGCCCGAGCGGCCCCGCAACGACACCTCCCTCGCAGGAGCGTCCACATGAGTGCCGCACGGCCGCCCGAAGGCACTCGCACCGCAGCGCGCAGCGCGAAGGTTTCACCATGAGCATCAACGTCCAGAACATCTCCAAGCACTTCGGCAGCTTCCACGCGCTGGACAACATCCGGCTCGACATCCAGAGCGGCGAGCTGCTCGCCCTGCTGGGCCCCTCGGGCTGCGGCAAGACCACGCTGCTGCGCATCATCGCGGGCCTGGAAACGGCCGACGCTGGCCAGATCGTCATCAGCGGCGAGGACAGCACCCACGTGCATGTGCGCGAGCGCAACGTGGGCTTCGTGTTCCAGCACTACGCGCTGTTTCGCCACATGACGGTGGCCGAGAACGTGGCCTTCGGCCTGCGCGTGAAGCCGCGCGGCGAGCGCCCGAGCGACAAGCAGATCCAGGCCAAGGTGGTCGAGTTGCTCAAGCTGGTGCAGCTCGACTGGCTGGCCGACCGCTACCCCGCGCAACTGTCGGGCGGCCAGCGCCAGCGCATCGCCCTGGCGCGCGCGCTGGCGGTGGAGCCCAAGGTGCTGCTGCTCGACGAGCCCTTCGGCGCGCTCGACGCCCAGGTGCGCAAGGAACTGCGCCGCTGGCTGCGCCGCCTGCACGACGAACTGCACGTCACCAGCATCTTCGTCACGCACGACCAGGAAGAGGCCCTGGAAGTGGCCGACCGCGTGGTGTTGATGAACCACGGCCGCATCGAGCAGGTGGGCTCGCCGCGCGAGGTCTGGGAACACCCGGCCACGCCCTTCGTGGCGCGCTTCCTCGGCGGCGTGCCGCTGGTGGGCGACGGCACGCGCCCGCTGCGCCCGCACGAGCTGGAGGTGCGGCGCCTGCTGCCCGGCACCGACACGCGCGGCGCCGTGGTGGCCACGCTGCGGCGCGCGCTGGTGCTCGACCCGGTGGTGCGGCTCGAACTCGAGCCCGAGTCCGGCGCGCACGACCTGATCGAGGCCCGCCTGGGCACGGCCCAGTTCCACTCCCTGGGCCTGCGCGAGGGCGACGCGGTGCTGGTGTCGCCGCGCAGCCCGCTCGGCGCGCCCGAACCGGCCCTGGCCTGAGGCAGGCGCCCGCCGGGCGCGGGGAACCCCGCTGTCGTCAGCGGGTCATGCAGGGACACCAGCATCTGCCCGCCCCATGGACCACAGCCTCGCCCGCCGCCTGCGCCGCGCCGCCATCCGCCAGGAACGGCGCTGGCGCGCGCACGGCCTGGGCGGCTCGCACAAGCCCGACGAAACCGCCCCGCTGCGCCTGACGCTGGCCGAGCTGCTGAACCTGCACGGCGAGGCCTCGCTGCCGGTGCTGGTGATGGTGCTCTCGCTGTTCACCCTCATCCCGGTGGGCGGCGCGGGCTGGTTCGTGAGTTTCTTCATCGCCGCGCTGGGCTGGTCCTGGGCGCGCGGCCGGGAGCGCGTGGCCCTGCCGGGCGCGCTGGGCGGCTTCACCCTGAACGAACAATGGTCGCGCCGCAGCCTGCACGCCCTGGCCTGGCTGTACGCCCTCGCCGACCGCTGGCTGGGCCCGCGCTGGCAGGCCTGGCGGCACGAGCGCACGCGCGGCTGGTGGGGCGCCTGGATCGCGGCGATGGCGGCCATCATCTTTTTGCCCCTGCCCTTCGGCAACGTGCTGCCCAGCGCCAGCCTGGTGCTGCTGGGCCTGGGCTGGCTGTTCCGCGACGGCCTGGCGCTGGCGGCCTCCACCCTGGCCGGCGCCGCCGCCATCGCTTACACCCTGGCCTTCGGCCAGCTCGCGATCGATCTGGCGCAGCGCGGCTGGGGCTGGCTGACGGGCGCCTGAGGCCGCCGCGGGCGGCCCCTAGAATCGCCCGAGACCCGCAGCACAGGCCCGATGCACAACCCTCCCCTGGACGACTGTCCGCTCTATGTGGACCTGGACGGCTCGCTCACGCCGAGCGACACCCTGCACGAATCCATCGTGCTGTTCGCGCGCCGCCATCCGCTGAACCTGCTGCGCATGGTGGGTTGGCTGGCGCGTGGCAAGGCCGGCTTCAAGCGCGCCCTGGCCGACGCCGTGCTGCCCGAGCCCGAGCGCCTGCCCTGGCGCGCGGATTTCATCGAGTTCCTGCGCGCCGAACACGCGCGCGGCCGCACCCTGGTGCTGGCCACCGCCGCCGACGCGCGCGTGGCGCGGCGCGTGGCCGAGCACCTGGGCGTGTTCAGCGGCGTGCTGGCCACCGAGGACGGCGGCCCCAACCTGAGCCGCGCCCACAAGCGCGAGGCCATCGCCGCGCACGCGCGCGCCGCGGGCCATGAGCGCTGGGCCTACGCGGGCAACAGCGCCGACGACCTGCCCGTCTGGGCCGGCGGCGCGCAGGCCATCGCGGTGAACGCGCCGGCCGGCGTGCTGCGGCGCCTGCAGGCCGCGCAGGCGCCCGCCCGCGTCTTCGAACGGCGGCCGCTCACACCCAAGACCGTGCTGCGCGCGATCCGCCTCAAGCAGTGGTCCAAGAACGGCCTGCTGTTCGTGCCGCTGCTGGCGGCGCACACCACCGACCCCTCGCTGTGGCTCACGCTGTTCGTGGCCTTCGTCGCCTTCGGGCTCTGCGCCTCGGCCACCTACCTGGTCAACGACCTGCTCGACCTGCCCAATGACCGCGCGCACCGGCTCAAGCGCCTGCGCCCGCTGGCGGCGGGCACGCTGGGCATCGGCGCCGCAGTGGCCATTGGCGCGGCGATGCTGCTGGCCGCCTTCGCACTGGCCGCCTGGGTCGGCCAGGCCTTCACCGGCGCGCTGCTGCTCTACACCGCGCTGACGCTGGGCTACTCGCTGCGCTGGAAGCGCATCCCGCTGTTCGACGTGCTGCTGCTGGCCACGCTCTACACGCTGCGCATCGGCGCCGGCGCGCTGGCCGGGCACGTGGACCTGTCCAACTGGCTGCTGGCCATCTCCATCTTCCTGTTCCTGAGCCTGGCGCTGGTCAAGCGCTGCGCCGAACTGGAAGAGGCGGTGGACGCGCACCAGGCGCCCGCGCCCGGCCGCGGCTACCAGCCGCGCGACCTGGCCACGCTGCGCACCATGGGCATGGCCAGCGGCTTCATGTCGGTGCTGGTGCTCACGCTCTACATCGACTCGCCCAACAGCCGCGCGCTCTACGCCCAGCCCGACTGGCTGTGGGCCGCCGCGCCGGTTCTGCTGATGTGGGTGATGCGCATCTGGTTCAAGACCGGCCGGCGCGAACTCCACGGCGAAGACCCGCTGGCCTTCGCGCTGAAAGACCCCTTCAGCTGGGCCACGCTGTTCGTCATGGGCGGCATCGGCCTGGCGGCCACCATCGGCTGGCAGCCCCACCTATGAAGTCCCTCGCCCTGCTGCTCGCGCTGCTCTGCGTGCTCCTGTCCTCGGCGGCGCAGCTCGCCATGAAGCGCGGCCTGGGCCCCGGCGGCGCCGACGTGGCCGGCACCTACGTGCAGGCCTTCACCAGCCCCATGGTCTGGCTGGGCCTCCTGCTCTATGGCGCCAGCGCCGTGCTCTGGCTGTGGGTGCTGTCGCGGCTCGACGTGTCGCTGGCCTACCCGCTGGTGAGCCTGGGCTTCGTGGTCACCATGCTGCTGGGCGTGCTATGGCTGGGCGAGCCCTTCTCGTGGCTGCGCGTGGCCGGCTGCACGCTGATCGTGGTTGGCGTGAGCCTGCTGGCCCTCTCCGCTCGGGCATGATCGGCGCCCGGCCGCCTCCCATGCGCGCCGCCGATACCCGACGATGAAAGCCGACAACAACTCCCTCGCGGCCGCGCGCCGCCTTTTCTGGTGGGCCTTTGGCCTCACACTGCTGCTCAAGGTGTTCCTGGCCGCGGTGTTTCCCTTCACGGGCGACGAGGCCTTCTTCTACCAGTGGGGCGCGCACCCGGCCTGGCATTACTCGGACCACCCGCCGCTGGTGGGCTGGCTGATCGCGCTGCTGCGCGCCATCGGCGGCGACGCGCCCCTGGTGCTGCGCAGCGCCACGCTGCTGGTGACCAGCGCCATCGCCCTGCTGGTGGTGGACCTGCTGCGCCGCCTGCTGCCGGAGGAACGCGAGGCCCAGGCCTGGCTCGCCGGCGCCGTCTACCTGGCCCTGCCCTGGAGCTGGCTGTTCGTGCTGGTGACCACCGACACGCCGCTGATCCTGTTCATGGCGCTGTCGTTCTGGGCCTACGTGCGCGCCGACACCAGCGGGCGCGGCACCGGCTGGTACCTGCTCAGCGGCGCCCTGCTGGGCGCGGCCTTCTTCGGCAAGTACTTCGCGGCCCTGCTGGGCTTTGCCTACGCGGCCCACGCCTGGGGCTGGCGGCGCGAGCGCTGGTGGGCGCCCGTGCTGGTGTTCGTGGCCGCGCTGCCCGCCATCGGCGCCAACCTGTACCTGAACGCCACGCATGGCTGGAGCCACGTGATGTTCAACGTCTTCAACCGCAACGAAGCCTCGGCCTGGTCGCTGGAGACCTTCCTCACCTACGTCGGCATGGCGCTGTACCTGGTGACGCCCTGGTGGCTGTGGCGTGCCGCGCGCTCGCGCGCGCCCGCCGGCGTGAGCGCCAGCGCGCGCACCACGCTCGCGGTGCTGTGGATCTTCCCCTTCGTGGTGTTCGCCCTGCTGGCCACGCGCCGCACCATCGGCCTGCACTGGGTGCTGGGTTTCGTGCCGGTGTTCGTGGTCTGGGCCGGGCTGCGCTGCGAGGTGCGCCCGCTGCGCCGCCTGCTGGGCTACACGGCGGCGCTGTCGCTGCCGCACCTGGTGGTGGTGCTGGCGATCGCGCTGGCGCCGGTGGCGTGGTTCGCCCAAACGAAATGGGCCGATCGCGCGGTGTTCCTGCGCGAGAACGCCGCGGTGGTCGCCGGCCTGCGCCAGGGCCTGCCCGCCGGGGCCACGCTCATGGCCCAGGCCTACAACCCGGCGGCCATGCTGGCCTTTCGCCACGGCCAGTACGTGCCGGTGTTCGGCCCGGGCCGCCACCACGCGCGCCAGGACGACCAGGTGATCGATTTCCGCCGCTACGACGGCCAGCCGATCCGCGTCTTCCACTACGACGAGCCCGATCTCGCGAACTACGCGCCCTACTTCGAGCGCGTGAGCAAGCACGCCTTCGTGGTGGATGGCGCGCGCTTCTGGTACGTCGACGGCGAGGGTTTTCGCTTCGCGCCCTACCGCGAGCGGGTGCTGGCCGCCGTGGCGCGCGACTTCCACGACATTCCGCGCTGGCTGCCGGTGCTGGGCAACCCCTTCTGCGAACGCTACGGCTTCAAGGAATGCTCGCCGGGGCGCTGAGCAAGGGCGCGACCTTGGCCCTGGCGCGCCACACGCTGAGGGTTTTCTGGCCCGCGGGCGCCGCGCCGTGCCAGGCCCCGCGCGCGTGCCCCGCCGCGATCAGTTGAACAAGGCCGTGTAGCGCCGCTGCATTTCCTCGGGGGTCACCTGTTCGATGGCGTGCCCGATCAGCCAACGGTGGCCGAAGGGACAGCGCACCACGCCGCTGCGCTCGCCGTAGAACGCGTCGCTGGCCTCGCGCTCCAGCGTGGCGCCGGCCGCCACGGCCTGGGCCAGCATGACGTCGGCGTCGTCCACGTGCAGGTGCAGGGTGACCGGCGTGGCGCCCAGGCTGCGCGCGCTGCGGATGCCGCACTCGGGGAACTCGTCGCACAGCATCACGGTGTGGGGCCCGAAGGCGAGTTCGGCGTGGCCGATGCGGCCCGAGGGCTCGACCAGGCGGAACTTTTCGGTGGCGCCGAAGGCCTTGCCATAAAAATGAATGGCGGCGGCCGTGTCGTGCACGCAGAGGTAGGCGTAGGTTTCGTCAATGCGCATGGGCGGCTCCCGTGGACAGCGGTAGGACCCCCGCACTGTGCCGGTCGTGGCACGCCGCGTATAGAAGAAATTGTTCGCGCCGCCGGCTCAGCCCCGGCGGGGCGGGTCCAGGGGCAGGTGGTTGGGCTCCTCGGGCGCGAGCGCGCGAAAGCGCCCGGGCGTGAGGCCGGCCATGGCGCGGAATTCGCGGATGAGGTGCGATTGGTCGCTGTAGCCCAGCGCGGCGGCCAGCTCGGCCGGCGCGGGTGCGTCGGCGGCGGCGAGGGCGCCGACCGCCCGCTGGAAGCGGCGCACGCGCTGCCAGGCCTTGGGGCTCAGGCCCGTGGCCTGCAGAAAGGCCCGCTCGAAGCGGCGCCGGCCCAGGCCGCTGGCGCGCACCGCCGCGCCCACGGAGGGCGATTGCCGCAGCAGCCGCGCCAGCGCGCCGGCCTGGCCCGGCACCGGCGGGCGGCGCGCCAGCAGCCAGGCCTCGAACCGCGCAAGCCGCGCGTCCACGTTCGGGGCCTCGAGCAGGCGCTCGCGCAGCCGCTGCGCCTCGGCGCCGAGCAGGGCCTCCAGCGGCACGTGGCGGCCGGTGACGGCGTCCGCGTCCAGGCCGAACAGCCACTGCGCGGCACCGGGCAGCAGCGTGGCGCCCACGCTGGCCGAGCGGGCGCGCAGGCGCTTGAGGTAGGGCGCGGTGCGCGCGCCCCCGAGCACCGCGGGGGCCAGCGGCTCGCCCAGGGGGTCGTCGGGCGAACGCAGCAGGCGCACCGGCACGTCGTCCAGCCGCAGCACGAGGTGCATGAGCCCGCTGGGCAGCAGGCGCTCGATGCGCGCCTGCGCCTCGCCCGCGGGCCCGGCCGCGCAGCTCCAGACCTCGCGCACGAAGGGGCGCAGCAGCGGGTGGGGGGCGCGGCGCCGGTTCATGGGGATTGGAGCCGGTTCGTCGCGCCCGGGCCGCTCAGTCGGCGGCCTCGAAGCGCACGCGCGGCGCCACCGCGCACAGCAGCTCGTAGGCGATGGTGCCGGCCGCGTGCGCGACTTCGTCCACCGGCAGCAGCGCACCGTTGCCGGCGCGGCCCCAGAGCACCACCTCGCTGCCGATGCCCGCCTCGGGCAGCCCGCTCAGGTCCACGGTGAGCATGTCCATGCTCACGCGGCCCAGGGTGCGCGTGCGCTGGCCGTCCACCAGCGCCGGCGTGCCGCTGGGCGCGTGGCGCGGGTAGCCGTCGGCGTAGCCGCAGGCGACGACGCCGATGCGCATGGGCCCGTCGGCGGTGAAGGTGGAGCCGTAGCCGACGGTGTCGCCGGCCTGCAGCTGCTGCACGCCGATCACCCGGGTGGACAGCGTCATGGTGGGCCGCAGGCCCCAGTGCGCGGCGCTGTGCTCGGGGAAGTCGGGCGCGCTGCCGTAGAGCGCGATGCCTTCGCGCACCCAGTCGGCCGCCAGCGAGCCGGCGCCGCGCAGGGCGCCGCGCGCGTGGCGCAGGATGGCCGCGCTGTTGGCCAGCGTGCGCTCGCCGGGCAGGTCGTCGGTGGCATGCTCGAACAGCGCCACCTGGTGCGCAATGCCGCGCGCGCCGTCGGCGTCGCTGAAGTGCGTCATGTGGCCGATTTCCTCGACCTGCGGCAACGCATTGAGCCGCGCCCAGGCCGTGCGGTAGGCCGCGGGCGTGAAGCCCAGGCGGTTCATGCCGCTGTTGAGCTTGAGGAAGACCTTGTGCGGCTGCTGGGTCTTGTGCGCGGCCAGCCAGTCGATCTGCTCATTGCAGTGCACCGCGTGCCAGAGGTTCAGGCGCGAGCACAGCTCCAGGTCGCGCGCCTCGAACGCGCCTTCGAGCAGCAGGATGGGACCGCGCCAGTCGAGGGCGCGCAGGCGCTCGGCCTCGGCCAGGTCCAGCAGGGCGAAGCCGTCGGCGCCGCGCAGGCCCTCGAAGGCGCGCTCGATGCCGTGGCCATAGGCATTGGCCTTGACCACCGCCCAGACGCGGGCGTCGGGGGCGCGCTCGCGCGCGATGCCGAGGTTGTGGCGCAGGGCGCCGGTGTGCACGGTGGCCAGGATGGGGCGGGGCATGGCGTGAGAAAAGTCAAGAAGGGAAATCCAGTCCGAGCGGCGGGGTGGCCTTCCGGCGGCGCCTGCGCACACGCGTGCTATAACCCGCGCCACCTCACGGAGACAAGCCTCAAACTGTCGCACAAACGTGTGGGGTGTCCGTCGATAGGCGCTTCATCCTGGCAGGCAAGCAAACCGATTCATCGCCATGAAGCGCGGCTTCTACACCATCATGACGGCGCAGTTTTTCAGCTCCCTGGCTGACAACGCGCTGTTCGTCGCCGCCATCGAGCTGCTGCGCCACCGCAACGCGCACGAATGGCAAAGCGCGGCGCTGGTGCCCATGTTCGCCCTGTTCTACGTGCTGCTGGCGCCCTTCGTGGGCGCCTTCGCCGACGCCCGGCCCAAGGGCCAGGTCATGTTCATCAGCAACGCCATCAAGGTGGTGGGCTGCCTGCTCATGCTGGTGGGCGTGCACCCACTGCTGGCCTACACCTTGGTGGGCCTGGGCGCGGCGGCGTACTCGCCGGCCAAGTACGGCATCCTCACCGAGCTGCTGCCACCGTCCCAGCTGGTCAAGGCCAATGGCTGGATCGAGGGCCTGACCATCGCCTCCATCATCCTGGGCGTGCTGCTGGGCGGCCAGCTCGTGGGGCCCACCCTGTCGTCGTGGCTGCTGGCGCTGCACATCCCCGGCATCCACCACGGCCCGGCCGCCGCCATCGCCATGCTGGTGGTGCTCTACATCCTGGCCGCGGCCTTCAACCTGCGCATCCCGCTCACCGGCGTGACGCCGCGTCCCATGCCGCGCAACCCGCTGGTGCTGCTGCCCGATTTCTGGACCTGCAACATGCGCCTCTGGCGCGACCACCTGGGCCAGATCTCGCTGTCCACCACCACGCTGTTCTGGGGCGTGAGCGGCAACCTGCGCTACATCGTGCTGGCCTGGGCCGCGGTGGCGCTGGGCTACAGCACCTCCAAGGCCTCGGCGCTGGTGGGCGTGGTGGCGCTGGGCACGGCCGTGGGCGCGGTGGTGGCCTCCATGCGCATGCGGCTCGACCAGGCCACGAAGGTCATCCCCCTGGGCATCGGCATGGGCCTGCTGGTGGTGCTGATGAACTTCATCGACAACGTCTGGGTGGCCGCGCCCTTCCTGGTGCTGCTGGGCGGCCTGGGCGGCTTCCTGGTCGTGCCCATGAACGCGCTGCTGCAGCACCGGGGCCACAACCTCATGGGCGCGGGCCGCTCCATCGCCGTGCAGAACTTCAATGAGCAGGCCTGCATCCTGGGCCTGGGCGCGCTCTACACGGCGTCCACCGGCGCGGGGCTGTCGGCCTTCGCGGCCATCACCGCCTTCGGCCTGCTGGTGGCCGGCACCATGTGGCTGATCGGCTGGTGGCACAAGCGCAACCAGCGCGTGCACGGGCACGAGATCGAGCGCCTGCTCGAAATCGCCCGCCGGGACGATCTACACGGATAGCACCCCCGCCGCGCTGCGCGCGACCCCCTCAAGGGGGCAATGCCTACGGCCCGGCAAAGCCGGTTCCGTGGCATTTCTGGCTTGGGTCACGCCACACGTTGCAAGTGTTCAGAAATTGCCCACGTTGGTGGGCGCGAAGCCGTTGAGGCTGACCAGGCGGTGCTGCGCGAGCACTTTGTACAGGTCGGCCTCGCTCACCGAGCGCGAGAGGTAGGCGTCGGCGCCGGCCAGTCCGGCCTTCATGCGCTCCATGCTGCCCGCGCTGGGCGCGAACAGGATCACCGTGGCCGCGCCCTTGGGCCCCTTGGCCTGCTTGGCCCAGCGGCAGACCTGGAAGGCGTCGGGCTCGCCGCCGAGGCGGTCGATGACCACCAGACGGTAGGGGTGCGCCTTGAGCATGGCCTGGGCCTGCGCGGGCTCGCGGCACCAGTCCACGCTCAGCTCGTACTTGCGCAGGCGCTTGAGCAGGATGCGGCCCTCCACCAGGCTCTGCCCCACCAGCAGGGCGTCGCCGCGCGCCACCTCGGGCACGGAGGCGTCGCCCTGGCGCAGCCGCGAGGGCAGGCGCGAGCGCGGCGAACGCGGCGCGGGCGGCGCGACATTGAGCAGGTCTTCCAGGTCGGCGTAGTCGGTGACACCGCGCAGGGGAATGCTGACCGTGCCGGCGCGCGGCGCGGCCGGGGCTGGAGCCGGCGCGGCGGGCGGGACCGGGGACGCGGCGGGCGATGGCGCGGTGTTGGCCGGCGGCGCACCCCGGGCGCCCGCGGCCGCCTCGCCGGCCATGTCGGCCGCGCGAGCGATCATGGACATGACCTCCTCACGCGTCATGGGCCGCGTGGGGGGGAACTCGGTCTCGGGCGAGCGGCGCCGGGCGCGGGCCGAGGGCGGCAGCGGCGCGATCGGCTGCGGCCTGCCGCTGGCCAGGCGCATGCTGGCCTGCAGGCCGTGCAGCTGGGAGGCCTTGAAGGGTTCGGTGGCCGCGAAGCCCGGCGCCAGCGGCGCCACCGAGGCCGCCGCCCGGGCGGTGCGCAGGCCCACCAGCGCGTCGAGCGAGCCCAGCAGCGAGACCAGGCGCACCGGCTTGCGCTCCACCGGCCAGCCGGTGCCGCCGTCGTGGGCGCCGATGAGCAGCACACGCCCCGGCAGCGAGGCGCCGCGCACCAGCGCCACGGCCTGGGCGTTGTCGGCGTTGACGAGCAGCAGCTGCGCGTCGAGCACCTCTTCCTGCACCCGGTAGGCCGGGGGCCGCCGCGCGGCGAGCCGGAAGAACGATTCGAATGTGGCGCTTTCGTGCTGGGCAAAGCCCACCAGCGCCACCGTGTAGGCAGCCTCCATTACCCGCTCCACGTGGTTCGACACTTTTTGAAACCGTTTGTCGGACGGCGCAGTATGGCGTGCCGCCTGGGTTTTGGGTACGGCATGCGGCGCCGCTCGTGCCGCCATGTGAAGATTCTGTCGCGCGCCGGACACCGCGCGCCCACCCAAGGAGCCCCTTCATGCCCAGCGTCTACGACTTCGAAGCCCTGTCCATCACCGGCCAGCCCGTGCCCCTGAGCCACTACAAGGGCCAGGTGATGCTCATCGTCAACACCGCCAGCGCCTGCGGCTTCACGCCGCAGTTCGCGGGGCTGGAAGCGCTGCACAAGGCCTACGGCCCGCGCGGCCTGGCGGTGCTGGGCTTCCCCTGCAACCAGTTCGGCTCGCAGGACCCGGGCAGCAACGAGGAGATCGCCGGCTTCTGCCAGCTCAACTACGGCGTGAGCTTCCCCATGATGGCCAAGATCGACGTCAACGGCGCCGAGGCTCACCCCTTGTACCGCTGGCTCACGGCCGAGGCGCCGGGGCTGCTGGGCAGCAAGGCCATCAAGTGGAACTTCACCAAGTTCCTGGTCGGCAAGGACGGCCAGGTGCTCAAGCGCTACGCGCCGCAGGACGCGCCCGCCAAGCTCGCCAGCGATATCGAGGCGGCGCTGGCGGCTTGACCGGTCGCCAACCACGGGCCTTGCAGGCCCGCCAGACCCTCAGGAGAGGGGCGTCGGCGCGATCGCCTGCGCAGGAGCGCCGCGCTTGCGCCACTCACCGATGGTGAAGGGGTCGGCCGGGGCGCTGTCCCCGTCGGCACCGTACGCACGGGCCCAGGCCTGGCCGATGGCGACTTCGCACAGCTGGCGTGCCGCGGCCCGGTTGGGGGCATCGCCTGGGATGAAGCGCTGAGCGCGCTCGTCCTTGGTTTCGCGCGTGATGAAGCGATCCGGCGCGTTGAACCGATCGACATCGGTTTGCGTGATCCAGCCCGCGTCGTGCAGCTGGAGCATCGCGTTGCCGGCCAGGCGCTGAAGCGTTTCGGCGTCCAGCGATGTCTTCGCGCCTTCGGGCACCTCGCCACCCAGCACCGTGCCGTAGGCCGCCCAGGCCTTGTCCACCTGTGCCAGCTTCTCTTCCCGGGTGCGCTTCACGGGCTCCTTGACCGGTGGCGTTGTGGACCGAACCGCGGCCTTGGGCGAACCATTCTCGAGATCGTCGAGAGTCGCCACGGCCGGCACCGATGCCTCGACAGGCGCGGCTTGCGTCGAGCCCGCCCCGTCCTGGGTGGGCGCGTCGGGCGCGCGGTCCGGCTCACCACCGAACAGGCGGTCCGCGAAGAAGCCCTGGAGCTGTTGAAGCGCCTGCTTGGCGCCGTGTTCAATGTCCTTCAGCAGCGTGGCACCCGCGTCGGGCGCCGCCTCCACGGGCGCTTGGTCCGGCGCCGCGGGATGGGCCTGCGCCCATGCCGCCAGCGCGTCCGGACCAATGGGCCGCTGTTCGCCGTGCTGACCCCAACGGCCTTCCATGAAGCGCCGCCACGCCTCGCCAATGGTGGCCTCGCACAGCCAGCGCACGGGGTCCGCCTCGCCGCCGAGCGGAGAAAAGCGCTTGCCGCGATCGGCGGCCGACTCGGTCGAAAAGCCGTCGCCCGCCCCCGCAAACCGCGCGAAGTCGCTCTCCGAAAGGCCCTTGTCGTCCCGCAAGCGGCGCAGGGCCATCAAGGCCACGCGATCGAACTCGCTGCCATCGAACGACTCGCGCTTGTCGCCCCTAAGCACCTGGTCATAGGTCTTCAGCGCGGCATCCACCCGCTCGATGGCTTGGGCTTGCGCGGGGACCTGGGCGGCATCGTTTGGCGTGGCGAGCGGGGCGGCTGGGGCCGGGGCGCCGGCTCGCGCCCCGGCCAGTTGAAGCTTGACGTCGACTCGAGACCCGGTCATGGCACCGGCCCTGACCCAGGCGTCAGTCCGGGCGTCAGTCCGCGCCTCAGGCGCCGCCGAATTCCTGGCGGCGAGGCGGCGCTCGTTCTCGCGCTGTGTCTTGCGGCTGTCATCGATCCAGCGCACGGGTTTGGACGGGTCGCCCCGCAAGACCTGCTTCTTCAGGTTGGGCAGGAACAGTGCCGCGGCCTTGACGCCGCGCGTGACCTGCTGCGCACCATCTTTGGCCGCGCGGCTCAGCGCGCCAGCGGTCGAAAGCTCTTTCCAGGTCTTGTGGGGGTTTTGAAGTTTGAGAGGAGAAAAGCCCATGGCGAGGAACGGCGAGGAAGAAGGGGCATCCCGATCACGGGACGGCGGCCAGTCGGAAAACCCAACTCGCGGCCTGAGTAGCGGCGCCCCTCGTGATCGTTCCTTGACCATCTACCCGGCCTAGTCGCTAGGACGCCCATCCCTTTGGCAGATGGCCGGGCAAGCCGCTGGCGACCAGAATCCCCGCTCCTGCCCGGTCACCGCCCCGGGCGCCCGTCCGAGGAAAGGCCGACCCATGACCCCCGACCAATTCCAGGAGTTGTGCCGCGGCACGGCACGCGCCCTGGGCCTGCGCGACCCCAACGCCCTGTTCACCGGTGGCGAGGTGGTCCTCGACGGCGTGAAGGTCGGGGCCTTCCACGAGGAAGAACACGACCCCGAGGGCGTCTTCTGCTACGCCGACCTGGGCCCGATCGGCACCCAAGCCAACGCGGTGGAGCTGCTGGAGGAGGTGCTGGCCATCAACCTCTCGCTCGACGGCGAGCGCGGCGAGGTGATTGGCCTGGAACGCGACAGCCGGCACCTGGTGCTGCGCGTGCGCCTGAGGGAAGACCAGGAGCCCTTGCACGAAGGCCGCCTGGCCGAGGAGCTGCGGCGCTGCGCGGCGCAGGCGAACGCGCTGTACGACAACGCCCTGTCCGGGGTCGAACGGCCGGTGGCCTAGGCCAAGGCCTTGGGGCCGCGGCCGGTCGGCCTTTATTGAGATCCGGAGGGGCTGCCGCTGGAACTCTCGATCGACGCCCGATCGGCGTCGTCCAACAGGAAGTCGCCCTGTTCGTTCTTCGGGTAGTCGACCTGCTCCAGCACCTCGGCGGACACCAGCCCGGCGGCCAGGTATTCCCATGCGATGGCGGCCCGGCATTGGGCGGCGGCCTCGGGCTTGAGCGTCAGAGGCGACAGCCGCGACTCGGCAAAGCGCGCGTTGGCCCCATCGGCGCGGTAGAGACCCGGGCGCCCATCCACCGTGACCTGGTCGCAGTCGTCCGGCGAAATGACGCCCCTGTCCACCATCTCTCGCAGGCCTTTGACGACGCAGCGGTTCAGGTCGTCGCTCGAATACCCACACTCGGCGGGCCTCGCCGCCAGCGCCGCGCCCATATGCTCGAACACCTTGAGCAGGGCATCGAACCGCTGCTGCTGCAGCGGCCGATTGGCCCAGGCGATGTCGCGGTCGTCGCGGGCCGCCACCCGGTCGGCGTGGGCCTTGTGGTCCTTGTAGTGGCGGTCCATGCCGCGGTAGCGTTCCCGCTCGTACTTGCGCTGGTCGTGCAGGGATTTGATCCACGGCGTACGGCTGTTCAGGTTGAACACCTGCTGCACCAGCTTCACCACCGCCACGCCAGCGTTGCCCACGACGACGGCACCCACGAAGTGGCCGGCATCCCCCACCTTGCGCAGCGCCGCCTGGGCCTTGGCGTCCTTTTGCAGTTGCTTGGTGTATCTGACGTCCAGATTCGGCTGGGCAGGGCGTTTGTTGTGCGGGACCATGGCGAAGGCTCCTGGCGGTGCGTTGGGGTTTGAAGGCAGGCGGAAAGCCTGCTACGTGGCAGGCGCCCGGCCCGCCGTTCCCCTGGCATCCGAAGGAAGGATGAACGCCGATCGGCCAGCACCGCGCGCTGCGCGCGCCCGAGCAGGCCGCCCGCGCCCGCGACCGCTCAGGCGCCGCGCGACAGCCAGCCCAGCAGCGCCGCCGCCAGCGAGGGCAGCACCAGCGCGTTGAGCAGCGCGCTCAGGCCCATGGCCAGCCCGGCGAAGGCGCCGGCCTCCTCGCCCTCCTGAAACGCGCGCGCGGTGCCGATGCCGTGCGCGATGGTGCCCAGCGCGAAGCCGCGCGCCGCCGGCTCGTGGAGGCGCAGGGCATCGAACAGGAAGCGCCCGCCCACCGCCCCCAGCACGCCCGTGGCCATCACCAGCACGGCGGTGAGGGAGGGCAAGCCGCCGATCTTTTCCGAGATGCCCATGGCCACCGGCATGGTGACCGACTTGGGCGCGAGCGAGGCCATGGTGGCGGGCGAAGCGCCCAGCGCCCAGGCCACCACGATGGCCGTGGCGGCGGCGGCCAGCGCGCCGGCCACCAGCGCCGCCAGCAGCGGCAGTGCCAGGCGGCGCAGCCGGTGCAGCTGCTCGAACAGCGGCACCGCCAGCGCCACCGTGACCGGGCCGAGCAGAAAGTGCACGAACTGCGCGCCCTCGAAATAGGTGGCGTAGGGCGTGCCCGTGGCCCACAGCAGCGTGGCCAGCACCAGCACCGTGGGCGGCACCGGGTTGGCCAGGGGGTGGAAGCCGCTGCGCCGGTAGAGCACGAAGGCGGCGTGGTAAACGAGCAGCGTGAGCGTGAGGCCCAGCAGCGGCGTGGCCGCCAGGTAGACCCAGATGTCGATCAGGCGGCGCGGGGCCTCGGGATTCACCGCGGCCCCTGCGAACGGCGCGTTTGCCAACGCATGAGCCACACCATGGTGCAGGCCGAGACGGCCAGGCCCACCAGCGTGCTCACCACCAGCGCCACCCCGATGGCCAGGGCCTCGTCGCCCAGCCGCTGCAGATGCTGCATCACCCCCACGCC
This sequence comes from Hydrogenophaga sp. YM1, assembly GCF_016903055.1. Classification (NCBI taxonomy): domain Bacteria; kingdom Pseudomonadati; phylum Pseudomonadota; class Betaproteobacteria; order Burkholderiales; family Comamonadaceae; genus Hydrogenophaga; species Hydrogenophaga sp. YM1. The sequence continues at coordinate 214,224 of NZ_CP070223.1, read as the reverse complement.
GGCGGGCACGAACAGCAGCGACAGGTGCTGCAGCAGGCCCTGGGCGGTGGGCTTGATGGCGTCCAGCCAGGCCGGGCGCAGCGCCAGCGCGGCCAGCAGCAGGGCCAGGCCCACCACCGGCCCCGGCACGGGCGCGCCCGTGAGCAGCACGGCCACCTCGCCGAACAGCTGGAACAGCAGCAGGGTGGCGAGCGCGGGAATCATGCCGGCCATGGCGGGTTTGCTGGCACCTTCTCAGGCCTGCAGCGCCTCGTCGAGCAGTTCGACCCAGTGCCGCACCGGCGTGGCCGTGCCGCTCTGCAGGTGGGTGATGCAGCCGATGTTGGCGCTGGCGATGACGGCGGGCTGGAGCTCGCCCAGGTGGCCGAGCTTGCGGTCGCGCAGCTCGTGCGCGATCTGCGGCTCCAGCACCGAGTAGGTGCCGGCCGAGCCGCAGCACAGGTGCGCCTCGTTGCGCGCGAGTTGCACGGTGAAGCCGAGCTCGCCCAGACCGCGCTCCACCCCGCCGCGCAGCTGCTGGCCGTGTTGCTGGGTGCAGGGCGGGTGGTAGGCCACCACCCGCTGCGGATCGGGCCGGCGCGCCAGCTTCGGCTTCAGCGCGGGCACCAGGTCCGGCAGCAGCTCGGACAGGTCGCGCGTGAGCGCGCTGATGCGCGCGGCCTTGTCGGCGTAGGCGGGGTCGTCGCGCAGCAGGTGGCCGTAGTCCTTCACCATCACGCCGCAGCCCGAGGCGTTCATCACCAGGGCCTCGGCGCCCTGCTGCACGAAGGGCCACCAGGCGTCGATGTTGGCGCGCATCTGCGCCAGGCCGCCGCCGTGGTCGTTGAGGTGGAACTTCACCGCGCCGCAGCAGCCGGCCTCGGGCGCCACCAGGGCCTGGATGCCGGCGGCGTCCAGCACGCGCGCGGTGGCGGCGTTGATGTTGGGCGACATCGACGGCTGCACGCAGCCCGCGAGCATCAGCACCTTGCGCGGGTGCGCGCGCGTGGGCCACGCGCCGGCGGGGCGCGGCTCGGGCACCTTGGCCTGCAGCGCGCCGGGCAGCAGGCCGCGCACCGCCTGGCCCAGCTTCATGGCCGGGCCGAACAGCGGCGAGCTCAGGCCCTCCTTGAGCAGCCAACGCACGGCGCGCTCGCCCGTGGGGCGCGGCACCTTTTCCTCGACCACGGCGCGGCCGATGTCGACCAGGTGGCCGTACTGCACGCCGCTGGGGCAGGTGCTTTCGCAGTTGCGGCAGGTGAGGCAGCGGTCCAGGTGCTGCTGCGTCTTGCGCGTGGGCGTGGCGCCTTCGAGCACCTGCTTGATGAGGTAGATGCGCCCGCGCGGGCCGTCCAGCTCGTCGCCGAGCAGCTGGTAGGTGGGGCAGGTGGCCGTGCAGAAGCCGCAGTGCACGCACTTGCGCAGGATGGCCTCGGCCTCGCGGCCGCGCGCGGTGCCCTGGAACTCGGGGGCGAGCTGGGTCTGCATGTCAGGCCTCCCGCTGGGCCGCCCCGAGGGAGGCCTGCGCCTCCTTGGGGGGCAGCGACGACACGAAGTGCGGAGGGTAGGGGCTCATATCAGGGTCGGGGCCTGGAAGATGCCGTGCGGGTCGAAGGCCTCGCGCAGGCGGCGCATCACGGCCTGCAGCGCGGGGCTGGGCGTGTCCGCGCGCGCCACGCCGCCGTCCCCCGAGGCCGGGGCGCGGAACAGCTGCGCGTGGCCGCCGGCCGCGCGCGCGGCGGCACGGATCTCATCGGTGGCCGCCACCGGCGCCCACAGCCAGCGCTGGGCGCCCTGCCATTCGATGAGCTGCGGCCAGGCGGCCAGCAGCGGTGCGGCGGTCTGCGGCACGCTGATCCGCCACAGGCCATGGTCGGCCGAGGGCGCGTTGGTGAAGAAGGGCAGGCGCTGGTCGCGGCAGGCGGTCCAGTCGGCGCCGGCGGGGGGGTTGTCCAGGCGCTGGCCCGGCGCTTCGGCGAGCAGGCGCTCGCACGCGGCCTCCACCGCCGCGGCGGCGCCGCGCAGGCGCAGGAACAGGCGATCGCCCCCGTCGGCCTCGCGTTGCCAGCGCGAGGCGTTGAGCGGCAGCGGCTGCCCGCCCCAACGGTGCAGGCGCTCCAGCGCGTTGGACTGGTCGACGCCGAAGGTCAGCGTGGCCTCGGCCGGCGCCACTGGCAGCACCTTCAGGCTGAGTTCGGTGATCACGCCGAGCGCGCCCCAGCTGCCCGCGAGCGCGCGGCTCACGTCGTAGCCGGCCACGTTCTTCATGACCTGCCCGCCGAAAGTGAGCAGCTCGCCGCGCCCGTTGATGAGGCGCGCGCCAAGCACGTAGTCGCGCGCGCCGCCGACGCTGGCGCGCGCCGGGCCGGCCAGGCCGCTGGCCACCGCGCCGCCCACGGTGCCGCCGGCGCCGAAACGCGGCGGCTCGAACGGCAGGCACTGGCCGTGCTCGGCCAGCGCGGCCTCCAGCTCGGCCAGCGGCGTGCCGGCGCGCACGGTGACCACCAGCTCGCTGGGCTCGTGGCTCAGGATGCCGCTGTGGGCACGCACGTCGAGCGCGACGCCCTCGGCGGGCGCGTGCACGAAGGACTTGCTGCCGCCGCCGGCGATGCGCAGCGGCGCGCGCGCGGCCACGGCGGCGCGCACCTGGTCGATGAGGGCGGATGGGTGGTCGCTGGCCGGCACGAAGCCCTGCCCGGGGGCAGCGGCGGGGGCCAGCGCGTCGTGGGGCGCGGACATAGTGGCGGCGATGGTAGCGGCCACTCACCGCGCGGGCCTTGAATTTTTTGCACGCGCGGCTGCAATCGCGCCGGGCGCCGCGCCGGCCTAGCGCGAGGCGAAGCCCAGACAGGCCCCGGCATTGGGCCGGCCCCGGCATTCCCGCGTCAGGCGCCGCGCGCGCTCGGCCGGGCTCTCGTCCGACGGCGCCTTGTGGACAGTGAGCTTGCCCGGCGCGCGCCGCGCGGCCGTCGGCGCGTCGGGGTCTTGGGCGGCCTTGGGCTTCTTGGCGGCGAGGGCACCGCCCGCCGCCAACAGCGCCATCGCCAGCACCCAACAATGAACCGTCTTCAAGCCCATGCGCCCTCTCCTGTGGTTGCGTCGGGCGGCGATGCTAGGGCGCCCGCGCGGGCCCTGCCCCCGGGGAGTACAGAGTCACCGCCACCGGCCTGGACGCCTCCGGCGCCGTCGACGACGATAGGGGCTCGCGCCCGAGCGCCAGGAGACCGCCATGCCCGTCCAACGCTTCACCACCAGCCGCCTGCAATGGGCTGACTACGACCCGGCTTCGCGCCAGTTGGACCTGGGCTGGGCCAATGGCTCGGTGCAGGCCTACAAGCAGGTGCCGCAGGAGGTGTTCCGCCGGCTGTGCAGCGCCCCCAACCCGGCCACCTACTGGGAAGACCGGATCGCCGAGGAATACCCGCAGGGCACGCCCCGGGCCGGCGCCCGCGCCACAGGTCCGGGCAAGACGCTCAAGGACCTGTTCGACGACCCGCCGGCATAGGCCGAAGCAGACCGGCCCATGCCGGGAAGGCGAAAAAAAGCCCGCGGGCCTGGCGGCGCGCGGGCGGGTTTCCTCGGAGGAAAGGGTGATCGCGTGGATCAGCGGTGGTACGCCGTCTCGCCGTGCGAGGTGATGTCCAGGCCCTCGCGCTCGGCCTCTTCCGAGGGACGCAGGCCCATGGTGAGGTCGGCGATCTTGTAGGCGATGAAGGCAACGACGCCCGACCAGGCCACGGTCACGAGCACGCTCTTGACCTGCACCCAGACCTGGTGGCCCATGGCGAAGTCCTCGGCGCCGGTGCCGCCCAGGCCCGGCGCGGCGAACACGCCGGTCAGGATGGCGCCGACGATGCCGCCCACGCCGTGCACGCCGAACACGTCGAACGCGTCGTCCGCGCCCAGCATCTTCTTCAGGCCGCTGACGCCCCAGACGCAGACGAAGCCGGCCACGATGCCCAGCACGATGGAGCCCATGGGGCCGACGAAGCCCGCGGCCGGCGTCACGGCCACCAGGCCGGCGACGGCGCCGGAGGCGGCGCCCAGCATGGAGGCCTTGCCCTTGAGCAGGGACTCGGCCAGGCACCAGGCCAGGGTGGCGGCGGCGGTGGCCAGCACGGTGTTGATGAAGGCCAGGCCGGCCACGCCGTTGGCGGCCCCGGCCGAGCCGGCGTTGAAGCCGAACCAGCCCACCCACAGCAGCGAGGCGCCCACCATGGTCAGCGTCAGCGAGTGCGGCGTCAGCGCTTCCTTGCCGTAGCCGATGCGCTTGCCCACCACGTAGGCGCCCACCAGGCCGGCGACACCGGCGTTGATGTGCACCACGGTACCGCCCGCGAAGTCGAGCGCGCCGTCGGCCGCCAGCAGGCCACCGCCCCAGACCATGTGGGCCATGGGGATGTACGAGAAGGTGAACCACAGGGCCGAGAACAGCAGCACGGCGCCGAACTTCACGCGCTCGGCGAAGGAGCCCACGATCAGCGCCACGGTGATGGCGGCGAAGGTGCCCTGGAAGGCGATGAACACGTACTCGGGGATGGTCGCCAGCGCCGACGACATGGTGCTGGCCGTGGTGCCGGCGAGGAACAGCTTGTCGAAGGAGCCGAAGAAGGTGCCCGCGCCGCCGAAGGTGAGCGAGAAGCCGTAGATGGCCCACAGCAGGGAGATGAGCGAGAAGATCACCATCACCTGCATCAGCACCGACAGCATGTTCTTCGATCGCGCCAGGCCGCCGTAGAACAGGGCCAGGCCGGGGATGGTCATCAGGATGACGAGCAGCGTGGAGGTCAGCATCCACGCGGTGTCGCCGCTGTCGAGCTTGGGCGCTTCGGGGGCGGCGGCGGGGGCCTCGGCGGCGGGGGCGGCCGGCGCGGCGGCCGCAGGCGCTTCAGCGGCGGGGGCCGCGGGAGCGGCAGCGGCCGGTGCGGCCTCGGTGGTCGACTGCGCGATGGCTGCGCCACCGCCGATCGCCAGGCCCAGGCCCAGCAACAGGGAAGCCAGGAGTTTCTTCATTTGGATGGACTCGGTTGGGTTCAGGGAATGGCTGGGTCAGATCGCCTCGTTGCCGGTCTCGCCGGTGCGGATGCGGACCACTTGCTCGAGGGGCGAGACGAAGATCTTTCCGTCGCCGATCTTTCCGGTGCGCGCGGCGCCTTCGATGGCCTCGATGACGCGCTCGACCAGGTCGTCCGCGACGGCCGCTTCGATCTTGACCTTGGGCAGGAAGTCGACCACGTACTCCGCGCCGCGGTAGAGCTCGGTATGCCCCTTCTGCCGCCCGAAGCCCTTGACCTCGGTGACGGTGATGCCCTGCACGCCCACGCCGGAGAGCGCCTCGCGCACCTCGTCCAGCTTGAACGGCTTGATGACGGCTGAAACCATTTTCACGACGATCCCTCCAGGGGTTGGTTGATCTGGTGTCTGCCTTAGCAGCTTGTGTGCCAACCCGGAGCGCCCGGGTGCGGGCCCCTGGGGCGGTCGGCACCAGGATGAGGCCCCGCCCGCGCCGCAGCACCCCAGGGGGGCCTCGACGCACCACCGCGGTGCCATATGCGCCGAATCGGGGACGGGCCGGCGCCCGACACCCCCACCGGTGTCGTGCCAGCGGCGCCCGCAGAATCGGCCGCCCCGTGGCCGCCGCCGGCGGCCGCGCACCTGAACAGGGAGAACACCCATGGCGCTGGCGCATGTGCACAGCCGCGCGCTGCAGGGGCTGGCCGCCCGGCCCGTGAGCGTGGAAGTCCACCTGGCCAACGGCCTGCCCAGCTTCACGCTGGTGGGCCTGGCCGACACCGAAGTGAAGGAAGCGCGCGAGCGGGTGCGCGCGGCCATCGCCAACAGCGGCCTGGAGTTTCCGCACAGCCAGCGCATCACCGTGAACCTGGCGCCGGCCGACCTGCCCAAGGACTCGGGGCGCTTCGACCTGCCGATCGCGCTGGGCATCCTGGCCGCCAGCGGGCAGATTGAGGCCGAACCCCTGGCGCGCGGCGTGTACGCGGGCGAGCTGTCCCTGGGCGGCGAGTTGCGCCCGGTGCGCGGCGCGCTGGCCATGGCGCTGGCCCTCGCGCAGGACGCGGCGCCCCGCACCCTGGTGCTGCCGCCAGGCAGCGCCGAAGAGGCCGCCCTGGTGCCCGGCGCCCACGTGGTGCGCGCGCGCCACCTGATCGATGTGGTGGCGCGCCTGCGGCGCGAGCAGCCGGCCACGCAGGACGACGCGGGCTGGGCGCGGCTGGAGCCGCGCGACAGCGTCCCGGCGCCACCCGGGGGACCCGACCTTGCCGACGTGAAAGGCCAGGTGGCGGCGCGCCGCGCGCTGGAGATCGCGGCCGCCGGCGGCCACAGCCTGCTGCTGGTGGGGCCGCCGGGCGCCGGCAAGTCCATGCTGGCGCAGCGCCTGGGCGGGCTGCTGCCGCCCATGGCCACCGACGAGGCCCTGCAGGCCGCGGCCGTGGCCTCGTTGGCCGGGCGCTTCGATCCCGCGCGCTGGGGCGAGCGGCCTTTCTGCGCGCCGCACCACAGCGCCTCCGCCGTGGCGCTGGTGGGCGGGGGCTCGCCACCGCGGCCGGGCGAAATCTCGCTCGCCCACCAGGGCGTGCTGTTCCTCGACGAGCTGCCCGAGTTCGCGCGCCACGCGCTGGAGGCGCTGCGCGAGCCGCTGGAGACCGGCCGCATCCGCGTCTCGCGCGCGGCGCAGCAGGCCGAATTCCCCGCGCGCTTCCAACTGGTGGCCGCCATGAACCCCTGCCCCTGCGGCTACCGCGGCCACCCGGTGCGCGCCTGCCGCTGCACGCCAGAGCAGGTGCAGCGCTACCAGGGCCGGCTCAGCGGTCCGCTGCTCGACCGCATCGACCTGCAGGTGGAGGTGCCCGCGCTGCCCGGCGAGCAGCTGCTGCAGGGACCGCCGGGCGAGGGCAGCGCCGCGGTGCGCGAGCGCGTGGTGGCCGCGCACATGCTGGCGCTGCGGCGCCAGGGCCAGCCCAACCGCGCGCTGGCGGGCGGCGCGCTCGAGGAGCACGCGCGCGCCGAGCCGGCGGCGCTGAAGTTCCTGCACGCGGCGGCCGTGCGCCTGGCCTGGAGCGGGCGCGGCACGCACCGGGCGCTGCGCGTGGCCCGCACCATCGCCGACCTGGCCGGGCACGAGCGCGTGGGCGCGGCCGACGTGGCGGAGGCGGTGCAGTACCGGCGCGTGCTGGGGGCGTTCGCATGAAGCGCGTCGGGGGGTTTTGCGGCCCCGTCACGGGAGGGCAGCGGCGCATCGACACCACGCCCGCCTCACCACAGGCGCTGCTGAACGCGGTGCACGCCTGCATCGGCCACAGCGGCTGCCACACGGCCTACACGGAGCTCCAGCTGCAGGACTGCAACAGCACCGCGGACCTGGCGGAGGTGTTCTTCGACGCGCAAGCCCACGCCAGCCCCGACTGCGCGGGCCAGTACAGCCTGCTGGTGTTCCTGGGCAAGCTGCCCCCGCAGACACGCCCCGCGTTCGCCCCGTTGCTGCTGGCGGCCCTGCCCGCGTCATGCAGAAACGACACACTCGCCGACCACTTGCACCTGCTGCTCGAACACCTGCCCACCCGCGCCGACTGCCCCGCCGAGGTGAGGCCCCACCTGGACCGCTGTGTGAAGCGGTTCCTGGATCGATTCGATCGCTGCTTCGACGCCTACGAACGGCGCCCGGGGGCCAGGGAGGCGCTCAGCGCGATCAAGCGGCACGTCGAGCAACACCTGGCGCCGGCGAACCCCGCGCGCACCGGCCATGTCGATGCGACCCCGCCCGCGCGGCCCGACCCCCAGCACGTCGTCGGCGCGGCCCGGCACATCATGAGCTGCAAGCCCATTCCCCTGAGCGCCAGGCTGTGGACCGCCTTGTCTCACCTGTCCCGCGGCAGCCAAGGCATCGCACCGCTGCGACGGTGGCTGGCGACCTTCTCGACCACGCAGGACACGGACGCGCTGCTGAGCTGGCTCTGGGGCATTCACCCCGGGGCCGCGCTGGGTCTGCGGCGCCTGTTGGTGCAGGCGTGCGGCCCTCTGGCACCCAGCGCCCCAGCCACCGCGCCCGACGTCATGTCCGCGCCGCTGATGCACGCCACCGGCGCCGCCCGCTACCTGCTGGCCCTGGCCGGCGCCCATCCATCGGCCCTGTCGTGCGCCGACCCGCGGCTGGACCCGCCGGCGGTAAGCCGGGCCCTGAGCGCCTTCGCGACCTGCGGGTCCGAACGGGAAGTCGTGGCCTTCCTTCGAAGCAGCACCCCGCGCCAGCTGCTGGGCGTGCTGGCGTGCCTGGGCCGGCTCTACCCGCCCGCGGCCAAGGCCTTCGCCTTTGTCGCGGCCAAGGCCATCCTCGGCGCGCGCACCCGGGCGGTGGCCCCGGGCTTGAAGGCCATTGTGGTGGCCCACTGGCCGGCGGCCGCGCGGTGGAACTGGGGCGCCCCCAGCGACACGCCGGAGAACACCCCCTACACCGAACAGGACCTGGCCGATCTCGCGCGGGACCTTCAGGCCATGGCACTGCCCGAGCCGGTGTTCCACGCCCTCAAGCGGCTGGCCGGGTGTTCCTTGGGCGCCCATGAAACGGCCAGCCTCACGGCCATCCACGACATGCCCGACCCGATCCTGGGAGGCGTGCTCGACGCCTTGTCGCTGAGCGGGGACGGCGAGGCCGTCCGGCGCCTGGCCGCCCTGGCGCGGCTGGCGCGAAACCGGCCGCCTGAGGTCATGGACTGGCTGCGCGGTCTCGCCGGGGATGGCACCGGCTGACCCCCGGTGCGCCGGGCCATGCCGGGACCCGCGCGAGCGGGGGCGCGGCGGCCCGCGCGCCGGAACTCAGAGGTTGGGCGCCAGCCAGCGCTGCAGGTCCGCGCGCGCCACGGCGCTGCGCTGGGCCAGGTCGTCCAGCTGGTCCTCGCCGATCTTGCCGACGTTGAAGTAGGTGCTCTGCGGGTGGCTCAGGTAGAAGCCGCTCACGCTGGCCGCTGGCGACATGGCCAGGCTTTCGGTCAGGCCCATGCCGATCTCCTCGGCCTGCAGCAGCCGAAACAGGCCGCGCTTGACGGTGTGGTCCGGGCAGGCCGGGTAGCCCGGCGCGGGGCGGATGCCCTGGTACTTTTCCTTGATGAGCTCCTCGTTGCTCAGCGCCTCGTTCGGCGCGTAGCCCCACAGGTCGGTGCGCACGCGGTGGTGCATCTGCTCGGCCAGGGCCTCGGCCAGGCGGTCGGCCAGGGCCTTGAACATGATGGCCGAGTAGTCGTCGAGGTCGTCGAGGAACTGCTTCTCTTTCTTCTCCACGCCCAGGCCCGCCGTCACCGCGAACAGGCCCACGTAGTCCGGGGCCACGCCCTGGGGCGCCACGAAGTCGGCCAGGCAGCGGCTGGGGCGCATCACGCCGTCGATCTCCTGCTTCTCGGTCTGCTGGCGCAGGCCGTGCCACACCAGCACCGGGCGCTCACGCGACTCGTCGGCGTAGAGCGCGATGTCGTCGTCGTTCACGCAGTTGGCCGGGTACAGGCCGATGACCGCGCTGGCCGTGAGCCAGCGGCCGTCGATGATGCGCTGGAGCATGCGCTTGCCGTCGCTGAACACGCGGCGCGCCTCCTCGCCCACCACCTCGTCCTTCAGTATCTCGGGGAAGGGACCGGCCAGGTCCCAGGTCTGGAAGAAGGGACCCCAGTCGATGTACCTCGCGAGCTCGGCCAGGTCCACGTTCTTGAACACGCGCCGGCCGATGAACTTGGGCACGGGCGGGGTGTAGCCGCCCCACTCGATGGGCGTGCGGTTGGCTCGCGCCTTGTCCAGCGGCCACAGCGGCACCTGCTTCTTGTTGGCGTGCTGGTGGCGCACGCGCTCGTAGTCGGCGTTGACCTCGGCGATGTAGGCCGTGGCCTGGTCCGACAGCAGGCCCTGGGCCACGCTCACGCTGCGCGAGGCATCGGGCACGTAGACCACCGGGCCCTCGTAGTGCGGCGCGATCTTCACCGCCGTGTGCACGCGGCTGGTGGTGGCGCCGCCGATCAGCAGCGGGATCTTCTTGATGCGGAAGTGCTCGTCCTTCTGCATCTCGCTGGCCACGTACTGCATCTCTTCCAGGCTGGGCGTGATCAGGCCCGACAGGCCCACGATGTCCGCGCCCTCGACCTTGGCCTTGGCCAGGATCTCGTGGCACGGGACCATCACGCCCATGTTCACCACCTCGAAGTTGTTGCACTGGAGCACGACGGTGACGATGTTCTTGCCGATGTCGTGCACGTCGCCCTTGACGGTGGCGATGACGATCTTGCCCTTGGAGCGCACGTCGCCGCCGGCGGCTTCCAGACGCTTCTTCTCTTCCTCGATGTAGGGCAGCAGGTGGGCCACGGCCTGTTTCATCACGCGCGCGCTCTTGACCACCTGGGGCAGGAACATCTTGCCCTGGCCGAACAGATCGCCCACGACGTTCATGCCGTCCATGAGCGGGCCTTCGATCACGTTCAGCGGGCGCCCGCCGCCGGCCTCGATCTCGCGCCACATGGCCTCGGTGTCTTCGGTGATGAAGTCGTTGATGCCGCGCACCAGCGCGTGCGACAGGCGCTCGCGCAGCGGCAGTTCGCGCCAGGCGTTCTTCTGCGAATCGTCCTTGGCCGCGCCCTTGGCGCTCTCGGCGATCTCGAGCAGGCGCTCGGCGGCGTCCGGGCGGCGGTTCAGCACCACGTCCTCCACGCGCTCGCGCAGCGTGGGTTCCAGTTCGTCGTACACGCCGACCATGCCGGCGTTGACGATGCCCATGTCCATGCCGGCCTGAATGGCGTGGTACAGGAAGACGGTGTGGATGGCCTCGCGCACCGGGTCGTTGCCGCGGAAGCTGAAGCTCACGTTGGACACGCCGCCCGAGACCTTCGCGCCCGGCAGGTGCTGCTTGATCCAGCGCGTGGCGTTGATGAAGTCCACCGCGTAGTTGTTGTGCTCCTCGATGCCGGTGGCGATGGCGAAGATGTTGGGGTCGAAGACGATGTCCTCGGGCGGGAAGCCCACCTCGTCCACCAGGATGCGGTAGGCGCGCTCGCAGATCTGGATCTTGCGCTCGTAGGTGTCGGCCTGGCCGGTCTCGTCGAAGGCCATCACCACGGTCGCCGCACCGTAGCGCTTGATGAGGCGGGCCTGGCGCTTGAACTCCTCCACGCCCTCCTTCATGCTGATGGAGTTGACGACGCCCTTGCCCTGCAGGCAGCGCAGGCCGGCCTCGATGACGCTCCACTTGGAGCTGTCCACCATCACCGGCACGCGCGCGATGTCGGGCTCGCCGGCCATGAGGTTGAGGAAGCGCACCATGGCGGCCTCGCTGTCGAGCATGGCCTCGTCCATGTTGACGTCGACGATCTGCGCGCCGTTCTCCACCTGCTGGCGCGCCACGGCCAGCGCGTCCTCGAAGCGGCCTTCGAGGATCATGCGCGCGAAGGCCTTGGAGCCGGTGACGTTGGTGCGCTCGCCGACGTTGACGAACAGGCTGCCCGCGCCGATGGCGAGCGGCTCCAGGCCCGACAGCAGCATCGGGCGAACGGCGGGGGAAACGGGGGCGGAGGAGGTCTCGGAGGACATGCGGCTCACCAGGGTTGTTTGCGAAAAAACCGAGCTGGTGAGCGTCGTTGGGGCCGGTCCAGCCCACTCAAGCCTGACGGCCCCGACCCGGGAGGCCCTGGGCTGGCCGCTGCAACGCTCCTTGAGAGAGCAGGGATTTTAGCGACAGGCCTCAAACCCCTCGTCCGTTCGGCCTGAACAGCCATTTGGCTGGCGCCCTGGGGCTTCCGGGCGTTACTGAGCAGGCGTTCAGGCCCCCACCCCCTCCGTTTCTCTCCATTGCCGCCATGATTGCTCTGTCCACCCCCCGCCCCGGCAAAACACAGGCGCTCTGCCCCGATGGCGAGACGTTTGACCTGCGGCAGCTGTATGCGTATGGCCAGTCGGTCAACAAGGGCTGGCGGACGGGGCCGACCATTCTCCTCATCAAGAACAAGACCGGGCCGAAGGTCGAGCGCACGCAATGCCTGTCGGTCACCCCCAAGAACGCGAAGGGCACCACCACCAGCGCCTCGGACGCCGCGGAACGGCTGGTGCGGACCCTCGCGCGCCGCTTCATTGCGGATCGCCCCTACCCGGCGGAGGTGAAGGAAGCCCTGGACTCGATCTGGTCTCGCGTGACCACGGGCCATCAGGTGGTGCTGGACACCGCGTTCCTGAAAGACCTCAAAGTACTGATCGATCCGCCGAGCGGCCGCGTTCCCACCACCAGGACCGTCCTTCGCGCGCTGGGCCACGCGGCCACGGCGGACCAGATCAAGGACAGCGCGGACATCCCGACCATCGCGGACCTCATTCGATCGCTGGAGCCCTTGGAGCGGGAACGTTTCAAGTACCGCTTGAACCGGGACTGGGGGCGTGAGGCCTCCACCCAGCAGCTGCTGGCGGCACTGAACGCCCAGGCGCCGGCCAGGCACGGGCCGCACGAAACAACCCGGCGCGTGGAGCGTCAGCAGGCACTGGCGCTCGGGGACCTGCCCTACACCCGGCGCACAAGCCCCGATCCGATGCGCTTCATCGAGCTGAGCGACCCGCCCGCCACGACGGCCGACGCGTCGCCACCGCGGCTGGGCCAGGCGTTTGTCGACATCTTTGGCCAGCGGCTCAAGGGGCTCGGCATCTCGAACTTTCTGACGGTCACCCCCGACACCACCGTCAAGGAACTCGCCCAGTTCACCGCCATGCTCGACAACGAGGCGTTGGAGAGTTTCCGCTTCACCCTGCAATGGGTCGAGCAAGGCCGCCCGCTGGAGCCCGGCCTGAAGAACACGCCGCAAGCACGGCTCACGGCGCGCCTGCTGATGGAAGCAATGGAGACGGTCTGCTGACGGCTTGCCGCCGCAGCGCCACCACGCGCTCGCCGGTGTCCAGCGAGCGCGCCCGCAGCTGGCCGCAGCCCGCGTCCACGTCCTGCCCGGCCGAGTGGCGCAGCTTGGTGAGGATGCCCTGGCGGTGCAGGCGGCGCGCGATGTCGGCCGCCTTTTCCCACGCGGGGCGCTGGAACGGCAGACCGTCGACGGCGTTGTAGGGAATGAGGTTGAGCACGCCGTAGCGGCCACCGAGCAGGCGCACGATGCCGTCGATTTCATCGTCGCCGTCGTTCACGCCGTCCAGCAGGGTCCACTGGTATTGCACCGGGTAGCCGGTGGCGCGCGCGTAGGCCTCGGCGCGCTCCACCAGCTCGGTGGGCGTGAGGCGCGGCGCGCGCGGCAGCAGTTGCTCGCGCAGATCGGGCTTGGTGGTGTGCAGCGACAGCGCCAGCGCGGGCTTGACCGCGCCACGCGGCAGGGCCTCGAAGGCGCGCTCGTCCCCCACGGTGGAGAACACCAGGTTCTTGTGGCCGATGCCGCCCACGGTGCCCAGCAGCTCGATGGCCTCGAGCACCGCGTCCAGGTTGTGCGCGGGCTCGCCCATGCCCATGAAGACCACCTTGTTCACCGGCCGGCCGGCGCGCGCCAGCGCCACCTGGGCCAGGATCTCGGCACTGCCGAGCTGGCGCAGCAGGCCGCCGGTGCCGGTCATGCAGAAGGCGCAGCCCACGGCGCAGCCGACCTGGGTGGACACGCACAGGCCGCCGCGCGGCAGGCGCACGCTCTCCACGGTCTGGCCGTCGCGCAGGGCCACCAGCAGGCGGGCCGAGCCGTCCTCGCCCGGGTGCTCGGCCTGCAGGCGCGCCAGGCCGGCGAGTTCCTCGCGCAGCGCCGGCAGGGCCTCGAACAGGGCCTTGGGGAAGTGGTGCTCGGGCTTGCGCCGGCCGGCGTCGGCCGGCAGGGCGTGCAGCCAGTGGCGCAGCACGCGCTGCGCATGCAGCGGCCCAGCCCCGAGGGCGGTGAGGCGTTGGCGCAGTTCGCTCAGTTGCATGGGGCGGGCATTGTCGCGCACGGCACCCGGGCATCCGCTCCCGGTCGACAATGGCCGGCCACGACCAAGGAGACCCCGATGCTGGAAATGGTGATCGACGCGCGCGCCGCCGACCTGGGCCACGGCCTGACGGTGCGGCGCGTGCTGCCTTACGCGAAACGCCGCATGGTCGGCCCCTTCATCTTTGTGGACCACGCCGGCCCCGTGACGCTGGCGGCCGAGGACACGCGCGCGGCCGACGTGCGACCGCACCCGCACATCGGCCTGTCCACCGTGAGCTACCTGCTCAGCGGACAGATCAAGCACCGCGACAGCCTGGGCGTGGTGCAAGACATCGTGCCCGGCGACGTGAACTGGATGACCGCCGGCCGCGGCATCTCGCACAGCGAGCGCTTCACCCACCCCGATTCCTTCGCGGGCGGCGGGCTGGAGCTGATGCAGCTCTGGGTGGCGCTGCCCGAGCGGGACGAGGAAACCGAGCCGGCCTTCACCCACTACCCGGCCAGCGAGCTGCCGGTGCGCGAACGGGACGGCGTGTGGATGCGCCTGATCGCGGGCGAGGCCTATGGCCTGAAGAGCCCCGTGCGCACGCACTCGCCGCTGTTCTACCTGCACACCGAATGGCAGGCCGGCGCCAGCCTGGCCCTGCCCGGCGGCCACCGCGAACAGGCGGTGTACGTGGCGCGCGGCGAGATCGAGTACGCGGGCGAGGTCTACCGCCCCGGGCAGCTGCTGGTGTTCGGCGACGACGCCGACGCGCTCGTCACCGCGCGCGTGCCGAGCACGCTGATGGTCTTCGGTGGCGAGCCATTGGGCGAGCGGCACGTCTGGTGGAACTTCGTGTCCTCACGCAAGGAGCGCATCGAGCAGGCCAAGGCGGACTGGGCCGCCGGGCGCATCCCGCTGCCGCCGGGAGACGACCAGGAGTGGATCCCGCTGCCCAAGGCCTAGGCCGCGCAGGCCGGCCTAAGACCCGTACGGGTCGTCCGCCTTCCTGCGCTGCACCCGCGCCGCGCCCCACACCACGCGCAGTGGCCGGCCCTCGCGCGCCAGGCTGTCGGCCACCTTGTCGATCACGTGGCGCCGGCGCATGCCGTTGCCGGGCACGTCGAATTCCCAGAGCGTGAGCGAACCGTCGGGCCGCTCCTCCACCAGGATGGAGAAGCAGCCGTAGGGATCGCGGTACTTGAGGGTGCGGCAGTACATGTCGGCTCGCCGGGAACGAGCCGGTAGGTAACCGAAGGGCCTCCAAGGTTCACCACGCACGCCTCGCCCGCGACAGCCCGCTCCGGAGACACCACGGAACCGGCTCCGACGGGCCGTTGGTGCCGCCTTTCCAGGGGCAGGCGCGCAGCACCGCGGGGTCAATACTGCTTGTACGGCAGGAACTTGCCCGACATCACGATGTTCACGCGGTCGCCGTTCGGGTCCTTCTCGCGCTTCATGTCCATCTTGAAGTCGATCGCGCTCATGATGCCGTCGCCGAACTCTTCGTGGATGAGCTCCTTGAAGGTGGTGCCGTAGACGCTGATGAGTTCGTAGAAGCGGTAGATCAGCGGGTCGGTGGGCACGCTGGTGGGCAGCGAGCCCTTGTAAGGCACGACCTGCAGCCACTTCTGCTCCTCGGCCGTCAGGCCGAAGACCTTGCCCAGGACCTTGGCCTGCGCGGGCGTGGCGGTCATCTGACCCAGGCACAGGGCCGTGGTCCACTCCTTGGACTGGCCGACTTTCTTGGCGACGTCCTCCCACTTCAGGCCCTTGCTGACCTTGGTGGCGATGATCTTCTCGGTGACTTCGATGCGGCTCATGGTGGGTGGTCTCGTTGTGGTGGCGGGGTGAAAGGGTTGGAGCGGGGGCTGCGGGGTGTCGCCGGTCAATGCGCCTTCGCCCGGGAGACGAGGAAGTCGACGATGTGGTTGCGCAGGGCGTAGTAGCCGTCCAGGTGGTGCAGCTGGGTGCGCGTGCGCTCGCGCGGCAAGGGGTTGTCCACCACCTCGGCCAGGCCGCCCGGCCGGTAAGCGCCATCCACCTCGGCCCCGTTGCTCATGAGCAGGATGCGGTCGGCCAGCAGGATGGCCTCGTCCACGTCGTGGGTGATCATGAACACGGTCTGCCGCGTCTCGCGCACGATGCCCAGGAGTTCGTCCTGGATCGTGCCGCGCGTGAGCGCGTCCAGCGCGCCAAAGGGCTCGTCGAGCAGCAGCATCTTGGGCTGGATGGCGAAGGCGCGCGCGATGCCCACGCGCTGCTTCATGCCGCCCGACAGCTGCGAGGGCTTCTTGTCGATGGCCGGGCTCAGGCCCACCATGGCCACGTACTTCTCGACCTGCGCCTCGACCTCGGGTTTCTTCCAGTCGGGCCAGCGCGACTTCACCGCGAAGGCGATGTTCTGGCGCACCGTGAGCCAGGGCATGAGCGCGTGGCCCTGGAAGACCACGCCGCGCTCCAGGCTGGGGCCAGCGATTTCGCGGCCGTCCATGAACGCGTGGCCCGCGCTGGCCGTGTCCAGGCCGGCCAGCACATTGAGGATGGTCGTCTTGCCGCAGCCGCTGTGGCCGATGATGCAGACGAACTCGCCCCGGTCGATGCCGAAGTCGACGTTGGCGAAGACCGGCTTGTCGGCCTGGTAGGCCTTGGCGAGGCGCTCGACCTGCAGGAAGGCGCGGGAATGGGCGCTCATGGAATTGCCTTGTGCTTGTGTGGCGCGTGTCGCGGCTGCGACGCCCTGTTGCCGGCCGTCACTCCACATAGGTCACCGCCTTCTGCAATTGCGCGAACATCAGGTCGAGCAGCATGCCCACCACCCCGATCACCAGCACCGCGAAGATCACGTTGGTGAGCGAGAGGTTGTTCCACTCGTTCCACACGAAATAGCCGATGCCGGTGCCGCCCACCAGCATCTCGGCCGCGACGATGACCAGCCAGGCAATGCCCATGCTGATGCGCATGCCCGTGAGGATGGTGGGCGCGGCGGCGGGCAGCACCACCAGGAAGGCCTTGCGCAGCGGGTTCACCTCCAGCGTGGCGGCCACGTTGAGCCAGTCGCGCTTGACCGAGGCGACGCCGAAGGCGGTGTTGATCAGCATCGGCCAGACCGAGCAGATGAAGATGACGAAGATGCCGCTGACATTGCTGTCCTTGAGCGTGTAGAGCGCGAGCGGCATCCAGGCCAGGGGGCTGATGGGCTTCAACACCTGCACGAAGGGATCGAAGGCCTTGCTCATGAGCGGCGACATGCCGATGAGAAAGCCCAGCGGGATGGCCACCAGCATGGCCAGCGCGAAACCCAGGCCCACGCGCGCCAGCGAATGCGCGATCTGGATGCCGATGCCCTTGTCGTTCGGGCCCTTGTCGTAGAAGGGATCGGACAGGTGCTTCCAGCTGGCCTCGGCCACCGCCAGCGGGGGCGGGAAGCCGTCCGACTTGACCACGGCCGCGCCCGGGTCCTTGCCCATGAGCTTGGCGTACTCCAGCTCTTCCGGCGTGAGCGGGGCGGCGGCCGAGGGCGCGCCCCCGCCGCCCGTGCCGATCTGCCAGGCGCCGACGAAGACCACCAGCAGCAGCAGCGAGACCAGCGCGGCGCGCAGGTTCAGGTTCAGCGCCTTCATGCTCAAGCCGCCTTGCGGACCGCGAAGCTGTCGAGGTAATCCTTCGGTCTGGCCGGGTCGAACACCTTGCCCATGATGGTGTGCTTCTCGTAGCCCGGCCCGGCCTTGAAGTCCTGGCCGAGCGCTTTCATGTGCCGGCGCGCGTCGGTGATGAGGAAGACGCGCTCGGCGATCTGGTGGTAGTTGACCTCGCCTTTGATGTAGCCCCAGCGCTGCATCTGCGTGAGCATCCACACCGCCATGCTCTGCCAGGGCATGGGATCGAAATCGGCGCGGTCGGGCACGTTCTGGATCTTGCCCAGGCCATCGGCGAAACGACCGGTGAGCACCTGGGCCACCACGGTCTCGGGCTGGTTCAGGTAGGCCTGCGGCGAGATCACCTTGGCGATGAGCTCGCGGTTCTTGGGCTGCCGGGCCATGGCCGCGGCCGTGAGCACCGAGCGGTACAGCGCCGCGAAGGTATTGGGGTTCTGGCGGATGAATTCGGCGCTGGTGCCGAAGGCGCAGCAGGGGTGGCCGTTCCACAGGTCCTTGGTGAGCACGTGCAGGAAGCCGACCTCGTCGTATACCGCGCGCTGGTTGAACGGGTCGGGGCCGAGGTAGCCGTCGATGTTGCCGGCGCGCAGGTTGGCCACCATCTCGGGCGGCGGCACCACGCGGATCTGGATGTCGGTGTCGGGGTTGAGCCCGTGCTCGGCCACGTAGTAGCGCAACAGGAAGTTGTGCATCGAGAACTCGAAGGGCACGGCGAACCTGAAGCCCTTCCACTGCTTCGGGTCGCGCCTGTCCTTGTGCTTGACGTGCAGCGTGATGGCCTGGCCGTTGGTGTTCTGGATGGTGGCCACGTTCATGGGCGTGGCGTTGGAGCCCACGCCCATGGAAATGGCGAGCGGCATGGGCGACAGGAAGTGCGTGGCGTCGTACTCCTTGTTGATCATCTTGTCGCGGATGAGCGCCCATCCCGCCGTCTTGATGACCTCCACATTGAGGCCTTCGCGCTGATAAAAGCCCAGGGGGTGGGCCATGATCAGCGGCGTGGCGCAGGTGATGGGAATGAAGCCGATCTTGAGATCGGTCTTCTCCAGCCGGCCCTTCTCCTGCGCCATGGCCTGCAGGCTGGCGATGGGCAGCACGCTGGCGATGGCCGCCATGGCCGTGCCCTTGCCCACGGCGCGAAGGAAGCGCCGGCGCACCGCGTCCTGCGGAAACAGTGCCTTCACCAGCGTGGCCTCGATGAAGTCGCGGCTGTAGGCCTCGAACTCGCTGCTCTCGCTGCGCTCGCGCAGCGCGCCCGCGGCCTGCGCGGCAGCGGCCTCTTCGGCCTGGTGCTCGGCGATGCTGTGATCTCGCCCGCAGCTGCACTTGAGCATCAGCGGCTTGTCGGCGTTGTACGGGTCGAAGAAGTCGGACATGGCGCACCTCGTGTGTGGGAGATGCGCGGTGGATTGCAAGCCGCGGGCCAGTGGCCGTGCCACGGCGGATGCGCGCGCGATTTCGCGGGCGCTGCGGCGACGCGGCGTAGGGCCAGCCCTACACAGGCGCCGCCTCAGGCGCCGGAACGCTGCCTTTCGGCGTACAGCGCCAGCTCGACGTCGTTCTTGGCGCCGGTCTTTTCGAGGACACGCGCCCGGTAGGTGCTCACCGTGTTCGAGGCCAGGCCCAACCGCGCACCAATTTCGCTCACGGTCAGGCCTTGCGTGAGCAGGCGGTACACCTGGTGCTCGCGGTGCGAGAGCGCCTCGGGGCCGGCCTGCGCGCCGCCGCTGCCCACGGCGGCGGCCAGGGCCTCGGCCGTGGCGGGTGTGAGGTAGCGGCCGCCGCCCGCGCACTTGCGCACCGCCAGCAGCATGTCGTCGGGGTCGGCGCCCTTGTTGAGGTAGCCGCAGGCGCCCAGGCGGATGCAGCGCACCGCGTACTGCTTCTCGGGATAGGTGCTGAGCATGAGCACCGGCAGGTGCGGGTGCTCCTTGCGCAGGCGCTGCAGCACGTCCAGCCCGTCGATGCCCGGCATGGCAACGTCGAGCAGCACCAGGTCCAGGCCTTCGCTGCCGCCCAGCACACGCACCTGCGTGAGCACGTCCTCGCCGCTTTGGGCTTCGGCCACCACGCTCACGTCGGGCGCGTCGGCCAGGATCTGCTTGAGCCCTTCGCGCACGATGCGGTGGTCGTCGCCGATCAGCACGCGGATGGTGTCGGCCAGCAGATCAAAGCGGCTGGCCTCGCTGTATTGGCTGTTCATGTCACCTCCCCGGGCGGCAGCGCGATGGTGAGTTCCATGTGCGTGCCGCGGCCCAGGACGCTTTTGATCCGGATGTCGCCCCCGAAGTGCCCCGCGCGTTCGCGCATGCCCATCACGCCGTAGGCGTTGGCCGCCTCGAAGGCCTGGGGGGCGGCGCCGATGCCATCGTCGCGCACCGACAGCCGCAGCAGGCCCTTGCGGTGACGGATGCGCACGGCGATCCGACGGGCACGCGCGTGGCGGCCTACGTTAGAGAGCATTTCCTGGAAGATGCGAAAGACCGCGATGGCCAGCGGCTCGGCAGGCTCCGGCGCGCCGTCCACCGCCATGCGCCAATCGAGCGCGAGTTCGGCGCTGGCCACGAACTCCTGCGCCTGCCATTCCAGCGCGGCCCACAGGCCCTGGTGATCGAGGATGCTGGGGCGCAGGTCGGTGATGATGCGCCCGACGTTGTCGACCGCGCTTTCGATCAGCCGGCTCATGTTCTGGCATTTGCAGCGCATGCGCTCGCGCATGCCCTCGGCCTCCTCGGGCTGGCGCCGCGCCTGCTCGGACAGGCGCCTGTCCATCCAGTTCACGTCCATCTTCAAGGCCACGAGCAGGCTGCCCAGTTCGTCGTGCACTTCGCGCGCGATGCGCGTGCGCTCTTCCTCGCGCACGGCCTCGCTGCGCGCGGCCAGCTCGCGCACCTGGCGCAGCGCGGTCTCCAGCGCGCGGGTGCGCTCGCGCACCCGCTGCTCCAGTTGCTCCTTGGCGCCGCGCAGGGCGTCGGCGGCGCGGCGCCGCTCGGTGATGTCGATGAACGTGACCACGGCGCCGCGCACCTGGCCGCCGTCCACGATGGGGTGGCTGCTGTACTCCACCGCAAAGGCGCTGCCGTCGCGTCGCCAGAACACCTCGGCATCGATGCGGCAAGGCTCGCCCGCGCGAAAGGCGTTGAAGATCGGGCAGTCCTCCACCGGATAGGGCGCACCGTTCGCGTGCGAGTGGTGGGTGAGCGCGTGCATGTTGCGGCCCAGCAGCTCGACGGGCTCGTAGCCGATCATGCGAGCGCCGGCGTGATTGATGAACACGCACAGGCCGTCCAGGTCGACGCCGAAAACGCCCTCGCCCGTGCTGGCCAGCAGCAGGCCCAGGGGGTCGCGCCAGGCCGCCGTGGACGGGGCCACGGCGGCGCTGATCAGTTCGGGAAAGTCCGCGGGCGGCATGGCACGGGCAAGAGCAAGGCCTGTGCCATGTTGGTGCGCCGCGGGGCGCGGGGGCTCAGGTGTTCGGCGCCGTCTTGGCGCTCCAGACCATGGTGATGGCCAGGATGCCCACCACCACCGCCAGCGACACCGCCACCGGGATCTTGAAAACGTCGATCAGCATCATCTTGGTGCCGATGAAGACCAGGATGACCGCCAGGCCGTAGTTCAGCAGGTGGAACTTGCCGGCCACGGCCTGCAGCAGGAAGAACATGGCGCGCAGGCCCAGGATGGCGAACACGTTGCTGGTGAGCACGATGAAGGGGTCGCGCGTGATGGCGAAGATGGCCGGGATGGAGTCCACGGCGAAGATCACGTCGGTCACGCCCACCAGGGCGATCACCATCAGCAGCGGCGTGGCGATGCGCTTGCCGTTCTCGACGGTGAAGAACTTTTCGCCGTCGTAGTCCTGGCTCACGGGCATGAGGCGGCGCAGCAGCTTGAGCGCGGGGTTGTCGTCCAGCGCGGGCTCCTTGCCGGCGGCCCACCACATCTTCACGCCGGTGAGCACCAGGAAGGCGCCGAACACATAGAGGATCCAGTGGAACTGCGCCAGCAGCCAGCCGCCGACCAGGATCATCACCGTGCGCAGCGCGATGGCGCCCAGGATGCCGAGCATGAGCACGCGCTTCTGGTACGCGGCCGGCACCGCGAAGTAGCTGAAGATCAGCAGGAAGACGAAGATGTTGTCGACCGCCAGGCTCTTCTCGATCAGGTAGCCGGTCAGGAACTCCAGCGACTTCTCGTTGGCGAGCGCGGTGGAGCCGCTGCTGTCCTTGATGGCCCACCAGAGCAGGCCGTTGAAGACGAAGCTCAGCGCGATCCAGGCGAGCGACCAGTTGAGCGCCTCCTTGACGCCCACGGCCTGGGCGCCCTGCTTCTTCAGCAGGACGAAATCGACGAACAGGGCCGCCACGACGAACGCGACGAAAACCCCCCACAGCCACAGCGGGGCAATGCTTTCCATGAAAGACCTCGGTTTGGTGTTGACGAACACCCCAAGGTCTGGTCGCGGGCCACCGTCGGTGGCCTGGGCGTTCCCGGCGGCCTTTCGGGCCGCGAATTGACGAGAACGCCGCGCCGCCGATGCCTCGCTGTGCGCGGGGTGGCGGGCCGATTACTCCCCTTGAAGGGAAGCCGGATTGTCGACCGGCCGGGCAATTCCCGGCAAGCCGTCGGGTATTCAGGCCGTTTCGGCGTAGAAGGCGGCGCGGTGGCGCGGCGCCAGCGGCGAGACCGCGCGGCCGATGGCGGCGATGTGGTCCGGCGTGGTGCCGCAGCAGCCGCC
Source organism: Hydrogenophaga sp. YM1 (assembly GCF_016903055.1). NCBI lineage: Bacteria > Pseudomonadati > Pseudomonadota > Betaproteobacteria > Burkholderiales > Comamonadaceae > Hydrogenophaga > Hydrogenophaga sp. YM1. The sequence continues at coordinate 191,949 of NZ_CP070223.1, read as the reverse complement.
CACGATGTTGACCAGGCCCTCGGCCGCGAACTCGTGCAGCAGGCGGCTGGTGACCTCGGGCGTCTCGTCGAAGCCGGTGTCGCTCATGGGGTTGGGCAGGCCGGCGTTGGGGTAGCAGCTGATGTAGGTATCGCCTGCGACCTTGGCGAGCTCCTGGATGTAGGGCCGCATGAGGGCCGCGCCCAGCGCGCAGTTCAGGCCCACGGCCAGGGGCTGCAGGTGGCGCACGCTGGCCCAGAAGGCGCTGACGGTCTGGCCGCTGAGGATGCGCCCCGAGGCGTCGGTGACGGTGCCGCTGATGATGAGGGGCAGGCGCTCGCCCGTGGCCTCGAAGACCTCGTCGATGGCGAACAGCGCGGCCTTCGCGTTGAGGGTGTCGAAGATGGTTTCGACCAGCAGCACGTCGGCGCCGCCCTCCAGCAGGCCCTCGACCTGCTCGCGGTAAGCCGCGCGCAGCTGCTCGAACGTGACATTGCGCGCGCCGGCGTCGTTCACGTCGGGGCTGATGCTGGCGGTCTTGGGCGTGGGGCCCAGGGCGCCAGCAACGAAGCGCGGCTTGTCGGGCGTGCTGAACTTGTCGCAGGCCGCGCGCGCCAGCCGGGCCGAGGCGACGTTCATCTCGCGCGCGAGGCCCGCCATGTCGTAGTCGTCCTGCGCGATGCTGGTGGCGCCGAAGGTGTTGGTCTCGATCAGGTCGGCACCCGCGGCGAGGTAGCCCTCGTGGATGTCGCGGATGACGTCGGGCCGGGTCAGGCTGAGCAGCTCGTTGTTGCCCTTGACATCCTTGTGGAAGTCCTTGAAGCGCTCGCCCCGGTACTGGGCTTCGTCCAGCTTGAAGCGCTGGATCATGGTGCCCATGGCGCCGTCGAGGATGGCGATGCGCTGCTCGAGGATGGCCGGCAGGGCCTGGGCACGGGTGAAAGCGGGGGACTTGTCCATCGGGGCATTGTATGAAGCGCTCCCCACCCCCACACAGGGCAAGGGCGTGGCATGGCCGACAATACGCGCCCATGAAACACCTGTCCCCCCAGGAAGCCTGGACCTGGCTCCAGGCCGAAACCGCGCGCCGCGCCGCGCTGGGCCAGGACCCGCCGCTGTTCGTGGACGTGCGCATGGAGATCGAATCGCTCTACGTGGGCCGCCCGCCCGGTGTCGAGAACATCCCCTGGTACGAATACCCCGACCTCACGCCCGATCCGGCGCGCTTCGCCGAGGCCGTGGCCCGCGAGGCCGGCGACAAGGCGCGGCCGATCCTGCTGATCTGCCGCAGCGGCAAGCGCACGCTGGACGCCGGCAAGGCGCTGGAGGCCGCGGGCTTCAGCGAGGTCGCCCACGTGCTGCACGGCTTCGAGGGCGAGCTCAACGAACACTTCAAGCGCTCCACCGTGAACGGCTGGCGCCACGACGGGCTGCCGTGGGAACAGATGTGATCGACGTCGCCGCCGGCGCCGAGACGCTGGAGGCCTGCGTCGAGGTGCTGCAGTCGGTCTTCGGCTACGAGGCCTTCCGCGGCCCGCAGGCGCAGATCGTCAGCCACGTCAGCGAGGGCGGCGACGCCCTGGTCCTGATGCCCACCGGTGGCGGCAAGTCGCTGTGCTACCAGATACCAGCCATCGTGCGCGCCCAGGGCGGGCACGGTGTGGCGGTGGTGGTGTCGCCGCTGATCGCGCTGATGCACGACCAGGTGGGCGCGCTAACCGAGGCCGGCGTGAGTGCGGCCTACCTCAACAGCAGCCTCTCGCTGGAGGAGGCCCAGCGCATCGAACAGCAGCTGCGCCGCGGCGACCTCACCCTGCTCTACGTGGCGCCCGAGCGGCTGCTCACCGCGCGCTGCCAGGCCATGCTGGAGAGCCTGCACGCGCAGGGCCGGCTGTCGCTGTTCGCCATCGACGAGGCGCACTGCGTGAGCCAGTGGGGCCATGACTTCCGCCCCGAATACCGCGAGCTCGCGGTGCTGCCCGAGCGCTTCGCCGGCGTGCCGCGCATCGCGCTCACCGCCACGGCCGACGCGCTCACGCGCGCCGACATCGTGGAGCGCCTGCAGCTGCAGGACGCGCGCACCTTCATCAGCAGTTTCGACCGCCCCAACATCCGCTACCAGCTGGTCGAGAAGAAGGACGCCACGGCCCAGCTGCAGCGTTTCATCCGCGACGAGCACAGCAACGCCCAGGGCCACGACGCGGGCGTGGTGTACTGCCAGTCGCGCCGCCGCGTGGAAGAAGTGGCGGCCATGCTGCAGCAGGCCGGCTTCAAGGCCCTGCCCTACCACGCCGGCCTGGACGCCGCCGTGCGCCAGCAGCACCAGGACCGCTTCCTGCGCGAAGAGGGCCTGATCATGGTGGCCACCATCGCCTTCGGCATGGGCATCGACAAGCCCGACGTGCGCTTCGTGGCCCACCTAGACATGCCCAAGAACATCGAGGGCTACTACCAGGAGACCGGCCGCGCGGGCCGCGACGGCGAACCCGCCAACGCGTGGATGGCCTATGGCCTGCAGGACGTGGTGAACCAGCGCCGCATGATCGACGACAGCCCGGCGCCCGACGAATTCAAGCAGGTGCTGCGCGGCAAGCTCGACGCCCTGCTCGCCCTGGCCGAGGCCAGCGACTGCCGCCGCGTGCGCCTGCTCGCCTACTTTGGCGAGACCTACCAAGGACCGCACGCCGGTTTCGCCGCCGGGCCGCCCCAAGGCGAAACGCCTCCCCATCGGGGGGGCAGCGACCCGCGCAGCGGCGCAGCGTGGGGGGTCATGTGTGGCAATTGCGACAACTGCCTCAACCCGCCCGAGCTGTTCGATGCCACCGAGCCCGCGCGCAAGCTGCTGTCGTGCATCTACCGCGTGCAGCAGGCCAGCGGCCACGGCTATGGCGCGGGCCACATCATGGACATCCTGCGCGGCAAGGCCACCGAGAAGGTCGAGGCCAACGGCCATCAGCGGCTCAGCACCTTCGGCATCGGCGCCGACTGGAGCGAGACGCAGTGGCGCGCGCTGCTGCGCCAGCTGATCGCCATCGAGGCGGTGCGCGTGGACGACGCGCCCTACAACACCCTGCACCTGGCCGACGGCGCGCGCGCCATCCTCAAGGGCGAGGGCGAGGTGCGCCTGCGCATCCAGGCCGAACGCGCGCCCTCGCGCTCGCGCAGCGCGCGCGCCAAACCGCCGGTGGGCGACGACGGCACGCCGCTGAGCCTGGCCGAGCGCGACTGCCTGGAGGCGCTCAAGGCCTGGCGCGCCGGCGTGGCCAAGGAGCACAACCTGCCCGCGTATGTGATTTTTCACGACGCGACCCTGCGCGCCATCGCCCAGCGCCGGCCCACCGACGTGACCGACCTGGACGGCATCAGCGGCATCGGCCTCAAAAAGCGCGCGGCGTACGGCGACGCGGTCATCCAGGTGGTGAGTGCTTTTCTCTGAGCCCTCAAGTCCTGCGGGCCCCAGCCGAAAACCATCGGGTGACAGTGCCGACCGCCCGTCGGCCAACCGTCTGTCGCACGTGATGCGCCGCTCAAGCCGACGGCCCTCATGCCGATGTTCCATGCAAGGGGCGGCCTCCGCTCCACGGTCTCAACGAATCGATTGCACGGAGCGCGTCATGTTTTTCCGCCTGCCCTGGCTGTCCAAGCGAAGGGCCCCCAGCTACCACGACACCCTGGCCCTGGACCTGGACTATGTCGTCGATGAATTCCACTCGGCCATGGCCGACATCCAGGACCCCCTGCGCGTGCGCTTGCACGCCGCCCTGATGAACTGCCGCACCCCGCGCGACTTGTGGTTCCTGCGCGGCAAGCTGTTCAACCTGATCTGCAAGCACCACCACGAGGGCGAGGCCAACAAGCGCGTGGGCCGCCTGGACGCCAAGCTGCGCTACTTCGTGGACAACCACCCCGACTACTCGGCGGACGAGGTGCCGAGCCGCCCCATGGGCCTGTTGCACTGACCTCTGCCGCCGCGCCCCTGGGGTGACCCCGGGCACGCGAAACAAAAGGCCACCTTCGGGTGGCCTTTTGTTTGGGGCGGGAGAACTTCAGTGCACGAAACCCATGCCGCGCGCCTCGCGCACCTCGGGCTTGATGCGGTGCTCGGCCTCGAGCTGGTCCAGGAATTCGGCCGGCTCCATGGCGGCGCCCAGGATCTCGGCCTGGCGCTTGACGGCGGCGAAGTCGCCAGGGCAGAGCTGCTCCAGGCGCGCCAGGCGCTGGCGCAGGCCGTCGTCCAGGCGCTCACCATGGCCACCCAGGGCCTCGACCACGAACATGGTCTCGCGCTGCGCGCGCGTGAGCGGCTTGAAGCGGATCTTGAAGGTGAAGCGGCGCAGCGCGGCCTGGTCGATGCTGTCCATCAGGTTGGTGGTGCAGACGAAGATGCCCGCGAAGCGCTCCATGCCCTGCAGCATCTCGTTGACCTCGGTCACCTCGTAGGTGCGCTGCGCGCCGCGGCGGTCCTGCAGGAAGCTGTCGGCCTCGTCGAGCAGCAGCACCGCGTGCTCGGCCTCGGCCTCGCGGAACATGGCGGCCATGTGCTGTTCGGTCTCGCCCACGAACTTGCTCACCAGGTCGCTCGCACGCCGGACCATCAGGGGGCGGCCGAGCTGCTGGGCGATGTGCTCGGCCAGCGCCGTCTTGCCGGTGCCGGGCGCGCCGTGGAAGCACAGGCAGCCGTGGCCGCGCGCCTTGAGCGCATCGATGATGCGCGGGATGGGGTGGCGCGACTCCACGTGCAGCATGTCCAGGCTGTACTGCGTGACGCTGGGGCGCTGCAGCACGTCGGGCGCGCGGCCCAGGGCCTGGTCGGCGTGGCGCAGCTGGCGTTCGATCAGTTCGTCCAGCAGGGGCGGCGGCCCCAGGCGCGCGGCGGCCTTGCGGCCAGTGGCGCGCGCCGGCGCGGCCGCCAGTTCGGCGAAACGCACCGCCGTTCGGATCTGCGCCGGCGTCAGGCCCTTGCGTTCGGTCAGGCGGCCCACCAGGGCCTCGCTCACGGCCGCGCCTTCCAGCGTCTTGCGCACCAACTGCTCGCGCGCGCCGGGCGGCGGGCTCTTGAGTTCCAGGTGGTAGGCGAAGCGGCGGCGAAAGGCCGGGTCGATCTGCTCGATGCGGTTGGTGATCCACAGCGTGGGCACGGCGTTCGACTCCAGCACCTGGTTCACCCAGGCCTTGCCGCTGACCGAATGGCTGTGCGGCGCGGCCACGTGCTCGGCGCGCGCCATGAACTGCGCGGCCTCGCTGGAGATCGGCGGGAACACGTCTTCCACCTCGTCGAACAGCAGCGCCGACTGCGCCGTGCCCTTGAGGAACACCTGGGCGATCTGCAGCGAGCGGTAGCGGTCGCGGCCCGAGAGCGCGTTGCCGTCGCGGTCGGCGTACTCGACCTCGAACAGCTCCAGGCCGGCGGCCTTGGCCACCACGCGCGCCAGTTCGGTCTTGCCGGTGCCCGGCGGACCGTAGAGCAGCACGTTGACGCCGGCCTCCTTGCGCGCCACGGCCTCGCGCAGCAGGCCGCTGAGCAGGCGCACGTCGTCGGACACGTAGTCGAAGTCGGCGGGTGCCAGCGTGGAACGCGCCGCCGGGCGCGTGAACACCGCCATGAGCTCGCTCTGCGAGCGGTATTCGCGCATCAGCACGGGCGGCAGCTTCTCGCTGACCTTCATCAGGTCGGCGAGGTCGGTGATGTTGTGCTCGGAGATGAGGTTCTCGACCATGCCGATGCGCTCGAGCCGCGAGCCCGCGCGCAGGGCCTCGCCCACTTCGCTGGCCTTGACGCCGGCCACGTCGGCGATGGCGGCGTAGGCCTCGGGCGCGTTGTTCACCTTGAACTCGACCAGGATGGAGCGCAGGTCGCGCTGGTAGCGCGCCAGCGTGCCGTACAGCAGCAGGGCGCGCTCGGCGCGGTTGAGCTGCAGCAGCCCGGCCAGGGCGTCGATGTTCTTCTCCACCAGGGTGCTCTGCTTCTTGAGCGCCTGGCTCAGCCAGTCGCCGGTGACGGCCAGCACCGAGAGCAGGTCCTTGGGCGCTTCCTTGGCGTATTCGTCCAGGTAGAAGAACAGGGTGCCTTCCTCGTACGGGCCGCGCCAGACGCCGTAGCGGTCCATGAAGGCGGCCGTGGAGAGCCTGTCGTGGCCGGCCCAGAGCTCGTTGTCGCGGCAGCGCCGCTGCAGGAACTCGCGCAGGCGCTGCAGCACGGTGTGCGGCCACACCAGGTGGCGCCCGGCCAGCGAGAGCAGGGTGTTCAGGTCGCGCCGCACGTTGAAGCGCGGCCCCTGGCGCGCGGCCAGCGTCAGCACGAAGTGCGAGCACATGAGGTCGAGCACGGGCGCCTGCTTGAGGCCGTGCGGCACGTGAAGGCGCCCTTCACCCAAGGCGCGCGCCTCGGGCGAGCGGACCGCGGGACCGGGTGACAACTGCCGTTTGCTCATGCGCAGGCTCCTGCGACAACCTCCAGCGTGACGGGGCGCCACGGTGCCGGGCCCCTGTGCGGCGGACCATAACGCAGCTTGATGCGCGATGGAAGGGCGCGATGACGGGCGTTCCGGGGCTTTTCCCACGCGGCGGCGCCACAATCGCCGGATGCTGCAAATAGATGACATCCGCGCCGCGGCGGCCCGCCTCGACGGCCAGGTCCTGCGCACGCCCTGCGTGGAATCGCGCACGCTGTCCCAGCTGACGGGCTGCCAGGTGTTCCTGAAGTTCGAGAACCTGCAGTACACGGCCTCGTTCAAGGAGCGCGGTGCGTGCAACAAGCTCGCGCAGCTCACGCCCGAGGAATCCGCGCGCGGCGTGATCGCCATGAGCGCGGGCAACCACGCCCAGGGCGTGGCCTACCACGCGCAGCGCCTGGGACTGCGCGCGGTCATCGTCATGCCGCGCTTCACGCCCGGCGTGAAGATCGAGCGCACGCGCGGCTTCGGCGCCGAGGTGGTGCTGCACGGCGACACCCTTGACGAAGCCCGCGCCCACGCGCGCCACCTGGCCGAGCAGCAGGGCCTGGTGTTCGTGCACCCCTACGACGACGAGGCCATCGCCGCCGGCCAGGGCACGGTGGGGCTGGAGATGCTGGCCGACGTGCCCGAGCTCGACACCCTGGTGGTGGCGGTCGGCGGCGGCGGGCTCATCGGCGGCATCGCCACCGCAGCCAAGGCGCTGAAGCCGGGCATCGAGGTGATCGGCGTGCAGACCGAGCGCTTCCCGGCCATGGTCAACGCCATCAAGGGCACGCGGCACCCGCAGGGCAGCAGCACCATCGCCGAAGGCATCGCGGTGGGCACCCCCGGCGAGATCAACCTGCCCCTGGTGCGCGAGCGCGTGGACGACCTGCTGCTGGTCGACGAAGGCGACATCGAGCAGGCCATCGTGATGCTGCTGGAGATCGAAAAGACCCTGGTGGAGGGCGCGGGCGCCGCCGGCCTGGCGGCCCTGCTCAAGCACCCCCAGCGCTTCGCGGGGCGCCGCGTGGGCCTGGTGCTCAGCGGCGGCAACATCGACCCGATGCTGCTGGCCTCCATCATCGAGCGTGGCATGGTGCGCGCCGGCCGGCTGGCGCGCATCGCCGTGAACGCGCGCGACGTGCCCGGCAACCTGGCCCGCATCACGGCCCTGGTGGCCGAAGCGGGCGCCAACATCGACGAGGTGCACCACCAGCGCGCCTTCACCCTGCTGGCGGCCCAGAACGTGGAGATCGAACTGGTGCTGCAGACGCGCGGGCGCGAGCACGTGAATCAGGTGATCGACGCGCTCAACGCCGCCGGCTTCGGCGCCCACGAGCAGTAAAGCGCGCGACGTCCGGCGCCGGGCGCGCCTCCCCATAATCGCGCGCCATGGACAACAGCACCCTGCAGGCCGCCCTGGCCGAGTACTTCGCCCCCTGGGTCCAGGCCCTGGGCCTGGTGGTCCACGGCAGCGCCGAAGGCGCCGTCACCCTGCGCCTGCCGCAGAGCGACCAGCTCAGCCGCGTGGGCGGCATGCTCTGCGGCCAGGCCATGATGGCCGCCGCCGACACCGCCATGGTGCTGGCGCTGATCCGCCAGTTCGGCGAGTTCCGGCCCTGCACCACGGTGCAGATGAACACCAGCTTCCTCAAGCCCCTGTCCGGGCAGGACGCCCTGGTCGAGGCGCGCGTGATCCGCGCCGGCAAGAGCCTGGCCTTCGGCGAGATCGACATCCGCGGCGCCGCCGACGGCAAGAGCGTGTGCCGTGCCACGACCACCTACGCGCTGCTGTAGGGTCTGCCGGGGGGCAAGGGCCCTCTTGGCCTAAAATCGCGTGTTTTAGAGACCAGACCGGAGCGTTTCATGGCCCACCAAGAACACCACACCCCCGAGCACACCGACGACGTGGTCGAGGCCATCACCCCGCTGATGCCCATCGTGCTGCCCCTCGCTGGCGGCGTGCTGATGTTCCTGCTGGCCTTCATCGCCGTGTTCATGGCCTGAAACCGCCTGTCGGGCACCGGGCCGGCCCGCCACGGGGGGCCGGCTTTTTTGTGGGCGCCGGCGCCTGGGTCCGCCGGAACCGCCGTCAATTGCATCACGTCATGCGGGTTTTGCATGTAACCCGTTAGTAACCCTGAGGGGTAAATCCTAAAATCGACCCAGTCGTCGATTGACGCCCCTCCCCGCGAGGCCACCGCCCCGCTGGCCGCCCGGGCTGCCGCCATCCACCGATGGGCAGCCGGCGCAGTCGACCCGAATTTGCTCGCCCAGATCCCCACGCCGACAGCCGCTGCCCGCGGCTGTCCCCGTCTTGGGCGACCGCCGGTTATCAAACTCTGGAGTCACTCGATGAACTCTCCCGTGATGCAGGGCCTGGCCCTCAACACCCCCTCCTACGTCAAACACGCCCGCCTGATCGCCTGGGTTGCCGACATGGCCGCCCTGTGCAAGCCGGACACCATCGTCTGGTGCGACGGCAGTGACGAGGAATACAACCGCCTGTGCCAGGGCCTGGTGGACGCCGGTACCTTCAAGCGGCTGAACCCGGCCAAACGCCCGAACAGCTACCTGGCGTGCTCTGATCCCTCGGACGTGGCGCGCGTGGAAGACCGCACCTTCATCTGCAGCGAGCGCCAGGAAGACGCCGGCCCCACCAACAACTGGAAAGCCCCGGCCGAGATGCGCGCCACCCTGCAGCCGCTGTTCGACGGCTGCATGCGCGGGCGCACCATGTACGTGGTGCCCTTCAGCATGGGCCCGCTGGGCAGCCCGATCGCCCACATCGGCGTGGAGCTGTCCGACAGCGCTTACGTGGCCGTGAACATGAAGCTCATGACCCGCATGGGCAAGGCCGTGTTCGATGTGCTGGGCACCGACGGCGACTTCGTGCCCTGCGTGCACACCGTGGGCGCGCCGCTCAAGGCCGGCGAGAAGGACCACACGTCCTGGCCCTGCAACCCCACCGTCAAGTACATCGTCCACTACCCCGAAACGCGCGAGATTTGGAGCTATGGCTCCGGCTACGGCGGCAACGCGCTGCTGGGCAAGAAGTGCTTCGCGCTGCGCATCGCCTCGACCATGGGCCGCCAGCAGGGCTGGCTGGCCGAGCACATGCTGATCCTGGGCGTGACCAACCCGCAGGGCAAGAAATACCACGTGGCGGCCGCCTTCCCCAGCGCCTGCGGCAAGACCAACTTCGCCATGCTGATCCCGCCCAAGGGCTTCGAAGGCTGGACCGTCACCACCATCGGCGACGACATCGCCTGGATCAAGCCCGGCGCGGATGGCCGCCTCTATGCCATCAACCCCGAGGCAGGCTACTTCGGCGTCGCCCCCGGCACCAACACGGCCACCAACCCCAACTGCATGGCCAGCCTGAACAAGGACGTGATCTTCACCAACGTGGCGCTCACCGACGACGGCGACGTGTGGTGGGAAGGCATGGGCCCGGCGCCCGAGCACGCCATCGACTGGCAGGGCAAGGACTGGACGCCGCAGACCGCCAAGGAAACCGGCGCCAAGGCCGCCCACCCGAACGCGCGCTTCACCGTGGCCGCCACCAACAACCCCGCGCTGGACGCCGCCTGGGACGACCCCAAGGGCGTGGCCATCGACGCCTTCATCTTCGGCGGCCGCCGCAGCACCACGGTGCCGCTGGTGACGCAGGCACGCGACTGGACGGAAGGCGTCTACATGGCCGCCACCATGGGCTCGGAGACCACCGCCGCGGCCTTCGGCGCGCAGGGTGTGGTGCGCCGCGACCCCTTCGCCATGCTGCCCTTCACCGGCTACAACATGAGCGACTACTTCCAGCACTGGCTGAACCTGGGCGCGCAGCTGCAAGCCCGGGGCGCCCAGCTGCCGGGCATCTTCTGCGTCAACTGGTTCCGCAAGGACGAGAACGGCAAGTTCGTCTGGCCGGGCTTCGGCGAGAACATGCGCGTGCTCAAGTGGATGATCGACCGCCTGGAAGGCCAGGGCCAGGGCGTGGAGCACGCCTTCGGCGTCTCGCCGCGCTACGAGGACCTGCACTGGAACGGCCTGGACTTCAGCGCCGAGCAGTACCGCACCGTCACCGCCATCGACAAGGCCGCCTGGGTGCAAGAACTCAAGCTGCACGATGAGCTCTTCCAGCAGCTGGCCTACCACCTGCCGCGCGAGCTGACGGACACCAAGGCGCGCATCGAGCAACGCCTGGCGGCCTGAGCGCCATCCCGGCCGATCGACCATCCGATCGGCCACAAAGAAAAAGCCACCCCGCGGGGTGGCTTTTTGCTGGGCGCGTGACAGCTCAGATGAAGTGCAGCTTGGCGTAGCGGGCGCGGCTGGCGGCCAGGCGCTCCCAGTAGCTGGCCTGCGGCGCCGCGGCGGCCTTGGCGGTTTCCGGCAGGCCCAGGGGGGCGAGCGCTTCGACGAAGTCAGTGGCGGTCGGCTCCTGCTCGGCGCGGTCGCGGGCGGCCATCAGGTCTCTCATCAGGCGCGGGTCGTGGCGGGCCATTTCCCACAGGCGCATGTCGGCGCGGGCCTCGGCCAGCGAACGCGACCAGTCGTCGAGCGCGGCCACAGCACGGCGCGCCACGCGGCGGGCGCTGTCGGCGAACAGGGCCAGGCCGGCGAAGACCAGGGCCCAGAGCAGCACCCAGGCCAGCATCAGGTGGCCGTCGGCCCAGGTGTCGATCAGCTGATCGGCCACGACGATCAGCGTGGCGATGGCGGCGGCGAGCAGCAGGGCGCTCAGGCCGCGGGCGCCTTCGGACGCGGGGGCGGCGGTGGGGGTGTCTGCGCGCAGGGCAGCGGACAGCGAGGGGGCGGTGAGAACGGTGCTCATGGCGAACTCCTGAAAACCACGTCTTGTGGACGAAACGAACTCTTGTGGACAGGGGGAATATAGGGATAACCCGTATATCTCGCCACTTTATTCTGATGATGTATACCATTCACGGTATATATGATTTCACCCAACTTCCGCACCTTCGATCTGAACCTGCTGCGCGTCTTCGACGAGGTGATGGCCGAGCGCAACCTGACCCGGGCGGCGCACAACCTGGCCATGACGCAACCGGCGGTGAGCAACGCCCTGCGTCGCCTGCGCGAGCTGCTGGGCGACGAGCTGGTTCGGCGGGCGGGCTTCGGCGTCGAACCCACCCCCACCGCCCTGGCCCTGTGGCCAGCGGTGCGCGAGGCCCTGAACCTGCTGCGCGGCGCGCTGGCGCCGGGCGCCTTCGACCCCGCCGCGGCCACCAGCACCTTTCAGCTCGCCATGGCCGACGCCACCTCGGCCAAGCTGATCCCCAGCCTGATCGACATCTTCGAGCGCGAGGCGCCGGGCGTGAACCTGCGCGTGCTGCCCCTGACCACGCGCGACCCGCGCGAGCTGCTGGAAAGCGGCGCGGTGGACCTGGCGATCGGGCACTTCCCCGCCGTCATCGCCGAGCTCGGCGCGCGGCAGCAACAGGACGAACTGCCGCGCTTCGCCTTCGAACGCCTGTACGACGGCGACTACGTGGTGGTCATGCGCCGCGGCCACCCGCTGGCCGGCCAGCCGCTGTCGCTGGACACCTACTGCGCCGCGCGCCACCTGCTGGTCAGCTTCTCGGGCCGGCCCTTCGGCTTCGTCGACGAGGCCCTGGCCGCGCGCTCGCGCCAGCGCCGGGTGGTGATCACGGTCAACCAGTTCTTCACCGCCGGACGCGTGGTGGCCACCACCGACCTGCTCACCGTACTGCCGCGCCACTTCCTGTCGGCCACCGGCATGGAGGATGAACTGGCCATCAGCGAGCTGCCGCTGGCCGTGCCCGAGGTGCACGTGGACACGCTGTGGCACCGCCAGCGCCAGCACGACGCCGCCCACCGCTGGCTGCGCGAGGCGGTGTCGCGCTCGGCCGCGCGCAGCGGCCTGCAGAGCACGGACACAATCGGCCCATGATGAAGATCCAGTTGCTGAGCGACCTGCACCTCGAGGCCAACCGCGATTTCCTGCCCCAACCCGCCCCCGGCGCCGACCTGCTGGTGCTGGCCGGCGACGTGGGCTCCTACCAGCGGCGGCGCGACGGCAGCGCCATGCCCGAGCCCGACTGGGGCCTGCGCCGCTTCGCCGACTGGCCGGTGCCGGTGCTCTACCTCCCGGGCAACCACGAGTACGACGCGCTCGATGTCGACGAGGCCCACGCCGCCCTGCGCGCCACCTGCGAGCGCCTGGGCCTGCGCTGGCTGGAGCGCGAGACCTGGGTCTGGCGCGGCGTGCGCTTCGTCGGCACCACGCTGTGGAGCGACTACGACGCCATCCGCCCGCCCGGCAGCGAGCCGCTGCTGCAGCGCGAGAAAGCCTTTCGCGCCGCCGACCACTACCTGCGCCAGATGGCCGGCCGGCGCCACGGCCGGCTGTTCGACGCCGCCGCCATGCGCGAGCTCGGCCTGGAGTGCCAGGCCTGGCTGCGCGAGGCGCTGGCCCAGCCCTTCGACGGCCCCACGGTGGCCATCACCCATTTCGCGCCCACGCTGCACAGCGCCGACCCGCGCTATGGCCTCACGCCCGGCACGGCCGGCTTCTGCAACGCGCTCGACGACCTGCTCCCGATGGCCGACCTCTGGCTGCACGGCCACCTGCACTGCCCCACCGACGTGCGCGTGGGCCGCTGCCGCATCCGCGCCAACCCCCTGGGCTACCGCGAGAAGCAGGAACAACTCGCCTTCGATCCGGTCTGCCTGGTCGACGTGGCGCCGCAAACCCGCCCCGTTTGATCCGGCGCAAAGCCGCGGCCCGATGGGGCCCGTACACTCGGCCCGTCAATCACCACAGCGAACCCCAAGGAGAACCGCGATGAAGATCCTGCTGGCCGTCGATGGCAGTGAGTACACCAAGAAGATGCTCGCCTACCTGACCACCCACGACGAGCTGTTCAGCGCCGACAACGACTTCAGCGCGATCACGGTCCAGTCGCCGCTGCCCCCGCGGGCGCGCGCCGCCGTCGGCGCCGACGTGGCGAACCAGTACTACGAAGAAGAAGCGGCCAAGATCACCGGTCCGGTGAACAAATTCCTGCAGCGCCACGGCATCACGGCCAAGCTGCTGCACAAGACCGGTTCGGCCGGCGAGGTCATCGCCAAGACGGCCAACTCGGGCAAGTTCGACATGGTCATCATGGGCTCGCACGGCCACGGCGCACTGGGCAACCTGGTGCTGGGCTCGGTGGCCACCAAGGTACTGGCCCATTGCTCGGCGCCGGTGCTGATCGTGCGCTGATCCGCCCGCGCGATCGATCCCAAGGAGCCGCCAGCGGGCGGCTTTTTCACGCCCGCCTCAAGCCGGTGGGCGCAGACTCTGGGCGGCGGCCGCGCGCAGGGCCGCGCTCAGGGCGTCGAGCACATCGGAGCTGAGATTCCAGCAATGCCAGTGCAGCGCCACGCCCAGGCGGTGCTTGGGCGCCACGTCCACCAGCTCACCGCGCTCGATAAGCTCGCGCACCAGCAGCCAGGGCACCACACTCACGCCCCAGCCCGCCAGCACCGCGCGCACCTGCCCCTCGCTGGAAGGCACGAAGCGCTGCTTGAGCAGCACGCGCTGCAGCCCGAAGGCCTCGGACACGAAGGCGTGCTGCAGGTGGTCCTTGCGGTTGAAGGCGATGAAGGGCAGGCGGTGGAAATTCTGCGTGTTCAGCCCGCGCGGGCAGTGCTCGCGCGCGAAGCCCGGCTGGGCGATCAGCACGTAGTCCATCACGCCCAGCGGCTCCATCCGGCAGCCCCGCAGCGCCTGGCCCAGGGAGGTGACGCAGCCCAGCACCTGGCCCTCGCGCAGCCACTCGTGGGTGAACTCCTGGTCGTCGGTGATGATCTCGATCGGCAGGCCTTCGCGCGCAAGCCCGTCCAGCGCGGGCAGCGCCCAGGTGGCGATGCTGTCGGCGTTGATGGCCACCGAGATGCGCTCCTCGCCGCGGGCGGTGGCGGCGCTGCTGGGCGCCAGCTCCTTCAGGTCCTTGTCCAGGTCGGCGCGCAGCAGCCGCATCATCTTGGCGTGCTTGATCATGAGCTGCCCGGCCGGCGTGGGCTTGAGGGGGCGGCTGCGCACGATCAGCACCGTGCCCACCTGCGCTTCCAGGGCGCGCAGGCGCTGCGACACGGCCGACTGCGTGATCGACAGCCGCTGGGCGGCGCGCTCGAAGCCGCCCTCCTCCACGATGGCGGCCAGGCATTCCAGGGCGTCGGGGTCGAAGGTGCTCATCAAAGGCCTCCGCGCAATGCGCGTCGATGCGAGCCCCTTCGGGCGGTCGGGCGGGGCTCTGGGTGCGATCTTGTATCAGTCAAACTGATGAACTCGATTTTGCTTGAATCTCGCTTCACCTGAATCGGCGATTTCCCGACACTGCCGGGATCAGCGATCCGCTGTTCGGAGAAAGCCATGAAAGTCACCGTTCTGGGCGCCGGCATCATCGGCGTGAGCACCGCCTGGCACCTGCTGCAGCGCGGGCACGAGGTCACCCTGGTGGACCGCCAGCCCGACGCCGCGCTGGAGACCAGCTTCGCCAACGCAGCGCAGATCTCGGTGAGCTACTGCGAGCCCTGGGCCAATCGCGAAGCGCCGCTGAAGGCACTGAAGTGGATGTTCTCGCCCACCTCGCCGCTGCTGTTCCGCCCGCAACTGGACCCGGCGCAGTGGCGCTGGGGCCTGCAGTTCCTGGCCCAGTGCAACGACGCGGCCTTCGAGCGCAACGTGGCCCAGCTGGTGGCCCTGGGCTCGTACAGCCACGCGGCGCTCAAGGACGTGGTGCGCGAGACCGGCATTGAGTACCAGCGCCTGGAGCGCGGCATCGCGCACTACTACGTGGACCAGAAGTCCTTCGAGGGCGCGGCCGCGGCGGCCGAGCTGATGGCGCGCTTCGGCGTGAAACGCCGCGTGGTCTCGCGCGAGGAGCTGCTGCGCATCGAGCCCGCGCTCTCGTCCTTTGCCGATCGCATCGTCGGCGGCACCTTCACCGAGAGCGACGAGTCGGGCGACGCGCGGGTCTTCACGCAACAGCTCGCCGCCCTGTGCGCCGCGCGCGGCGCCCGCCTGCTGTTCAACCACGACATCGAACACCTGGACGCCACCGGCGGCGCGCTGAACGCCGTGCGCGTGCGCAGCCGCGCCACCGGCGTGCTCAGCGCCCTCAAGGCCGACGCGACCGTGGTGGCCTGCGGCTCGTACACGACGCCGCTGCTGGCGCGCATCGGCGTGCGCGTGCCCATCTACCCCGGCAAGGGCTACAGCGCCACGCTGCCGCTGCTCAAGCCCGACCAGGCGCCGGTCGTGAGCATGATCGACGACAGCCTGAAGATCGCGATGTCGCGCCTGGGCAATGAACTGCGCGTGGCCGGCACCATCGAGCTCGGCGGCTTCGACCTCTCGCTGGACACACCGCTGGCGCGCCAGCGCGGCGAGATGCTGGTCCGCCGTATCGAGCAGGTCTTCCCCGGCGTGGCCGACACGCGCCTGCCGGCCGAGGGCGGCAACCCGCGTTTCTGGACCGGCCTGCGCCCGGCCACACCCACCAACATCCCGCTGATCGGCCGCCTGCCGGTAAAGGGCCTGTGGATCAACGCCGGCCACGGCACCCTGGGCTGGACGCACGGCGCGGGCTCGGGCAAGGCCCTGGCCGAACTCATCAGCGGCGAACGCCCGGCCATGGCCTTCGGCTTCCATGGCATGGAGGCCGCGCGGGCGGCGCGCGGCGCGCCGGCTCAGGCGTCCTTCTCGCCCGGTTCGTAAAGCGTCTCGCGCCCCATGCGGTCGACGATGAGCTCGGCCGTCCAGGGCAGCATGAGCGAGCCGCAGCGGCTGTCGCGGTAGAGGCGCTCCAGCGGCAGGTGCTTCATCATGCTCTGGCCGCCGCAGGTGCGGATGGCCAGGCGCGCGATGTCGTTGGCACCTTCCATCACCGCGTGGTGCGCGGCGTACAGGCGCAGCTTCTCGTCCTTGCCCGGGTTGGGCCGCGCCTCCTGGATGGCGCGCGAGAACAGCGCCTTCATGCCCTCCAGCTGCAGGCGCATCTGCGCCACCGCGATCTGCTTGGTGGGGTACTGGCGGCGCTTCACCGGCGGCTCGCCCTCGACCTCGCCGCGCAGGTACTTCACGGTGAAGTCGTAGGCCGCGTTGGCCAGGCCCAGGTAGGTGGGCGCGAGCGTGAAGAACATGGCCGGCCAGGTCTGCGCGCCCACGAAGTAGATGCCGCGCGGCATGAGCTGTTCGGCGTCGCTCACGAACACGTCCTTGAACGTGAGGTTGCGGCTCACGGTGCCGCGCATGCCCAGCGGGTCCCAGTCGCCGCTGATGGCCAGGCCCTCGCTGGTGGCGGGCACGCTGATGTACATGGTGTCGCGCGGGTCCGGGTCCTTGCCTTCCACGTCCTCGGTGCAGAGGATGCCGTAGTAGTCGGCCGCGCCCGACAGGCTGGCGAAGATCTTGCGGCCGTTGATGAGCCAGCCGCCCGCCACCTTCTTCGCCGTGGTGCCGAAAGGCGCGCGCCCGGCCGCGGCGGCCGAGCCTTCGCTGAAGGGCTGGGCGTAGACCGCGCCCTGGTCGACGATGCGCTGGAAGTGCAGCTCGCGCCGCGCGGCGTGCTCGGCGCGCTGGGTCTCGGTCATGGGGATGCCGTCGGCCAGCACGCCGGTCCACATGGTGCTGCAGATGTGCATGTTCCAGGTGAGCGCGGTGGCACCGCAGAAGCGGCCAACCTCGGCCGCGACCATCATGTAGGTGGGGTAGTCGGCGCCCAGGCCGCCGTGGTCCTTGGGCACGCACAGGCGCAGGAAGCCGGCCTCGCGCAGATCCTCGTAGTTGGCGAAGGGGAAGCTCGCCTCGCGGTCCCACTGGGCGGCGCGCGGCGCGAACTTCTCGCGGCCCAGGCGGTTCGCCACCGTGAGCAGTTCGCGCTGCAATGGCGTGAAGGCCATGTCGCCCACGGCGGGGGTGAAGTCCAGGCCGGTGTTCAGGGGCTCGCGTTGCATGCTCGGTCTCCTTGGATGGGGTGGTCAGTGCAGGTCGCCCGCCGGCGAGGGCGCGCGCTCGGCCAGGAAGTCGAGCAGCAGGCCGTCGAAAGCCTCGGGCGCTTCCAGGTTCATGAGGTGGCCGATGCCCTTGAGCTCGGCGTAGCGCGCGTTCGGGATGGCCTCGGCCATCTGCTTCATCACCGACGGCGCGGCCACGCGGTCGAACTCGCCGCCGATGAGCAGCGTGGGCACGCGGATGTCGCGCAGCGCGGCCTGGCGGTCGAAGGTGACCAGGCAGTCCAGCGCGCGGCGGTAGGTGGCGGCGGGCACGCCGCCCATGCAGTGCTCGGCCAGGCGCAGGCCCTCGGGCAGCGCGCCGGGGCCGGCCATCTGCGGCACCAGCACCTGGGCCACCTCGGCCATGCTCTTGCCCGCGTCCAGCGGCGCGGTGCGCTGGGCGACGAACTGGCGCGCCCAGGTCTCGGCGTCGCGGCCGTCGGTGCGCTTGCCGAAGGCAGCCGAGGTGCCCGCAAGCACCAGCCGGCTGACCTTGTCGGGCCGGCGCGCGATCACCTCCTGCGCGACCATGCCGCCCATGCTGTGGCCCACCAGCACCACGCTCTCGCACTGCAGGGCGTCGATGAGGTTCACGCAGCTCTGCGCCAGGCCCTTGAAGGTGTAGGGCTCGATGGGCGCGCTGTGGCCATAGCCCGGCATGTCCCAGGCGATGGCGCGGTAACCCGCGCCGGCCAGCGATTCGACCTGCGGCGCGAAGGCCAGGTGGCCGCCGCCGATGCCATGCAGCATCAGCACGGTGGCGCCGCTGCCGAGCGCGGTGAAGGTGGGCAGCGCGTTCATTCGCCCACCACCTGGCCGGCGTCGACCACCACCGTGTCGTCCAGCCAGACGGTGCAGCCACGCAGCGGGAAATCGAAGTGCCCACGCGTGTGCCGCCCGGCCACCTCGTTGGCGCCCGTGCTGTAGAGGAAGTTGCCGGCGAAGGCGCGCAGCTCGGTGCCGTTGAAGTCGCGCTTGTCGTAGAGCGCCATGCTGTCCCAGCGCGCCTTGGGATTGAGGCCATAGCCCACGTGGCTCACGGCGTAGGCCTCGGGCTCGCCCCAGGCGGCGTAGTGGGCGCGCAGCAGTTCGGCGTCGACGCCGCTGCCCTCGATGCGCGTGACCGTGTCGGCCTCGATGCGCAGCGCGATGGGGCGCTCGATGTAGCGCTTGAAGGTGAGGTTCACGTCGCCCTCGGCCAGCACCAGGGTGCCGTTGACGGTGCCGCGCGCGGGAAAGCCCAGCACCATGCCGCCCGGCCAGTGCGTGAGCGTGCCGGGCCGCGTGGTGCTGCCCCAGTTGCCACCGAGCACGGCGCCGGCGAGGTCGACGTGCAGGTCGGTGCCGGCGGCCGAGGCGACGCGCAAGCGCTTGGCGCCACGCAGGCGCTTGAGGTGCGCCTTCACGCGCGCCTCGGTGGCCTCGTCGGGCAGCAGGCGCATCAGGGCCTCGGGGTGCTCGTCGCTCACGTAGACCACGCGCGGCTGCGTCTGGCCATTGCCCTGCAGGATGGCCGGCAACTCGGGCGCGTGCATCAGGCCCTCGGCGGTGCAGTCGATCACGAGTTGGCTGCCCGCGAGCGCGGCGATCACCGGCTGCAGCTGCTGGATGGCCGGGCTGGCGCCGGTGGAGCGCTGCACCGGCGCGTCGCCGCTGAACACGGAGGGCAGCGTCAGCCGGAAGCAGCGCGCGCCCAGGCGCGCGGCCGCCAGGTGCGCCAGCTCGACCAGCACCGGCCGGCTCTGCGTTTCGCCCAGGATGGCGACCACCTCGCCCGGCTGCAGGGCGCAGCGCCTGAGCAGGGCCTCGAAGGCGTCGATCCAGGCGGGTTCGATCCGCTCCTGCAGCATCGGGTCTCCTTTTTTGTCGGGGTGGGATTCGCGGGCGGCCCATTATTCATGAAAATTCATGTAAATTGCGCCCCATGTCCCCCGCCCGTCAGGCTGGCCACGCGGCCCGCCCCCCCGATTTCTCGGCGCATGAGTTCCGCGCCTCGCTGGGCATGTTCGCCACCGGCGTGACCATCGTCACCGCGCGCGCGCCCGATGGCGCGCTCATCGGCCTCACCGCGAACTCCTTCAACTCGGTTTCGCTGTCGCCGCCGCTGGTGCTGTGGAGCCTGGCGCACCACGCGGGCTCCATGGCCTTCTTCCGCAACGGCTCGCACTACGCCATCAATGTGCTCGCGGCCGACCAGCAGGCCCTGGCCGAGCGTTTCGCGGCGCGCGGCATCGACCGCTGGAACGGCGTGGCCTTCAGCGAAGGCGGCCATGGCGCGCCGTTGCTCGACGGCGCGGCCGCCGTGTTCGAGTGCTTCAACCGCAGCCAGTACACCGAGGGCGATCACGTGATCTTCGTCGGCGAAGTGGAGCGCTGCAGCCACCGGCCCGGCGCCTCGCCGCTGCTGTTCCACGGCGGGCGCTTCTACGCGGAGCACCCGCTGTGAAGGAGCGGCGCGATCCGCCGCCGGGCCGCCCCAATACGGATCAGCTCCCCCGGGGGGCAGCGACCCGCGAGGCGGCGGAGCGTGGGGGCACACGTTTCACCGACGACTATCTGGGCTACCTGCTCGGCCAGGCCAACCACGCCCTCTTCAAGGAGTTCGACGCCCAGGTGCGCGAGGCCGGCCTGGGCTCGCTGGAGTGGCGCGTGCTGGCGGTGCTCAGCGGCGAATCGCCCATGGCCGTGGGCCAGCTGGCGCACGAGGTGCTGAGTCAGCAGCCCACCGTCACCAAGCTGCTGCAGCGCTTGGTCGCGCAGGGCTGGGTGGCCCTGCACGACGACCCCGCGGACCAGCGCCGCACGCTGGTGTCCATCACGCCCGCCGGCCAGAAGAAGGTGGCGCCGCTGCTGCGCCGCGCCCGCGCGCACGAGGCCGCCATGCTCGCCGAGTTGTCGGCCACCGAAGTGCAGCGCCTGAAGACCCAGCTCAAGCGCCTGGCGCAGCCGCGCTGAGCGCAGAACCCCTGCGACACGCGCGCCGCGCGGCGCCCCGCACAATCACCGGCCATGCCGCCCGCCACGCCCCCCGTTCGCAAGACCCACCTCGATTCCCTCGCCATCACGCTGCTGGTGGCGTGCTGCGCGTTCTGGGGTTTCCAGCAGATCCTGATCAAGGTGGCCGTGGCCGAGGTGCCACCGCTGTGGCAGGCCAGCCTGCGTTTCTGGGGCGCCACGCTGCTGCTGTGGCTGTGGTGCCGCGCGCGCGGCGTGCCGCTGTTCCAGCGCGACAGCACGCTCAAGGCCGGCCTGCTGGCGGGCCTGCTGTTCGCGGGCGAGTTCAGCTTCATCTACCTGGGCCTGCAGCTCACCTCGGCCTCGCGGCTCACGGTGTTCCTCTACACCAGCCCCTTCGTGGTGGCTCTGCTGCTGCCGCGCGTGGTGCCCAGCGAGAGGCTGCGCCGCGTGCAGTGGGTGGGCCTGGTGATCGCTTTCGCGGCGGTGGTCACGGCCTTCAGCGAGGGCTTCTCGAACGGCTCGCCCGGGGCCGGCCAGTGGCGGGGCGACGCCATGGCCCTGGGCGCGGGCCTTCTCTGGGGCCTGACCACGCTGACCATCCGCGCCAGCCGGCTCGCCACGGCCAGCGCCGAGAAGACCCTGTTCTACCAGGTGGCCGTCACGGCCGCGGTGGCGCCGCTGCTGTCGCTGGCGCTGGGCGAGACCTGGGGCTGGTCGTACTCGGGCCTGGCCTGGGGCTCGATCGCGCTGCAGACGGCGGTGGGCGCCTTCGCCAGCTACCTGGCCTGGATGTGGATGCTGCGCCACTACCCGGCCACGCAGATCAGCACCTTCACCTTCCTCACGCCGGTGTTCGCGCTGGTGTTCGGCGTGCTGCTGCTGGGCGAGCCGCTCACGCTGCGGCTGATGCTGGCGCTGGGGGGCGTGGCGCTGGGCATCGTGCTGGTGAGCCGGCGCTGAAGCCGAACCGGCTCAGCCGCCGCGCGCGCCGAAGTGCGCCTGCAGCGCCTGCAGCGCGTGGCGCACCTTGGCCGGCTGCTCGTCGCGCCGCGGCGTGACGGCAAACACCGCGGCCGGCTCCAGGCGCCAGTCGGGCAGCACCGGCACCAGGCGGCCCTGGTCGAGCGCGGCGCCCACGTCGTCGCGCATGCCGACATACAGGCCCCAGCCTTCGAGCGCCAGGGCCTCCAGCACCGTCACCTGCGACGCCAGCACGCGCGGCTCCACGCGCACCTCGGCGCGCGCGCCCTGCGGCCCCTGGAACGCCAGCGCCGTCGCCGCGCCACTGCGCGGCGGCAGACCCAGCCAGTCGTGGCCGGCCAGCTCGCCGGGGTCGCGCGGCCAGCCGCGCTCGGCGAGGTAACGCGGCGCCGCGCACAGCACGCGCTGCAGCTCGCCCAGGCGGCGCGCCACCAGGGCCGAGTCGGTGAAGCGGCCCACGCGCAGCGCGAGGTCCACGCGCTCGGCGATGAGGTCGATGGGCGTGTCGTCCAGCAAGAGGTGCAGGTGCAGGCGCGGATGGCGCCGCAGCGGCTCAAGGGCGCTGGCCAGCAGATCGCCGAAACCGATGGGCGCGGCCAGGCGCAGCTCGCCCTCGGGCTCGTCGCGCAGGCGCTCCAGTGCCTGATCGGCGCTGCGGGCCTGGGCGACCATGGCCGCGCAGGCCGGGTGGTAGCGCTCGCCGGCCTCGGTGAGCGTGAGCCGGCGCGTGGAACGGTGCAGCAGCACCAGACCCAGGGAGCGCTCCAGCAGGCGCAGCTGCTGGCTCACGGCGGACGGCGTGCTGCCCAGGCGGCGCGCGGCCGCGCTGATGGAGCCGCTGTCGACGATCTCGGCGAACAGGGCCATGCGGCGCAACTTGTCGGCCAGGGCCTGGGCTTCACTCATTAGATTTTCTACACAATGAATGCCGATTCTGCCGTCTGGTGGCTTTTTTGTGTAGCAAGGAAACTAACCGCTGTTCACAACCCGCCAGGAGTTTCCCCATGAAGATCGCCCTCATCGGTGCCACCGGTTTTGTCGGCAGCGCCGTGCTGAACGAACTGCTGTCGCGCGGCCACGCCGTGACCGCGCTGGCCCGCCACCCCGAGAAGTTCGCCGCCCGCGATGGCCTGGCGGTGGTGCGCGCCGACGTGCTGGACGCCGCCCAGGTGGCCGCCGCGGTGCGCGGCCACGACGCCATCGTCAGCGCCTACAACCCCGGCTGGAGCGAGCCGCGCATCTACGAATTGTTCGGCCAAGGCTACGACGCCATCCTGGCCGGCGCCCGACAGGCCGGCGTGAAACGCCTGCTGGCCGTGGGCGGCGCGGGCAGCCTGGAGGTGGCGCCCGGCGTGCAGCTGGTGGACACGCCCGAATTCCCCGCCGAGTGGAAACAGGGCGCGCTGGCCGCGCGCGACCTGCTCACGCGCCTGCGCGGCGACACCGCGCTGGACTGGAGCTTCCTGTCGCCACCGATCCTGCTGGCCCCGGGCGAGCGCACGGGCCGCTACCGCGTGGGCGGCGACCAGCCGCTGCCCGGCCAGGGCGGGCAGCCCTCGGGCATCTCGGTGGCCGACCTGGCGGTGGCCATCGCGGACGAGATCGAAAAGCCGCAGCACCGGCGGCGCCGCTTCACCGTGGCGAACTGAAGCCCCACGCGTCCCCCGGCCCGGGTCGCTGCCCCCGCAGGGGCCGATCCGGCGGGGGGCGGACCGGCGCCGGATCGGCTTAGGCCGCCCCCCCGCGCTCGCGCGCCAGCCGCACGTACCAGTCCAGGCTGCCGGGGTTGGCCATGGCCTCGCGGTTGATGACCTTCTCGATCGGCTGGCCCAGCAGCAGCTTCTTGATCGGCAGCTCCTGCTTCTTGCCCGAGAGCGTGCGCGGGACCTCCGCCACCTGGTAGATGGCGTCGGGCACGAAGCGCGGCGACAGCGCCTGGCGGATCGCGGCGTTCAGGCGCTGGCGCAGGGCCTCGTCCAGCGTGTGCCCCTCGCGCAGCACCACGAACAGCGGCATCCAGCTCTCGCGGCCCAGGTACTCCAGGTCCACCACCATCGAATCGAGCACCTCGGGCAGGGCCTCGACGGCGCTGTAGATCTCGCTCGTGCCCATGCGCAGGCCGTGGCGGTTGATGGTGGCGTCGGAGCGGCCATAGATGACGCAGGAGCCGTCGGGCAGCACGCGCAGCCAGTCGCCGTGGCGCCAAACGGCGCCAGCCTCGGGGCCGAGGTCACCGCCGCCCGGCCGGCGCCCGTGGCCGGGCGGGTAGGCGTCGAAGTAGCTGCCGATCAGGCGCTGGTTGTCCTTGTCGCCCACGAAGTACAGCGGCATCGAGGGAATGGGCTGGGTGCAGACCAGCTCGCCCACCTCGTCGATCACCGGTTCACCGCGCTCGTTCCAGGCCTGCACCGCGCAGCCCAGCAGCCGGCATTGCATGCGCCCGGGCGTCTGCGGCAGCTCTCGGTTGCCGCCGATGAAGGCGCCCGCGAAGTCGGTGCCGCCGCTGATGTTGCACCACCAGATGTCGCCCGCACGCTCCCCCGCTTCGCGCGGCCCGCTGCCCTCTGAGGGGGCCGGTCCCCCTGGGAGCGGCCCGGCGGGGGGTCGCTCCCGCAGGCGACGGAACTGCTCGGTGCCCCAGCGCTGCGCGTCCTCCGACAGCGGCGAGCCCGTGCTGCCCAGGGCGCGCACGCGCGACAGATCGCCGCAGCGCGACAGGTCTACGCCGGCCTTGAGGCAGTTGGCGTAGAAGGCCGCGCCGGCGCCGAAGAAGGTGACGCCGGTCTCGGCCGCGAAACGCCAGAGGGTGGTCCAGTCGGGCGCGTCCTTGGCGCCGCCCGGGTTGCCGTCGTAGATGACGCAGGTGGTGCCATTGAGCAGGCCGCTGACCTGCGCGTTCCACATCACCCAGCCGGTGGAGCTGTACCAGTGGTAGCGCTCGCCCCAGCTGTTGGGCTCGTAGCTGCAGCCCACGTCGTTGTGCAGGCCCTTGAGCGCCAGGCCCACCAGCACCGTGCCGCCATGGCCGTGCACGATGGGCTTGGGCAGGCCGGTGGTGCCGCTGGAATAGACGATCCACAGCGGGTGGTCGAAAGGCAGGTCTTCGGGCTCGAAGGCCGCGGTCTCGGCGTCGTCGCGGGCCACCACGGCCTCCAGGTGCGCGCAGGGCGCGGCCTGCGCCAGCGCGCGCGCCTTCTCATCGGGTGTATCGGCCAGGTTGGTGTGCAGCAGCACGTGGCGCACCGTGGGCAGGGCCGCGCGCAGCTCGGCCACCACGCCCAGGCGGTCGATGTCGCGGCGGCCGTAGGTGACGCCGTCGCAGGCGATCAGCGCCACCGGCTCGATCTGGCGGAAGCGGTCGAGCACGGCGTTGGTGCCCATGTCGGGCGCGCAGACGCTCCACACCGCGCCGATGCCCACCACGGCCAGGAAGGCGACGGCCGTCTCGGGGATGTTGGGCAGGTAGGCGGCCACGCGGTCACCCGGACGCACCCCCTGGGCCTTCAGGTGCAGGGCCAGCGCGGCCACCTGGCGGCGCAGCTCGGGCCAGCCCAGTTCGGTGTGGCGGCCCTTTTCGTTGCGGGCGATCAGCGCGGGCATGCCGGCCGCGTGGGCCGGCGCCACGTGGCGGAACACCTGGCGCGTGTAGTTGGCGCGCCCACCCACGAACCACTGGGTGCCGGGCATGGTGTTATGAAACAAAACATTCTCTTCATTGCATTCAAAATGCAATCCAAAGTACTCTTCTATCGATTTCCAGAACGCCGGGAGATCGGTGACGGACCACTGCCACAGCCCGTGGTAGTCGGCGAAGCGCAGGCCACGGTGCTGCGCGAGCCAATCGGTGTAGCGGCGGATCTGGGGCACGTAGGGAGGCGTTGGCATGGGGCTCCTGCTGGGGTTGCGGGCCGCAGCGTAGCGCCGTCCCGCCGCACTGTCAGTCCCCGCGGCGCGCCTGCGCGACGCCCCCACCTTTCGCCGCCATGCCATCGCCACGTTCCTCCTCTTTCACGCCACGCAACGACCGCCAGCAGGCCATCCTGCGCGCGGCCGAGCGGCTCTTCGCCCAGCGCGGCTTCCACGCGGTCACGGTGCGCCAGATCGCCGAGGCCGCCAAGGTGCCGCTGGCCCTGGTGGGCTACTACTTCGCCCACAAGGAAGGTTTGTTCCGGGCCATCTTCGCGCACCACGGCCCGCTGCACCACGAGGCCATGCGCGCCCTGGAGGACGCGCGCCGCGCCGCCGCCGCGCCCGGCGAAGCCGACGGCCTGCGGCGCGTGGTCGAGGCCTTCGTGCTGCCGCTGCTGCGCTGGCGCCACCACAGCGCCAGCCAGCACTACGCGCAACTGCTCGCGCGCGAGCTGGCCCAGGCCGCGCCCGAGGCCGAGCCCGCGCTGCAGGAGCACGTCGACCCCCTGCTGCAGCGCCTGTTCGACGCCCTGCAGGCCGCCTTGCCCAGGGCCTCGCGCCACGACCTGGCCGACGCGCTGCGCTTCGCCCTGGGCGCGGTGCAGGCGCACCTGGCGGAGCACCGGCTCGACCGGCTCGTGGCCGGCACGCGCGCCGGCCCGGCCAGCGCCCAGCGCTTGAGCGAATTCATCGCCAACGGCATCCGAGCGGTGCTGGCGCCCGCCCGCGCGCAGCCGGCCGAGCGGGCCTGAGCCCGCGCGTGCGCGACGCGCCGCGCACGCCACTTGCTTGCACAATCGCGTGCCACTTCGGCACGACAACAACATGAGGAGCGAGTGAGATGGGCCTTTTCAACTGGACGGAGAAACCGGCGAGCACCCTCGGGCAGGGTGGCGTGATCGCCCCCGACGAACGCCTGCCCTGGCCACAAACCACGGTGATGGGCGTGCAGCACGTCATCGCCATGTTCGGCGCCACGGTGCTGGCGCCGCTGCTCATGGGCTTCGACCCGAACGTCGCCATCCTCATGAGCGGCATCGGCACCCTGATCTTCTACTTCATCACCGGCGGCAAGGTGCCCAGCTACCTGGGCTCCAGCTTCGCCTTCATCGGCGTGGTGATCGCGGCCAGCGGCTACGCCGGCGGCGGGCCCAACGCCAACCTGGGCGTGGCGCTGGGCGGCATCATCGCCTGCGGCGTGCTCTACACGCTGATCGGCTTCGTGGTGCAGGCCGTCGGCACCGGCTGGGTCGAGCGGCTCATGCCACCAGTGGTCACCGGCACGGTGGTGGCGGTGATCGGCCTGAACCTGGCGGCCATCCCGATCAAGAACATGGCGCCCACGGGCTTCGACGCCTGGATGCAGGCCATCACCTTCGTCAGCGTGGGCCTGGTGGCCGTGTATGCGAGCGGCATGGTGCAGCGCCTGCTCATCCTGGTGGGCCTGATCCTGGCCAGCGTGGTCTACGCCGTGCTCACCAACGGCCTGGGCCTGGGCAAGCCGATCGACTTCAGCGGCGTGGCCAACGCGGCCTGGTTCGGCATGCCCTCCTTCGCCGCGCCGGTGTTCAGCGCCCAGGCCATGCTGCTGATCGCACCGGTGGCGATCATCCTGGTGGCCGAGAACCTGGGCCACGTGAAGGCCGTGAGCGCCATGACCGGCCGCGACCTCAACCCCTACCTGGGCAAGGCCTTCATCGGCGACGGTGTGGCCACCATCGTGAGCGGCGCCTCGGGCGGCACCGGCGTCACCACCTACGCCGAGAACATCGGCGTGATGGCGGCGACCAAGATCTACTCCACCGCCATGTTCGTGGTGGCCGCGCTGATCGCCATCGTGCTGGGCTTCAGCCCCAAGTTCGGCGCGCTGATCCAGACCATTCCCCTGGCCGTGATGGGGGGCGTGTCCATCGTGGTGTTCGGCCTGATCGCCATCGCCGGCGCCAAGATCTGGGTCGACAACCGGGTCGACTTCTCGGACAACCGCAACCTGCTGGTGGCGGCCATTCCCCTGATCCTGGGCACGGGCGACTACACGCTCAAGTTCGGCGGCTTCGCGCTGGGCGGCATCGGTACCGCGACCTTCGGCGCCATCGTGCTGTACTGGCTGCTGGGCCGCGGCCGGAAGGCCTGAGCATGCCGGCGATCTGGACCCGCCCCATCTCCTGCGAGATCCTGCACCAGCTGCACGAGGGCACCGCCGTGCGGCAGCTGGGCATCGAGTTCACCGAGGTGGGGGACGACTTCATCGCCGCGCGCGTGCCCGTGGACGCGCGCACCCGCCAGCCCTATGGCCTGCTGCACGGCGGCGTGAGCGTGGTGCTGGCCGAGACCCTGGGCTCCTGCGGCGCGGCCTTCACCTGCCCCGAAGGCCACCGCGCCGTGGGCCTGGACATCAACGCCAACCACCTCAAGGGCGCCACGCAGGGCTGGGTCACGGGCCTCACGCGGCCGGTGCACATCGGCCGCAGCACGCAGGTGTGGCACATCGACCTGCGCAACGACGCGGGCGAGCTCACCTGCGTATCGCGCATCACCCTGTCGGTCCTCGCGCCTCGCGCGAAGTGACCCCGTCCGGAGGCACCACGGAACCGGCTTCGCCGGGCCGTCGGTGCCGCCCCCTTGAGGGGGGACGCGCGCAGCGTGGCGGGGGGCGCTATTTTTTCGTGCAGCGGCCTTCCGAGGTGGCCTGCCCGCGGAAATCGCTGCGCCAGGTGAGCGTGGCGGTGTCGATCTGGATGCGCTCGTTGTCCAGCGCGGTGAGCAGCACGGTGTCGAACACCGAGAAGCTGTACACCGGCACGCCGTCGATGGCCACGCCGCGGATGCGGCGCTCATCGAGCGTGAAGCGCACCTCGCGCACCCAGGCGCTGCGCGCGGGCAGGTAGACGGCGTCGCAGCTCAGCACCACCTGCTCGCCCGGCGCGGGTTCGGCGCGCGCCGGGGCCTGCGCCAGCACCAGCGCCGCCACGGCCAGCGCCGGCAGGGCCTTCACTCGGCGGCCCCGCGCTGCAGGCGCTCGCTCTTCCAGTAAACGTCGTCGCCGCCGTGCATGCGGTTGAGCACGCGCGCCAGCACGAACATCAGGTCGCTCAGGCGGTTGAGGTACTGGCGCGGCGCTTCGCGCACCGCGTCCACGTCGCCCAGGGCCACCACCGCGCGCTCGGCGCGGCGCGCCACGGTGCGGCACACGTGCGCCTGGCTGGCCGCGCGGTTGCCCGCCGGCAGGATGAACTCCTGCAGGCGCGGCAGGGCCGCGTTGTGCTCGGCCAGGGCGTCGTCGAGTGCGGCCACGGCCTCGGGCTTGAGCAGTTCATAGCCCGGGATGGACAGCTCACCGCCCAGGTTGAACAGCTGGTGCTGCACCTCCACCAGCAGCCCGCGCACGCCGGCCGGCAGCTCTTCGCACAGCAGCACGCCGATGTGCGAGTTGAGCTCGTCCACGTCGCCCATGGCGTGCACGCGCAGGTGGTTCTTGGACACGCGGGTGTTGTCGCCGAGGCCGGTGGTGCCGGCGTCGCCGGTGCGCGTGGCGATCTGGGTGAGTCGGTTGCCCATGGACGGTCGTCTCCTCTTCTGGCTCGTCGCCGCATTGTGCGCCAGTGATCGGGTGTAACCGCCCGCAGGGAAATGTGACGGGCGTCAAGCGCCGGTCAAGCGCGCAACGGCCGGCAAAAGCACTTGGTTCTGTCACACGGGGGCGTTGCAATCGCGGGCATCGCCCGCAGCTTGGGGCGACAACGGAGACCGAATGAACCGACCTCGCAAGACCCAGGCGCTGTCCCAGCGCTTCGAGGCGCGCAGCGTGCAACTGCTCGCCGCCTGGACCCTGGTGATCGCCGGCGCCGCCGCCACCGGCCCCTTCCTGCAGAAACCCCGCCAGGGCGCCACGCCCAGCGGCCTGTCCCTGCCCTCGGCCCAGGGCGCCCTGCCCGGCCCCACGGCCCGCGGCCCCCGCCGCTGAACACCCCCGGGCGTACACTGCGCGGTTCAGAAACCGCGCCGGAGACCGCCCCCATGAACGCCCCCACCGACGTCGCCCACCTGCTGCCCACCGTCGAGCAGCGCGAGGTGCCCGAGGCCTTTCTGGCCGCGCTGAAGCAGCGCTTCGGCGCGCAGTGCTCCACCGCCCTGGCGGTGCGCGAGCAGCACGGCCGCGACGAGTCCGCCTTCGTCACCGTGCCGCCGCCGGCGGCCGTGGTGTTCGCCGAATCCACGCGCGACGTGGCCGACGCCGTGGCGCTGTGCGCTCAGTACAAGGTGCCGGTCATTCCCTTCGGCGTGGGCTCCTCGCTCGAAGGCCACCTGCTCGCGGTGCAGGGCGGCATCAGCATCGACGTCGGCCGCATGAACCAGGTGCTCTCCATCAACGCCGAGGACCTGACCGTGACGGTGATGCCCGGCGTGACGCGCAAGGCCCTGAACGAGGCGGTGAAAAGCGAGGGCCTGTTCTTCCCCATCGATCCCGGCGCCGACGCCTCCATCGGCGGCATGACCGCCACGCGCGCCAGCGGCACCAACGCCGTGCGCTACGGCACCATGCGCGAGAACGTGCTGGCGCTGGAGGTGGTCACGGCCGAGGGCCAGGTGGTGCGCACCGGCACGCGCGCCAAGAAATCGTCCGCCGGCTACGACCTCACGCGCCTGATGGTGGGCAGCGAAGGCACGCTGGGCGTGATCACCGAGATCACCCTCAAGCTCTACCCGCTGCCCGAGGCGATCTCGGCCGCGGTCTGCTCCTTCCCCACCATCGAGGCGGCGGTGCGCTGCGTGATCCAGGTCATCCAGCTGGGCGTGCCGATCGCGCGCTGCGAACTGATCGACGCCAACACCGTGCGCATGGTCAACGCCCACAGCAAGCTGGGCCTGCGCGAGGAACACATGCTGCTGATGGAGTTCCACGGCTCGCCCGCCAGCGTGAAAGAGCAGGCCGAGACCGTGCAGGACATTGCCAGCGAGTTCGGCGGCAATGCCTTCGAATGGGCCACCACGCCGGAGGAGCGCACGCGCCTGTGGACCGCGCGGCACAACGCCTACTTCGCGGCCATCCAGACCAAGCCCGGCTGCCGCGCCGTGAGCACCGACACCTGCGTGCCCATCAGCCGCCTGGCCGACTGCCTGCTCGATTCCGTGGCCGAGGCCGACGCCAGCGGCCTGCCCTACTTCCTCGTCGGCCACGTGGGCGACGGCAACTTCCACTTCGGCTACCTGATCGACCCCGACAACGCCGACGAGCGCCGCCTGGCCGAGGAACTCAACGTCAAGCTCGTGACGCGCGCGCTGCAGCTGGAAGGCACCTGCACCGGCGAGCACGGCGTGGGCCTGCACAAGATGGGCTTCCTGCTCGATGAGGCCGGCGCCGGCGCGGTGGACCTGATGCGCACGCTCAAGCGCGCGCTGGACCCGGACAACATCCTCAACCCGGGCAAGATCTTCTCGGCCTGAGGCCGGCGGCCGTGCCGCGCCCGGCTCAGCCGCGCCGCTGCGCGCGCCAGGCGCTGGGCGTGAGGCCGTACTGCCGCCGGAACGCGGCGGTGAAATGGCTGGGGCCGCGAAAGCCGCTGTCGCGCGCGATGTCGGCCACGGCCAGCGGGCTGCGCGCCAGCAGGTCCTGCGCGCGCACCAGGCGCCGCTCCAGCACGTAGCGGTGCGGCGTCTGGCCCACCGCCCGCTTGAAGGCGCGCAGGAAGTGGTCGGGCGAGAGGTGGGCGATGTCGGCCAGGGCGCTCAGCGTCAGGCGCGCGGCCAGGCGCTCTTCGATGTGCTCGTCGATGTGGGCGAACAGCCGCCGCAGCGTGGCCCCGGTGAGCGCCAGGCGGGACGCCGAGCGCTCGGGCGCGGCCCCGGCGCCGGTGGCGTCGCGGCGGATCAGGTGCGCCAGCAGCAGGGCCTGCCACTGCTCCAGCGCCAGCGGTTCCAGCCCGTCGACCAGGGCCTCGTGCACCAGCCAGTGCAGCAGGCGCGCGAGCTGGGCGTCATCGGCCGCGAAGAAGTCGCCCAGCCCGTCGGCGGGCCAGGGCCGCGACAGGCGTTCGGCCGCGTCGCTCAGCGCCTGCGGGTGCACGTAGGCATGGGCCACCCGGCAATGCCCCCCGATGGTCCACTCCGAATCGCGCCGCGCCGGCACCAGGCTCACGCTGCCCACCCGGGAGCGGTGCCCCACGCAGCGGCCGTCGGCCCACTTCTCCACCAGCGTGCAGCCCGACAGGTGCAGCGCCAGCGCGTGGTGGTCCAGGCCTTGCACCCGCGTGTGCGTGGGCGGGTGCGACCAGATGGCGCCCACCACCTCGCCCGACGGGCCACGCAGCACGCGCTCGGGTTCGGCGTGCGCGAAGCGACCGATGGTCCGGGCCGTGTCCTGGGCGCTGTCGAGCGGGGGGTGCATGGCGCCATGCTAGGCCGCGCGGGCCTGTCGTCCTAGCGGGTTTCTGTCGAAAAAGCGGCATTGCGCGCGGCCGGCGACCACTTTCCCAGGGCTTTCCCGCAGCGCCGGGCCGCCAGCCCCGCCGAGCATGCGCCGGCGGCACCGATGCCGCGGACCCCATTCCTACGGAGACACCCATGCCCATCACCCACGCCAAGACCGGCACCGACCCGCGCGTGTCGCTGCGCTACCCCGACGGCTCACTCATCGTGCGCACCAAGGAGATTCCCTGGACCCCCTGGGGCATGCCGGGCACGCAGTTCAAGCTGCTGCACTGCGACGACGCCTCCAGCCTGCTGGTGATCCTGCTCAAGGTGGAGCCCGGCACCGTGGCCGGCGTGCACAAGCACTTCGGCGCCGCGCACGCCTACATCGTCGAAGGTGGTTTCGGCTACGAACACGGCGAGGTGTTCGCGGGCGACTACATGGTCGAGGCGGGCGGCATCACCCACCAGCCCTTCACCGGTCCGAACGGACTGATCCTGCTGGGCTTCATGTTCGGCCCCATCGGCGGCCTGGCCGAGGACGGCTCGCTGGCCGGGGTGCTGGACATCGAATGGCACTACCAGACGGCCAAGGCCAACGGCGCGGCCGGCCACATCCACCGCCCGTCCATGGAGCCGGCGCCGGCCCTGGCCTGAGCCCGGCAAGGGGCGGGGCCTCAGTGCCCCGCGCGCAGCCGCTCGATGAGTCCGTTGAGGGCGTCCAGCGAGCCGAACTGGATCGCCAGCTCGCCCATCTCCTCGACGCGGCCGTGGCGCTTCACGCGCTTCTTCACGCGCACCTCGACCTCGGCGGTCAGCAGGTCGGCCAGCTCCTCTTCCACGCGGCGGATGTCGCGCGACTTTTCCTTGCGCGGCTTCTGCGGCGCCAGGGTGAACTCGGCCGCCAGTTTTTTCACCAGGTTCTCGGCCTCGCGCACCGACAGCTTGCGGGTCGCGACCTGGTTGGCCGTGGTGATCTGCGTGGCCTTGTCCAGCGGCAGCAGCGCGCGCGCGTGGCCCATGTCGATGTCGCCGGCCATCAGCATGGTCTGCACCGGCTCGGCCAACTGCAGCAGGCGCAGCAGGTTGCTGGCGGCGCTGCGCGAGCGGCCCACGGCCTGGGCCGCCTGTTCGTGAGTGAGTCCAAACTCTTTCACCAACCGTTGCAGGCCATGGGCCTCTTCCAAGGGGTTCAGGTCTTCGCGCTGGATGTTCTCGATCAGCGCCATGGCGGCGGCCGACTCATCCGGCACCTCACGCACCAGCACGGGCACCTCGCTCAGGCCGGCCAGCTTCGAGGCCCGGAAGCGGCGCTCGCCCGCGATGATCTCGTGCTTGCCGGCGTCCGGGCCGCTGTTCAGCCGGCGCACCAGGATCGGCTGCATGATGCCCTGGGCCTTGATGCTCTCGGCCAGTTCGTACAGGGCGCCCTCGTCCATGCGGGTGCGTGGCTGGTACTGGCCGGGCACCAGCTGGTCCAGCGGCAGGGTGGACGGCGCGCCGGCGGGCGCAGCCTCGGCGGTGGGCTTGTCCTCGACCTTGGGACCGAGCAGCGCTTCGAGCCCGCGGCCCAGGCCCTTGGGTTTTTTGGTGACCATCTAGTGCTTGTCTTTCTTGAGTTCGTCCAGCCAGGCCTGGCCCTGCGGCCAATCGCCCAGGCCGGAGTCGGCGTTGATGTGGCCGGCACGGCCAAGGTCGGTGAAGGCGGCCCCCCAGTCGGCGGCGAGGCCCCGGGCGCGCTCGAAGCCGCAATAGGGGTCGTCTTGGCTGCCGATCAGGTGGGCGGGGAACGGCAGGCGCTGGCGCACGATGGGCGACCAGCTGGGCAGCAGTTCGCGCAAGTCCTCGCGTTCCGAATCGCCCGGCGCCACCAGCAGGGCACCCACCACGCGGGCGGTGTGGCGGGAATGCGCGGCCCAGGCCGCCGTCAGGATGCAGCCCAGGCTGTGGGCCACCAGCAGCACCGGGCCGTCGGTGCCCAGCACCACGTCTTCCAGACGGGCCATCCAGTCACCGCGCTGCGGGTGCATCCAGTCGTGCTGCTCGACGCGGCGGTAGCCGAAGCGCGCCTCCCAGCGGCTCTGCCAGTGCTCGGGCCCGCTGCTCTGCCAGCCGGGCAGGACGAGGACGTTCTGCGGTTTCACGTGGAACACCCTCCCCTCACATCTTCTTGATGCGCTCGACCATCTCCTCGGCAAAGGCGATGAAGGCCTGGCTGCCGCGCGCGGAGGGGTCGAACACCACGCCCGGCAGGCCGTAGCTGGGGGCCTCGGCCAGGCGCACGTTGCGCGGGATCACGGTGTCGAACACCTTGTCGCCGAAATGGGCCTTGAGCTGGTCGCTCACCTGCTGCTGCAGGGTGATGCGCGGGTCGAACATGACACGCAGCAGGCCGATGATCTGCAGGTCCTTGTTGAGGTTGGCGTGCACCTGCTTGATGGTGTTGACCAGGTCGGTCAGGCCTTCGAGCGCGAAGTACTCGCACTGCATGGGCACGATGACGCCGTGCGCCGAGCACAGGCCATTGAGGGTGAGCATGCTCAGCGAGGGCGGGCAATCGATCAGAACGAAGTCGTACTGGTCGGCCACCTCGGCCAGGGCCTGCTTGAGCCGGCGCTCGCGGCGCTCCACCTCCACCAGTTCCACCTCGGCGCCCGCGAGCTCGCGGTTGGCGCCCAGCACGTGGTAGCCGCACTTGTCGGACCACTGGGCCGCCTCGGCCACCGAGGCGGATTCCAGCAGCACGTCGTACACCGACAGCGACATGGCCCGCTTGTCCACGCCCGAACCCATGGTGGCGTTGCCCTGCGGGTCCAGGTCCACCATCAGCACCCGCTGGCCGACCTTGGCCAGTCCAGCGGCCAGGTTGACGGTGGTGGTGGTTTTGCCGACGCCGCCCTTCTGGTTGGCCACGCAAAAAATCTTCGCCATGGGTCTTTACTTGGAAAGGGCCAGCTTGACGCCAAAGCCGATGAGGAAGACGCCGGCGAGCTTTTCCAGCGTGCGACCGATGCGGGGGTTGGCGCGCAGGCGCTCGGCCAGGAAATGCACGATGAGCGTCATGCCCAGGCCGTAGGCGAAGGTGAGCGCGGCAATGGTGGCCGCCATGGCGCCGAAGGTGACCAAGCCCTGGTGGTGGGCGCGGTCGACGAACAGGGGGAAGAAAGCCATGTAGAAGACGATGGCCTTGGGGTTGAGCAGGGTGATGGCGGCCGCCTGCTGGAAGTACTGGCGCGGGCGGATGTTGAGGACCGGGGCATCGCCCGGCTTGGCGGTGAGCATTTTCCAGCCGAGCCAGGCCAGGTAGGCGGCGCCGATCCACTGGACCGCGCCGAACAGGGTCGGGGTGGCCGCCAGCAAGGCGGCGACCCCGGCGACGGCCGCCCACATGAGCACCTGGTCGGCGGCGATGACGCCCAGGGTAGCGGCGAGTCCGCCGCGCATGCCGCCCTTGCTGGTGGAGGTGATGAGGGCCAGGTTGCCCGGACCGGGAATGGCGAGAAAAACTACGATGGCGGCGACGAAAGCGCCGTAGTCCGCGATGCCGAACATGGTGGTGGCCCCCAGAAAGCAGGGGTCGAGTGTACGTGACGGGTTCTGCCGGGCCCGGGCTTTGCCGCTCAGCCCATCCGTTCCCGCATCCACACGATGCAGCGATCCGCCTTCAAGCCCGGCACCGCCACCGGTTCCACGTGAAACACGTCCACGTCCGCCGGCAGCGCCAGCAGTTCCTCCAGGGGGTGCTTGCCCTTCAGGGCCATCCACATGCCCCCGATCTGCAGCGCCGAGCGCGACCACTGGACGAAGTCCGCAAGGGAGGAAAAGGCGCGGGACGTGACCACGTCGTAGCCCTCTTCTCCCCGCCCCCGGCTCAGCGACTCCACCCGCGCGTGCATCGCGTGCAGGTTCACCAGGCCCAGCTCCGCCGACACCTGGCGAACAAAAGCCGCCTTCTTGGCCACCGTGTCCACGCAGGTCACTTCGATCTGCGGGCAGGCGATGGCGATCACCACGCCCGGCAGGCCGGCGCCCGAACCCACATCCAACAGCCGCACCGGGCGTCCGTCGGTTTCGCGCAGCAAGGGGCCGACCACCGCCAGACTGTCCAGCAGGTGGTGGGTCAGCATCTCCGCCGGCTCGCGCAGGGCGGTCAGGTTGTAGACCCGGTTCCACTTCTGGATGAGCGCCATGTAGGCCATCAGCATGTCGACCTGCTCCTCGTCCAGCGAGAGGTCGAGCGCCTGCAGGCCGATCTGCAGCTCGTTTCGCAGCGCGTCCGTCATGGGGCTGCGGTCTCGGTGGCGCCACGGGCCAAGGCCAGGCCACCGCCGCCACCCTTCTTCAGGTGAATCAGCAGCAGGGAAATGCTGGCGGGCGTGATGCCGGAGATGCGCGAGGCCTGGCCCAGGGTTTCGGGCCGGTGCCGGGCCAGCTTTTGCCGCGCCTCGAAGGACAGGGACGTGACCTTCAGGTAGTCGATGTCCGCCGGCAGCTTCAGGTGCTCGTAGTGGGCGGCGCGCTCCACCTCGGCCTTCTGCCGGTCGATGTAGCCGCTGTACTTGGCCGCGATCTCCACCTGCTCGATCACCGGCGCCGCCAACTCGCCCAGGGTTTCACGTGAAACCGCGGAGTCGACGAAGGCGCCGCCGTTCATGCCGACCAGGGCCTGGTAGCTCACGCCGGGGCGGCGCAGCAGGTCGAACAGGTTGTGCTCATGCTCGATGGCCTTGCCCAGCACGCGCTCACCTTCCGCCGCCGACAGCAGCTTGGGATTCACCCAGGTGGACTTAAGGCGCTCGGTTTCACGTGAAACCGCGTCGCGCTTGCGGCTGAAGGCGTTCCAGCGGGCGTCGTCGACCAGGCCCAAGCGGCGCCCGGTCTCGGTGAGGCGCATGTCGGCGTTGTCCTCGCGCAGCTGCAGGCGGAACTCGGCGCGGCTGGTGAACATGCGGTAGGGCTCGGTCACTCCCTGGGTGACGAGGTCGTCGACCAGCACGCCGAGGTAGGCCTGGTCGCGCGACGGCAGCCAGGCGCCCTCGCCCCGGCACTGCAAGGCGGCGTTGATGCCGGCGAACAGGCCCTGGGCCGCGGCCTCCTCGTAGCCTGTGGTGCCGTTGATCTGACCCGCGAAGAACAGGCCGGCGATCTGCTGGGTTTCG
This sequence comes from Hydrogenophaga sp. YM1, assembly GCF_016903055.1. Taxonomy (NCBI): domain Bacteria; kingdom Pseudomonadati; phylum Pseudomonadota; class Betaproteobacteria; order Burkholderiales; family Comamonadaceae; genus Hydrogenophaga; species Hydrogenophaga sp. YM1. Next base: position 155,093 of record NZ_CP070223.1, on the reverse strand, counting down.
AAGCTGCTCTTGAGCGAGCGCGGATCGAAGTAGTCGTATTCGATGGCGTAGCCCGGCCGCAGGATGTGGGCGTTCTCCAGGCCGGGCATGCTGCGCACCAGGGCGTACTGGATATCGAAGGGCAGGCTGGTGGAGATGCCGTTGGGGTAGACCTCGTGGGTGCTCAGGCCCTCGGGCTCCAGGAAGATCTGGTGGCTGTCCTTGTCGGCGAAGCGGTTGATCTTGTCTTCCACGCTGGGGCAGTAGCGCGGGCCCACGCCCTCGATCTTGCCGGTGAACATGGGGCTGCGGTCGAAGCCGCTGCGGATGATCTCGTGCGTGCGCTCATTGGTGTGCGTGATCCAGCAGGAGATCTGGCGCGGGTGCAAGGCCGCATTGCCCATGAAGCTGAACACCGGCAGCGGCGTGCTCGGGGGCGTGCCGTCGGCCGCCGGCATGCCGTCGCCGGGCTGCTCGGTGCACTTCGACCAATCGATGCTGCGGCCGTCCAGGCGCGGGGGCGTGCCGGTTTTCAGCCGGCCCTGGGGCAGCTTGAGCTCCTTCAGGCGCGCCGACAGCGAGACCGCCGGCGGATCGCCCGCGCGGCCCGCGCTGTAGTTGTTCAGGCCCACGTGGATCTTGCCGTCCAGGAAGGTGCCGGCCGTCAGCACCACCGTGCGCGAGCGGAAGCGAATCCCCACTTGCGTGACGGCGCCCACTACGCGGTCGCCTTCCACCATCAGGTCGTCCACGGCCTGCTGGAACAGCCACAGGTTTGGTTGGTTCTCCAGGCGGCGGCGGATGGCGGCCTTGTAGAGCACGCGGTCGGCCTGGGCGCGCGTGGCGCGCACGGCCGGGCCCTTGCTGCTGTTGAGAATGCGGAACTGAATGCCACCCTCGTCCGTGGCGATGGCCATGGCGCCGCCCAGCGCGTCCACCTCTTTCACCAGGTGGCCCTTGCCGATGCCGCCGATGCTGGGGTTGCAGCTCATCTGGCCCAGCGTCTCGATGTTGTGGGTGAGCAGCAGCGTGGCGCAGCCCATGCGGGCGGCGGCCAGCGCGGCCTCGGTGCCGGCGTGGCCGCCGCCGACCACGATGACGTCGAATTCCTGGGGGTACAGCATCTTGAACTCCAAAGCCCGCGGCGACGGGGCGGTCGGCGCGGGCAAGCCCGCGATTGTCCCATCAAGGGGCAAGCCCCGGGCCGGCGCAGGAATCCGGCGCGGCGGCGGTGCCAGAATCCGCCCCCATGACCCCGCCCACCCCCCTCCTCGTCTTCGCGGGCAGCACCCGCGCGCAGTCCCACAACCGACGGCTCGCCCAGGTCGCCGCCGACCTCGGCCGCGCCGCCGGCGCCCAGGTCACGCTGCTGGAGCTGGCCGACCACGAACTGCCGCTCTACAACGCCGACCTCGAAGCGCGTGGCACCCCCGAGGCCGCCCGCCGCCTGAAAGCGATCTTCCATGCCCACCCCGCCTGGGTCATCTGCTCGCCCGAGTACAACGGCAGCTACACCGGTCTGCTCAAAAACACCATCGACTGGGTGTCCAGCCCCATCAAGGGCGACCCCGAATGGTCCAGCGGCACCAAGCCCTTCGCGGGCAAGGTGGTGGGCCTGCTCAGCGCTTCGCCCGGCGCCCTGGGCGGGCTGCGCAGCCTGTCGCACCTGTCGCCCCTGCTGCTGAACCTGCAGTGCTGGCTGACGCCCAAGCAGTACGCGCTGAGCAAGGCCGGCGAAGCCTTCGACGACCAGGGCCAGCTGATCAGCGGCCTCGCCCAGGCCGCCGTGCAGGGCGTGGTGGAACAGGCCATCCAGGCCGCGCGCAAGCTCAACGCACCGGACTGAGCCCGCCGGCCATGGACTGCCGCCCCGGTTGCGCCGCCTGCTGCACCGCGCCTTCGATCAGCAGCGCGATGCCGGGCCTGCCCCAGGGCAAGCCGGCCGGCCTGCCCTGCCCGCACCTGGACGCGGCCCTGCGCTGTCGCCTGTTCGGCCGGCCGGAGCGGCCCCCGGTCTGCACCTCCTTGAAGCCTAGCCGGGAAATGTGCGGTAGCGAGCGCTCACATGCAATGCGATGGCTCGGACACCTCGAGCGCGCGACGGCACCCTGATCTGGATCAAAGCGGCTGCCTTCGTGGCGGCGTCCAATCGGCTTGAACATCATCGTTCACTGATGGAGACCCCCATGACCCCCAACGTCGGCGGCATCGACCGTTCCCTTCGCATCCTCATTGGTCTTGTCCTCATCGCCCTGGCCGCCACCGGCACGGTGGGCTGGTGGGGCTGGCTCGGCGTGGTGCCCCTGCTCACCGGCGTGGTGGGCTGGTGCCCGCCCTACGCCCTGTTCGGCATCAGCACCTGCAAGACGCGCGGCTGAATCCGCCGCCCTGTCGCTGCACGGACAGCCCAAGCCGCGCCAGCGCGCCTAGAGTGCGTGTCGGGCCGCCCGTCCCGAGGCGGCCCGGAGACACGCCATGCACATCCCCTCCCTGAAAGAAGTCGTCAGCGCCGAAGAGTGGGCGCTGCGCTGCGACCTTGCCGCCTGCTACCGCCTGGTGGCGGCCTACGGCTGGAGCGACCTGGTCTTCACCCACATCAGCGCCAAGCTGCCCGACAGCCTCACCGGCGGTGAGCACCAGTTCCTCATCAACCCCTACGGGCTGATGTTCGACGAGATCACCGCCAGCAGCCTGGTGAAGGTGGACATGGCCTGCAACAAGCTGCACGACTCGCCCTTCCCCGTGAACCCGGCGGGCTTCGTCATCCACAGCGCCGTGCACAGCGCGCGGCCCGAGGCGCAGTGCGTGCTGCACACGCACACCCGCGCGGGCGTGGCGGTGAGCGCGCAGAAGCACGGCATCCTGCCCATCAGCCAGCAGAGCACCTTCGTGCTGAGCTCGCTTGCGTACCACGGCTACGAAGGCGTGGCCCTGCGCCCCGACGAGATACCGCGCCTGCAGGCCGACCTGGGGCAAGCCAACTACCTGGTGCTGCGCAACCACGGCCTGCTCACCGTGGGCCGCTCCATCGCCGACGCCTTTCTCTCCATGTACACCTTCGAGAACGCCTGCCGCATCCAGGTCGACGCGCTGGCCGGCGGCAGCGAGCTGACCCCGGTGGACCCGCGCATCCTCGCCGGCATGGCCGAGGTGATGCGCGTGGCCACGGCCGGCCAGGGCGCGCAGATCGCCTGGCCCGCGCTGCTGCGAAAACTGGAGCGCCTGGACCCGTCGTACAGAACCTGAGCGCGGTGCGGCGGCTTCAGCGCTCGGCCACGAAGGCGGCCATGCCTTCCAGAACCGTGCGCAGGCGCATCAGCTCGCGCGAGGTGTCGAGCCGCCGCGACCACGAGGCCAGCCGCGAGATCCGCTGCAGGCGCGGCAGCAGGCGGGCAATGAAGCGGCGCAGCGCCTCGCCCTGCGCCGCGTCCACCGCCGCGTAGGCCTGCAGCACCGCGTGCACCGCGCCGGGCCCCAGGGGCTCGATCAGCCGCGCCAGCGACAGCACCAGCTGCAGCACGTCGTAGCGCTGCACCATGTCCAGCGCCAGGCCGGGCACCAGCGGCTCCTCGAAGTCCAGCCGCGCGAAGCGCTCGCCGTTCCAGGTGATGTTGCGCGCCTGCGCGCCGCCATGCCACTGGCCGCGCGCGTGAAAACCCGCCAGGTCGGCAGCGGCTGCGCACATCAGCGGCAGGCGCTCCTCGGGCGCTCGCTGGAACAGCAGGTAGTCCAGGGTGGTGCCCACGTCGCTGGTGACCAGGGTGCGGCCATCGAAGCCGATCACGCGCGGCACGCACTCGCCCACGGCGGCCAGGGCCAGCAGGCGCTCGTGTTCATGGGCCAGCAGCGCGCGCGGATCGGTCTGGCGCGCGGCCGCCCAGGGAATGGGCACGCCCACAAAATGCGCGAACAGCCACACGCCCGCCGACTTGCGCCAGCTGCGCAGCGGACGGTCGGTGGTCTTGGTCCAGGTCTTGGTGCCGTCGACGGCGGTGCTTGGGGAACTCACGCGCGCGATTATCCCGATCGCGCCGGGCCCCGCCGGCTCAGCCTTCGGCGTAGCGTTCCAGCTCCCAGTCGCTCACCTGCGCGTGGTACTCGGCCCACTCCGCGCGCTTGAGGGACAGGAACTGGGCCACCAGCGGCTCGCCAAGCGCGGCGCGCAGTTCGGCGTCGCCCTCCAGCGCCAGCAACGCGTCGTGCAGGTCGCGCGGCAGGCGCGCGGGCATCGGCTCGCCACGCGCGTGGCGCTCGTACAGGTCGTCGCGGCAGGGCCGGGGCGCCACCAGGCCCTGGTCGATGCCGTCGAGCCCGGCCGCCAGCGTGGCCGCGAGCGCCAGGTACACGTTGCAGCTCGGGTCCGGCAGCCGCCACTCCAGCCGCCCCGCCACCGCGCGCAGCAGGCAGCTGCGGTTGTTGTCGCCGATGGCCTTCCACACCGGCGACCAGGTGGTGCCCGAGGCGCTGCGGCTCGCCGCCAGCCGCTTGTAGCTGTTGACCGTGGGCGCGCACAGCGCGGCCAGAGCGTCGGCGTGGCGCAGCAGGCCAGCCGCGAAGCGCCAGCCGGTTTCGCTCAGGCCCAGCGCGCCCGCGCCGTCGGCCATCAGCGGCCGGCCGGCGCCGGAGGACATCCCGTCGTCCGTCAGGCTCAGGTGGAAGTGCAGACCGCTGCCCGGCGCGCCCGCCAGCGGCTTGGGCATGGTGGAGAACACGCAGCCGTGGCGCTCGGCCACGGCCTGGGCCGTGAGCTTGAAGAGCTGGTAGCGATCGGCCGCGGCCAGCGCCACGTCGTGCCGGTAATTGATCTCGTACTGGCCGATCGCGTCTTCGTGGTCCATCTGCTCCAGCCCAAAGCCCAGGGCCGTGAGCGCCTGGCGCATGTCGTCCAGGAAGCCCCGCTGGCGGCCGATGGCGCGCAGGTCGTACGAGGGCTTGGCCAGCGTGTCGCGCGCATCGGCCACGCCCCAGCGGCCATCGGCGCCGCGCTTGAGCAGAAAGAACTCGGGCTCGATGCCCACCCACAGCGTCCAGCCGCGCTCGCGCAGGCGCGCCACCTGGCGCTGGAGCGCGCCGCGCGGGTCGGTGTCCAGCGGTTCACCGCCCGCGAAGCCCTCGCACACGGCGTGCGCCACGCCGGGCATGAAGGGCAAGGGCCGCAGCGTCTCGGGCAGCACGCGGCCGACGTACTCGCTGCGCGGGCCCATGCGCGGCAGCCCGGTGCCCACGATGCTGGGGCCGGCGAAGCCCGCGCCCACGGCCACCGCGCCGGCCAGGCCCTCCAGCGGCACGAGCTTGCCCTTGGGCGTGCCCGCCAGGTCGGTGAAGGTGGCGAGCACCGAGTGCACGCCCATCGCGCGCAGCTCGGCCGCGCGCGACTCCAGCGCGTCGAGCGCCTGGCCCAGGCGCCCGGCGCTGTCGTTCAAGCAACCACCTCGGCCAGCGCGGCGTCGAAGACCGCGAGGCCCTCGTTGAACACCGCGTCCTCGATGGTGAGCGGGAACAGGAAACGGATCACGTTGGCGTTGACCCCGCAGCTGAGCAGCAGCAGGCCGCGCCGCAGCGCCGCCATCTGCACCCGCTTCGTCGTGTCGGCGTCGGGCGCGCCGGTCTTGGGGTCCACGAACTCGCAGGCCACCATGGCGCCCAGGCCGCGCACGTCGCCGATGCATTGGAGCGCCGCGCGCTTGGCGATCAGGGTGGCGATGAGCTGGTCGCCCAGGCGCTGCGCGCGCGCGCAAAGCCCCTCTTCTTCCATCACGTCCAGCACCGCGTGCGCGGCCGCGATGGCCAGCGGGTGGCCAGCGTAGGTGCCGCCCAGGCCGCCGGGCGCGGGGCCGTCCATCACGGCCGCGCGGCCGCACACGGCCGACAGCGTGGTGCCGCCGGCCATGCTCTTGGCCAGGGTCATCAGGTCGGGTCGCACGCCGAAGTGCTCCATGGCGAACATCTTGCCGGTGCGCGCGAAGCCGGTCTGCACCTCGTCGGCGATCAGCAGGATGCCGTGCGCGTCGCACAGCTCGCGCAGCCACTGCACCGCGGCGGGCAGGATGGGGTTGAAGCCCCCCTCGCCCTGCACCGGCTCGAACACGATGGCCGCCACGCGGCTGGGCTCGATGTCGGCTTTGAAGAGCTGGACCATGGCCTTCTTCGCGTCCTCGAAACTGTCGGCCGACACCGGAAAGGGCACGTGGTAGACCTCGGGCGGGAACGGCCCGAAGCCGGCCTTGTAGGGCTGCACCTTGCCCGTGAGCGAGACCGCGAACAGGCTGCGGCCATGGAAGGCGCCGCCGAAGGCGACGATGCCGCTGCGCCCGGTGGCGGCGCGCGCGATCTTCATCGCGTTCTCGATCGCCTCGGCGCCAGTGGAGAAAAAGGCCGTCTTCACCGGTCCGTCGATGGGCACGATGGCGTTGATGCGCTCCGCCAGCGACACGTACTCGGCATAGGGCACCACCTGGTAGCAGCTGTGCGTGAAGCGCTGCAGCTGCGCCGCGATCGCGGCCTGCACCTTGGGGTGCACGTGGCCGGTGTTGAGCACCGCGATGCCACCCGCGAAGTCGATGAAGCGGCGGCCCTCGATGTCCCAGAGCTCGGCGTTCTTCGCGCGGTCGATGAAGAAATCGCCGAACACGCCCACGCCGCGCGGCGTGGCCGCGAGCCGGCGCTGGTGCCAGGCGGCGTTGGTGTGCGGGGCGTTCAGCGTCTCGGGCTTTTGCGGGGCGTTCATGGCGCTCTCCTCAAATGGGGCTGTCGATCCGTATCCAGGTCGTCTTGATCTCGGTGTACTTGTCGAAGGCGTGCAGCGACTTGTCGCGGCCCACGCCGCTCTGCTTGAAGCCTCCGAAGGGCACGGTGATGTCGTCCTCGTCGTACTGGTTCACGTGCACCGTGCCCGCGCGCAGCGCGCGCGCCACGCCGTGCGCCTTGTTGATGTCGCGCGTCCACACCGCCGCCTGCAGACCATAGATGTTGCTGTTGGCCTGCTTCACCACGTCGGCGGCGTCGGTGAAGGACAGCACCGACAGCACCGGGCCGAAGATCTCCTCGCGCGCGATGGTCATGTCGTTCTTCACGCCGTCGAAGATGGTGGGCAGCACGTAGCAGCCGCCCTTCACGGGCTCGGCCGCCTCGCCGCCCGCGAGCAGCTGGGCGCCCTCCTTCTTGCCCGAGTCGATGTAGCGCAACACGGTGTCCATCTGCGTCTTGTCGACGATGGCGCCCATCACCGTGGCCTTCTCCAGCGGGTTGCCCGGCTGGTACTGCGGCACCAGCTTCAGCGCCTTCTCCAGGAAGGCCTCCTTGATCGAGGCCTCGACGAACAGGCGCGAGGGCGCGTTGCAGCTCTCGCCCTGGTTGAAGAAGATGCTGCCCACCGCGGCCTCCACGGCCTTGTCGATGTCGGGGCAGTCGGCGAACACGATGTTGGGCGACTTGCCGCCCAGCTCGGTCCAGGCGCGCTTGAGGTTGCTCTGGCCCGCCATCACGTGGATCTGCTTGCCCACGCGCGTGCTGCCGGTGAAGGCGATGCAGTCCACGTCCATGTGCAGGGCCAGCGGGCTGCCGGCCTCGGGGCCGAAGCCCGGCACCACGTTGAACACGCCGGGCGGAATGCCCGCGGCCAGCGCCAGCTCGGCCAGGCGCAGCGCCGTCAGCGGGCTCTTCTCGCTGGGCTTGAGCACCACCGAGTTGCCCGCGGCCAGGGCCGGCGCGATCTTCCAGGCCGCCATGATCATGGGGTAGTTCCAGGGCACGATCACGCCCACCACGCCCAGGGGCTCGCGCGTGATCAGGGCCAGGGCGGTGTCGGGCGTGGGCGCGATCTCGTCGTACACCTTGTCCACCGCCTCGCCGTACCAGCGGATGCAGTTGGCCGCGCTGTTCACGTCCACGCTGCGCGCGTAGCGCACGGGCTTGCCCATGTCCAGCGTTTCCGTGAGCGCGAGCTCGTCGGCGTGCTGCAGGATCTGGTCCGCGAAGGCCATCATCACGCGCTTGCGCCTGGCCGGCGGCAGGCCGGCCCAGCGGCGGTCCTCGAAGGCGGCGCGCGCGGCCGCCACGGCGGCGTCGATGTCGGCGGCCTGGCCGCGCGCCACGGGCGCCAGCAGCCGCCCGTCCACGGGCGAGAAGCAGTCGAAGGTCTGGCCGTCGCGCGCGGCGACGCGCTCGCCGTTGATGAAGGCGCGGCCGTCGAGGGACAGGGAGGGGGCTTGGAGGGCGGTGGTGGTCATGGCAAGGGGGTCGCGGAGGCCGAAGGGATCGGCCCCATGCTACGCCCCTTGCCCAGCCGCGTGAACAGCCACTTTCGGCGGTGGCCGCCCGTCCACTGCGGGCCTCAGCCGCGCACCGCCGCCGCCATCTCCCGCTCGCGCCGGCGCGTGGCCCGCGCCACCCACACCGCGTAGCTCACCACCACGGCGGTGACCGTGACGATGAGGATCGTGGCCGCCGCGTAGATGGTCGGGTTGATGCCCCGGCGCGCGTAGCCGAAGATCACCTGCGGCAGCGTGCTCACGCCCGGCCCGCTCAGGAATTCGGTGATCACCACGTCGTCGAAGGAGAGCGTGAAGGCCAGCAGGAAGGCGGCCAGGATGGCCTGGAAGATGTTGGGCAGCGTGACCAGGAAGAACACCTGGTGCGGGCGCGCACCCAGGTCCCTGGCGGCCTCCTCGATGGAGCGGTCCATCTCCAGCAGCCGGCTCTGGATCACCACCATGCCATAGGCCATGCCCAGCAGCGTGTGGCCCAGGATGATGGTGAGCATGCCGCGCTGCGGCCAGCCCAGCAGGTTCTGCGCGCCCACGAACAGCAGCAGCAGCGACAGGCCGATGATCACCTCGGGCATGACCAGCGGCGCGTTCACCATGCCGCTGAACACCGTGCGGCCCGCAAAGCGGCGGTAGCGCACCAGCACGAAGGCCGCGAAGGTGGCCAGCACGGCCGACAGCACACCGGTAACGGCGGCGATCTGGAGTGAGAGGAAGAAGCCGTCGACGATCTTGCTGTCGTTGAGCAGGGCCTCGTACCAGCGCAGCGAGAAGCCGGTGAAGCGCGCGTCGGTGCGCGTGCTGTTGAACGAGAACAGCACCATGAAGCCCAGCGGCAGGTAGAGGAAGCCGAAGACCACCAGCAGCCAGAGCTTGCCGAAATGTTTTTCGAGGAAGGATTTCATGCGGGTGCCTCCTCAGCGCTGCTCGGCCTGCTCGCCGGCGTACTTGTAGTAGAAGGCCAGCGGGACCACGATGATCGCGATCATCACCACGGCGAGCGCGGTGGCCTTGGGCCAGTCGTTGGCGGTGAACATCTCGTCCCACACCACGCGGCCGATCATGTAGTTCTCGGGACCGCCCAGCAGCGAGGGGATCACGAACTCGCCCACGCAGGGAATGAACACCAGCATGAAGCCCGCGATGATGCCGGCCTTGGACAGCGGCACCGTGATCAGCCAGAAAGCCTTGAAGGGCGTGGTGCCCAGGTCGTACGCGGCCTCGAGCAGGCGGAAGTCCATCTTCACCAGGTTGGCGTACAGCGGCAGGACCATGAAGGGCAGATAGACGTAGGTCATGCCCACCAGCATGGACACGTTGGTGTACAGCATGGGGATGGGCTCGCTGCTGATGCCGACGAACATCATGAAGCGGTTGATCACGCCCTGATCGGCCAGCAGGCCTTTCCAGGCGTAGACGCGCAGCAGGAAGGAGGTCCAGAACGGCAGCATCACCAGCAGCAGCAGCGCCGGACGCACGCTGGCCGGCGAGCGCGCGATGAAGTACGCGAAGGGGTAGCCGATGGCCAGGCAGAACACCGCCGTGAGCAGCGCGTACCAGATCGAGCGCAGGTAGGAGTCGATGTAGAGCGTGCGGAACAGCGGCGCGCCCTCTTCCGCGCGGAAGATGGCCAGGTAGTTCTCGTACTTCAGGCGCAGCACGCCGGTGTCGGGGTCCCACAGCGGCTTGAAGGGGCTGATGTCGCCGCCCATGTCCACGAAGCTGATGTACAGCAGGATCAGGAAGGGCAGGAAGAAGAACAGCAGCAGCCAGCCATAGGGCACGCCGATGACGAAGCGCTTGCCGGGCATGGGAAGGTTCATGGTCGCTCTCCCGCTCAGTCGCGCAGCACCACGCCGGCGGTGTCGCTCCACCAGAAATACACCTCATCCTCCCAGGTGATGTCCGAGAGGTCGTGGCGCGAGGTGTTGGCCTCGGTGATCTTCACGCGCTGGCCGTTGCTGGCCACGACGATGAAGGTGTTGTGCGCGCCGAAGTAGGCGATCTCCTTGACCTTGCCCTTGAACACGTTGGGGCCGGCATCGGCCGGCGGCGGCGCCTTGCTGATCTCGATCTTCTCGGGCCGCACAGCCAGCGCCACCGGCATGCCCAGCGTGCCCGGCATGCCGTGGCCCACATGGATCTCGCCGATGCCGCTGCTCACCGCGCAGCGGTCGGGTTCGTCGACGCTGAGCTTGCCCTCGAAGAGGTTCACGTTGCCGATGAAGTCGGCCACGAAGCGGTTCACCGGGTGCTCGTAGATCTCGGACGGCGTGCCCACCTGCAGCACGCGGCCCTTGCTCATGATGGCGATGCGGCTGGCCATGGTCATGGCCTCTTCCTGGTCGTGCGTGACCATCACGCAGGTCACGCCCACCTTCTCGATGATGTTGACCAGCTCGAACTGCGTCTGCTCGCGCAGCTTCTTGTCCAGCGCGCCCAGGGGCTCATCCAGCAGCAGCAGCTTGGGCCGCTTGGCCAGGCTGCGCGCCAGGGCCACGCGCTGCTGCTGGCCGCCCGAGAGCTGGTGCGGCTTGCGCTTGGCGTAGGGCGTGAGCTGCACCAGGGCCAGCATCTCGTCGGTGCGCTGCTGGATCTCGGCCTTGGGCAGGCCTTCGCGGCGCAGACCGAAGGCCACGTTCTCCCACACCGACAGGTGCGGGAACAGCGCGTAGCTCTGGAACATCATGTTCACCGGCCGCTCGTAGGCTGGCACCGTGGCCAGGTCCTGGCCGCCGAGCAGGATGCGCCCGGCGGTGGGCGTCTCGAAGCCCGCGAGCATGCGCAGCAGGGTGGACTTGCCGCAGCCCGAGCTGCCCAGCAGGGCGAAGATCTCGCCCTTGCGGATGGACAGCGAAACTTCGTCGACGGCCAGCGCATCGTCGAAGCGCTTGACCACTTTTTCGGTCACCAGGAAGCCGGCGGGGTCTGTCATGAAAGTGCCTCCAGAAAGAAAAAGGGCTGTTCGTCCTGGTGGATGAACAGCCCCGGTGCGTGCCGAGCGGCGCCGGCGGTTTACTTGCCGCGCTTGAACGCGTTGTAGGTGTCGTTGAGCACGCTCGAGATCTCGTTCGAGAAGCCGCCGGTGGGGATCAGGCGCGCGGTGTCCTCGGGACCCAGGAAGATGGTCTTGTTGCCCTTGACCTCATCCTTGATGTCGGCCAGCGCGGCCTTGTTGCCGGTCGGGTAGTTCATCTCGTTGGCCATGGCGGCGGCGTTGGCGGCGCGCAGGTAGAAGTCGATGAACACGTAGGCGTTGTTCACGTGCTTGGCATCCTTCGGAATGGCCATGGTGTCGATGAACACCAGGCCGCCGCCGGTGGGCAGCAGGGGCACGATCTCGTCCTTGCCACCGGTTTCCTTCACGCGGCCGGCGGCGATGTTGATGTCGCCCGACCAGCCGATGAAGGCGCAGGCCTTGCCGCTGGCGATGTCGTCGATCATGGTGCTGGAGAACAGGCGCACGCTGCCGCGGACCTTCTTGAGCATGTCCAGCGCGGCCTTGAAGTCCTCGGGGTTCTCGCTGTACGCGGGCTTGCCCACGTAGTGCAGCGCCACCGGCAGGATCTCGCTGGGCGAGTCCAGGTAGGCGATGCCGCAGGACTTCAGCTTGTTGGCGTACTCGGGCTTGAAGACCAGGTCCCAGGCGTTCTCGGGCATGGCCATGCCGCCCAGGGCCTTCTCGACCTTCTGCTTGTTGATGCCCACGGTGGTGAAGCCCCAGGCCCAGGGCACCAGGTACTTGTTGTCGGGGTCGACGCCAGCGATCTTCTTCATGAAGTCCGGGTCGAGGTTGCCGTAGTTCGTGAGCCGGCTCTTGTCGATGGGCTGGTACAGGCCACCATCGATCTGCTTCTTGGCGAAGCCGGCGGTGGGGATCACGATGTCGTAGCCCGAGTTGCCCGCGACGAGCTTGGCGTGCAGGGCCTCGTTGTTCTCGAAGGTGTCGTAGTTGACCTTGACGCCGTACTCCTTCTCGAAGTCGGCGAGCATGTTCTCGGTGATGTAGTCGGGCCAGTTGTAGACGTTGAGAACCTTCTCCTCGTCGAGCACCGGGCCGGCGGGCGCGGGGGCCGGCGCCGGGGCGGTGGCCACGGGGGCCGGAGCGGGAGCAGGAGCGGGCTCCTCCTTCTTGCCGCAGGCGGCGACCATCACGGCCGCCATCGCGAGAACCAGAACGTGCTTCTTCATGGTGATGCTCACTCCAAGGGAGGTGGGTTGGGACCAAAACCGCCGACGCAGGGCGGCTGATGACCTGCTCGGGGCATGCAAGTTCCAGACCCGGGAAGCCCGTTCCGTGACCGCCATGCCCCAAAAAAGGGACCGGCGGCCATTCTAGTCATGCATGCAGCCCTTTTTGGCGCAGTTCCGTCAAGGTGTCGTCCAGGCAGCGCTGGATCAGGGCCACCATTTCGTCGATCTGCTCGCGCGTCATCACCAGCGGCGGCGCGATGATCATGCGGTCGCCCACCGCGCGCATGATCAGCCCGTTCCTGAAGCAGTGGGCGCGGCACATCATGCCGACGGCCAGGTCCGGGTCGTACATCGCCTTGGAGGCCTTGTCCTTCACCAGCACCAGACCGGCCACGAAGCCGCAGGTCTCGGCCAGGCCCACCAGCGGGTGCTCGGCGATCTCGGCGAAGCGCTTGGCCAGGTAGGGCGCCAGGTCCTCGCGCACCTTGCGCGGCAGGTCCTCGCGCTCCATCAGCTCCAGGTTGGCCAGGCCCACGGCGCAGGCCACGGGGTGGCCGCTGTAGGTGTAGCCGTGGTTGAACTCGCCACCCTTGTCGATCAGCACCTGCGCCACCCGGTCGCCCACCATCACGCCGCCCAGGGGGATGTAGCCGCTGGTGACACCCTTGGCGAAGGTCACCAGGTCGGGGCGGTAGCCGAACTTCTCGTAGGCGAACCAGTGGCCCAGGCGGCCAAAGGCGCAGATCACCTCGTCGCTGATGAGCAGGATGCCGTACTGGTCGACGATGCGCTGGATCTCGGGCCAGTAGGTCGAGGGCGGGATGATCACGCCGCCGGCGCCCTGCACCGGCTCGGCGATGAAGGCGGCCACCTTGTCCGGGCCGACGGCCAGGATCTTTTCCTCCAGCCAGCGCGCCGCGCGCAGGCCGAACTCGGCCTCGCTCTCGCCGGGCCGGCCGTTCTCGAAGAAGTAGGGCTGCTCGATGTGCACCACGCCGGGGATCGGCAGGTCGCCCTGCGCGTGCATGCCGCTCATGCCGCCGAGCGAGGCCCCGGCCATGGTGGAGCCGTGGTACGCGTTGTGGCGGCCGATGAGGGTCTTGCGCTGCGGCTGGCCCATCAGGTCCCAGTAGCGGCGCACCAGGCGCACGTTGGTGTCGTTGCTTTCGCTGCCGCTGGAGCTGAAGAAGACGTGCTCGAAGCGGCGCCCGCGCACTTCGGGCGCCAGCGCGGCCAGCTTGGCCGCCAGCTGCACCGCCGGCACGTTGGTGGTCTGGAAGAAGCTGTTGTAGTACGGCAGCGTCATGAGCTGCTGGTAGGCCGCGTCGGCCAGCTCCTTGCGCCCGTAGCCCGCGTTCACGCACCACAGGCCGCTCATGGCGTCCAGGATCTTCTGGCCCTCGGAGTCCCAGATGTAGATGCCCTGGGCCTGCGTGATCACGCGCGCGCCGCGCGTGGCCAGGTCGGCGTGGTCGGTGAAGGGGTGGATGTAGTGCGCGCTGTCCAGCGCCTGGATGGCTTTCGTGTCGTGCCGCTCGGCGCGGCGCACCAGCGCGGGCGGGGCGATCAGGGGGTTCGGGTTCATCGCGGGAATTCCAGGTCAGACATGCAAAAGGAGGTGCTCGCGCTCCCAGGGCGAAATGACTTTCATGAACTCGTCGAACTCGAGCTCCTTGATCTCGGTGTAGATGGTCACGAACTCATGGCCCAGCACCTCGTGCAGGTCGGGCTCGCGGCGCAGCCAGTCCAGCGCCTCGCCCAGGCTGCGCGGCAGCGCGTAGGGCGAGAGGTAGGCGTCGCCCTTCATCTCGGGCTTGGGCTTGATCTTGTTCTTCATGCCCAGGTAGCCGCAGGCCAGGGTCATGGCCATGGCCACGTAGGGGTTGGCGTCGGCGCCGATCACGCGGTTTTCCACGCGGCGCGCCTCGGGTGAGGCGATCGGCGAGCGGATGCCCACGGTGCGGTTGTCGTGGCCCCATTCGATGTTGATCGGCGCGGCCGTGTGGCGGGACAGGCGCCGGTAGCTGTTCACATAGGGCGCCACCAGCGCCATCGCGGCCGGAATGTAGCGCTGCAGGCCGCCGATGTAATGGAAGAACTCGTCGGAGGCCGTGCCGTCGGCATTGCTGAAGATGTTCTGGCCACTGTCCTTGTTGAGCACGCTCTGGTGCATGTGCATGGCGCTGCCCGGCTCGCCCGCGATGGGCTTGGCCATGAAGGTGGCGTACATGTCGTGGCGCAGCGCGGCCTCGCGCACGGTGCGCTTGAAGAAGAAGACCTCGTCGGCCAGGCCCAGCGGGTGGTCGTGGAAGAAGTTGATCTCCATCTGCCCGGCGCCGATTTCGTGGATCAGCGTGTCCACGTTCAGGCCCATGAGGTTGCAGTACTCGTAGATCTCCTCGAACAGCGGGTCGAACTCGTTCACCGCGTCGATGGAGTAGGCCTGGCGCGAGGTCTCGGCGCGCCCGCTGCGGCCAATGGGCGGGCGCAGCAGGGTGTTGGGGTCGGTGTTGCGCGCGGTCAGGTAGAACTCGAGTTCGGGCGCGATCACCGGGTCCCAGCCCTCGGCCTCGTACAGGCCGCAGATGCGGCGCAGCACGCTGCGCGGCGCGTAGGGCACCAGCTTGCCCTTGTGGTCGAAGCAGTCGTGGATGACCTGCGCCGTGGGGTCGGTGGCCCAGGGCACGATGCGCACGGTGGTGGGATCGGGCCGCAGCTGCATGTCGCGGTCGGTGGGCTCCACCACGTCGTAGTAGGGGCCGCTGGCGGGCTGCTCGCCCGTCACGCTCATGGCCACGATGGCGTGCGGCAGTCGCATGCCGCGGTCCTCGGTGAATTTCTCGCGCGGCAGGATCTTGCCGCGCGCCACGCCGGTCAGGTCGGGCACCAGGCATTCGACTTCGGTGACGCGGTGCTCGTTGAGCCAGCTTTCCAGCTCGTTGAAGTTCTTGGGGGCGCTCATGGCCGGGCTCCTTGGCTTGGGTATTGGTTCGGGTTCGCGAAGGGCGGATAGCGAACCTAACCCGGCTGGCTGCGCGCCAGGTCGTTGGCCTGCAGGCGCAGGCTGCGGCGCTGGCGACAGGCGCGGCCGAAGGCCTCGAAGATCGCGGCGTAGAAAGGGGTGTCCCAGCAGCGCCACTCGGGGTGCCACTGCATGGCGTAGGCGAAGGTGCGCGCGCCCTTGACCCAGAAGGCCTCGACCAGGCCGTCCGGCGCCCAGGCCAGCGGCGTGAGCCCATCGGCCAGGCGCGCGATGCCCTGCCCGTGCAGGGAATTGACCTGCGCCTCGGTGCCACCCGCCCACTCGGCCATCACGCTGCCCTCGGCGATGCGGATGGCGTGGCGCGGCGCGTACTGCTCGTCGGGCGGCGCGGTCTTGGGCTCGCGGTGGTCGTTCATGCCAGGCACCAGGTGCACGCGCTGGTGCAGCGCGCCGCCCAGGGCCACGTTGATTTCCTGGAAGCCGCGGCAGATGCCCATCAGCGGCACGCCCAGGTGCACGCAGGCCTTCACCAGCGCCAGGGTCAGCAGGTCGCGGTCGGCGTCCAGCGGCAGGCTGGGGTCGGCCACCTCTTCCTGGAAATGCGAAGGGTGCACGTTGGAGGGCGAGCCGGTGAGCATCACCCCATCGACCATGCCGAGCAGCTCGTCGATCTGCTCGACCTCGGCCAGGGGGAACATCACGGGCTGGGCCTGGGCACCGACCTTCACAGCCCGCGCGTACTTGTCGCCCAGCAGCAGAAAGGGCATCTGGTGCCCGTGGTCGCCCAGCAGTCGATGGTCGGCTGGCAGCCAGACCATGCATGGCGGCTTGTTCATGGGTTCTCCACGCAATCGGCGTCCATTGTGGTGGGCAAATTGGATCACAATGAGAGCCAGTTGTGCCCATCCCGGGGTGCCACTTACCCTGCCCCGGTACTGCTCACCCGCCCATGCTGTCCGAATACCTGCTGGCCGAAATGAACCGCCTGGGCGCCCAAGACGCCCTGCCCCTGCACCGCCAGCTCTACGAGGCCCTGCGCCGCGCCATGCTGGACGGCAAGCTCGGCGCCGGCGAGCGCCTGCCCTCGAGCCGCGACCTGGCGCAGGACCTGGGCCTGTCGCGCAACACCGTGGTGGCCGCCATCAACCAGCTCAGCGTGGAGGGCTACCTGGCCAGCCGCGTGGGCAGCGGCACCTACGTGAACGACCACGTGCCGCGCGGCGGCCTGGCGCGTGGCCCGCGCGCGCCAGGCCAGGCGCCGCACCTGCAGCCGGCGCGCCTGTCCACGCGCGGGCAGTCGCTGGCGCACGAGTTCAGCGCCGGCGCGCTGGAGGTGCAGCCCTTCACGCCCGGCATCGCCGACTTCTCGGCCTTTCCGCTCACGCTGTGGCAGCGGCTGCAGAACAAGCACTGGCGCATGACCTACCCGGACATGCTGGACTACAACACCTCGGGCGGCTACGCGCCGCTGCGCCGCGCCATCGCCGACTACCTGCGCGTGTTCCGCAGCGTGCAACTGGACGCCGACCAGGTCATCGTCACCAGTGGCACGCAGCAGTCGCTGGAGCTGTGCGCCCGCCTGCTGGCCGACCACGGCGACACCGTGTGGGTGGAGGACCCCGCCTACTGGGGGGCCATGAAGGCCTTCATCGCCACCGGCCTGTCCGTGCACCCGGTGGCCACGGACGAGCAGGGCATCAACCCCGGCCCGGCCGACGATCCGAAGCCGCCGCGCCTGATCTACGCCACGCCCTCGCACCAGTACCCGCTGGGCGCGGTCATGTCGCTGGCGCGGCGCCACCAGCTGCTGGCCACCGCGCGCGCGCACGGCGCCTGGGTCATCGAGGACGACTACGACAGCGAGTACCGCTTCAGCGGCCCGCCGCTGTCCAGCCTGGAAGGCCTGGACCCGGACGGGCGCGTGCTCTACATGGGCACCTTCTCCAAGGTGCTCTACCCGGGCCTGAAGCTGGGCTACCTGGTGGTGCCCAAGGGCCTGGTCGAGGCCTTCCGCCAGGCCCACTACGACCTCAACCGCCCCGGCCAGATGCCCACGCAGGCGGCGCTGGCCGAGTTCATCGAGATGGGCCATTTCGCCAGCTCGCTGCGCCGCGCGCGCCAGACCTACGCCGAGCGCCGCCAGTGCCTGCTGGAGGCGCTCAAGCCCGTGCTGGGCGAGGGCCCCGAGGCCCCGCGCATCAGCGGCGCGGAGCAGGGCCTGCACCTGTGCCTGCGCCTGCCGCTCGCGGTGGACGACCAGGCCATCGCGCGCCGCCTCGCGCAACAGGGCCTGACGGTGCGTCCGCTGTCGGCCTACTGCCTGCGGCGGCAGGATTTGCGCGGGCTGGTGATCGGCTACGGCTACGCGCCGCTGGAGGAGATCCGGCGCTGCGGACCGGTGGTGGCGGCGGCGGTGAAGCAGGCGGTGACGGGCTGAACGACGTCACGCGCCTGACACACCCGACATCGAATGCCCGGTCGGCAGGAACGCCCGCTCACACCACGTCGCGCAAGCGGTGCCACCACATGCCCAGCGCCAGGCTGGGCGTGCGCAGCAGCGCGCCGCCGGGGAAGCGGTGGTGCTTCAGGCGCGCGTAGAGGTCGAAGCGGCCGGCCTGGCCCAGCACGGCCTCGGCCACAAGCTGGCCCGCCAGGCCCGTGAGTGCCACGCCGTGGCCGCTGAAGCCCTGCAGGTAGTACAGGTTGTGGCCCAGGCGGCCGAAGTCGGGCGCGCGGTTCATGCTGATGTCGACGAAGCCGCCCCACAGGTGTTCCACCGGCACCGCGCCCAGCTCGGGGAACACGGTCGCCATGCGCGCGCGCATGGTGTTTTCCAGGTGGCGCGGCGTCATGGTGGTGTAGCTCACGCGGCCGCCGAAGAGCATGCGGCGGTCGGCGCTGAAGCGGAAGTAGTCCAGCACGAAGTTGTTGTCGCAGACCGCCGCGTCACCGGGAATCAGGCGCTCGGCCAGTTCCGCGTCCACCGGCGCCGTGCCCAGGATGTAGGTGCCCACGGGCATGATGCGCGCCGCGATCTCGGGCGCCACCTCGGGTCCGTGCTCGGGCAGCATGCAGTTGCCCGCCAGCACGCCGAAGCGCGCCGAGACCTGGCCGCGCGCCGTGCGCGCCACCAGGGTGTCGCCGCGCTGCAGCGCGGTGACGGCCGAGCGCTCAAAGATCCGCACGCCCGCGGCCTCGGCGGCGCGCGCCAGGCCCAGGGCGTACTTCAGCGGGTGCAGGTGGCCGCTGCGCTGTTCGCGCGCCGCCGCCGCATAGTGGTCGGTGCCGATCAGGCGGCGCGCGTCGGCGCCCTCGGCCCAGTCCACCGCGATGCCGCGCGCGGCCAGGCCGTCCATCTCGGCGCGCAGCTCGCGCGCCTTGCGCGCGGTCTCGGCCACGTAGACATAGCCGAAGCGGCGGTCGCACGCGATGCCGTGCTCGGCGATGCGCTGGTCGATCAGGTCCACGGCCTCCACCGACATCGCCCAGGCGCGCTCGGCGTCCTCGCGGCCCAGTTGCTGCTCGAACGGGCCCTGCCCGCTCGCGTAACCCACGATGGCCTGACCGCCATTGCGCCCGCTGGCGCCGCTGCCGATGCGATCGGCCTCCAGCACCGCCACCGACAGGCCGCGCCGCGCCATCTCCAGCGCCGCCGACAGGCCCGAGAAGCCCGCGCCCACCACCACCGCGTCCACCTTGAGGTGTTCCTGCAGCGGCGCGCGCGCCGGCCCGCGCTGCACGCTGGCTTCGTAGTAGCTGCGCTGGTTGAGTTGCGTGTCCGAGCCGATGAGCGAAGCGCCCCACATATCAGCCGCCCCCCTGCCGCGCGGCGCGCGTTCCCCCCGCAGAAGGGACGGTGCTTGCGGCCTGGCAAAGCCCGCTCCGCGGGGCCCCGCGATGACGACAGGCCGCGCTCATCGCTGCTGTGCCACGCGGCCGGCCAGGTAGGTCCACACAAAGCAGGCGGCCGCGTTGCTGGTGAGCTCGGCGTGGTCGTAGGCGGGCGCCACCTCCACGCAGTCCATGCCGATCCAGTTCAGGTCGGCCAAGCCCTCCAGGAAGCTCAGCACCTGAGAACTCGTGAGCCCGCCGGGCTCTGGCGTGCCGGTGCCGGGCGCGAAGGCCGGGTCCAGCACGTCGATGTCGAGCGTGAGGTAGGCCGGCCGCCCGGCCAGGCGCTCGCGGATGGCGCCGATCACCGGCCCCAGGGCCGCGCCGTCGAGCCCGCGCAGGTCGCGCGCCGTGAAGATCTGACCGCCCTGGTCGGCCACGTAGTCACGCGCGGCGCGCTCGCCGCTGGAGCGGGTGCCGATCTGCACCGTGTGCGCGGCGCTCACCAGGCCTTCCTGGATGGCTTCGTAGGTCCAGGTGCCGTGGCCCGAGGGCTCGCCGAAGTGGTCGCTCCAGGTGTCGCAGTGGGCGTCGAAATGCACCAGGGCCAGGGGCTCGCCGCCGTGGCGCGCCTTGGCCGCGCGCAGCAGCGAGAGCGTGACCGAGTGGTCGCCGCCCAGAAAGACGCAGTGGTGCTTGTCCATCAGCGCCGTGGCCTGGCGCTCGATGTGCGCGCGCACCTCGGGCAGGGGCGAGGCATTGGGCAGGCGCATGTCCAGCGCGTCGCCCAGGTGCTCCAGCGGCGAGACGTCGAACACCGGGTGGATGCCGTCGCACAGCATGAGGCTGGCGGCGCGGATGGCCTGCGGCCCGAAGCGCGCGCCGGGGCGGTTGGTCACCACGCCGTCGAAGGGAATGCCGCAGACCGCGTACGGCTGCTCGGCCAGCGGCGCGCAGGCCAGGAAACGGTTGCTGTTGTTGGCGTAGGCGAACTGACCAAGGGCCATGGTGGGAAACGGTGTCGGTGAAGGGAGCGCAAAGCGGTGGGCGACGATAGCGCCACGCCCCGGCGCCACAGGGGACCACTTGGACCGCGAACCCGGCGTCCACCCGCGGCGTTCCCGTCAGGCGAAATCCCACACGGGCGGCGGCGTCCGCGCGTCAGGCCCTGCGTTTGCTGGGCGAGCCCGAGGAGCCGCGGGGCGTGGAGGTCGCCCAGGACGGGCCCGATGCCGCCTGAACCCCGGGTTCAGCGCCCCTTCTCGCGGCCGCCGAACAAACCCTTGAGCCCTTCGCCCAGCCGATCGCCGATGTTGGCGCCCGCCCCTGTGCCCACGCCCGGCATCACCGCCGTGCCGATGGCCGCGCCCAGCAGCGCGGCGCGCGTGAGCGTCACTTGAGGGTCGTCCAGCGTGCCGCCCACCGCCAGCGGCACGCCCACCACGCCGGCCGTGGCCCCGCGGGTCACGTCCACGCGCACGCGGCCCGACAGCGCCCGGCCCGGCGAGATCGCCACCTCGCCCGTGGCCGCGAGCAGGCCCGAGTTCGCCACCAGGTTCGACAGCTGAATGGCCTTGCCGCGCGTGCTCACCTGACCGGCCAGGGTATCGAGTTCGGTCAGCCCGCCGCTGGACAGGCCCACGGTGCTCGCCGCCTTCAACAGGTCCAGCCCATGCAACGTGGCGCCGCTGACGGTGAAGCGCGTGTCGCTGCGCAAGGCGTTCACCAGCGCCTCGGCGCTCACGCGCTCGGGAAAGCGCGCGCCCAGCGTGGTGTCGGCCTGCAGGCGGCCCGTGAGCGTCTGGCGCGGCGCGGTCAGGGCCGACACCTCCACACCTTCTGTTCGCAGCCGGCCATCCAGCACCACGCGCCGCTCCTTCGCGCCGGCGCCGGGCAAGGTGACCGCGAGGGGACCCCGCACGCGGCCCCCGCCCACGCGCGCATCCAGCGCCCAGGCCGTGGCCTCGCCCTCGCGGCGCAGCGTGGCCGTGGTGCCGCGCAGCGCGCCGCCCACAATGGCCAGCTCGGCCTGGGCGGGCCAGCCGTCGTCGGCGAAGCGCAGTTCGGCGTTCACCGTCGTGCGCGCGCCGTCGGCCGCGAGCCAGCTCACCTCGTCGAGCACCAGCTCGCGCGGCAGCAGCGAAAAATCGATGGCCTCGCCATCGGCCGGCGCGGACGCCGGTGCGGCCCGCGCCCGCGCGCCCAGCAGCGCGACCGTGGCCTCGGGCAGCACCGCCTGCCGGACCACCAGCGTCTGCACGCGCAGCCGACCAGCCAGCAGGTCCCACCAGCGGGGGCGCAGCTCCACGCGCTGCAGCGACAAAGGCGTGCGCGCCTGGATGCTCAGCCCGTTCACCGCCACGCCGGGCACGGGCCACAGCGCCAGGCCGATGGCCTGCGCGCGCACCGGCGCGCCCAACACATCGCTCGCCTCGGCCGCCAGCCGCTCGCGAAAGGCCTCGCCCGCCACCCAGCGCTGCAGGGCCAGCAACAGGGCCGCGAGCAGCAGCAGGGGCAGAAGGCACCAGAGGGCGATTCGAAGGGGTCGGCGCATGCCGAAATTGTGCCCAGTCTGTGGCGCTTCACCGGGGCGCCAGCCTTGCCGGGCACTGTCGCGCCGGTCCCCCGGGCCCGCCGGTCACTGGACCTGTGCGGACCGCACCCCGCGCCGTAGAGTGACCGCATGAACGCCTCCGCCATTCCTTCTGAGCGCCTCGCAGCGCTCCACCGGTCCGAATCCGAGCGCTTCATCGCCACCCACCCGCGCTCCATGGCCCAGGCCGAAGCGGCGCGCGCCCACTACCTGTTCGGCGTGCCGTTGCACTGGATGCGCGACTGGCCTGGCCCCGCCACGCTGGCGGTCGAGCGCGCGCAAGGCGCCGCGCTGTTCTGCGCCGACGGCCTGCGCTACAGCGACTTCTGCCTCGGCGACAGCGGCGCCCTCTTCGGCCACAGCCCCGAACCGCTGGCACAGGCCATCGCGCAGCAGGCCGAGCGCGGTCTCACCTGCATGCTGCCGTCCACGCACGCGCTCGCCGTGGGCGAGGCCTTGCAGCGCGTGTTCGGACTGCCCGTGTGGCAGCTGGCGCTGTCGGCCAGCGACGCCAACCGGTTCATGCTGCGCTGGGCGCGCGCCGCCACCGGCCGGCCCCAGGTGCTGGTGTTCGATGGCTGCTACCACGGCGCGGTGGACGACACCCTGGTCGATCTCGACCCGGCCTCGGGCACCACCGTGCGCCGCCCTTCGGTGCTGGGCCAGGTGCACAACCACCACGCCTTCACCCGCGTGGTGCCCTTTAACGACCTGGCCGCGCTGGAGGCGGCGCTGTCGCGCGGCGACGTGGCCTGCCTGCTGGCCGAACCCGCGCTCACCAACTTCGGCCTGGTGCCCCCCAACCGGGGCTTCTGGCCCGTCGCGCGCGAGCTCTGCCGCCGCCGCGGCACGCTGTTCGTGGTGGACGAGACGCACACCCTCTCCACCGCGCTTGGCGGCTACGCACGCGCCCACGAACTGAACCCCGACGCCCTGGTGGTGGGCAAGGCCGTGGCCGGCGGCCTGCCCTGCGCGGTCTATGGCGTGACGGCCGAACTCGCGCAGCGCATGGCGCGCGCCAAGGACAGCGCGCCCGAGGGCCACAGCGGCATCGGCACCACGCTGTCGGGCAATCCGCTGACCCTGGCCGCGCTGGAGGCGGCGCTCACCCACCTGCACACCGAGGCCAACTACGCGCACATGCTGGCCATCGCCGCGCTGCTGCAGGACGGCCTGTTCAAGCGCCTGCACGCCGCCCACCGGCCCTGGACCGTGACGCGCCTCGGCGCCCGCCTCGAGCTGCAGTTCATGCCGCGCACCCCGCGCCAGGCCCAGGACGTGCGTGAAAACGCCCAGGGCGCGCTCGAATCCTTCACCCACCTGTTCATGCTCAACCGCGGCGTGCTGCTCACGCCCTTCCACTGCATGATGCTTGCCAGCCCGGCCACCACGCCTGCCGACGTGGAACGCCTGCTGTCGGTGTTCGACGAGTTGCTCGCGGCGCTCGCCACCTGAACCTCAGCCCACGCCCACGGGTGAGGGCGCGAGCCGCACGATGCGCGTGAACAGGCGGTCAAAGGCCGGGTCGCGCTGGCCCTCGGGGCTCAGCGGGTCCACATGGCTGGAGAAGGCGGCGTCCAGCGCGCGGCGGTCGGCTTCGTCCAGCAGTTGCTCCGCCGCCGGCAGCACCACCTGCTCCTCCAGCTTCATGTGGGCCAGGTAGAAGCGCACGTAGGCCTGGGCTTCGTCCACGAAAGCCTGGCGCCGGGGCTCGCCCAGGTACTCCCAGGCCATCAGCAGGTGCACCAACTCGCGCACGCGGTCCTCGCCGCCCATGTGCTCCTTTTCCAGGCGCTGGATGGTCTCCAACGTGTGCGGCGCGGCGCGCGCCACGCGTGGAAACAGCAGGTCCGACTCCTTCGGGTGGTGCAGCTTCTCGGGAAACTCGCCGATGTAGAACAGCATGGCCCGCAGCACATCGAAGAATCGCTCGGGGCCATCGGTCTCGGGGCCTCGATCGATCATCACCAGCATCGAGCGCAGCATCGCCGACAGGCTGGCGTGTTCGTCCCGGACGGTGCGCAGGGCGTCGGATTTCATGGCAGATCTCCTCGAGGGTGGAACCCCCGCAGCTTCCCACGCGGCGCCCGCACGCGCCTTGATGCAGGTCAAGGCCTCTCGGCGCCCCAAAACCGCGCGCTTGACCTTGACACCGTGTCAAGCTTGAGAATGCTTCTACCCCAACACAGGAGCCTCTCCATGAACCAGACCTTCACCGTGCAAGGCATGACCTGCGGCCACTGCGAACGCAGCGTCACCAACGCCATCAAGCAGATCGACCCCCAAGCCGAGGTGCGCATCGACCGGCCACAGAACCGCGTCGAGGTGCACAGCAGCCAGTCGCGCGAGAAGATCGCTGCGGCCATCCGCGAAGAAGGCTACGCGGTGGCGGCCTGATGGACACCCGCACCACCGCCTGGCCGGTCAACATCGGGCAGGCCGCGCAGCTCAGCGGCATCTCGCCCAAGATGCTGCGCCACTACGAAGGCCTGGGCCTGCTCGGCGAGGTGCGGCGCACCGACAGCAACTACCGCCAATACGCCGAATCCGACGTGCACACGCTGCGTTTCATCCGCCGCGCGCGCGACATGGGCTTCACGCTCGACGAGATCCGCGACCTGGTGAACCTCTGGCACAACCGGCGGCGCAGCAGCGACACCGTCAAGCGCATCGCGCAAAAGCACATCGGCGACCTGGCCGAGCGCATCGCCGCCCTGGAAGCGATGCGCCGCACCCTGGAAGACCTGGTGGTCCGCTGCCCTGGCAACGACCGGCCCGACTGCCCCATCCTGGACGACCTCGGCGGCGGCGCCGACAAGGATCTTTACAAGAACCACACAGAGCCTGCCACTTTGCTGCACAGATCCCGCCCACAGTGAGACCCACGCCACCAGCCGGTGGTCCCACCGTACCAAGGAGTGCCCATGAAACCCTCGTTCAGCCGCCGCGCCTTTGCCGTCACCGCCGCTGCCACCGCCATCACGGCCCTGTCCTTCACCGCCGTCGCCCAAGGCGTCGGCGCGCCGGCCCAGCCGGCCCCCGCCACCAGCGCCGCCCAACCCCAGGCGCAAGCCCCCCGCCACGACCCGCAGCGCCACGCCCAGCGCATGGAGCGCCTGCAGCAGCGCATGGCCGAGCACCAATCCCGCCTGAAGGACAGCCTGCAGCTGCGCCCCGAACAGGAAGCGGCCTGGAACGATTTCGTCGCGAAGATGAAGCCCACCCCCCGGCCTGCGGGTGAACGCCCCAACCGCGAGGACTGGGCCAAGCTCAGCACGCCCCAGCGCCTGGACCGCCTGGACGCGATGAAGGCCGAGCGCGACCGCCAGGTGGCGCAACGCCACGATGCGATCCGCCGCTTCTACGCCCAGCTCACGCCCCCGCAGCAAAAGGCCTTCGACGCGCAGCGCGGCATGGGCCTGGGCGGCATGCGCCATGCGGGCCATCGCGGCCCCATGGAGCGTTTCGACCGCATGGGGCACGGCGGCCAGGGCTTCAAAAGCCATGGCGAACCGCGCCAACCCCGCCTCTGACTTCTTCCTACTGAATCCATTACTTAAATTAGTGGTAGTAGATAAGGGGCGCTGTCTTCTGTGGACAAGCGCCCCTTGTCCTTTGGCGACAAGGATTTTTCGATCCTGACAAGTCTGTGTGAAGCACCCGGCCAAACGTGAACCCCGAATGGGGACAAACCGCGAATGCCCGCCGTTCCTGTGGACAAGTCATGGCTTGTTCCAGAATTACCCACAGCTTTGTTCCAAAGTCTGGTGACAGTTGCTCACGAAAGGCCTCGGCACCCGCTGCTACACTGCGCGGCTTTCGCCCGCCCGCCTTTCGCAATGCCCGTGTCCCTCGGCGGCCAAGCGCCCGCCAGCTTCGATCTCAAGAGCGTTCACCTGCCGCTGCTGGCGCTGCTGCTCAAGTCGGGCGACATGGAGTTGCTGCGCCGCGAGTTCGGCCAGCGCTACGGCGACCAGCCCGAGTTTTTCGACCACGACCCGCTGCTCATCGACCTGCAAGGCCTGAGCGGCGAGCAAGCCCTGCCCGACCTGATGCAGGTGAGCGAGTTGCTGCGCGCGCACCGTCTGCGCCCGGTGGCCGTGAACGCGGCCAGCGAGGCCCAGCGCGCCGCCGCCCAGGCCGCCGGCCTGCCGCTGGCCGAGGCGCCGCTGCTCACCCGCCAGGGCCACGCGCCGGCGCCGTCCGCCAGTGCGGCCCCGGTGGCCGTTGCGCCGCCACCGCCGGTGCCCGCGCCGGGCGCCCTGGTCATCGACAAGCCCCTGCGCTCCGGCCAGCAGGTCTACGCGCGCGGTGGCGACCTGGTGGTCATGGCCATGGTGAACCCAGGCGCGGAGGTCATCGCCGATGGCCACATCCACGTCTATGCCCCGCTGCGTGGCAAGGCCATGGCCGGCGCGCGCGGCCACGCGCAGGCGCGCATCTTTTCCCTGGCCATGGCGCCCGAGCTGATTTCCATCGCGGGCGTCTACCGCACCAGCGAGGTGCCGCTGCCGCAGGCCCTGCTGGGCCGGCCCGCCCAGGTGCGCCTGCACAGCACCGCCGACGGCGACCGCCTCGTCATCGACGCCCTGTCCACCTGAAACCGAACCACCGAATCCACGGAGCCATTCCATGACCCGAATCGTCGTCGTCACGTCCGGCAAGGGCGGGGTGGGCAAAACCACCACCAGCGCGAGTTTTGCCACCGGCCTGGCCCTGCGCGGTCACAAGACCGCGGTCATCGACTTCGACGTCGGCCTGCGCAACCTCGACCTCATCATGGGCTGCGAGCGCCGCGTGGTCTACGACCTGATCAACGTCATCCAGGGCGAGGCCAACCTCAACCAGGCGCTCATCAAGGACAAGCAGGTCGACAACCTGTACATCCTGGCCGCCAGCCAGACGCGCGACAAGGACGCCCTCAACCAAGACGGCGTCAAGCGCGTGCTCGACGAGCTCTCGGGCATGGGCTTCGATTACATCGTCTGCGACTCGCCGGCCGGCATCGAATCCGGGGCGCTCATGGCCATGCACTACGCCGACGAGGCCCTGGTGGTGACCAACCCCGAGGTGTCCAGCGTGCGCGATTCCGACCGCATCCTGGGCATGCTCTCCAGCAAGACGCGCCGCGCCATCGAGGGCAAGGAAGCCATCAAGGAGCACCTGCTCATCACGCGCTACAACCCCAGCCGCGTGGCCGACGGCCAGATGCTCTCGCTGCAGGACATCCAGGACATCCTGCGCATCCCGCTGATCGGCGTGATCCCCGAGAGCGAATCGGTGCTGACCGCGTCCAACCAGGGCACGCCGGCGATCCACCTCAAGGGCAGCGACGTGGCCGAGGCCTACGGCGACGTGATCGACCGCTTCCTCGGCAAGGACAAGCCGCTGCGCTTCATCGAAGCCGAAAAATCCGGCTTCTTCAAGCGCCTGTTCGGAGGGAAATAAGGCATGTCCCTGCTGTCTTTCCTGCTGGGTGAGAAGAAAAAGACCGCTTCGGTCGCCAAGGAGCGCTTGCAGATCATCCTGGCGCACGAGCGTTCCGGTCGCAGCGCCGCCGAGCCCGACTACCTGCCCGCGCTGCAGCGCGAGCTGGTGGCGGTGATCGGCAAGTACATCCGCATCAATCCCGACGACATCAAGGTCCAGCTCGAGCGCCAGGACAACCTCGACGTGCTCGAGGTCAAGATCGAGCTGCCCGAGCACCGTTGAGCCCAGGCCGGTAGAATCCTCAGGTTTCGCGCGCTCCTCAGCGCGCCCGCCCGGACTCCCGCCCCGGGCCTGCCGCTGGCCATCGCCCTGATGGCCTTTTTCACGCTCCCCTGCCCCGTGGCCGCCCGGCGGTCGCGCGATGGCTTGTTGGCGCGTGGCCGTCTCTGGAAAGGAACCGCATGGCCAAGGAAGAACTGATCGACATGATGGGTATCGTCAACGAGGTGTTGCCCGACACGCGTTTTCGCGTCACCCTGGACAACGGGCACCAGCTCATTGCCTATTCCGCCGGCAAGATGAAGAAGAACCACATCCGCATCCTCGCGGGTGACCGTGTGTCGCTGGAGCTGTCGCCCTACGACCTGACCAAAGGCCGCATCAACTTCCGCCACCTGGAAGGCCGAGGCCCGGCGACGCCGCGCCGCCGCTGAGACCAGGAAAGTCATCAGCATGTCACGGTCGGGCCGTACAGCGCCCGATCGGCGGCATTCAGTGCACCGCCTGATCGGCCGAGAACATGGCCAGGGCTCCACCGGAGCCGCCCTGTTCGAGGTCAACCATGTTGGTGCGTTTCCCCCGCTTGTCTGGCCGGTGCCCAGCCCGTTCGGTGCTGGTGCTGGCCCTGGGCCTGCCGCTGCTGGCCCTTGCCGCCCCGGATGGGGCTGCGCCCCCGGCGCCGGCCACCCCAGCGGCCCAGATCTGGATCAACGTGGGCGGCTTTTCGCGCCACTTCGACCGCAGCAAGCACCACAACGAGCGCAACTTCGGCTTCGGTATCGAGTGGCGCACCTCGTCCGAGCTGTCGTACATGGCCGGTGTGTACGACAACAGCGTCGGCAAGCATTCCCAGTACTTGGCGGCCAACTGGCAGCCCTGGAGCCTGGGCCCGGTCAAGCTGGGCGCGGCGGTCGGCCTCATGAATGGCTACCCGGCGATGAAGCGCGGCGGCACCTTTTTTGCCGCCCTGCCCATGGCCTCCATCGAAGGCCGGCGCTTCGGCGTCAACCTGGGCCTCATTCCCTCGATGAAGGACGTGGACGGCGCGGTGATGCTGCAGTTCAAACTGCGCCTGCACTGAATTGGGCCCGGGCGGCGACCCATGGCCGCGCGGGGCCGACCGCCTGGCGCTAGCATTACCGGCTTCGCCTTCCACCGAGCATCCACCATGGAATTCGCCACCTGGCTCGCCTTCTTCGCCGCCTCCTGGGCCATCAGCATCTCGCCGGGCGCGGGTGCCGTGGCCGCCATGAGCGCCGGGCTCTCGCACGGTTTCCGCCGCGGCTACCTCACCACCCTGGGCCTGGTGCTGGGCATCTGGACGCAGATGCTGGTGGTCTCGGTGGGCCTGGGCGCGCTGGTCACGGCGTCCAGCACCGCCTTCCTGGTCGTCAAGTGGGCCGGCGTGGCCTACCTGGTGTGGCTGGGCATCCAGCAATGGCGGGCGCCCGCGCGGCCCCTGGCCAGCGGCGACGAGGCGGCCACCAGCCGGCGCGCGCGCGACCTCATCGCGCGCGGCTGGATCATCAACGCGCTCAACCCCAAGGGCACGGTTTTCCTGCTGGCCGTGGTGCCGCAGTTCCTCGACCTGGCGCAGCCGCTGGCGCCGCAGTACCTGGTGATCGGCCTGACCCTGGGCTTCACCGACCTGGTGGTGATGGCGGGCTACACGGCGTTGGCCGCGCGCCTGCTGCGCACGCTCAAGTCGACCGCGCACATCCGCGCGCTCAACCGTGTGTTCGGCACGCTGTTCGTGGTCGCTGGCGGCCTGCTGGCGATGTTCAAGCGCAGCGCCTGAGCGCCGCCCCGCCGCTCAGTGCAGCTTCACCAGCGGCGTCGCGCGCTTCACCAGGAAGCGCGCCACCGCCAGCGTGGCCGTGCGCGCCGTGCCCAGCACCGCCTGGTGGTGCATCAGGTGCAGGCTGGTGTACATCACCCGCGCCAACAGGCCCTGCACGAACCAGCTCGGGCCGAACAGCTTGCCCATGAGGCTGCCGACCGAACTCTGGGTGCCCAGCGACACCAGCGAGCCGTGGTCGTGGTAGCGGTATGGCGCCTGGCCGGGCGGGCGGCCTTCGGCCAGCTGGCGCAGGCGCTTGGCCAGGTAGCTGGCCTGCTGGTGCGCCGCCTGCGCGCGCGGTGGCACGAGGCCGCCACCCGGCAGGACGCAGGCCGCGCAATCGCCCAGCGCATGGATGGCCTCCTGGCCCTTCACACGCAGGTCGGGCTCCACCTCCACCTGGCCTGAGCGGGTCACCGGCAGGCCCTGCTCGCCCAGCAGCGCCGGCGCCTTGATGCCCGCAGCCCAGACCACCAGGTCGGCGGGAAAGCGGCGGCCCTCGGTGTCGGTCACGGCGTCGGGCGCCACGCTGGCCACGCGGCAGGACGTGACCACGGTCACCGCGCGTTCGCGCAGCAGGGCCGTGGCCGAGGCCGACACGCGCTCCGGCAGCGGCGCCAGGATGCGGTCCGCGCCCTCGATCAGGGTGAGCTGCACGTCGCGCAGGCCGTCGAGGCGGCGAAAGCCGTAGCGCGTGTGCACCTGGCTGGCCTCGCGCAGCTCGGCCGCCAGCTCCACGCCGGTGGCGCCGCCGCCGATGATGACCACGCGCACCGCCGCCTCCACGCCCGCGCTCTTGCGCAGCTCGGCCGCCGTCAGCAGCTTGAGCATGCGCTGGCGGAAACGCTCGGCGTCGGCCGGCTGGTTGAGCGACATGGTGTGCTCGGCCGCGCCGGGCACGTTGAAATGGTTGGCGGTGCTGCCCAGCGCCAGCACCAGCTGGCCATAGACCAGCGTGCGCTCGGGGATGAGCAGCTCGCCGTGCTCGTCGTGCACGGCGTCCACGGTGATCATCCGCTGCCCGGCGTTCAGTCCCTTGAACGCGCCCAGGCAGAAGGTGAAGCGGTTGTCGTGCGCCAGCATCTCGTACGACAGGCCCTCCTGGTGGATGTCCAGCGTGCCGGCGGCCACCTCGTGCAGCGAGGGCTTCCAGATGTGGAAGAGCTGGCGGTCGACCAGGGTCACGCGCTCGGGGCCCAACTGACGGCCCAGCTTGCAGGCGAGTTCCAGGCCGCCGGCGCCGCCGCCGACGATCACGATGGGGTGGTTCATGCCAAGGTCCTTCGCGGCAAAAGGGCGCCGCACTGCGCCCATCATGCCAAAGGCCCGCCGCCGCCTTTTCGCGCGCGTGTGGCCTCAGCGCGGCTGGAACGCGATCAGCGCCATGCCCGCCAGCGCGATCGCCACGCCCGCCACGTCCCAGGCGCTGGGCCGCACGCCGTCCACGGCCCACAGCCAGGCGATGGCCACGCTCACGTACACGCCGCCGTAGGCCGCGTACACCCGCCCCGACGGCGCGTCGTGCAGCGTGAGCAGCCACACGAAGACCGCCAGGCTCAGCGCCGCCAGCGGCAGCGCCCACCAGCCGGCGGCCTGCTGGCGCAGCCACAGCAGGGGCAGGAAGCAGCCGAGGATCTCGGCCAGGGCGGTGACGATGTAGAGCAGCAGGGTTTTCATCGGGGACGGGCGCGATGGGCCCGGCCCGATTGGACCAGAGCGCCCGCGGGGCCTTGAAATGCCCCGGCCCACCCTGAAGTGGCTACAGTGTCAGCCACCGCTACCAGGAGCCCGGCCATGCAGATCAAGGACCTCTCCCGCGCCACCGGCGTCGACATCGAAACCATCCGCTACTACGAGAAGCAGGGCCTGCTGCCCGAGCCCGCGCGGCGCGACAACGGCTACCGCGACTACGCCACCGAGCACCTGGAGCGCCTGGCCTTCATCCGCCACTGCCGCGCGCTGGACATGCCCCTGGCCGACGTGCAGCGCCTGCTGGGTTTCCTGGACGACCCCGATTCGCACTGCCACCACGTGGACGGCCTGGTGGACGAGCAACTGGCGCGCGTGCGCGCCCGACTCAAGAGCCTGCGCGCGCTGGAAAAGCAGCTGCTGCGCCTGCGCGAGCGCTGCCAGGACGGCGAGGACGGTTCGAGCTGCGGCATCCTGGACGAGCTGGTGTCGGCCGCGCATGGCGAGGCCTGCGCCTGCCACGCCCAGACGGCGGGGGCCTGAGATGGCGGCCCCCACCCTGCACCGGCTCGGACCGGACGACCACGCCCTGCTGCTGCGCCTGAACGCGATGTTCGCCGAGGCCTTTGACGACGATGAGACCTACACGGGCGCCCCGCCCGACGAGGCCTGGGCGCGCGAGGCCCTGGGCCGCCCGGGCCTGATCGCGCTGGTGGCCCTCGATGGCGAGGCGGTGGTCGGCGGTCTGGTGGCCTACGAGCTCGACAAGCTGGAACGCCGCCGCCGCGAGGTCTACCTGTACGACCTGGCCGTGGCCGAGGCGCACCGCCGCCAGGGCATCGCCACGCAACTCATCGACCACTTGCGCGCCATCGCGCGCGAGCGCGGCGCCTGGGTGGTGTATGTGCAGGCCGACCACGGCGATGAACCCGCGATCGCGCTGTACACCAAGCTCGGTGTGCGCGAGGACGTCATGCACTTCGATCTGCCGCTGGACTGAGCGCGCGGCCGCACGGGCTCAGACCCGCGAGCCCGTCGCCTGCTCGATCGCCTGCATCGCGGCCTTGAAGATGCGCTGGCGGTCGGCCAGCTTCACCTTGTGCTGCTCGTGCAGGTCGTTGAGGGCGATGGTCAGGTCCAGCATCAGGTTCTTCAGGGCCTTGCGGTCCAGCTCGTGGCCGATGCGGCCGTTGGGCAGGCGCACGCCCGGCCCCAGCGGCAGCAGGCACAGCAGCAGCACCGTCCACAGCTCGGGCACTGGCGCCAGGAAGTGCAGCCAGTACGGCCAGCGCTCGTGCAGGGCGCGCAGCATGTCGCGGCACTCGGGGATGGTGTGCACCTGGCGCGGGTCGCGGTCCAGCCCGCTGAAGGCGAAGTACACGCCCGCGGTGAGCTGCTCCACGCGGATGGTGTTGTCCGACAGGTGCAGCAGGTCTTCCACGCAGCGGCCCAGGCCCTCGCCGCTGCCGTCGGCCAGGTTGAGCGTGAGCACCAGGCGGTGCAGTTCGGTGGGCAGGGCGTCCAGCCCCGAGCCCAGCGCCAGGCGCTGCGGGGTGCCGTCGGGGTCGTCGAGTGCCATGGGTCGAGATTCTGCGCCGAAGCCGGGCACGCCCGTTCAGCGCCGTCCCGCCAGTGGGGGAGGCAGTGGGTCGCCGGCCTGGCGGCGGCGGAACAGCGCCGCGCGCGCCAGCACGATGGTGGTGACCGGTGCGGTGATGGACAGCACGATGATGATCAGCCACACGTGCAGGGCCAGGCCCTCGGCGTGCGCGGTGAAGTGCACGATGGACGCCAGGGTGACGATCCAGGCCCCCAGCGTGGAGGCCAGCGCTGGCGCGTGCATGCGCAGGAAGAAGTCGGGCAGGCGCCACAGGCCCAGCGCCGCCACCAGCACCACCACGCCGCTGGCCAGCAGCAGCGCGGCGACCAGAATCTCGGTCCAGGGAGGGATGTCGGCCAGGTTCATTGCACGACCCTCCGTGCCGCGCACTGCGGGGCTGAGCGCCTTGGGAGCGGTCCGGCGGCGCTCATTCGATGACCTCCCCGCGCAGCAGGAACTTGGCCAGCGCCACCGAGCCGACGAAGCCGAACAGCACCATCAGCAGCGCGCCCTCGAAGTACATGTCGCTGTCGTAGCGGATGGCCAGCACCAGCATCACCAGCATGCCCACCACGTAGAGAAAGTCGACCGCCAGCACGCGGTCCTGCGCGCTGGGGCCGCGCAGCAGCCGCGCCAGGCCCAGCCCCATGGCCAGCAGGTACATCACCACGGTGGCGGTGATCGCCGTTGTCAGCAGGGAACTCATGGGGAAACCTCCGCGCAGCGTGCTGCGGTGCGAGCCGCTTCGGGCGGCCGTGCCTTGTTCATCCAAAAACCTCCTTCAGGGGCAGCTCGTAGTCGGCCTTGTAGTGGGCGATGAAGGCCGCTTCGTCGTCCAGGTCGAACACGTGCAGCAGCAGCGCCGCGCAGTCGGGCGCGAGTTCGCACCACACGGTGCCGGGGATCACGGCGGTGATCATGGACAGCGCCGCCAGGCCGTGCACGTTGCGCAGGTCCAGCGGGATCACCACGAAGCGCCCGCGCGGCGGGTCGCGCCGCGAGTGCGCGACGCCCAGCGCCACGTCGATCGCCGAGCGCACCACGTCGCGGCCCACGCGCAGGATGAGGCGGATCAGCGTGCCCCAGTGCCGCAATGGCCCGGGCGTGGGGCGCAACGGCGCCATCAGCAGCGGCACCACCACCGCCACCAGCAGGCCCAGCCCGATCTGGCCCCAGCCCAGGCTGCGCGTGAGCAGCAGCCAGCCGCCGAACAGGCCCAGCGACAGCCAGGGAGACGGCATGAGCGCCGCCCGGACGCCCGACCGCGCCCGTTTCGGGGCCACGGGCGACGCTGCATCGGTGGGGCGCTTCATGGCGTGCCTCCGCGAACCGTGGGATGCGGGACGGTGATCGCGCCGCGCACCGCGTCGATGTAGCGCTGCGGCTCGTGCAGCGCGTCGGCCATGGCGCGGGTGTAGCCCAGCACGGTTTCGGCCTGGCCCACCATCAGCAGGGACGCGCCCAGCAGCGCGGCGATGGGCAGGGTCTCGGCCACGCGCAGGCGCGGCGCGGGCCGGTCCTGCGTGGTCCAGAAGTGGCGCATGCCCACGCGCATGAGCGAAATGGCCGCGAACAGGCCCGACACGATGAGCAGCGCGAACAGCGTCCAGGCCGCGGCGCCGCGCAGCTCGAGCAGCGCGCCCAGCATGGCCAGCTTGCTGACGAAGCCCGAGAACGGCGGCAGGCCGGCGATCACCATGGCGCACAGGGTGAAGGCCACGCCGAGGAAGGCCAGTGCGGCCGGAATGGCGCGGCCGATGAGCTCTTCCTCGTTGTCGTCGAGATTGATGCCGCGCGGCGGCTCGGCGTCCAGGAAAGCCGGCAGCGCGTAGTTGCCGTCGTCCCAGTCCTCGGGGCCCTCCGGCACCTGGCGCGCGCGCTCCAGCAGCTCCACGAGCAGGTACAGCGCGCAGCCGGCCAGGGTGGAGCTGGCCAGGTAGAACAGCGCCCCGCTGCTGAGCGCGGGTGCATCGAAGCCGATGGCCGCGATCAGCGTGCCGGAGGACGCGATCACGCTGAAGCCGGCCAGGCGGTTGAGTTGCTGCGAGGCCAGCATGCCGATGGCGCCGAAGGCCAGCGTGGCCAGGCCGCCCCAGATCAGCACCGTGCCGCCGAAGCCGGCCGAGCTGCCGGCGTCGGCGGGGAAGCACAGCGTCCACAGCCGCAGCACGGCGTACACGCCCACCTTGGTGAGGATGGCGAACACCGCGGCCGCCGGCGCGCTGGCCGCGCCGTAGGCCGGCGGTAGCCAGAAGTTGAGCGGCCACAGCGCGGCCTTGGCCAGGAAGGCGATGGCCAGGATGGCCGCGCCCGCGTGCAGCAGGCCGCGGTCGCGATCGGCCACCAGGCTGAGCTTGTCGGCGATGTCGGCCATGTTCAGCGTGCCGGTGACCCCATACAGCAGCGCCACGCCGATCAGGAACAGCAGCGAGGCGAACAGGTTGATCGCGATGTAGTGCAGGCCGGCGCGCACGCGCGCGATGCCGCCGCCGTGCAGCAGCAGGCCGTAGCTGGCGGCCAGCAGCACCTCGAAGAACACGAACAGGTTGAACAGGTCGCCCGTGAGGAAGGCGCCGTACAGGCCCATCAGCTGCAGCTGGAACAGCACATGGAAGTACACGCCCGCGTGCTGCCAGCGCGCCAGGGCGTAGAGCAGCGCGGCCAGGCCCACCGCGCCCGCCAGCACCGCCATGAAGGCGGCCAGCGGGTCGGCCACCAGCACGATGCCGAAAGGCACCGGCCAGTTGCCCGGCAGGTAGACGCCAAAGACGGTGAGGCCGCCCGCCTGCACGCGCATCAGCAGCCAGATGGCCAGCGCCAGGCCCAGCGCGGTGGAGGCGGTGTTGATCGCCGCCTTGGTGCGCCGGCGGCCCTCGCCCAGCATGAGCATGAGGGCGGCCGTGCCCAGCGGCAGCAGCACGGGCGCCACCAGCAGGTGTTCGGTGGCGGGCATCATCGGTTGTTCCTTCCAGGAAGGCCACGGAACCGGCTTTGCCGGGCCGTAGGCATTGCCCCCTTGAGGGGGTCGCGCGAAGCGCGGCGGGGGTGCTTCATGGCCCCTCCTCCCGGCCATCGACGTGGTCGCCGCCGGACAGGCCGCGCAGCGCCAGCAGCACCACCAGGAACAGCGCCGTGGTGGCGAAGCCGATGACGATGGCCGTCAGCACCAGCGACTGTGGCAGTGGGTCGGTGTAGTGCTGCAGGTCGGCCGGCAGGCCGGGGCGCACGATGGGTTCGGCGTCCACCGACAGGCTGCCCACGCTGAAGATGAACAGGTTGACGGCGTACGACAGCAGCGACAGGCCGATCAGGACCTGGAAGGTGCGCGGCCGCAGCACCAGCCAGACGCCGGCGCCGGCCATCACGCCAATGGCGATCGAGACGATCAGTTCCATCAGTGGGCCCCTTTCTCTTGTGCCTGTCCGGTTTCGTCGTCTTCCTGCGCCGCCTGCTGGCGGCGCGCGCGCAGCGACTGGTGGGCGATGGCCGTGAGCAGCAGCAGCGTGGAGCCCACCACCACCGTGAACACGCCGAGGTCGAACAGCGCCGCGCTGGGAACGTGCACCTCGCCCACCAGCGGCCAGGTCAGGTGCGCGGTGTGCGTGGTGAGGAAGGGGTAGCCCAGCGCCAGCGAGCCCAGGCCCGTGGCCAGCGCCACGCTCAGGCCGAAGGCGATCCAGCGCGGCGGCACCAGGCGCATGCGGTCTTCCACCCAGCGCGTGCCGCTCACCATGTACTGCGCGATGAAGGCGATGGCCACCACCAGACCGGCGACGAAGCCGCCGCC
This sequence comes from Hydrogenophaga sp. YM1, assembly GCF_016903055.1. Lineage (NCBI taxonomy): Bacteria > Pseudomonadati > Pseudomonadota > Betaproteobacteria > Burkholderiales > Comamonadaceae > Hydrogenophaga > Hydrogenophaga sp. YM1. The sequence continues at coordinate 118,624 of NZ_CP070223.1, read as the reverse complement.
CGGTTCGTTGTGGCCGCGCATGAACAGGTGAAAGGCGAACACCGCGGCCACCGGCAGCAGCAGGCGCACCAGCACGGCGGGCACCTCCAGGTAGCGCTGCGGCGTGTCGCCGTCCTCGCGCGTGACCAGGTCGCTTTCGATGTGCTGCGGCACCGCGCGCTGCTGCGCGGGGCGGTCGATCACCTCCACCGGCGGGCGGAAGCGCCGCAGCAGCGCGTACACGGTGATGCCCACGATGCCCAGCACCGTGATCTCGCCCAGCGTATCGAAGGCCCGGAAGTCCACCAGCATCACGTTGACGATGTTGGTGCCGCCGCCCTGCGGCAGCGCGTTGTCGATGAAGAAGGGCGAGATCGACATCGGTGCGGTGCGCGTGAGCATGGCGTAGGACAGCACGGCCAGGCCGGCGCCGATCAGCACCGCCACCACCAGGTCGCGGCGGCGGCGCCAGAAGGTGCGCCGCAGGTAGAGCGGGTCGTCCTCCTGCACGCGCTTGGGCATCCAGCGCAGGCCCAGCAGGAACAGCACCGTGGTCACCACCTCGACCGCGAGCTGGGTGAGCGCCAGATCGGGCGCCGAGAACCAGGCGAAGGTGATGCACAGGCACAGGCCGACCACGCTGAGCATGATCAGCGCCGCCAGGCGGTGGAACTTGGCCTGCCACGCGGCGCCGATGGCGCAGGTCACGCCGATCGCCCACAGCAGCACGAAGCCGGGCGTGGCCGGGATGCGCGGGCGGTCGCCCCAGCTCAGCGGCACCACCAGGGCCGAGCCCAAGCCGGCCAGGCCGGCGATCAGCACCATCCAGAACAGCTGCGGCTGCAGCCGCTGCGTGCCCAGCAGGCGCTGCAGCCAGCGCGCCAGCCGGGTCAGTGCGGTCAGGGCGCTGTCGAACACGGCGCGTCCGTCCAGCCCCAGCAGGCCCGGCGCGCGGATGCTGTCGCGCCGCTTCAGCCACTGGCCGAACAGCAGGTAGGCCAGCACGCCGCCCCCGGTAGCGATCAGGCTCATCACCAGCGGCGTGTTGAAGCCGTGCCAGACCGCCAGGCTGTACGCTGGCAGGTCGCCGCCCACCACCGGCGTGGCGGCCATGGCCAGCAGCGGCCCCACGGACCAGGCCGGCAGCGTGCCCACCACGATGCAGGCCAGCACCAGCAGCTCCACCGGCACGCGCATCCAGTGCACGGGCTCGTGCGGCTGGCGCGGGCAGTCGGGCGGCGCGCCGAAGAACACATCGTGCGCGAAGCGCAGCGAATACACCACCGCGAACACACCGGCCAGCGTGGCCAGCGCGGGCAGGCCGTATTCGATGACCGGGCTGGCGCTCACGAACACCGTCTCGGCGAAGAACATTTCCTTGGAGAGGAAGCCGTTGAGTAGCGGCACGCCCGCCATGGCCGCGCAGGCCACGATGGCCAGGGTGCCGGTGACGGGCATGGAGCGGAACAGGCCGTCCAGGCGGCGCATGTCGCGCGTGCCGGTCTCGTGGTCGATGATGCCCACCGACATGAACAGCGAGGCCTTGAAGGTCGCGTGGTTCATCATGTGGAAGACCGCCGCCACCGCGGCCAGCGGGCTGTTGAGGCCCAGCAGCAGCGTGATCAGGCCCAGGTGGCTGATGGTGGAATAGGCCAGCAGGCCTTTGAGATCGTTCTGGAACATGGCCGCGTAGGCGCCCAGCAGCAGCGTGGCCAGGCCCGCGCCGCCGACGATCCAGAACCACTCCGGCGTGCCCGCCAACGCGGGCCACAGCCGCGCCAGCAGGAACACGCCGGCCTTGACCATGGTGGCCGAGTGCAGGTACGCCGACACCGGCGTGGGCGCGGCCATGGCGTGCGGCAGCCAGAAATGGAAGGGGAATTGCGCGCTCTTGGTGAGCGCGCCCAGCAGGATGAGCACCAGCGCCGGCGTGTACAGCGGGTGCTCGCGGATGCGCTCGCCGGCCGCCAGCACCACCTCCAGCTCCAGGCTGCCCACGATGTGGCCCAGCAGCAGCACGCCCGCCAGCAGCGCCAGCCCGCCGGTGGCCGTGACGGTGAAGGCCATGCGCGCGCCGCGCCGCGCGTCCTTGCGGTGCGTCCAGTAGCCGATCAGCAGGAAGGAAAAGACGCTGGTGAGCTCCCAGAACACCACCAGCTGCACCAGGTTGCCCGAGAGCACCACACCCAGCATGGCGCCCATGAAGCCCAGCAGCAGCGAATAGAAGCGCGCCGCCGGGTCTTCGGCCGAGAGGTAGTAGCGCGCGTAGACGATGACCAGCAGGCCCATGGCGCTGACCAGCATGGCGAACATCCAGGCGAAGCCGTCGATGCGCACGATCAGGTCGATGCCCAGCGCGGGCAGCCAGCCCAATCGCTCGATCAGCACGGCGCCATCGCGCACCTCGGGGTAGATCAGGACCAGCGGGACGGCCACCCCCAGGGCCACCAGCGCTGCCCAGGACGATTCGAGGTTGCGTGCGTTCGTCGGCAGCAGCGCCGCGACCACGCAGCCCACGAAGGGCAATATCAGCAGGAAAAACAAGGACATGGCCCAAGTCTAGGGGACGCTCGCGGCCCTCACGCGAAAAAACCGGGCGCGTGTTTCCCCTGTGTCAGGCCGCGCCGCCCTCGCCTTCCCCGCCCTGCAGCTTCTTGCGCCGCTTCCACAGCGTGGTGCGCGAGACGCCCAGGCGCGCCGCGGCCTCGGCCAGGCGCCCGCCCGACTGCTCCAGCGCGCGCTCGATCTGCGCCAGCTCGGCGCGCTCGCGCGCGTCGGCCAGCGTGGCCGCGGGCCCCGGCTCGTCGAGCGCGCGCTCGGGGAACAGATCGGCCGCCCCCAGGGCCGGTCCCTCGCTCAAGGCCATGGCGCGCTCGATGCGGTTGCGCAGCTCGCGCACGTTCCCGGGCCAGGCGTGCGCGCGCAGCGCGGCCTCGGCCTCGGTCGCCAGCGCGGGCGGCGCCAGGCCCTGGCGCTCGGCGGCCTGGCGCAGGAAGCCGCGCGCCAGCGGCAGCACCTCGTCCGGGCGCTCGCGCAGCGGCGGCACGCGCAGCTCGACCACCGCGAGGCGGTAGTACAGGTCTTCGCGAAAGCTTCGGTCGGCGATGCGCGCGCGCAGGTCGGCGTTGGTGGCGGCCACCACCCGCCCGCGAAAGCGCTGGTCCTGGCGCGCGCCGAGGCGGCGGAAGTGGCCGTCCTGCAGCACGCGCAGCAGCGCGGTCTGCAGGCGCGGGTCGAGTTCGCCGATCTCGTCCAGGAACAGGGTGCCGCCGCCGGCCTCCTCGAACCAGCCGGCGTGCGCGCCGCTGGCGCCGGTGAAGGCGCCGCGCTCGTGGCCGAAGAACTGGCTCTCCATCAGCTCGCGCGGCACCGCGCCGCAGTTCACCGCCACGAAGGGCTCGCCCGCGCGCGCCGAGCGCTCGTGCAGCTGGCGCGCCGCCACCTCCTTGCCGACGCCGGTCTCGCCCAGCAGCAGCACCGGCACGTCGCGCGCGGCCAGCCGCTCCAGGTCGCCCGCCAGGCGCTCGGTGGCGGGCGACAGGCCGAAACCCAGCGCCGGCCCGTCGCCGCCGGCCGCAGGCACCAGGGCGCGGATGCGCTCGACCAGCGCGTCGACGTCGAAGGGCTTGGTGAGGTAGTCGTCGGCGCCCGCGCGCACCAGGCGCACGGCCTGGCCGACGTCGGCGAAGGCGGTGGCGAAGACGATGGGCGTGCGCCCCAGGTAGGGCAGCGCGCGGCGGTACAGCGCCTCGCCCGAGCCGTCGGGCAGGCGGATGTCGCTGAGCACGAAATCGGGCCGCGCGCGGCGCAGCGCGGCCAGGGCCTGCGCGCCGTCGCTGGCGTGGACCACCTCGAAGCCCTCCAGCCGCAGGCGCTGCACCAGCGCGCCGCCGAGCACGGCGTCGTCCTCGATCAGCAGCACATGGATGGCGGGGGGGGCGTGGGTCATGGCGCGGGCGGTGGGTCGGGGGGGCCGCCGCCGTCGAACGGCAGCTCGAGCGTGATGCGCGTGCCCCGGCCCGAGTGTGCCTGCACCGCCACGCGCCCGCGCAGGCGCTGCACCAGGCGCACCACCACGGCCACGCCCAGGCCGGCGCCCGGCGCGGGGGCCTCGCCCCGCTCCAGGCTGGCGGCCAGCGGCCCCGGCAGGCCCGCGCCCTCGTCGGCCACCTCCAGCCACAGGTGGTTCTCGCGCGGCTCGCAGCGCAGCGTCACGCGCGCGCCCTCCACCGAGGCCTGGATGGCGTTGAGCAGCAGGTTCAGCAGCACCTGGCGCACCTCGCCACCGGCCAGCGGCACGGCCTCGCTCAGGCGGGATTCGAGCACCAGCGCCACGCCCACGCGGCGCGCCTGCGGCGCCAGCAGGCGCTGCACGTCCTGCAGGTCGCGCGGACCGAAGGCGGGCTCCTCCGCGCTGGGGCGGTGCGTGGCCAGGGTGGCGTCGACCACGCCGCCGATCGCGCGCAGGCCGCGTTCCATGAAGTCCAGCGCTTCGGCGCGCGCCTCGGGGCGCTCGCCGAAGCGGCGCAGCGTGTCGACGGCGGTGAGCACGCCGGCCAGCGGGTTGCGCACCTCGTGCGCCAGCGTGGCCGACAGGCGGCCCAGCACGGCCTCGCGCTCCTGCTCGGCCAGGCGCGCGATCAGGGCCTCGCGCTCGCGCGCGGCGCCGGCCATGCGGTTGTAGGCGCGCAGCAGCCGCGCGTTCTCGCCGTCGTGGGGCGGGATGAGTGCCTCGGCCACCGGCTCGGGCCCGGCCTCGCCGGTGCGCTGCAGGTGGCGCGTGAGCAGGTCCAGCGGGCGCTGCAGCCGGCGCATCACCAGCACCCCCAGCAGCGCGCAGACCCCGCCCAGGCCCAGGTTGAACACCACCACGCGCCACCACAGGCGCTGGCGCTCGGCCACGTAGTCGGCCAAGTCCAGGTTGGCCACGACGGTGAGCGCGCCGGCGCGTTCGCCGGCCAACAGGCGGTCGTCGCTGAGCGGGCGCCACACCCAGTAACTGCCGTCGTTCGTATCGATCTTGTCGCCGCGCGCGCGCTCGGCGATGGCCCCGGGCAGCGGCGCCTCGGGCAGGCCCACGCGGTCGGCGCGCGCCAGGGTGCGGCCGCCCGTGTCGAGCAGAAACAGGTGCCGGTCCACCAGGCCCTGGTGCATGCGCAAGGCTTCGTCGAGCGCGCGCTGGATGCCGGGTGCGTCGTTGGCGATCGCCGGCGGCAGCAGCGCGGCGGCCAGGCCATCGAGGTAGATCTGTCCGGTGCGCTCGATCTGGCGCTCCACCTGGCGCAGCAGGCCCTGCATGGCGATCTGCGTGGTGCCCAGCGCCGTCACCAGGATGACGGCGACGACCGCGAGGGACAGGCGCGCGGTCATGGGCAGGCGGTGGATCCAGCGGGTCATGGGCGATCGGGGCATGGGGCCCCCGATCGTAGGCCCGCGCTCAGCGCAGCACGCGCGGCGGCCGCAGGCCGGGCAGGTCGAGGCGGCTGGCCACGTCCACGCGCAGGTCCAGCACGCCCTGGTCGAACCAGCCCTCGGCGGCCACCGTGAGCACGGTGGCGTCGTCGCAGCAGGCGCGCAGCACGGCGCGCGGCCGGCCCTCCTCCAGCCGCGCCGACCAGGCCAGGCCGCTGGCGCGGGCGGCGGATTCGAAGCGCTCGATCACGTCGGCCGCCGCCTGGCGGGCCTGGGCGATGCGGTGCTCGCGCAGACGCTGCGCGTGCCAGCCCGCGCCGATCGGCACCGGCCCCACGTTCTGCAGGCGCGGCAGATCGATCACCGCCACGCCGCACAGCTCGGCGCCATGGCGCCGCGCCAGCGCCACCGCCTGCGCGATGGCGGCGTCGATGTGCGGCCCGGCGGCCAGCGCCAGCACCACGCGCCGGACCGGTGCCGCGTCCGCGGGGGCGTGCTCGTCCAGGCCGCCGCGCGGCAGCACGCCGCGCAGCGCGTCCTCGCGCGTGCCGCGCCACAGCGGTACGCCGCTCACGTAGCCCGCGCGGCCGATGAGGTGGCCCGCCACCGGCGTGGTGAGCAGCAGGAACAGCACCGCCAGCGCGGCCTTGACCCAGGTTGCCGTGTCGCCCTGCAGCGCCGCCACGCCCAGCAGCACCAGGCCGCTGCCGGCCACGCCAGCCTTGGTGGCCGCGTGCATGCGCATGAAGAAGTCGGGCAGGCGCAGCACGCCCAGCGCCGCGAGCAGGCACAACAGCGCGCCGCCCAGCAGCAGCGCCGATCCGATCCACCCGCTCATGGCCGTTCCTCCCCGGTGGGCCGCGCGGCGCGCGCGATGAAACCGGCGAAGGCCACGGTGGCCAGGAAGCCCACCAGCGCCACGCCCAGGGCGATGTCCACGAAGGCCGGCGCGTCCGCCACCAGCGCGGCCAGCCCGGCGGCGGCCACGCCGATCAGGCCCAGCATGTCCAGCGCGATCACGCGGTCGGCGGCGGCCGGTCCGCGCACGATGCGCACGCCCGCGGCCAGCACCGCTCCCGCCAGCAGCAGCGCGCTGAGCGTCAGCACGCCATCGAACAGGGTGGGGTTCATTCCAGGCACTCCTTCACGCGGCGCTCGAAGCCGCTCTGGATTTGCGCGACGGTCTCGTCGCTCAGGTTCATGGCGTGCACGTAGAGCACGCCCCTGTCCTCGGACAGGTGCAGGCTGGTGGTGCCCGGCGTGAGCGTCACCAGGTTGGCCAGCAGCGCGATGGCGGTGTCGCCCTGCAGGCTCAGCGGCACGGCAACGATACCGCTGCGCTGCACGCGCGAAGGCCGCAGCACGGCGCGCAGCACGTCGTGCACCGACAGCGTGAGTTCGCGCGCGAACAGGCCGGCCAGCACCAGCCAGGCGCGCGCGCGGCGCAGCAGAGGTTTCATGGGGCGGCTCCTTCGGGCAAGGGGGGCAAGAGGGGCGGGAGGGCCGGGGCGGGCGCGGCGGCGCCCAGCACGGCCTGCACATAGGCCTCGCGGCCCAGCATCTGTTCGGCCGCGCGCAGGGAGAAGTCGACGAAGGGCTCGGTCCACAGGCCGATCGTCAGCGTGAGGGCGGCCAGCGCGGCGATGGGCAGCAGCAACACCGCGCGCGCCGCACCGCGCGCGCGCCACTCGCCCGCGGCGCGCATCGACAGCTCGCTCGGCGCCTTCCAGAAGGCCTCGTTCCAGATCTTGAGCATGGAGTACAGCGTGAGCGCGCCCACCACCAGCGCCACCACGGCCAGCGCCACGTGGCCGGCTTCCAGGCTGGCGCGGATGACCAGGAACTTGGCCCAGAAGCCGGACAGCGGCGGCAGCCCCGCGAGCGACAGCGCGGGCACCACGAACAGCAGGGCCAGCAGCGGCGCGCTGCGGTGCAGGCCGCCGATGCGCTTGAGTTCGTACGAGCCGCCGGCCAGGCGGATCGCGCCCGCGATCAGGAACAGGTTGGCCTTCACCACGATGTGGTGCAGCACATAGAGCACCGCGCCCGCGATCGCCAGCGGCGTGGCCACGGCCAGGCCCACCAGCATGTAGCCGATCTGGCTGATGATGTGGAAGGACAGGATGCGCCGCACGTCGTAGTGCGCCGCCGCGCCCAGCACGCCCGTGACCATGGTCAGCGCGGCCAGCGCGCCCACGATGGGACCGATGAAGTCCAGCGTGCCGCCGAACACCAGCGTGAAGCAGCGCAGGATGGCGTACACGCCCACCTTGGTGAGCAGGGCCGCGAAGATCGCCACCACCGGCGCGCTGGCCGTGTGGTACGCGGCCGGCAGCCAGAAGAACAGCGGGAACACCGCCGCCTTGGCGCCGAAGGCCAGCAGGAACAGCAGCGCCAGCGTGGCCACCAGGCCCTGGTTCGGCACCTCGGGCAGGGCCAGCGACAGGTCCGCCATGTTGAGCGTGCCGGTGAGGCCATAGAGCAGGCCCACGCCCAGCAGGAACAGCGTGGTGACCAGCAGGTTGAGCACCACGTACTTCACGCCCGCGTCGAGCTGCGCGCGCGTGCCGCCCTGCACCAGCAGCCCGAAGGACGCGATCAGCATGATCTCGAACCACACGTAGAGGTTGAAGATGTCGCCCGTGAGGAAGGCGCCGGTGACGCCCAGCAGCAGGCCGTGGTACAGCGGGTGGAACCAGGCCCTTTCGCGTTCCCTGGCGCCGCTGGCCAGCGCGTAGACCGACACCGCCACGGCCATGAGGCCGGTGATGACCACCATGGCGGCGGCGAAGCGGTCGGCCACGAAGCTGATGCCGAAGGGCGCGGCCCAGCTGCCGAACTGGGTGGCGAGCACGGTGCCGTCGAGCACGGCGCGCAGCAGCAGTCCGCTGGCGATCAGCAGGCCGGCGCTGCCCAGCAGGCTGATGGCGCGTTGCAACGCGGGCCTGGACTGCAGCAGGGCGCACAGGGCCAGCGTGGCCAGGGGCACGGCCACGGGCAGGGTGAGCAGCAGGTGCGGCGTCACTGGACGAGCCCCTGTGGTGCGGCGGCGCGCGCGGGCGTGTCCTCGGCGCGCGGCTCGGCCTCGCGCATGGCGTCGGGGTCCAGGGTGCCGAGGGCGCGGTGGGCGCGCTCGAACAGCACCACGGTGAAGGCGACGAGCGAGAAGGAGATGACGATGGCGGTGAGGATCAGCGCCTGCGGCAGCGGGTTGGCGCTGGTGGCCATGCCCAGGGCGCCCTCGGGCACGAGCGGCGGCGTGTTGGACGACAGCCGGCCAGCGACGAAGATGGCCAGGTTCACCGCGTTGCCGAGCAGCAGCAGGCCCAACACCATGCGCAGCAGCTGGCGCGACATGAGCAGGTACAGCGCGGCGGCGAGCAAGGCGCCGAAGCTCAGGGCGTAGAGGGTTTCCATCAGTGATCGGCCTCCTCGCCGAGGTAGTAACCCACAAACGCGCACACCGCGCCCAGCACCGCGAGGTACACGCCGATGTCGAACACCAGCGCCGTGCTCAGCGCGAAGCCCTTGTCCCAGAACTGCCACTGGTGCGTGAGGAAGGGCGTCTGCAAAAACAGCGCGGGCAGGCCCGAGGCCAGGGCCAGCAACAGGCCGGTGCCCGCGATCGAGGCCGGTGGCCAGCGCAGGGCCTTCAGCAGGGCCGCGCGCCCGCGCGGCAGCGCGTGCACCGTGAAGCCGGCCGCCGCCACCAGGCCACCGACGAAGCCGCCGCCGGGCGCGTTGTGGCCGCGCCAGAGGAGGTACAGCGAGAACAGCAGGGCCAGGGGCAAGAGCATGCGCCCGGCCACGTTCAGGATGGGGGAGTTCATGCCGCGCCCTCCTCTGGCTCATCGGCGGCGCCGCGCGAGCGCCGCGTGCCCGCCAGCACCGCGGCCGCCGCCAGCGCGGCCAGCGCCAGCACCGTGATCTCGCCCAGCGTGTCCAGGGCGCGGAAGTCCACGATGATCACGTTCACCAGGTTGCGGCCGTGGGCCTCGGGCACGCTCGCGGCGCGGAAGAAGTCGGACAGGCGCTCATCGAAGGGCGTGGCCAGCACCGACAGCAGCAGCAGCGAGGCCACCGCGCCGAAGCCGATGGCGATGACCGCGTCCACCCGGCGCTGCGGCGCGGTGCGCGCGTCCTCGCGCGCGAAGGGCAAACGCCCCACGATGGCCAGCAGCACCACGATGGCCACGGCCTCCACCGAGAACTGGGTGAACGCCAGGTCCGGCGCGCCATGGAACAGGAACACCAGCGCCAGGCCGAAGCCCACCATGCCCGCCGCCACCATGCCGCGCAGGAAGCCGCGCGCGCGCACCACGGCCCAGGCCGCCAGCAGCAGCAGCGCCGGCAGCAGCGCGTACAGCGACGCCGCGCCGTCCAGGCCGGGCCAGGCCAGCGCGCCGCGCGCGAACGCCGTCAGGCCCACCGCCCCGCCCACCACCGCCAGCGTGGCGCCCAGGTAGCGGCGCAGGCTGCCCGACTGGATGGCTTGCGTCTGCCACAGGGCCAGGCGCGGCAGCGCGGCCATGGCGCGGTCGTAGGCCGCGTCGGGGCCGTGGGTGGCGATGGCCTCGCGCGCCGCCAGGGTGCGGTGCAGGCGGTTCCAGCCGCGGTAGATCGCCAGGCCCAAGGCCAGGGTGAAGGCGCTCAGCGCCAGCATGGGCGTGAGGCCGTGCCACAGCGACAGCGTGGCCGCGGTGGCGCGGCCGGCCACGGCGCTCGCGGCGGCCTGCACCAGATCGCCGGCCAGCCCGGGCGCCAGGCCCAGCAGCAGGCCCAGCGCGGCCAGCAGCGCGGGGCCGATCCACATGGCCAGCGGCGGGTCGTGCGGCGTGTGGGGCGTGGGACGCAGCGGTCCCCAGAAAGCGCGCACCGTGACCACGCCGGCCACCGCCACCATCACCGCGTTGGCCACGATGGCCACCGCCACCGGCAGCCAGGACGCGCTGCCGCTGAGCTGGGCCTCGTACACCAGCTCCTTGGCCACGAAGCCCACGAAGGGCGGCAGCCCGGCCATGGACAGGCCGGCCAGCAGCGCGGTGGCCGCCGTCAGCGGCATGCGCCGCGCCAGGCCGCCCAGGCGCGTGCTGTCGCGCGTGCCGGCCTCGTGGTCCACGATGCCCGCCACCATGAATAGGCAGGCCTTGTAGAGCGCGTGCACGATGAGGAAGGCCACCATGGCCGTGGCCGCCAGCGGGTGCGGCAGCGCGATCAGCGTGACCAGGGTGCCCAGCGACACCACCGTCGAATACGCCAGCACGCGCTTGAGGTCGGTCTCGCGCAGCGACAGCAGCGCGCCGGTGAGCATGGTGGCCAGGCCGGCCGTGAGCAGCAGGCCGGTCCACAGCGGATGCTCGCCATACACGGGGTTCAGGCGCGCCAGCAGGTACACCCCCAGCTTGACCATGGTGGCCGAGTGCAGGAAGGCCGACACCGGCGTGGGCGCCACCATGGCGTTGGGCAGCCAGGCGTGCAGCGGCACCTGGGCCGACTTGGCGAAGGCGCCCAGCGCCACCAGCGCGATCACCCAGGCCGTGTTCGCGTGCGAAGCGAGCCCGTCCATGGCCAGGATCTCCGAGATCCGGAACGTGCCCGCGGCCTGCCCCAGCAGGAGGGCGCCGGCCAGCAGCGCCAGTCCGCCGCTCACGGTGATGAGCAGGCCCTGCTGGGCCGCGCGCCGCGAGGCCACCTGCTCGGGCGTGAAGCCGATCAGCAGGAAGGACGCCAGGCTGGTGAGCTCCCAGAACACCAGCAGCGCGATCAGGTCGTCGGCCAGCACCGCGCCCAGCATCGCGCCCATGAACAGCGTGAGCCGCGCGAAGAAGCGCGCGATGTCCGCGTGCCCCGCGAGGTAGCGGGCGGCGTACAGGAAGATGAAGCTGCCGATGCCCGTGATCAGCAGCGCGAACAGCAGCGACAGGCCGTCGGCCCGCAGCGCCAGGGCGACGCCCAGGCTGGGGATCCACGGCGTGACCTCTACGTGCGCGCCGTTGGCCAGCACCTCGGGCAGCAGGCCGGCGAAGCCGGCGCACAGCGCGGCCGGCAGCAGCCAGGCCAGCGCGGCCAGGGGCGCGCGCCAGCGCAGCAGCGCCCACAGCAGGGGCGCGGACAACAGGGCGGTGAGGACGAGCAGGGTGAGCGGCATGGGCAGGCGGGGTGAAGTCCCTGCCTGCACTGGCGCAAGCGCCGTGCCGCCTCATCGCGCGCCGCGCGGGCCTTGTGAATCAAGCACTTGCGTGGGTGGGCCGCCCGCGCGTGTTCAGCCGAGTGAACGTCGGCGCCGCGCCGCGTCGCGCGAAATGAACGCCGTCAGACGTCCAGCACCAGCCGCGCCGAGCGCGCCCGCGAGCAGCACGGCGTCATGTGCGTGTTGGCGGCTTTTTCCTCGTCGGTCTGGTACTCGTCGCGGTGCTCGGGCGTGCCCTCCAGCACCGGCACCAGGCAGGTGCCGCAAATGCCCTGCTCGCAGGACAGCGGAATGTCCACGCCCGCCTCGATCAGCGCCTGCGCCACGCTCCTGCCTTCGGGCACCTGCACCGACACGCCGCTGCGCGCCGCCACCACGGTGAAAGCGGTGCCGGTCTGCGAGACCCCGGCCTTGAAGTGCTCCACGTGCACCCGCTCCGCGGGCCAGCCGCGCGCGGCCGCGCCCTGGGTGACGAATTCGATGAAGCCCTCGGGGCCGCATACATACAGATGCCCGCGGGTGTCGGCCAGGGCCTCGTCGAGCGCGAAGCGCTGCGCGGGCGGGCCATCGTCGTGGTGCGATCGCACCGACGGCGCGAAGGCGCTGGCCGCGAGTTCGTGCGCGAAGGCGGCGCGGTCCGCGCTGCGCGCGCAGTGGTGCAGCACGAAGGGTGTGCCGCGCGCGTGCAGCGCGTGCGCCATGGACAGCAGCGGCGTGATGCCGATGCCGCCGGCCACCAGCACGGCGGGGCGGTCGTCCGCGGCCAGGGGAAAGTTGCAACGGGGGCGGCCAATGCGGATGACCTGCCCTTCGGCGAAGTGCCGGTGCACGCTCTCGGAGCCTCCCCGCGAAGCCGGGTCCCGCAGCACGCCCAGGCGGTAGCGGTGGCGCTCGCGCGGGTCGTTGCACAGCGAGTACTGGCGCATCAGGCCAGGCGCCACCACCACGTCCACGTGCGCACCGGCCTCGAAGGGCGGCAGCTCGCCGCCGTCGAGCGCCACCAGCTCCAGCGCCACGGTGTCGGTGGCGGTGTCTTCGCGGCGCGCAATGCGAACGTCCAGGGGGGCGCCGGGGCGCGCGTCGGCGTCGATGGCGGCGTCGCTCACCGGGGCATTCACCGGCGAGCTCATTCCGGCTTGGCGTCTTCGCTCAGCAGGCGCTCCAGCACGCGGCGGTAGCGCGTCGGGCCGGCGTCGATCGCCAGCAGCACCGGCGACAAGGGCTCGCGCGACTGGTCCATCAGCCGCTGCTGCGCCTCGATCACGGGCACGTCCTGCTCGGCAAAGGCGAAGGTGCGCATCTCGAAGATTTTGTCGCGGATGGCGCTGTTCTTCTCGTCGCCTTCGGTCAGCACGTTCCAGCGCGCGGCCGAGTAGTGGTAGTGCGTGGTGCGCTCGGTCTCGGGCGTGAGCAGGTGCAGCGCGAAGTAGCCCGTGCCCTTTTCCTTGGGCTCGCCCGGCTTGCTCACGCCGAACTCCAGGATCATGTAGCAGGGCGCGTACCAGCTGATGGTGCTCCACTGGTCGCCGCGCTCGAAGCCGGGCGGGCTCATCATCTTCAGGATGCCCGGGGTGTCGGCGTTCTTGGAGGGCCGGCTCACGGCCACCACGTCGCCCTTCTGTTCCACCTTGATGTCGGCCTCCACCGTGTCGGCGTTGCCCAGGATGCCCGCGTGCACGTAGGAGGTGTGGCTCAGGTCCAGCAGGTTGTCCACCACCAGTTCGTAGCCGGCGTCCACCGTCAGGTAGCCCGGCTTGGTGATGTGCATCGCGGGCCGGTCGTCCAGACAGCTGTAGTCGGGGATCTTCGCCGGATCGGGCGCCTTGTCGCCCATCCAGATCCACAGCAGGGTGTGGCGCTCGATCACGGTGTAGGACTTCAGGTGGGCCGCGGCCGGGATGGTGCAGTTGCCGTGCGGGTTCTTCACGCATTGGCCGTCGGCGCCGAACTCCAGGCCGTGGTAGATGCACTGCACGCGGTCGCCGGACATGAGCTTGCCCATGGACAGCGGCGCGAAGCGGTGCGAGCAACGATCGGTCATGGCGGCGATGCCGCCGTCCTCCTTGCGAAAGAACACGATGGGCTCGTTGAGGAGGGTGCGCGAGACCAGCTTTCCCGGCTCCAGATCGGCGGACCACATGGCCACGTACCAGGTGTTGCGGATGAAGCGGCTGGTGGCAGGTGCCGCGGCGGCGCGAACCAGCGGCTTCTCGGTGAGGGTGGGGGCGGCTTGGGTCATGGCGTGGTGTCCTTGTCTCTTCTCGTCAGCGGTGCGGTCGGTGGTTCCCTGAAGGGAATTCCGGGGCTGCGAAAGGCTAGCCGAGCGACGAAGGTGCCGCAAACGAGAGTTCTTCATGGGGCCATGAGTCGGAGTTCGGGCGGCCGTGCGGGGCTCATGCCCGCATGAAAAACTCTCGTTGGCGCCCCATCGCCCCCATGGCTAGCATCCGCGCCCATTCGAGAACGAGACGCCGTCCCCACGCCGCCAGCGCCGATGCCCCCGATCATTCTGCAAACCCACCACCTCACCAAAGCGTTCAAGGGCTTCGCCGCCGTGAGCGACGTGAACCTCAGCGTGCGCGAGGGCAGCATCCACGCGCTCATCGGCCCCAATGGCGCGGGCAAGACGACCTGCTTCAACCTGCTCACCAAGTTCCTGGAGCCCAGCAGCGGCAGCATCTTTTTCCAGGGCCGTGACATCACCCGCGAGAAGCCCGCCGACATCGCTCGCCGTGGCGTCATCCGCTCGTTCCAGATCTCCGCCGTGTTCCCCCACCTCACGGTGCTGGAGAACGTGCGCCTGGGCCTGCAGCGCGCGCTGGGCAGCACCTACCACTTCTGGAAGCCCGAGCGCTCGCTGCACCACCTGCACGGCCGCGCCATGGAGCTGCTCGCCGAGGTGGGCCTCGAATCCTTCGCGCACGAGACCTGCGTGAACCTGTCCTACGGCCGCAAGCGGGCGCTGGAGATCGCCACCACACTGGCCATGGACCCCAAGCTCATGCTCCTGGACGAGCCCACGCAGGGCATGGGCCACGAAGACGTGCACCGCGTCACCGAACTCATCCGCCGCGTGGCGGTGGGGCGCACCGTGCTCATGGTGGAGCACAACATGGCCGTGGTCTCCACCATCGCCGACACCATCACCGTGCTTCAGCGCGGCGCCGTGCTGGCCGAGGGCCGCTACGCCGAGGTATCCACCGACCCGCGCGTGCTGGAGGCCTACATGGGCGCCGAGGCGACGGCGCTCGAGGGAGCGCACTGATGGCTGCCGCGCTGCGCATCCGGGACCTGCACGCCTGGTACGGCGAATCGCACGTGCTGCACGGTGTGGAGATGGAAGTCCGCGAGGGCGAGGTCGTCACGCTGTTGGGGCGCAATGGCGCGGGCCGCACCTCGACGCTGCGCGCCATCATGGGCTTGACGGGTGCGCGCCAGGGCAGCATCCAGGTTTTCGGCCAGGAAACCATCGCCCTGCCCACTTTCCGCATCGCGCCGCTGGGCATCGGCTACTGCCCCGAGGAGCGCGGCATCTTTGCCAGCCTGTCGGTGGAGGAAAACCTGCTGCTGCCGCCCCGGCTCAAAGGGGGGCGGATCGGTGCGGGGGCCGCCATGAGCGAGGACGAGATCTACGCCATGTTCCCCAACCTCGCGGAGCGCCGCCAGAGCCCGGGCACGCGCCTGTCCGGCGGCGAGCAGCAGATGCTGGCCGTGGGCCGCATCCTGCGCACGGGCGCGCGGCTGCTGCTGCTCGACGAGATATCGGAAGGCCTGGCGCCGGTGATCGTGCAGGCGCTCGCCCAGATGATCCGCACCCTGAGGGCCAAGGGATACACCGTGCTCATGGTGGAGCAGAACTTTCGGTTCGCCGCGCCCCTGGCCGACCGCTTCTACGTGATGGAGCACGGCCGCGTGGTGGAGGCCTTCAGCGCCACCGACCTCCAGGCCAAGATGCCGCTGCTCAACGAGCTGCTCGGCGTGTGAACCCCATGCCACTACTCGACATCCCCCTGCCCGTCCTGCTCAGCCAGTTGCTGCTGGGCCTGGTCAACGGCTCCTTCTACGCCATCCTCAGCCTGGGCCTGGCGGTCATCTTCGGTCTGCTGCACGTCATCAACTTCGCGCACGGCGCGCTGTTCATGCTGGGCGCGGTGCTCACCTGGATCGGCCTCAACCACTTCGGCATCAACTACTGGGCCATGCTGCTGCTGGCGCCGCTGCTGGTGGGGGCCTTCGGCATCGCCATCGAGCGCACCTTGCTGCGCTGGATCTACCGGCTCGACCACCTGTACGGCATGTTGCTCACGCTGGGCATCACCCTGGTACTGGAGGGCGTGCTGCGTGCCATCTTCGGTGCCTCGGGCCTGCCCTACAACGCGCCCGAAGCCCTGCAAGGCGCCACGCAGCTGGGTTTCATGTTTTTGCCCAACTACCGCATCTGGGTGGTGGTGGCTTCGCTCACGGTGTGCTTCGCCACCTGGTACCTCATCGAGCGCACGCGCCTGGGCGCCTACCTGCGCGCCGGCACCGAGAACCCCAAGCTCGTCGAGGCCTTCGGCATCAACGTGCCCCTGATGGTGATGCTCACCTACGCGTTCGGCGTGGGCCTGGCGGCCTTCGCGGGCGTGCTCGCGGCGCCAGTGATGCAGGTCTCGCCTCTCATGGGGCAGAACCTGATCATCGTGGTTTTCGCGGTGGTGGTGATCGGCGGCATGGGGTCGATCATGGGTGCCATCCTCACCGGGCTCGGCCTGGGCGTGCTCGAGGGCCTCACCAAGGTCGTGTACCCCGAGGCATCGGCCACCGTGGTCTTCGTGGTGATGGCGATCGTGCTGTTGCTGCGTCCCGCCGGCCTGTTCGGAAAGGAGCGTTGACATGAAGCGCCTGCCCACCATCGGCTATGGCCTGCTGCTCGCGGGCCTGTTGGCGGCCCCATTCCTCGGGGCGTATCCCATCTTCCTCATGAAGCTGCTGTGCTTCGCGCTGTTCGCCTCGGCCTTTAACCTGCTGCTGGGCTACGCGGGCCTGCTGTCCTTCGGCCACGCAGCGTTCTTCGGCGGCTCGGCCTACGTGGCTGGCCTCGCCATGAAGGCCTGGGGCCTGCCGCCCGAGCTGGGTCTGCTCGCGGGCACCGCGGCCGGCGCGCTGCTGGGCTGGGTGTTCGGCGTGCTGGCCATCCGCCGCCAGGGCATCTACTTCTCGATGATCACGCTCGCGCTCGCGCAGCTGGTGTACTTCGTGGCGGTGCAGATCCCGGCCACGGGCGGCGAGGACGGCCTGCAGGGCGTGCCGCGCGGCGTGCTGTTCGGCTTCATCGACTTGCGAGACGATCTGAACATGTACTACCTGACGGTGGCCATCGCGACCGGCGCCTTCCTGCTCATCGCGCGCGCCATCGCCTCGCCTTTCGGCCAGGTGCTCAAGGGCGTGCGCGAGAACGAGCCGCGCGCCACGTCGCTGGGCTACGACGCCGACCGCGTGAAGCTCATGGCCTTCGTGCTGTCGGCGGCGCTCGCGGGCCTGGCCGGTTCGCTCAAGACCCTGGTGCTCGGCTTCGCGTCGCTGACCGACGTGCACTGGCTGGCCTCGGGCCAGGTCATCCTCATGACGATGATCGGTGGGGTGGGCACGCTCACCGGCCCGCTCGTGGGCGCCAGCGCCATCCTGCTGCTCGAGGGCAAGCTCGGTCAGCTGGGCCAGGCGCTCACCCACCTGAGCGGCTGGAGCGGCTTTACCGCGCTGGGCGAGTCGGTCACCACCGCCATGGGCGTGCTGTTCATCTTCTCGGTGCTGTTGTTCCGAAAGGGCATCATGGGCTGGAAGTCATGAGCGCCCAGGCGCCACTGCCCCGCGGCCCACTGCCTCCCGAGGGGGCCCACCCGGCCAGGGCCGGCTCGGCGCCGGAACGCGTGCGGATGCCGGCGCTGCAGCACGCCCGCGCCGACGACGGCACGCGCATCGCCTTCAGCCTGCGCGAGGCCGCCCCCGGCCTGCCGCGCATCGCCTTCCTGCATTCCCTGGGCATGGACCACGCGCTGTGGGGCCCGGTGAGCGAGCGCCTGGCCGGTCTGGCCAGCCTGCTCTGCCTGGACATGCGCGGCCACGGCCGCTCCGACAAACCCCCGCCGCCTTACGGCACCGAGCGCCTGGCGCGCGACTTGCGCGACGTGCTCGACCACGTGGGCTGGGCGCGCACCGTGCTCGTCGGCGCCTCGCTCGGCGGCTGCGTGTCGCTGGACTTCGTGGCCCACCACGCCGAGCGCGTGCAAGCCTTGGGCCTGGTGGACAGCACCGCCTGGTACGGCCCCGACGCGGGCCTGAACTGGAACGCCCGCGCGCGCCGCGCCCGCGAGGAAGGCCTGGCGGCCATGATCCCCTTCCAGGAAACCCGCTGGTTCAGCGACGCATTTCGGGTCAGCCGGCCCGACGTGGTCGAGCGCTGCGTGCGCACCTTCCTGGGCAACGACGTGACCGCGTTCGCCGCGCTGTCGGAAATGCTGGGACGCTTCGACGGTCGCCACCTGTTGCCGCGCATCCGGGTGCCCACGTCCATCATCGTGGGCGAAGAGGACTTCGCCACGCCGGTGGCCATGTCGCAGGCGCTGCAGCGCGGCATCCGGGAGGCGCGCCTGACGGTGATCCCCGCTGCGCGGCATCTGGTGCAGATCGAGCGGCCCGACGCGGTGGCCGCGATGGTCATGCGCCTGCTGGAGCGGGTGACGGCGAGCGCCTGAGCGCGGGCTGCGCGACAGCGCCAGGCAAGCGCCGGATTCCCCGCGGCTTCAGAAACCTCAGCGGAGGGCCGGTGGCCATGCCTGGCGATACGCTATATTCAGTCATATATAGCGATCGTGACCGAGGCTCCCGCATGCACCACCGCCTGACCCACACCCTGGCCGTCGTCCTCACCGCCGGCCTGTCCCTCGCCGCGCAAGCCGCCGACCTCACCGTCTCGGCCGCCGCCAGCCTGACGAACGCCTTCAAGGACATCGCGCCGCTGTTCGAGGCCGCCCACGCCGGCACCAAGGTGCAACTGAACTTCGCGGCCTCCGGCGTGCTGCTGCAGCAGATCGCCAAAGGCGCGCCGGTCGACGTGTTCGCCAGCGCCGACCAGGAAACCATGGACCGGGCGCAGGCCCAGAACCTCATCAAGCCCACGCAGCGCCGCGACTTCGTCTCCAACAGCCTGGTGGTCATCGTGCCCCAGGCCAGCGCCCTGCGGCCCCGGTCGGTGGCCGATCTCACTCGGCCGGAATACGCCCGCATCGCCATCGGCCTGCCCGCCAGCGTGCCCGTGGGCCGCTACACCAGGGACGTGCTCGAAGGGGCCGGCCTGTGGGGCGCCATCGAGTCCAAGATGGTGGGCGCCACCAACGTGCGCCAGGCGCTGGACTACGTGCAGCGCGGCGAGGTCGACGCGGGCTTTGTGTACGCCACCGACGCCGCGCTGATGGCCGACAAGGTCAAGGTGGCGCTGACCGTGCCCACGCCCAAGGCCATCCTCTACCCCGTGGCCCCGTTGCCCGCGGGGCCGAACGCCGCCATGGGCGAGAAGTTCGTCGACTTCCTGTTCACGCCGCCGGCCCAGGCGGTGCTGTCCAGGTACGGCTTCGGCAGACCCTGAACCCGCGCGTCGGTACCTGCCGTGGCCGAGGCCTGGACCCCCCTGCTGCTCACCTTGAAGGTGGCGGGTTGGGCCACCGCGCTCAACCTGTTCCTGGGCACGGCGGTGGGCTACGCGCTGGCGCGCCTTCGTTTCCCCGGCCGCGACGTGCTGGACGCCGCGCTCACCCTGCCCCTGGTGATGCCGCCCACCGTGCTGGGCTACTACCTGCTGGTGGTCATCGGCAGCCAGGGCGTGATCGGCGCCTGGCTGCTGCAGCACTTCGGCATCCGGCTCATCTTCACGGTGGAGGCGGCCATCATCGCCGCCACCATCGTGGCCTTCCCGCTGGTGTTCAAGGCCGCGCGCGCCGCCTTCGAAACGGTGGACCCGCAACTCGAAGACGCCGCGCGCACCCTGGGCCTCGGCGAATGGCCGATCTTCTTTCGCGTGACGCTGCCGCTGGCCTGGCGCGGCATCCTCGCCGGCCTGCTGCTGGCCTTTGCGCGCGCGCTGGGCGAGTTCGGCGCCACGCTCATGGTGGCGGGCAGCATCGTTGGCAAGACGCAGACGCTCTCCATCGCCGTCTACGAGGCGGTGCAGGCGGGGCAGGACGGCACGGCCAATGTCCTGGTGCTCGTCGCCTCGGCCGTGTGCGTGGCGGTGCTGCTGCTCGCCGGCCGGCTGGTGCCGGGCCGCGTGGCGTCGCGATGAGGGGCTGGCCTTGACCTGGGACATCACCCTGCGCAAGACCCTGCGGCAAGGCCACGCGCGCTTCGAGCTGGACCTGGCGTTCCGCTCGCCCGCGCCGCGCGTGGTGCTGTTTGGCCCCTCGGGCGCGGGCAAGACGCTGACGCTCAAGATGGTCGCGGGCATCCTGGCGCCCGAGGCGGGCCGCATCGCCGTTGCCGGCCGCGTGCTGTTCGACAGCGAGCGCGGCGTGCGCAGCAGCGCGCAGCAGCGCCGCCTGGCCTACATGTTCCAGGACTACGCCCTGTTCCCGCACCTCACGGTGCGGCAGAACGTGGCCTTCGCGGCGCGGCGGGGCCTGCGCAACCCGGCCAAGGACGAAGCGAACGCCGACGTTGACCGCTGGCTCGCCAGCTTCGGCCTGAACGCCGTCGCTGGCCACCACCCGCACCAGATCTCGGGCGGCCAGCGCCAGCGCACGGCACTGGCGCGCGCCTTGGTGTCGCGGCCCGCGGCGCTGCTGCTGGACGAGCCCTTCGCCGCCCTGGACAAGGCCCTGCGGCAGCGCCTGCGCGACGAGCTCAAGGACCTGCAGACGGAATTGAAGCTGCCGCTGCTGCTGATCACCCACGACGAGCAGGACGTGCGCCACCTCGCCGAAGACGTGGTCTGCCTGGACGCCGGTCGCGTGGTGGCGTGTGCCGACGCCCTGAAGGGCGGCTGATATCCTCGCCGCCAGCGAGATGGCAGCAGGAGCGGCCCCGATGGCGACGACGAAAATCAAGCGCAGAAGCAAAAACCCGCTGGAGGTGCACGGCGCGCTCTGGTTGTCGTCCGGTGGCGCCAGCCTGGCCGGCCATGGCCGCGTCGAACTGCTGCGCGCCGTGGCCGAGCACGGCTCCATCACTCGCGCCGCCAAGGCCTTCGGCATGAGCTACAAGGCCGCCTGGGACGCCATCGACACCATGAACCAGCGCGCCAGCGCGCCGGTGGTGGAGCGCGTGATCGGCGGCAAGGGCGGCGGCGCCACGCGGCTCACCGACTTCGGCCAGCGCCTCATCGACCGCTACGAGCTGGTGCACGCGGTGCACCAGCGCTTCCTGCGCCTGATCGAACAGGACGCCATGGACCTGGACCAGGAGTTCTCGCTGCTGAAGGTACTGAATATGAAGACCAGCGCGCGCAACCAGTGGTTGGGCACCGTCGCGGCCGTGCGGGCCGGCGCGGTGAACGACGACATCGAACTGAGCCTGCCCGGCGGCCTGCGCCTGTCGGCCATCGTCACGCGCGGCAGCACCGAATCGCTGGCGCTGCGCCCGCAGATGGCGGTGATCGCCCTGGTGAAGTCCTCGGCCGTGCTGCTGGCGGTGGACCTGGCCGGCGCGCGCGTGTCGGCGCGCAACCGCTTCCCCGGCCGCGTGCAGTCGGTGACGCCCGGGGCGGTGAACGCCGAGGTGCTGCTGCGCTGCGACGGCGGCCTGGAGGTGGTGGCCGTGGTGCCGCAGGCCGCCGTGGCCGAGTTGGGCCTGGCGCCGGGCGCCGAGGCCACGGCGCTGATCAAGGCCTCGGACGTGATCCTGGCGGTGGTGAGCTGAAGGCCCGCCCCCGCCAGACGCCGTTCAGATCCCCACCACCGACACCGCCTTGGTGTTGAGGTAGGCCTCCATCGCCTCGGGACCGCCCTCGGTGCCGTAGCCCGAGTCCTTGATGCCGCCGAAGGGCAGCTCGGCCGAGGGCGTGGCCGGCTGGTTGATCCACACCATGCCCGCTTCCACTCGGTTGGCCAGCAGCTGCACGTTCTTGTAAGAGCGCGTGAAGGCGTAGGCCGCCAGTCCATACGGCAGGCGGTTGGCTTCGGCGATCGCCTCCTCCAGCCGGTCGAAGGCGCGGATGCCCGCGATCGGGCCGAAGGGTTCGTTGTTGAAGAGGTCGGCCTTCAGCGGCACCGAGCGGATGATGGTGGGCGCGAAGAAGTTGCCGGCCTCGCCCACGCGCTCGCCGCCCGTGAGGACCTCGGCGCCATGCTCGGCCGCGTCCTTCACCACCTGGGCCATGGCCGTCACGCGGCGCGCATTGGCCAGCGGCCCCAGCGTGGTGCCCTCGGCCAGGCCATCGCCCAGCTTGAGGCCCTGCGCGTGCTGCGTGAGCGCGCGCGAGAAGTCCTCCACCAGGCTGCTGTGCACCAGGAAGCGCGTGGGCGAGATGCAGACCTGGCCCGCATTGCGGAACTTGGCCGCGCCCGCGGCCTTTACGGCCAGCGCCACGTCGGCGTCCTCGGCCACGATCACCGGCGCGTGGCCGCCCAGTTCCATGGTCACGCGCTTCATGTGCCGCCCGGCCAGGGCCGCGAGCTGCTTGCCCACCGCGGTGGAGCCGGTGAAGGTGACCTTGCGGATCACGGGGTGCGGGATCAGGTGACCGGAGATCTCGGCCGGGTCGCCGAACACCAGACCCACCACCCCAGGCGGCAGGCCGGCGTCGACGAAACAGCGCAGCAGCGCGGCTGGCGACGCGGGGGTTTCCTCGGGCGCCTTGCACAGGAAGGAGCAGCCCGTGGCCAGGGCCGCGCCCATCTTGCGCACGATCTGGTTGACCGGGAAGTTCCAGGGCGTGAAGGCCGCCACCGGGCCCACGGGCTCCTTGATGACCATCTGCTGCGCGGCCGTGTTGCGGCCCGGCACCAGGCGCCCGTAGACGCGGCGGCCCTCGTCGGCGAACCAGTCGAGGATGTCCGCGCCGGCGAGGACCTCGCCCCGGGCCTCGGCCAGCGGCTTGCCCTGCTCCTGCGTGAGCGCGCGCGCGATGTCGCTGGCGCGTTCGCGCAGCAGCGCGGTGGCGCGGCGCATCAGGGCCGCGCGTTCGTAGACCGACGTGTCGCGCCAGGTCTCGAAGCCCTTCTGCGCGGCCGCCAGCGCGCGCTCCAGGTCCTCGATGCCGGCGTGCGCCACCGTGCCGATGATCTGGCCCGTGGCCGGGTTGCGTACGTCGATGGTCTTGCCGCTGGCGGCGTCGACCCACTGGTTGGCGATGAGGAGTTGGGTGCTGGGGTAGGCGGTGGTGGTCATGGCAGCGGTGGTGTACGTCGACGGGGGCCGGCCGGCGTCGGCCGGGCCCCGTACCCTATCGCAAACGGCATAACCGGGCGCGGTGGGCGGCGGGCGCGCCCGCGCCCGCCGCCCCGGCTAGCCCACCATCTCCCGCCAGAGCGCCTGGAGCGCGTCGGGCCGCAGTTTGCCGCGCGCGTTGCGCGGCAGCGCGTCGATGATGCACACCGCCAGGGGCCGCTTCGCGCGCGGCAGCTGTTCCGCCGCATGGGCCTGCAGGGCCGGCGAATCCAGCACCGCGTCCTCGCGCGCCACCACGAAGGCCACCACCTCCTGGCCGTAGATCGCATCGGGCACGCCCACGGCGGCGGCCTCG
This sequence comes from Hydrogenophaga sp. YM1, assembly GCF_016903055.1. NCBI lineage: Bacteria > Pseudomonadati > Pseudomonadota > Betaproteobacteria > Burkholderiales > Comamonadaceae > Hydrogenophaga > Hydrogenophaga sp. YM1. The sequence goes on along the minus strand of NZ_CP070223.1, from coordinate 95,330 downwards.
GCCACGCCGGGGTGGGCCAGCAGCGCATCCTCGATCTCGCCGGGTGACACCTTCACGCCGCCGCGAATCACCAGGTCGTCCATGCGGCCCAGCAGGCGCACCACGCCGTCGGCCTCGCGCACCGCGAGGTCGCGTGTGCGGAACGCCTGGCCGCGGATGGGACGCAGCGTGCCATCGGGCTGCAAGGTGCCCAGCGCGAGCTTGGCGCCCTCGATCACCACCTCGCCGGGCTCGCCATCCGCGCAGGGCGCGCCTTGTGTGTCCAGGATGTGCACGTCCATGCCCGGCACCGGCCGGCCCACCGAACCGATGCGCCGGTCCACCAGCCGGTTGCCGCAGATCCAGCCGCCTTCGGACGAGCCATAGAGGTTGATGATGGAAATGCCCGTCTCGCGTTCGAAGCGCGCCCAGGTACTCGCGGCCAGCGGCGCCGAGCTCGAAGACATCACGCGCAGGCTGGCCGAGCTGGCGCGCAGGCGCTCCAGCGGGTGGCCCAGCAGGATGTTGAGCACCGTGGGCACGCCCGCCGCCACGGTGATGCCGTGGCGGGCGATCCACTCGGGAAAGCGCGAGGCCGAGAACTGGCGCGCGAGGTGCAAGGTGAACCCCAGTTGCAGGAAGGGCATGAGGCTCAGGATCTGCGGCGAATACCAGCTGAAGGAGCGGTAGTCGAGCAAGTGGTCGCTCTGGCGCAGATCGAGAAGGTGGGTGCTGGCCAGGCCGTTGAGCGCGTACGAGGCGTGGTCGTGCAACACGATCTTCATGCGCCCGGTGCTGCCCGAGGTGCAGCAGGCCGCGGCCAGATCCTGCGCGCGCGGCCCGGCCCGGTGCAGCGCGGCCCGCTGATGCGGTGCGTGCGCCGCGGCTTCCAGGCGGATCGCCGCCAGTTCGCCGGGCGCCGGTGGCCATTGGCCGAAGCGCAGGTGCGGGCCCATGCCGGCGGGGATGTCGGCCTCGCCCAGGCGCTGGCCGTGCAGCAGCAGCGCCGGCTTCAGGGTGTTGAAGGCGACTTGTGTCGCGGTGGCGCCGATCTGGGAAATGTCGAAGGGGCACACCACGGCGGCCAGGCGCCACAGGGCGAGCCACATCACCACGGTTTCGATGCCGCCGTCGATGATCAGCACCACCCGGCTGCCGTGGCCTACACCGCGTTCGCGCAGTTGCAGGGCCACGCTGTCCACCACGGCCGCCAGTTCACCGTAGCGGATGCGCTGGTCGCGATCGACGTCGACCACCGCGGCGCGCAGCGGGTCGCGCGCCGCGTGGCGCTCGAGCCATTGCGCGGGCGACAGCCAGTCGGACGCTGCGTGGCGTGGCTCCATGCGCGGGCGCCGGGCTCAGCCGGCCGTGGCCTGCGCGGGCGGCGGTGGCGGCAGGCTCAGGTTGGCCAGGGCCCATTCACGGAAGAGTTCCACGCGGCGCAGCTTGGCCTTGGCCGTTGTCGAGGTGAGGAAGTAGCTGGAGCTGGAGGCCACGCGCGTGCCGAAGGGCGCCACCAGCGTGCCGCGCGCGAGTTCGCGGTCGATCAGCGGCGTGCGGCCGATGGCCAGGCCCATGCCTTCCACGGCGGCCGCCTGCGAAGTGAACTGCAGCTGGAACACCGACTCGCCCGCGAAGCGCACGTGGCTGTGGCCGGCCGCGTCCAGCCAGGCTGGCCAGTCGTCCTGGTAGAGCGAATAGAAGTAGGTGCGGATGCGCACGAAGCGCGCCAGACGCTCGGCCTCGCTGCCCTCGGTGCCGATCGTGTCCAGCAACCGGGGCGAGCACACCGGGAAGAACTCCTCGCCGTGCAGCAGGTCGGTGCGCATGCCGCTCCAGCGGCCCGAGCCATAGCGGATGGCCACGTCGTGCGTGTTGTTGTCGAACTCGTCGAAGTTGGCGCTGGTGGACAGGTGCACCGTGATGTCCGGGTGCTGGCGCTGGAAGTCCGGCAGGCGCGGAATCAGGCAGTGCACCGCATAGGCCGGCAGACAGGCGATCACCAGCACCGTGTTGACGACCTTCTTGCGCGTGTTGTCGCTGGCGATGGCCAGCATGCTGATCGCCTCGCTCACCGAGCGCAGGTACTCGGAGGCGGCGGGCGTGAGCGCCAGCGTGTTGCGCTTGCGCGTGAACAGCTTGATCTCCAGGCGCTCTTCCAGGGCCTTGATCTGGTGGCTGATGGCGGTCTGGGTGACCGATAGCTCCTGCGCAGCGCGCGTGAAGCTCAGGTGGCGCGCGGCCGATTCGAAGGCCAGCAGGCTTTGCAGCGAAGGGATAAAGGGTCTCATGCGTGGGTTCTCGGCTGCTGCGCCCCGGCGTCGTGCGCCGTATGGGAACTCTGCGGCGCGCCGTTCAGCGGCGCTTTCGTCCAACCCCTGCATTCCTGAATAAGCCAGCGACGCGATGTTACCGGCTGCGCCGCGTGCGCGGCGGGGAGACGGCGGGGGTTCATCGCGAGCGGCCCGTGAGCTTGAAGCTGCCCTGCGCGCTGGCCAGCAGCAGCGTGCCTTCGTGCCAGGCCTCGGCGCGCGCGAAGAACAGCGTGCGCGTGCGCTGCACCAGGAAGCCCTTGGTGACCACCAGGCCGCTCGACGCCTTGTTGATGAAGTTGACCGTGAGCGAGACCGTGTGGCCGTGCGTGGGCTCGTGCATGGGCGGGCTGTACAGGCCCGCGTAGCCGCAGGCCACGTCCAGCAGCGTGGACAGTACGCCGCCCTGCAGAACGCCCTGGCGGTTGAGCAGTTCAGCCCGCACGGGCAGGTGGAACTCGCTGTAGCCCTCGTGCCATTCGGCCAGGCGCACGCCGATGTGCTCGAGGAAAGGGTTGTCGAGCGTGATCGGGCTGGGCGTGCGCATGGGGGGAGCTTAGGCAAGGCCGCCGATGGCCACCACTGAAAGCCATTCATGGGGCCATGAGAGGAAACCGGGTGACGGCGGCGCGAATGAGGGCCCCTCATGGCCGGATGAAAAACTATCGCTCGCGCCGCCCATACCCCGACGCTACTCTGCGCCGCACCCGATGCAGCACCCCCACCCGCAGGGGCGGACACGGGACCCATTCACGAACGAGCAGCAGGAGATGACCATGCAAACCTTTCCCGGCGCCAAGTCCGCCTTGTCCCTCGGCGCGGCCCTGTGCCTGGCCGCCGCCGCGCCCGCCCAGGCCCAGTACACCCAGGACACCGTCAAGATCGGCTTCGCCACCGACATGTCCGGCCTCTTCTCCGACATCGACGGCGCGGGCGGCGTCGAGGCCGTGCGCATGGCCATCGCAGACTTCGGTGGCCAGGTCGGCGGCAAGAAGATCGAGCTGATGTTCGTGGACCACCAGAACAAGCCCGACATCGCCTCCACCAAGGCGCGCGAGTGGATCGACGTGAACCAGGTCGACCTGCTGCTGGGCGGCGTGAACTCCGCCGTGGGCCTGGCCATGTCCAAGGTCTCGGCCGAGAAGAAGACGGTCTACATCTCGGTGGGCGCCGGCACCGCGCGCCTGACCAACGAGGAGTGCACGCCCTACACCATCAACTACGCGCTGGACACCATCGCCCAGGCCCGGGTGGCCGGACGGGCCGTGACCGAGGCGGGCGGCAAGTCGTGGTACTTCCTGGTGGCCGACTACGCCTTCGGCCATTCGCTGGAGAAGGACACCACCGAGGTCATCAAGGCCGCTGGCGGTCAGGTCAAGGGTTCGGTGCGCCACCCGGTGTCGGCGTCGGACTTCTCGTCGTTCCTCATGCAGGCCCAGGCGTCCCAGTCGCAGGTGCTGGGGCTGGCCAATGCCGGCAGCGATCTGCACAACTCGGTGAAAGCCGCCGCCGAATTCGGCGTCAACCGCAAGATGCGCATGACGGCCATGATGCAGTTTCTCTCCGACACCCACACCATGGGCCTGCAAGCCACGCAGGGCATGTACCTGTCCGAGGCCTGGTACTGGGACCTCAACGAAGATTCCCGCAAGTGGTCGCGCCGCTACTTCGAGAAGACCAAGCGCATGCCCACCGTGCTGCAGGCCGGGGCCTACTCGGCCACCATGACCTACCTGAACGCCGTGAAGGCCGTGGGCACGGACAACGCCGACAAGGTGATGGCGCAGCTCAAGAGCGCGAAGATCAACGACTTCTTCGCCAAGGACGGCTACATCCGCCCCGATGGCCGCATGGTGCACGACTACTACCTGATGCAGGTGAAGAAGCCGTCCGAGTCCAAGTACCCATGGGATTACTACAACCTGGTGGCCACGGTGAAAGGCGAGGACGCCTTCAACACCAAGGCCGAGTCCAAGTGCGCGCTCTGGAAGTGAATGCGCTTCCTCCAGGCGCCTGATCTGCCTGCGCCCGCGGGCCACTACGCCCAGGCCGTGGTGGCCAATGGCTTCGTCTTCGTCTCGGGCGTGCTGCCCTCGCCCGACACCGAAGGTTTCGAGGCCCAGGCGCTCGACGCGCTGGACCGTTGCGCGCGGGTGCTGCGCGCCGCCGGTTGTGGCTGGACCGACGTGGTCCAGTGCACCGCCTATGTGGTGGGGGTGGCGCACTGGCCCGCGTTCAATGCCGTGTACGCCAGGGTGCTGGGCGATCACCGCCCCGCGCGTGCCGTGGTGCCGGTGCCCGAGCTGCACCACGGTTGCCTGGTGGAGATCCAGCTCATCGCCGTCGCGCGCGACGGCGCGCCCGCGCCCGCGCAATGAGAGTCCCTCATGCGGCGATGAAAAAGCATCGCTCGCACCCAGGCGCCGCGCCTCCTAGACTGCGGGTCGGTCTCTTCTCTCCGTAGCCACTTCCTCGAACACCAATGGACACCCGAACCAACAGCCCCGCCGCCGACGCCACCGAACGCCTGCAGATGTACATCGGCGGCCAGTGGGTCGCTGGCACCAGCGGCCAGACGCTGGACAGCCTCAATCCCTACACGCAGAAAGTCTGGGCCACGGTACCCGACGCCAGCGAGGCCGACGTGAAGGCGGCCGTCGCTGCCGCGCGCGAGGCCTTCGACAACGGCCCCTGGCGTCAGACCACGCCGCAGCAGCGCGCCGCGCTGATGCGCAAACTGGGTGACCTGATCGCGCGCGACGCCGAGCGCATGGCGCGCATCGAGTCCATGGACAACGGCAAGCTGCTGCGCGAAATGCTGGGTCAGTGGAAGTACCTGCCCGAGTGGATGTACTACTTTGCCGGCCAGGCCACGCAGAGCCAGGGCGAGGTGCTGCCCAGCGACCGCCCCAATTTCATCGCTTTCACGCGCAAGGAGCCCATCGGCGTGGTCGCGGCCATCACGCCCTGGAACTCGCCCTGCCTGCTGCTGATGTTCAAGCTCGCGCCCGGGCTGGCGGCGGGGTGCACCTTCGTCGTCAAGCCGTCCGAGCACACGCCGGTGTCCACCTTGCGCTTCGCCGAGCTGGTGGAAGAGGCGGGCTTTCCGCCCGGCGTGTTCAACGTCGTCACCGGCGGGGCCGACGCGGGCCGCTGGCTGGTCTCCAGCCCCGACATCGACAAGATCAGCTTCACCGGCTCCGACGGCGTGGGCAAGGCCATCGCACGCGCGGGCGCCGAGAACTTCACGCGCGTCTCGCTCGAGCTCGGGGGCAAGTCGCCGCAGGTGGTGTTCGACGACTGCGACATCGAGGCGGCCGTCAACGGCGTGATCTCGGGCGTGTACGCGGCCACCGGCCAGACCTGCATGGCCGGCTCGCGCCTCATCGTGCACCGCGCCATCCACGACGAAGTGGTCAAGCGCCTGGTGGCGCGCGTGAGCGCCATCAAGCTCGGCGACCCGCTGGACATGGCCAGCGAAATGGGCCCGGCCGCCACCGGCCAGCAATTCCAGAAGATCCTGTCGATGGTGAGGTCGGCCGAGGCCGAAGGCGCCACGCTGGCCTATGGTGGCCGACAGGCGCCGCAGGGCGGCTTCTTCGTGCAGCCCACCGTGCTCACCCAGGTGCACAACCGGATGGACATCGCGCGCGAAGAGGTGTTCGGCCCCGTGCTCGCGGTCATTCCCTTCGACACCGAGGAAGAGGCCGTGAAGATCGCCAACGACACCCGCTACGGCCTGGCCGCTGGCATCTGGACGCAGAACGTTCAGCGCGCGCACCGTGTGGCGGGACAACTGCGCGCGGGCAGCGTGTGGATCAACGCCTACCGCGTCACCGCGCCTTTCGCGCCCTTCGGCGGCTTCAAGCACAGCGGCGTCGGCCGCGAGAACGGCCACGAAGGCATGAACGAATTCCTCGAGACCAAGACCGTGTGGGTGGAGCTCAGCGGCGCGCTGCGCGACCCGTTCAAGCTGGGCTGAAGCGCACGATGACGCAGGAATCTCTTGGCCGTTTCGACTACGTGATCGTCGGGGCCGGCTCGGCCGGCTGCGTGTTGGCCAACCGCCTGAGCGCCGACCCTTCGGTGCGCGTGTGCCTGGTGGAAGCCGGCGAGACCGACTGGTACCCGTGGATTCACGTGCCGATCGGCTACTTCTACACCATCAACAACCCGCGCACCGACTGGTGTTACGTGGCCGAGCCCGACGCGAATCTGGGCGGCCGTGGCATCAAGTACCCGCGCGGCCGCGTGCTCGGCGGCTCTTCGTCCATCAACGCCATGGTCTACATCCGGGGCCAGGCCGCGGATTTCGACGGCTGGTCCGCCATGGGCAACCAGGGATGGTCCTGGGCCGAGGTGCTGCCGTACTTCAAGAAGTCCGAGGACTACCACCGCGGGTCAAGCGACACGCACGGCGCGGGTGGCGAGTTGCGTGTCGAGGGCCTGCGCGCCCACTGGGACGTTCTCGACGCGTTTTGCGACGCGGCCGTGCAGTGCGGCATTCCGCGCAGCGAGGACTTCAACTCGGGCGACAACGAAGGCGTGGGCTACTTCGAGGTCACGCAGAAGAACGGGGTGCGCATGAGCACCGCGCGCGCTTTCCTCAAGCCGGCGCGAAGCCGTCCCAACCTCGAGGTCTTGACGAAAACGCAGGTGACCCGCGTGAGCTTCGACGGCACACGCGCCAGCGGCCTGGTGGTGCGGCGCGGCGGCCGCGAGTGGCGCATCGAGGCGGCGCGTGAGGTGATCCTGTCGGGCGGCACCATCGGCTCGGCCCAGGTGCTGCAGCTCTCGGGCGTGGGCGACGGCGCCGCTTTGCAGCGCCTGGGCATTGCCAGCGTGCGCCACCTGCCCGGCGTGGGCGCCAACCTGCAGGACCACATCGCCGCGCGCACCATGCTGCGCGTGAAGGACACCGTCACGCTCAACCAGCAGGCCAACAGCCTGTGGGGAAAGATGTGGATGGGCATCGACTACGCGCTGCGCCGCCGCGGCCCCCTGACCATTCCGCCCGCGTTGGTGAACGCCTTCGTGCGCAGCGATCCCTCGCAGCCCACGCCGGACCTGCAGTTCGTCTGCTACCCCATCACCTACGACAAGCTCGGCGATCCGCCACACGCCTTCCCGGGTTTCACGGCGGGCGTGTGCATGCTGCACCCCGAAAGCCGGGGCAGCGTCACGCTCAAGAGCCCCGACCCGCTGGCCGCGCCGGCGATCCACCTGAACTTCCTCGACACCGAGGCCGATTGCCGCACCGTGGTGAAGGGCCTGCGCATGTTGCGCGAGGTGTGCAACGCGCCCGCCATGCAGCGCTATGCGCCCGAGGAGTTTCTGCCGGGCCGAGAGATCCAGGACGAGGCCGAGCTGCTCGACGGCATCCGCAAGATGGCCGGCACCATCTTCCACCCCGTGGGCACCTGCGCCATGGGCACCGGCGAGCGCGCCGTGGTCGACGCGCGCCTGCGCGTGCACGGTCTCCAGGGCTTGCGCGTAGTGGACGCGTCCATCATGCCGAAGATCATCTCGGGCAACACCAATGCCACGGCCATCATGATCGGGGAGAAGGCCGCGGACATGATCAAGGCGGACGCGCGAAGCTGACGCAAGTCCAGGCCCAGGAGCGGCTGGGCCTTGAGATCCCGTCGAACCGGCGCATGGGAAATGGCCCATGCGACAAGCCCCGGTGGCTCACGCCTACCGGGGCTTGGATGACAAACGCCGGGAGGGCGTCAGCCCGCCCGCATCGCCAACACCGCCGCCAGCACCGCCACCGAAGCCGCTGTGGCCGACACCGCGGCCGCGACGACGGCGATCGCCGTGGCTGGGGTCCGCGTAGCCGCTGGCGCCTCGACGCCCGCCGCCGGCGCGGCGCGGGGCGTCGAAGCCATTGCCCCAGCCGTCGGACTGGTGGCGGCGACCGCAGCACCCGTGTCGGCCACCGGGGCCTCGTCACCCCGCCCCAGCTCCCGCACGAAGCGCGTGAAGAAGTCGTCCGCCATGCGCCGGGTCACGCCATCGATGAGCCGCGCGCCCACCTGTGCCAGGCGCCCGCCCACCTGGGCCTGCGCCGTGTAGCGCAGCCGCGTGCCCTCGGCCATGTCGTCCAGCACCACCGATGCCTCGCCCTTGCCGAAGCCGGCCACGCCGCCCGAGCCCTCGAAGCTCAGCGCGTAGGACGTCGGTGGGTTCACGTCGCGCAGCGCCAGCTTGCCCGCGAAGCGCGCGCGCACCGGGCCCACAGTGGCGGCCATCGCCACGCGGTAGCGGTTCTCGCCATCGGGCTCGAAGGTGTCGCAGCCGGCCAGGCACCGCTGCAGCACCTGGGGGTCGTTGAGCGCGCGCCAGACGCTCGCGCGATCGGCCTGGAGAATTTTTTCGCCTTGGATGTCCATGGTGTTCTGTTCGAGTGGGTCACTGGCCCGCGGCGGCCGGCGCGCGCAGGCGCTCGGCGGCCAGTCGCACGGCCTTCACGATTTCGGGGTACGCGCCGCAGCGGCACAGATTGCCCGCCAGGTAGTGGCGGATCTCGTGTTCGCTTGGGTCGGGGTTGTTTGCCAGCAGCTGGCGAGCCATCAGGATGAAGCCCGGCGTGCAGAAACCGCACTGGAAGGCGCCGGCGTCGATGAAGGCTTGTTGCACCGGGTCGAGTCGGCCGTCTTTTGCCACGCCTTCGATGGTGGCGATGTCGGCGCCGTCGGCGTGCAGCGCCGGGTAGATGCAGCCCGTGACGGCCTGGCCATCGACCACGACGGTGCAGCAGCCGCACAGGCCCTGGCCGCAACTTTCGCGCGCGCCGTGCAGGCCGCAGCCGCGCACGACTTCGACCAGTGTGTGGAAGGACTCGACCTGGCGGGCCATGGGCTCGCCGTTCAGCCGGAACTGGATGAGGGTGCTGGTGGTGCTCATGGTGTTGGGGAAGGTCAGTCGCCGAGCGATTCGCCGCGCTGCGCGAGCAGTGCGCGCATCACCGCCTCGGGCGTGATGGGCAGCGAGAACAGGCGCACGCCCACGGCGTCGTGGATGGCATCGGCCACGGCCGATGCCACGCCGAAGCAGCCGCTTTCGCCCAGGCCCTTGGCGCCGTAGGGGCCGGTGCCCTGTTGCGCGTCCACGGCCTCGCAGCCGAAGTGTTCGGGGATGTCGTGGATGCCCGGGATCTTGTATTCGGAGAAGGACGCGTTGCGCAGCCGGCCCTCGGCGTCGAACGCCATCTTCTCCAGGTGCACCATGCCCAGCTGCATGATGGCCGCGCCCGAGATCTGGGTCTCGACCACCTTGGGGTTGAGGGGCGTGCCGCAGTCCACCACGTTCTCGATGCGCAGCAGGCGGAAGTGACCGGTCTCGGTGTCCACCTCCACCTCCACGCCGGTGCCGCCAATCATCCAGTTGGGCGTGATGTCGGGCGAGCGGCCATCCGCGTCGGGTGACTGGTACGGTGGCATGAAGGTGCCTGTGCCGACGAGCGTGCCCGCGGGCATGCCGTACTTCTTGCGCAGCAGCGCGCCGGCGTCGGCGATGCCGTTGAATGGCTGGCCCAGTTCGTCGGCCAGGGCCGCGAGCTGGGCCAGAAGGTCTTGCGCGGCGAGCTTGACCGCGTTGCCCATGTGGAAGGTGGAGCGCGAGCCCAGCGTGGCCATGTCGTAGGGCGTCACGTCGGTGTCGGGGTGCACCACGCGGATCTGCTCGGCCTTGAGGCCCAGCGCGTCGGCCGCGACCATGGCCATCGCCGTGTCCGAGGCCTGGCCCATGTCCACCGTGCTGATGAGCAGCACACAACTGCCATCGCCGCCCAGGTTGATGGTGGCCACCGACGTTGTGGGTGCCACCAGGGCCTTGAACCCCAGGCCGATGCCGCGCCCGCGTCGCAGGGTGCCGGTGCCGCGTTCGATCGGGCGGTCCCATTGCATGCGCTTGGCCACGGTGTCCAGCACCAGGCGCAGCGCGGCGTCCTTCATCACCGTGCCGGTCGCGTGCGGGCGACCGTTCTCCAGCAGGTTCAGGCGGCGAAAGTCCAGCGGGTCCATGCCCAGTTCGCGCGCGATCAGGTCCGCCTGGCATTCGTAGCCCCACACCACCTGCGTGATGCCGAAGCCGCGGAACGCGCCGGCCGGCGGCAGGTGCGTGTAGACCTGGTACGAATCGATGTCGAGGTTGGCGATGTCGTAAGGGCCGCCGGCCGTGAAGCCGGATTTCTGCGTCACGCGCGGGCCGATGTCGGCGTATGCGCCGCCGTTCCACCACACCTCGCAGCGGCGGCCGGTGATGCGGCCTTCGGCATTGACCGCGCTGCGGATGCGGAAGGTGGTGGCGTGTTTGGTGATGGTGTAGAACTGCTCTTCCATCGTCAGCGCCACGCGCACCGGGCGGCGCGCGATGAGGGCCAGCGCCACGGCCAGGGCCTCGAGCTTGATGTAGAGCTTGGCGCCGAACCCGCCGCCCAGCAGCCGTGTCTTCACCTGCACGCGGTTCTCGGGCCAGCCCAGCAGGCGCGCGATCTCGATGCGCACGAACGAGGGGCTCTGCGAGGCGGTGTGGATCAGCAGGCCGCCGTCCTGCGGCTCGGCCACGGTCACCATGGGTTCCATGGGCACGTGCATCACCTGCTGGGTCTTGAAGGTGTGGTCGAACACGTGCGCGGCCTCGGCGAAGGCCTTGTCCGCGTCGCCGTGGCGCAGGTGGTAGTCCAGGGCCACGTTGGTGCCCTTGCGGCCCGCCAGGTGCTTCAGGTCGGGGAAAGTGCCGGCGGGCTTGAGCGCGTCGTGCACCAGGATCTTCGATGCCGCGGCCTCGACCTCGTCGAACACGGCGGGCAGCACCTCGTAGTCCACGATCACCAGGCCGGCTGCGGCCTCCGCGGCGTGCGGGTCATTGGCCAGCACCACGGCCACCGGCTCGCCCACATGGCGCACCTTCTCGATGGCGAGGATGGGCTGGTCGTGAAAGGCCGGGCCGTAGTGCGGGTCGGGAATGAGCCGCATCACCTCGCGCGCCGTCACCACGTGCACCACGCCCGGCATGGCCGCGGCCTCGCGCGCATCGATGCCCAGGATGCGCGCGTGCGCGTGCGGGCTGCGCACGACCTTGGCGTGCAGCATGCGCGGCAACTCCAGGTTGTGCGTGTAGTCGGCGGCGCCGGTGACCTTGGCCACCGACTCGAGGCGGTCCAGGCGCCGGCCGATTTGCGGCTCGGGTGACAGGGTGGCGTTGGGGTTGGCGGTCATGCGTGGCTCCGCGTGCGGTTCAGGGCGGCCTGCACGGCGCGCGGCAAGGCCACGCGCAGCAGCTGGCGCTTGTAGGCGGCGCTGCCATGCGCATCGGCCACCAGCGGCGCCTCGGCCACGGCGGCCTCGGCCGCTTCGCGCAGCACCGGCGCGCTCAGGCCGCGCTGCACCAGGATGGACTGCGCGTTGCGCAACCGGGTCGGGCTGTCGGTGGCGGCACCGGTGAGGATGCTCGCGCTGGTGACGCGCGCACCCTGCAGGCCCAGCACCACGGCCAGGCCCAGCGCGGGCCAGTCGTGCGCGGCCCGCGTGGTGAGCTTGAGGTACGCGCCCGGTCCGGCCTGCGGCGGCACGCGCAGTTCGGTGATGAGCTCGTCGCGCCTGACCACGGTCTCGTAGTACCCGGTGCACAGTGCGTCGGCGGGTACTTCGCGCGAGCCGCTCGGGCCGGTGATCACCACCGTCGCGCCCAGCGCCGCCATCACGGGTGGCATGTCCATGTGCGGGTCGGCGTGGCTCAGGTTGCCGCCGAGGGTGGCCACCGCGCGCACGCGCGGATTGGCCACACCGCGCAGCGCCTGCACCAGCAGGGGCCAGCCCTCGCGCACCGTGGCATTCGCTTCGATGTCGGCCAATCGAGCCAAGCCGCCGATCAGCAGCGAACCATCGGCGCGCCGCTCGACGCGCGAGTGCCGCTCGCCGATGCGCTGCAGGCTCACCAGGCGCGTGGGCCGCAGCACGCCGGCCTTCATCATCAGCATCACCGCGGTGCCGCCGCCCACGGGGCGCACGTTCGGGTCTTCGGGGTCGAGCAGCGACAAGGCCTCGTCCAGCGAGTACGGGAGCAGGAATTCAAACGGTGTCATGACCGCACCTGTGCGCAAAGTTCCAGAAGGCCGTCGGCGACCCGCTGGGGCACCTCCAGCGGGGTGAGGTGGCGCGCGCCGGGAATCACGTCCAGCGTCGAGCCAGCGATGGCCTCGTGCAAGGCTTGCGACATCGCCACCGGCGCGGCGAAGTCTTCTTCGCCGACCTGCACCAGCGTGGGCAAGCGCAGCGTGCCCAGGCGCGCGCGCGCGTCGAAAGAACCCAGCATGCGGCAAGCTTCCACATAGCCTTGCATGTCGTTGCGCAGGAACACATTCACCCAATGCTTCACGGCCTCGGGTTCGCGCTCGCGGTAAGCGTCGCTGAACCAGCGCGTCACCTGGAAGTCGGTCAGCGAGGCCAGGCCATGGGCCATGGCTTTCTGGGCGCGCCCCTCCCAGTCGGCCGGCGCCGTGGGGCCGTACCAGGCCGTGGTGTCGATCAGCGCAAGCGCCGCGCTGCGCTCGGGGTGGTCGAGCGCGAACTGCAAGGCCACGCAGCCACCCATGGACGCGCCGCCCACCACTACGCGCTCGATGCCCAGGTGGTCCAGCACCTCGCGCAGGTCCAGCGCCATGCGCCCGGCCGTGAGAGGCGGCGTGCCCACGTCCGAACGGCCATGGCCGCGCGCGTCGATGGCCACCACCGAAGCCCGCTCACCCACCCCGTCACTGACCGCCTGCCAGAAGCTGTGGTCCATGCCCAGCGAGTGCACAAGGGCCATCACCGGCCGGTCCTTCGCCACCAGGTGAGCGCTGTAAGCGATGGTCGGGCCATCGCTGGCGCGGTGGGTCGCGCCGGGTCCTTCGTTCGTCATAGGGCGCGGATTCTGGCCGTCGCCCCGCGCCCTTTCAAACGAGAAATTTCGGTGGAGCGAATGAAAGTCTTTCATGCCTCACCATCGGCGCCCTGGTGGGTGCCGGGGCTGGCCACACGCCATGAAAACGCTTCATGGCGGCAAGCAATGGAAATCGTTTGCGCGCTCGCGCCGTCTCCAAAAGCATCGCGGCCCGGATTCACCCACACACCCACAGAGGAGACATCGCATGACCCGTTCGACCCAGAGCCGCCGCTCAGCACTGCTGGCTTGTGCCGCGCTGATGGCCGCGCCCGCCCTGCTGCCCGCGTCCGCGTTCGCGCAGGACTACCCCACCCGCCCCATCCGCGTCATCGTGCCCTTCGCTCCCGGCGGCGTGGTCGACACCACTGCGCGCCTGCTCACGCAGAAACTGAGCGAGCGCCTGGGCTGGAACTTCGTGGTGGAGAACAAGCCGGGCGGCAACGGCTTCATCGCCGTCACCGCCGCCGCCAAGGCCCCGGCCGACGGGTACACCCTGCTGGCGGCCCACACCGGCGAATTCGCGGTGAACCCCGCGCTGTTCCCCCAGGTTCCCTACGAGCTTGACCGCGACTTCGCGCCCATCACCATGATCAGCGACACCCCCATGCTGCTGGTGGCCAACGCGCAGCAGCCCTTCAACACCGTGCAGGAGTTGGTGGCCGCCGCGAAGAAGGCGCCCGGCAGCATCACCTTCTCGTCGCCGGGCAACGGCAGCATCAACCACCTGGCGGGCGAATGGTTCGCCATGGAGGCGGGGGCCAGGTTGCTGCATGTGCCCTACCGCGGCGGCGCGCCCGCCGCGGCGGCCGTGGCCTCGGGCGAGGTGGCGCTGGGCGTGGTGGCCATTCCGGCCGTCATCCCGCACATGCAGTCGGGCCGCGTGAAGGTGTTGGGCCTGACGACCGCGCGCCGTTCCAGCTTCAACAAGGACTGGGTCACCGCCAACGAGGCGGGCGTGAAGAACGTGGATGCGTCCAACTGGGTGGGCCTGTTCGCACCCAAAGGGGTGCCGGCCGACACCGTGGCCCGTCTGCACGCCGAGGTGGTGAAGACCTTGGAGCAGCCCGACGTGAAGAAGCGCTTTGCCGACGCGGGCGCCGAACTGGGGGGCATGTCCTCCGCCGACTTCGCTCAGCGCATCCGCAGCGACGCCACGCGCTTCAAGGACATCGTGCAGAAGGCCAACATCCGGCCGGAATGACGCCCATGCCCACCATCGACGCCTCGCTCGTCCGCCAGATCGCCCCCACCGGCGCGTTGCGCGCCGCCATCAACTTCGGCAATCCCGTGCTGGCGTCGCGCGACCCGGACAGCGGCCAGGCGCGCGGCGTCTCGCTGGATCTGGCGCAGTCGCTCGCGCAGCGGCTGGGCCTGGCGCTGCAGACCGTGCTGTTCGAGAGCGCGGGCGAGTCCGTGGCCGCCATCGCGCGCGCGCAGGCCGACATTGGCTTCTTCGCGCTGGACCCGCAGCGCGCCGCGCAACTGCGCTTCGCCGCGCCTTATGTGCTGATTGAAGGCGCCTACCTGGTGCTGGAGGATTCGCCCCTCACCCACCGGGATGAGGTGGACCGCGAAGGCATCCGCGTGGTGGTGGGCCAGGGCAGCGCCTACGATCTCTTCCTTACGCGCGAGCTCCAACACGCCAGCCTCGTGCGCGCCGCCACGTCGCCCACGGTGGTGGACGAATTCCTGCGCCAGGGCGCGGAGGTGGCGGCGGGCGTGCGCCAGCAGCTGCTGGCGGACCAGCAGCGCCTGTCGACGGCGCGCCTGCGCCTGTTGCCGGGCAACTTCATGGTGATCCAGCAGGCGATGGCGGTGCCGGTGGACCGCAGCGATGGGGCGCTGGCGGTGGTGCGGGATTTTGTCGAGGACATGAAGGCCAGCGGCTTCGTGGCGCAAGCGTTGGAGCGCCACGGCATCACGGGTGCCCGGGTGGCGCCACCACTCAATTCCTAGCCCCGCACCGCCGCGTCCATCGCACGGATCAGGTCCGACTGCGTGACGATGCCCACCAGCCGGCGCTCGGCGTCGATGATGGGCAGGTGGCGGTGCCCACCGTCGGAGAACACCGGCACCAGCTCGGTGAGCGGTCGGTCGCTGCTGGCCACGCGCACCTGGCGCGTCATGATCTCGCCCACCGTGTGCCGGGGCGCCGGCCGGTGCATCTGGCGCAGCAGGGCGCGCAGGCGGAAGTTCACGCCCTCGTGCACGTCCATGTCCACCTGGCGCATGAAATCGGACACCGTGACGATGCCCACCAGGTGGTGCTGCCGGTCCACCACGGGCAGCGCCTTCACGCGGTGTTGGCGGATCAGCGCCCAGGCCTGGCGCAGCGGCATCTCGGGGCGCGCGGTCACGGGGTCGGGCGTCATCACGTCGGTGCAGCGCAGCTCGCCCATGGTGCGCTGATAGGCCGCGGCCTCGGCGTACTGCATCAGGTCCTGCAGGTCTTCGCGGCTGATGTCGAGCACTTGGTTGTAGTGGGCCAGCGCGGCGTCGAGGTCGCGGCTGGTCAGGCGCGCGCCGCCGGGCTCGGTGGGCACCGGGTGGTGCACGTGCGGCCAGCGCCGCCGCGTGAGGTTGTTGTAGAGCAGGCCGGCCGCCACCATCAACGCCGAGTCCAACAGCACGGGCTGCAGCGCGACGCCGAAGTCGTGGCTGCCCATCAGCACCATCAGCAGGGCCGAGGCGCCGCCCGGCGGGTGCAGGCAGCGCAGCGCCAGCATGAGCGCGATGGACAGGCCCACCGCCAGCGCCGCGCCCACGGCCGGGTGCGGCACCCAGAGGGCGCAGGCCACGCCCACCAGGGCCGACAAGGTGTTGCCCCCGATCACCGACCAGGGCTGGGCCAGCTGGCTCGACGGCACCACGAAGACCAGCACCGCGCTGGCGCCCAGCGGCGCCACCAGCGCGGTGGCCAGCGCGGGGTGGCCGTTGCCGGGCGCCAGCCAGGTGGCGCCCAGGCCGGCGACGAGGATGCCCAGCGCGGCGCCGATGCAGGCGCGCCATTTCTCGCGCGCGTCGATGCCAGGCGCGGCGGGCCAGAGCGCGCGCAGCGAGAGCAGGAGTTCGGGCAGCAGGCGCTGCAGCGCCTGCCGGCCCTGTCGCACCAGCGCGTTCAACCCAGCGTGTCCGTCAGCATCTGCAGGCGCTGGGCGCAGGCGCGCAGCGCCGGGACGATGTGGCGCTCGATGTGCGAGACGCTCCAGGGCTGCCCGATCGAGCTGACGTTCAGGCCGAACCGGGCCTCGCCCGTGCACGAGGGGATCTCGATGGCGACGCCGAACAGGCCCGCCACCAGTTCGCTGTTGGCGAAGCTCCAGCCCCGCTGGCGCGCCAGCGCGAGCTCGGCGTTCAGCGCCTTGCGCTCGGTGACCGTGTGCTGGGAATGGCGGGCCATGGTGCCCGCGGGCAGGTGCTCGGCCAGCCGCTGGGGCGGCAGTTGGGCCAGCAGCGCGCGGCCCAGCGAGTGGGCGTAGGCCGGCAGGCGGTCGCCGGCCCGCAGGTCGAGCTTGATCGGCCGGTCGGCCTCCACGCGCTCGACGAACAGCACGTCGGTGCCCGCCAGCACGCCGATCGCCGCCCCCACGTTCAACTGGCGCGACAGCTCCAGCAGCTGCGGCCGCACCGCCGCCGACAGGCCCAGCGAACGGAAATAGCGGTAGCCCAGTTCGATGGCCTTGGGCGATAGCTCGAAGTCGCGCTTGTCCTGGCGCAGGTAACCCAGCTCGCTGAGCGTCAGCAGGATGCGCCGCGAGGCGGCCCGCGTCACCCCCAGCAGTTCCGCCGCCGACTGGATGCTGAAGGCGCGCGTGTTCTCGTCGTACGCGTTCAACAGGCGAAGCCCGTTGGCCAGGGCATCGAGAAACTCCCGCTTGCCCTCGCTGTTGTCGTCCTGCACCTCTTTGTCTCGCATCTGCGCTCCACGCAATGAATCCGGCGCGCCGAATGTAGCGCGTTGACAGGCCGCGGCCGGTCCGGTAGATTAAATGGCGAACATTTGTTCGATAATTGAGGGGTTCAGTCCTATGCAAGTCCAGCCGCTGTCCGCGCGCTTCGGCGCCGAAGTGCGCGATCTCGACCTGTCGCGCGATTTCGACGACGAGGCGTTCGGCGCCATCCACCGCCTGTTCGTGGAGAGCAAACTGCTCTGCTTCAAGAACCAGAACCTGTCCGCCGCGGCGCAGCTGGCGTTCAGCCAGCGCTTCGGCCCCTTGGAAGTGCACGTCCTGTCCCAGTACAACCACCCCGAGCATCCGGAGATCTTCCGGCTGTCCAACCGGGTGGTGGACGGCCAACCCATGGGCATCGCCGACGGTGGCTCGTACTGGCATTCCGATCTCGCCTTCCAGGAGCGCCCCGCGAAGGCGACCATCCTGAACGCGCTGGAGATCCCGCCGGAGGGCGGCGACACCCTGTTCGCCGACATGGAGGCCGCCTATGAGGCCTTGTCCGATGAATGGAAGGCGCGGCTGGAGGGCCTGCGCGCGGTGCACCGCTACCGCCGCAAGGCGGACGCGGCGCAATCGACGCGGGTCGAGATGACCGAGGCGCAGAAGCAGCAGACGCCCGACGTGGACCATCCCCTGGTCCGCACCAACCCCGACTCGGGCCGCAAGGCCATCTTCGCCCACCCGGGCATGACGGCCGAGGTGATCGGCAAGACGCCGCAAGAAAGCCGCGAGATCCTGGAGTTCCTGTTCGCCCACACGGTGCAGCCCCAGTTCCGCTACGACTTCCGCTGGAGCCCCGGCGACGTGGTCATGTGGGACAACCGCTCCACCATGCACAGCGCCACGACGCGGGACCTGCCCGCCGGCCAGTACCGCACGCTGTACCGGACCACCGTGCGGGGCGAAAGGCCGGTCTGATGGTGGACGCGCCCAGCGACGCTGGTACCCGCGAACTCGACCTGCGGCTCGCCGACGGCCACGTGGTGCGTGCCCGCCTGGCCTACACGAGCCAGGGACCAGAGGATGCGCCGGCCTACCTGCTGCTGCACGGCTACACCGGCAGCCACTTCGCGCTCGATCCGAACGGCCCTGCCGCCGACGCTGGCTGGGCCGCGGCCTGGGCCGGTCCCGGCAAGGCACTGGACACGCGGCGCCACCGGGTGCTCACCATGAACCTGCCCGGCTCGGCCTATGGCTCCGGCTGGGACGGCGCCGACAGCGCCCACGCCAGCGTGGCGGCCATGGCCGACGCGGCCTGTGGCCTGCTCGACGCGCTGGGCATCGCGCGCCTCGACGGCGCGATCGGCTATTCCTTCGGCGGCTACGTCGCCCTGCAGCTGCGCGCCGCGCGGCCCTCGCGCGTGCGGCGCGCGCTGGCCTTGTGCAGCGCGCGCCAGGGCCGGGGCTCGCTGGACGGGCTCGACGCCTTGCGCCGCCTGGACGACCCGGACAAGCGCTATGCCTTTCGCGTCGACACGCTGATGCGAAACGGCCTGACGCCATGGGCGCACGACCAGGGTCCGCAGGCGCTGGCGCGGGAACTCGGCCGGGTTCGGCAATGGGCGCAGGAATTCACGCCCGCCGCGCTCTGGCGGCTGCGCGCCGCGGCCGCCACGTTCTCGCTGCCGGCCTGGCCCAGCGACACCGCGCTGCTGCGGGCCGCGTCAGACGCGCTGTTTCCCCCGACGGCCGACCGCCCCGCGCAGGCGGGCACCGTGTCCACCCCCTACGGCCACCAGGCCCTGCTGCTCGACCCCGGCCCCTGGGTCGGGCCGATCGCCGCCTGGATCGACGGCCGCGACCTCTCTCATCCCACACACACAGGAGACACCCCATGAAACGCAAGACCTTCCTCGCCTCGCTGGCCGCCGGCCTGCTGCTGGCCAGCCACCTGGCCGCCCCGGCGTTCGCGCAGGCCGCGAAATGGCCCAACAAACCGGTGCGCCTGATCGTGGCCTACCCGCCCGGCGGCGCCACCGACACGCAGGCGCGCCTGGTCGGCCAGAAGCTCTCGGAGCGCTGGGGCCAGCCCGTCATCGTCGAGAACCGGCCCGGTGGCAACACGGTCATCGCCACCGATCTTGTCGCCAAGGCCACGCCCGACGGCCACACCCTGCTGCTGACCGCGATGCCCTTCGCGCTCAACCCCTTCCTGCTCGACAAGCTGCCCTACGACTCGGCCAAGGACCTCGCGCCCGTCACGGTGCTGGCGACCATCACCAACGTGCTGGTGGCGCACCCCTCGCTGGGCGTGAAGAACGTGCCGGAGCTGATCCAGAAGGCCAAGTCGGCGCCGGGCTCGATCAGCTTCGCCTCCACCGGCACGGCCACCTCCACCCACCTCTCGGGCGAGCTCTTCGCCAGCATGGCCGACGTGGCCATCACCCACGTGCCCTACAAAGGCAGCGCGCCCGCGCACCAGGACCTGCTGGGCGGGCGCGTGCCCATCATGTTCGACAACGGCGTGCTGCAGCACATCAAGTCGGGCAAGGTGGTGCCCCTGGGCGTCACCTCGGCCAAGCGCCTGCCCTGGCTGCCCGAGGTGCCGACCGTGGCCGAGCAAGGCCTGGCGGGCTACGAGACGGAGGCCTGGTACGGCATCTTCACCACCGGCGGCACGCCCGGCGCCGTGGTTCAGCAGATCGCGAGCGACGTGACCTGGGCCGTGCGTTCGCCCGACGTGACGCCCAAGCTGGAAGCCATCGGCGCCAGCGCGGGCGGCGGCACGCCCGAGGAGTTCCGACGCTACCTGGCCCGCGAGACCGAGCGCTGGGGCGCGCTCATCAAGAAGCGCGGCATCCGCATCGAGTGAGCCTTCGGGGCCTTGGCGGCTCGGGGGTGATGGCCGATCATCGCCCCCGCAGGAGCCCGCCATGAAACCCTACCTCTCCCTCATCACCCTGGCCGTCGCCGACCTCGAGCGTGCGCTGCGCTTCTACCGCGACGGCCTGGGCCTGCCCACCGAGGGCATCGTCGGCCAGGACATCGCGCACGGCGCCGTCGCGTTCTTCGACCTGCAGCCCGGCCTCAAGCTTGCGCTGTTCCCACGCGAGAGCCTGTGCCACGACGCCGGCCTCCCGCCCGGGCCGCCCAGCCCCTCGAGCCTGAGCCTGGCCCACAACGTGGGCTCGCGCGAGGCGGTGGGCGCCGTGATGCGCGAGGCCGAGGCCGCCGGCGCGCGCATCGTCAAGCCCGCCCAGGACACCGTCTGGGGCGGCCACGCGGGCTACTTCATGGACCCGGATGGCCACCTGTGGGAAGTGGCCTGGAACCCGGCCTGGCCCTTGCCGACGTGAGCGGCGCCGCTGGTCCATGATCGCGGGGTTTCCCCCGCCCGAGGGCACCCCTCCATGACCCCCATCATCCACAGCCTGCTCGACACCGACCTCTACAAGTTCTCGATGTGGCAGGCCCTGCTGCACCGCCACCCCACCACCCAGGCCCGCTACAGCTTCGTCTGCCGCAACACCAGCGCCTACCCGCTCGCCGAACTGGTGCCCGAGGTGAACCGCGAGCTGGACCACCTGTGCTCGCTGAGCTTTCGGCCCGACGAGCTCGCCTACCTCAAGGGCCTGCGCTACCTCACCTCCGACTTCGTCGACTTCCTGCGCATCTTCCGTTTCCAGCGCGAGTTCATCGAGGTGCGCGCCCAGGGCGATTCGCTGGACATCGTGGCCCGTGGCCCGCAGGTGCACGTCATGGCCTTCGAGATCTTCGTGCTGGCCATCGTCAACGAGCTGTACTTCCGCCGCTTCGACGCCACGGCCGCGCTGGCCGAAGGGCGCCGCCGCCTGGCCGGCAAGCTCGATCTGTTGCGCGATTTCGGGCGCGAGCCCGAGCGCCGCCACCCCTTCGAGCTCTCCGACTTCGGCGTGCGCCGCCGCTACAGCGGCGCCTGGCAGCGCGAGGTGGTGAGCACGCTGCGCGACGGGGCGCCGCGCTTCTTCAAGGGCACCTCCAACGTGCTGCTCGCCAAGGAGCTGGGCCTGGCGCCCATCGGCACCATGGCGCACGAGTACCTGCAGACCTACCAGACCCTGGGCGTGCGCCTGCGCGACTTCCAGAAGGCCGCGCTGGAGGACTGGGTGCAGGAGTTCCGCGGCGACCTCGGCATCGCGCTCACCGACGTCATCACCATGGACGCCTTTCTGGCCGACTTCGACCTCTACTTCGCCAAGCTCTTCGACGGCCTGCGCCACGACTCGGGCGACCCCATCGAATGGGGCGAGAAGGCCCTGGCGCACTACGCGCGCCTGCGCGTCGACCCGGCCACCAAGCGCCTGGTGTTCTCCGACGGCCTGGACCTGCGGCGCGCGCTGGCCATCTACCGCCACTTCGCCGACCGCACGCAGATGGGCTTCGGCATCGGCACCCACCTCACCAACGACATGGGCCTGGAGCCGCTGAGCATCGTGATGAAGCTGCGCTCGGCCAATGGCCAGCCGGTGGCCAAGATCTCGGACACGCCGGGCAAGGCCCTGTGCGACGACGCCACCTTTCTGGCCTACCTGCGCCAGGTGTTCCAGGTGCCGGCCGGTGCGCCGGCCCTCAGCCCGGCGCACCCTGGCGAATAAGGGCGCGCGCCGCCGCCTTCTCCAGTTCGGCGACGACGAACACCCCCAGCCCGGCCGAGCCCACCGCGACCCACTCGCGCGCGCCCAGGGCCGTGGTGCCGAACACCGCCTGCAGCGGCGGCAGGTAGACGAAGGCCAGCTGCAGCAGCAGGCAGGCGCCCAGCGCCCAGGCCACCGCGGGGTTGCCCCCCAGGCCGGCGCGGCCCAGCGCGGGCGCCAGCACGAAGCGGCTGTTGAGCAGGTAGAACATCTCGGCCACCACGATGGTGCTGACCGCCATCGTGCGCGCGGTCTCCAGCGCCGTGCCGCGCTCCAGCTCCCACAGGAACAGGCCGAGCGCCGCCGCCATCATGAGCACGGACACCATGAGCACGCGCCAGGCGAAGAAGCGCGAGAGCAGCGGCTCGCCCGGCGCGCGCGGCGGGCGGCGCATGAGGTCGCCCTCGCCCGGCTCGAAGGCCAGGGCCAGACCGAGCGTGCTGGACGTGACCATGTTGATCCACAGCACCTGCGCGGGCGTCATGGGCAGCGTGAGGCCGAACAGGATGGCGGCGATCACCACCAGCGCCTCGCCGCCGTTGGTGGGCAGCATGAACAGGATGAACTTGCGGATGTTGTCGTACACCGCGCGGCCCTCGCGCACCGCGGCGGCGATGGTGGCGAAGTTGTCGTCGGCCAGCACCACGTCGGCGGCTTCCTTGGCGGCTTCCGTTCCCTTGCGGCCCATGGCCACGCCGACGTCGGCGCGCTTGAGCGCGGGCGCGTCGTTCACGCCGTCGCCGGTCATGGCCACCACCTGGCCGTGGCGCTGCAAGGCGTTCACCAGCCGCAGCTTGTGCTCGGGGCTGGCGCGCGCGAACACGTCCACGTCCAGCGCCACGCGCTGCAGGGCCTCGTCGTCCATCAGCTCGATCTCCGCGCCCGTGATGGCCGGCTTGCCCGTGCCGATGGCGAGCTGTGCGCCGATCGCGCGCGCGGTCTCGCCGTGGTCGCCGGTGATCATCTTCACGCGGATGCCCGCCGCGTGGCAGTCGGCCACGGCGCGCACCGCCTCCTCGCGCGGCGGGTCGGCGATGCCCACCAGCGCGAGCAGGGTGTAGCCCGCGGCCACGTCCTCGAAGGCCAGGCCCGCGCCCGCCGGGGCCGCGCGCTTGCAGGCCAGCCCGAGCAGGCGCAGGCCGCGCGCGGCCATGTCGGTGGCCATGCGCCGCCAGGTGTCGACGTCGATCGCCCGTTCGCCCTCGGGGCCCCACTCGCGCGCGCTGATCTCGAGCATCTTCTCGGGCGCGCCCTTCACGAAGATCCACGGCTGGCCTTCGTCGTCGTGGTGTGCGGTGGCCATGAAGCGGTGCTGCGACTCGAAGGGAATGGCGTCGGCGCGCGGCCAGGCGGCCTGGGTGTGCCCGTGCAGCAGGCCCGCCTTGTGGCCCAGCACCAGCAGGGCGCCTTCGGTGGGATCGCCCACCACCGTCCAGTGCCCGGCCTCGCCGGCCATGCGCGCGTCGTTGCACAGCACGCCCGCGCGCAGCGCCAGCGCCAGCGCGGGGTGGTGATCGGCGTCGATCGTGCGTTCGCCCACGCGGAACTCGCCCTCGGGCGCGTAGCCGGCGCCGCTCACGCGCACGTCCAGTCCCGCGCACACCATGCGCTGCACCGTCATTTCGTTGCGCGTGAGGGTGCCGGTCTTGTCCGAGCAGATGACGGTGACCGAGCCCAGCGCCTCCACCGCCGGCAGGTGGCGCACGATGGCCTGGCGCCGCGCCATGCGCTGCACGCCGAGCGCGAGCGTGATGGTCATGATGGCGGGCAGGCCTTCCGGGATCGCCGAGGCCACCAGGGCCACGATCATCATGAACATGTCGGCCGCCGGGTGGCCGCGCAGCCACACGCCGACGGCGAAGGTGAGCAGCGCCAGCGCCAGGATGGCCAGGGCGAGCGCGCGCCCGAAGCGGTCGATCTGGCGCAGCAGCGGCGTGGCGCCCGTGGCCACGCCGGCGAGCAGCTGGTCGATGCGGCCGATCTCGGTGTCGCGGCCGGTGGCCACCACCAGGCCGCTGGCCTGGCCGTAGCCCACCAGGGTGCCGGCATAGGCCATGCCCCGGCGGTCGCCCAGCGCCGCGTCGGCCGCCACGGCGCCGGTGTCCTTCGCCGCCGGCAGCGATTCGCCCGTGAGCGTGGATTCGTCGCAACGCAGTCCCTTGACCTGGATCAAGCGCAGGTCGGCCGGCACGCGGTCGCCCGAGGCCAGGAGCACCACGTCGCCGGGCACCAGCTCGGCCGCGTCGATCTCTTGCCGCAGGCCGTCGCGCAGCACCACCGCCCGCGGCGAGAGCATGGCGCGTATCGCCTCCAGGGCAGTCTCGGCCTTGCCTTCCTGGACAAAGCCGATGAAGGCGTTGATCAGCACGGCGGCCAGCAGCACGCCCGTGTCCACCCAATGGCCCAGGAAGGCGGTGATCGCGGCCGCGCCCAGCATGACGTACAGCAGCACGTTGTGGAACTGCGCCAGCAGGCGTGCCCAGGGGCCGCGCCGGCGCGCGCCCTCCAGCCGGTTGGAGCCGTGGCGCGCCAGGCGTTCGGCCGCCTCGCGCGCGGACAGGCCCTCGCGCCGGGCCGACAGCCGCGCCAGCGCCGCCTCGGGCGTGCTGGCGTGCCAGGCGGGCGCCGCGTCCGCCGGGGCCGTTCCATCTCGCCAATCCTTCTTTGCCACCGCAGGTCCTCCTGCCGGCATGTTCGCGCGGCGAGCGCGCCGCCGCATCCCCAAAGGCGAGCGCCGCGCACAGTCTTTGCGCCGCCGCGCCGCCATTGCGTTATTGGTCGCGGCCATATCACGTATCCGAATTTCCGACTTGTCCCCGGCCGGGGGGGCTTCTAGTCTCCGTCGCCAACCGATACACAAGGCGGAGACAAGACATGAGCATCCCCATCCGGGCCGTGCCGCTGGACGAGGGCACCGGCTACCAGCGCAAGCGCGTGTCGCACGATGGCCGGCTCACCGAGGTGGGCCGCGGCACGCCGATGGGCGAGCTGCTGCGCCGCTACTGGCACCCCGTGGGGCTGTCCTCGCACGCCACCGACACGCCGCGCGAGGTGCGCATCCTCGGCGAGGACCTGGTGCTCTACCGCGACAAGAAAGGCCGCCCCGGCCTGCTGCACAACCGCTGCTGCCACCGGGGCACCACGCTCTACTACGGCCGCGTGGAGGAAGAAGGCATCCGCTGCTGCTACCACGGCTGGCTGTTCGACGCCGAGGGCCGCTGCCTGGAGCAGCCCTGCGAACCCGAGGGCGGCGCCGCACACCGCGGCAAGGTGCGCCAGCCCTGGTACCCCGTGCAGGAGCGCTACGGCCTCATCTTTGCCTACATGGGGCCGCCCGAGCGCAAGCCCGTGCTGCCGCGCTACGACGCGCTGGAGGAGCTCGACCCCGGAGAGTTCATCGACGTGGACGACACCAGCATCGGTAGCGGCGGTGGCGCGATCGCGCCCTGCAACTGGTTGCAGCACTACGAGAACGTGATCGATCCGTTCCATGTGCCCATCCTGCACGGCAACTTCAGCGGCACGCAGTTCACGCCCACCATGAACCTCATGCCGCAGGTGAAGTTCGACCTCACCGAGCGCGGCGTCAAGGTGTTCAGCACGCGCCAGCTCGACGGCGGCCAGGTGATGAAGCGCACCACCGAGGTGGTGCTGCCCACGCTGCGCGTGGTGCCCAACCCTTACGTGGGCAAATACGGCAAGGTCGAGTCCATCGGCTGGACCGTGCCCATCGACGACACGCACTACCGCATCTACACCGCCGCGCGCGTGACGAAGAAGGGCGAGATCCTGCCGCGCGCGCCCGACGCCGCGACCCGCCCGCGCTGGGACCAGATGACGCCCGAGCAGCGCCGCGACTTTCCCAACGACTGGGAGGCCCAGGTCGGCCAGGGCCCCATCACGCTGCACGGCGAGGAGCACCTGGCCACCACCGACCGCGGCATCGTCATGCTGCGCCGGTTGCTCGCGCGCCAGGTCGAAGCGGTCGAGCGCGGCGACGACCCCGTCGGCGTGCACTTCGACGAGGCCTCGGCCTACGTCCGGCTCGAAGCGGGCCAGTATGTCGAACCCGCCGAACCGACCGAGCCGGCCAGGTGATCCCCGCGTTCCCGCCCCACCACAAGACACGACACGACAGGAGACAAGCCATGCAACGACGCCAACTCATGGGGGCCGTGCTCGCGGCGGCCACCGCCTGCGCCGGCCTCATCGGCGCGAGCGCCGCCCACGCGCAGGGGGCGGTCACCTTGCGCTACGCCACCTTCCTGCCCCCAGGCGGCCTGTTCACCAAGGACGATGGCGTCATGGGCCGCTGGGCCAAGTCGGTCGAGGAGGCCTCGGGCGGCGAGGTGAAGATCCAGATCCTGCCGGGCGGCACCCTGGGTGCGGCGGGCCGCAACCCCGGCGCGCAGCTCAAGCTCGTCACCGACGGCATCGCCGACATCGCCTTCGTCATTCCGTCCACCACGCCGGGGCGTTTTCCCGACGACAACCTCTTTGGCCTGCCCGTGAGCGAGAGCGCGGCCGAGGGCTCGCTCACCTTCTGGAAACTGCACGAGCAGGGCCTGATGCGCGGCTACGACGACAAGTCCTTCTACATCATCGGCCTGCTGGTGAACCCGCCCAACGTGCTGCACACCAAAGGCCCGGTGAAGAAGGTGGAGGACCTGCGCGGCCTGCGCCTGCAGGCCAGTGGCGCCGAGCAGCAGGAGCTGATCCGCGCCCTGGGTGCGACGCCGGTGGGCACGGTGTCCGTGCGCGAGGCGGCCGAGGCCATCAGCCGCGGCGTGGTCGACGGCACGCCCAAGGACTGGCTGGCCCTGCACTCCTTCCGCATCGCCGACGCCACCGCGCACCACGTGAACATCCCCATGGGCGCGTCCACCATCATGTTCGCGCTCAACCGCGCCAAGTACGACAGCCTCTCGCCCAAGGCCCGCGCCGCCATCGACCGCTTCAGCGGCGAGCCCTTCGTGCGCATGGCCGGCAAGCTGTTCGACGAGTACACCGACGCCAAGCACAAGGAGACGGTGGACGACAAGAAGCGCCAGGTGATCACCCTGCCGCCCGAGGAGCGCGCGCGCTGGGACCAGGCCATGGGCACCGTGGTGCAGGACTGGCGCCAGCGCGACGCCACCAACGAGCGCCTCTGGCAGGCCTTCACCAAGACCCGCGCGCAGGTGCGCGGCGAACTGGGCATGAAGTGATGGCCGCCGGGCGCGCGCCCGGCGCCGGCTCAGGCCGCCATGGGGGCGGCGGCTTCGGCGGCGGCGGCGTGCGCCACCTGCCGGATCTCCTCGCGCAGCCAGCGCAGGCCCGGGTCCTCCTCGGTGCCCCGGTCCCAGTACAGGCAGGAGCGGTAACCCTCCAGGTGCACCGGCAGCGGCAGGGTCTGCAGCCGATCGCCGAACAGGCGGGCCAGCCGCGCGGGGAACACCGAAATCATGTCGCTGCGCGAGATCACGTCCGCCGCCTGATCGAAGCTGGGCATGGACAGGCGCACCAGGCAGTGGCGCCCATGCCGCGCCACGCTGTCCTCGAGCACGCTCTCGATGTTGGGGTAACGGAAGCCGAAGAACACATGTGGCCATTGGCAGAACGCTTCCAGCGGGTCTTCGCTGCCCGTGAACCCGGGGTGCCCCTTGCGCGTGACGAGCACGAAATGCTCCTCGAACAGCACGGCCGAGTTCAGGCCCGAGCGCATGCTCGGCTCGGGCGCGCAACCCAGGTCCACGTCGCCGCGGCGGATGCGCTCGAACAGCGTGTGGAACTGCGGCGGCTCCCAGGCGATGCGCACGCTCGCGTTCGTGGCGTGCAGCCGCGCCATCAGCGGCGCCAGGATCAGGCGGCTGCTGTAGTCGCTGCCGGCGATGCGGAAGATGCGGTCGGAACCCGTCGGGTCGAAACTGTGGCCGTTCTCCAGCAGGCGGCCCATGCGCAGCAGCAGGTCGGCCACCGCGTCGGCCATGGACAGCGCCAGCGGCGTGGGCGACACGCCGTGGGGCGTGCGCTTGAACAGCGGGTCGCCAAAGGTGCGGCGCAGCTTGGCCAGCGAGCCGCTCACCGCCGGCTGGCTCAGGAACAGGCGCGCCGCCGCGCGCGACACGCTGCGCTCGCGCATCAGCGCGTCGAAGGTGCGCAGCATGCCGATGTCGAGGGCGCGCAGGTCGATGCGGGGGGGCTTGCTCATGCGGGCGCTGTCGTGTGGACCGTCGTGAGGGAGCGGCGATTCTGGACCGGGACCCCCATCGAAGGGCATAGGGCATGACCCTGCCATCGCCCAACCACAGAACAGGAGACACCCCATGAACGCCATCGACGCCGCGCTGCGCCGCTTCGCCTACTGGCTGGCGGCCGCCGGCCTGTGCCTGCTCTTCCTCAACGCCATCGCCACCGTGCTCGACGTGCTGGGCCGCACCCTGTTCGCCACGCCAATCGACCGGCTCAGCGACGTCTCCGGCCTGATCTACATCCTGGCCGCCGCCTGCTGCGTGCCCGCGGCCACCGCGCAGATGCGGCACATCACGATCAAACCGTTCGAGGAGCGGCTCGCGCCCCGCCCCTACGCCGCGCTGGAGGGCCTGGCCGCACTGCTCAAGCTGGCGGTGTGGTGCGTGCTGGCCTGGCAGCTCTGGGCCCACGCGGCCGAGATGGACGCCACGCACCAGACCCTGTCGCAACTGCGCGGCGTGCGGGTCGCGCCGTTCTGGACCTTCGTGGCGCTGGCCATGAGCTTCAACGCCCTGCTCGAAGCGCTCAACCTGCTGCGCTTCGCCAGGGTCGCGCTCGGTGCGGTGCCACCCGAGACCGCCGCGCCCGCCGAATCCGCCAACATGCTCTGAGCCCAGGCCGCACACCATGTCCTCCACCACCATCATCCTGTTCGGCTTTGTCGGCCTGTTCGCGCTCATCCTCCTGCAGGTGCCCATCGGCGTGGCCATGATGGTCTCGGGCGCCGCGGGCTTCGCCGCGATCGTGGGCGTGCAGCCCGCGCTCTCGATGTTCGGCGGCGAAGTCGCGTCGTCCTTTGCCAGCGCCGATCTCGCGCTGATCCCCATCTTCCTGCTGATGGGCAACTTCGCCAGCGCGGCCGGCCTGTCCACCGACCTCTACCGCCTGGCCGACGCCTTCGTGGGCCACCGGCGCGGCGGCCTGGCCCTGGCCACCCTGGGTGGCTGCGCGGGCTTCGGCGCGCTGTGCGGCTCGTCGCTGGCCACCGTCGGCACCATGCACCGCGTGGCCTATCCCGAAATGCTGGCGCGCGGCTACCCGCCGCACTTCGCGGCCGGCACCATCGCGGTGGGCGGCACGCTGGGCATCCTGGTGCCGCCCTCCATCATCCTGGTGGTGTACTCGGTGCTGGCCGAGACCTTCGTCATCGACCTCTACATCGCCGCCCTGTTGCCCGCGCTCATGGCCGTGGTGTTCTACGGTGTGGCGGTGATCCTCTACGGCCTGCTCCGCCGCGACGCCATGCCCGCCGGCCCGCGCCTGAGCTGGGCCGAGCGCCTGGTCGCCGTGCGCCAGTCGCTCTTTGTCATCGCGCTCGCCGGCCTGGTCATCGGCGGCATCTATGCCGGCGTCTTCACCGCGCTGGAGGCGGCCTCGGTGGGCGCGGTGCTGTCTTTCTCCGCCTACCTGTTGCGTCGCGGCTGGCAGCGCGCCGAGGTGTTCAAGCTCATCGGCGAGACGGCCAGCGTCACCGGCATGATCTACGTGATGGTGATCGGCGCCTCGGCGTTCAACTACTTCGTCACCGTCAGCGGCGTGGCCGATCTGTTCATGGCGGCGGTCAATGCCACCAGCCTGCCACCCTGGGGCGTGATCGCCATGATCCTCGTGGTCTACATCGTTCTCGGCGCCTTCTTCGACGAGGTGGCCACCATGCTGATCACGCTGCCCTTCGTGCTGCCGCTGATTGTGTCCTGGGGCTACGACCCGCTGTGGTGGGGCATCGTCAACGTCACCGTCATCATGATCGGCCTGTTCTGCCCACCCATTGGCCTGAACGTGATGGTGATGCACGGCCTGGTGCGCAACGTGCCCCTGCGCCGCATGTACGTGGGCGTGCTGCCATTCCTGCTGGCCGACTTCCTGCGCCTGGGCCTGCTGGTGGCCTTCCCGTTGATCGCGACCTGGCTGCCCACGGCCCTGCGTTGATTGCCATGAAAGCGATGGCTTGACGCAGTAGGACAAGCGTCCTATGCTGCGTGGCATTGTCTGGGACAAATGTCCTAGGAACCATGCAAGGCGTCAGTGACCATCCGCGACCAGATCATCGACACCGCCGACCGGCTGTTCTACGAGCACGGTTACGCGCCCACGTCCTTCAGTCACATCGCGGATGCCGTGGGCATCTCCCGCGGCAACTTCTACTACCACTTCAAGACCAAGGATGAGATTCTTGACGCGGTGATCGACCTGCGCCTGGTTCGCACGCGGCAGATGCTGGACGACTGGGGCGCCCAGGTCGACGACCCGGCCGAGCGCATCCGGCTGTTTGTCGAGATCCTGCTGCGCAACCAGGACAAGATCATGCGCCATGGCTGCCCGGTCGGCAGCCTCTGCCAGGAACTCTCCAAGCTGGACCACGCGGCCCAGGGCCGCGCCGGCGGCGTCATGGCGCTGTTCGCCGAATGGCTGCGCGAGCAGTTCGAGCGCCTGGGCTGTGGCGATCACTCGGCCCGTTTCGCCTTGCACCTGCTGGGCCGCACCCAAGGGGTGGCTGCCTTGGCCAACGCCTTTGGCGACCCGGCCTACGTCCGACAGGAGGTCGAGCTCATGAGCGAGTGGGTGCGCTCGTGCGCGCCCACCTTTCCCAGCCGCGCACGACGCCGCGCGAACGCCTGAATCCTTTTGGAGGCCCCACATGCATCTCGTCCTTTTGCGCTTCGGCACCCATCGCGATCGCGCGCCCCAGCACATGGCCGGTCACAAGGCCTGGCTGCAACGCGGCTTCGACGATGGCGTGTTTGTCTTCGCGGGCAGTCTGGGCGGCGCGCAAGGAGGGGCGGTTCTGGCGCACCGCGAGCCGATTGACGCACTGCGCGAGAGGATTGCCCTGGACCCCTTCGTGGCGGAGGCTGTGGTGCAGGCCGAGATCCTCGTGATCGAGCCATCGCGTGTCGACGAACGCCTGTCCTTTCTCCAGCACTGATTCCCGAACATGAGCCAGACCCTCGACGGCCCCGACGGGCAACCCCGCTGCCGCTGGTGCGCCACCACGCCCGAGTTCCTGCCCTACCACGACACCGAATGGGGCTTTCCGGTCGGCGACGACCAGCGCCTGTTCGAGAAGCTCAGCCTGGAGGCGTTCCAGTCGGGCCTGAGCTGGCGAACCATCCTCGCCAAGCGCGAGAACTTCCGCGCCGCTTTCGAGGGCTTCGACTTCCACCGCGTGGCGCGCTTCGGCGAGCGCGACGTCGAACGCCTGCTGGCCGACCAGGGCATCGTGCGGCACCGGGGCAAGATCGAGGCCGTGATCCACAACGCGCGCTGCGCGCAGGAGATGGTGAAGGCCGAGGGCTCGCTCGCCGCCTATTTCTGGCGCCACGAACCCGGGCCCGGCGAACTGGCGCTGCCTCAGACGGCCTCCACCTCGGCCACGTCCATCGCGCTGTCCAAGGACCTGAAGAAGCGCGGATGGAAGTTCGTCGGCCCGACCACCGTCTACGCCTTCCTGCAGGCCATGGGCCTGATCAACGACCACGCCGAAGGCTGCGTGGTGCGGGCCCCGGTGGACCGGGCGCGCCGCGCCTTCCGTCGCCCCGGCCGCTGAGTTCCACCTCGCGACACGGGACGCCACGGGGTGTTCCAGCACGGAACACCCAGGCCTGGGGATTGCCCGAGGGTGCGCCCGCGCGGCGCCGGCGCGAACATGCCCATTCGCCCCAGAGAAGCCCATGGGCGCCGCCAGACTGCTCTCCAGGCGGCCAGCCCCGCCCTGCACCGAACGGAGGTGAATACCATGAGCACCGAGACCGAATCCCTTGCCCGCGGCGCCAGCCAGCCGCCGCTGCGCGAAGACACCATTGGCGCCGCGCTGGACGCCACCGCGCGCGAGCACGCGAACCGCGAGGCGCTGGTGATTCCCCAGGAAGACGTGCGCTGGACCTGGGCCGAACTGCGCGAGCGCGCCGACGAATGGGCCGCCGGCCTGCTGTCCCTGGGCCTGCAGCCGGGCGACCGCGTGGGCATCTGGGCGCCCAACTGCAGCGCCTGGGCGCTCACGCAGTTCGCCACCGCGCGCGCCGGGCTCATCCTGGTCAACATCAACCCCGCCTACCGCGCCAGCGAACTCGCCTACGCGCTGCACAAGGTGGGCTGCCGCGCCCTGGTGCTGGCGCCCGCGATCAAGAGCAGCGACTGCCTGGCCATCCTGCGCGGCGTCGCGCCCGAACTCGACCGCTGCGCGCCCGGGCAGCTGCAGGCCGCCGCGCTGCCCGAGCTGCGCTGGGTGATCCGCCTGGGCGAGGAGCGCACGCCCGGCATGCTCAACTTCGCCGACGTGGGCGCGCGCGCCACGCCCGCGCTGCGCGAGCGCCTGGCCGCCATCGGCCCGCGCCTGAAGGCGCGCGACCCGATCAACATCCAGTTCACCTCCGGCACCACGGGCCACCCCAAGGGCGCCACGCTCACGCACCGCAACATCCTCAACAACGGCTACTTCGTGGGCGAGGCCATCCGCCTGCAGGCGGCCGACCGGCTGTGCATTCCCGTGCCGCTGTACCACTGCTTCGGCATGGTCATGGGCAACCTGGCTTGTGTCACACACGGCAGCACCATGGTCTACCCGAGCGAGTCCTTCGACCCGCAGGCCGTGCTGCGCACCGTGCAGGCCGAGCGCTGCACCGTGCTCTATGGCGTGCCCACCATGTTCATCGCCGTGCTCGAGCACCCGGACTTCGCCGGCACCGGCCTGGGCACGCTGCGCACCGGCATCATGGCCGGCTCGCCCTGCCCCATCGAGGTGATGAAGCGCGTGCAGAGCCAGATGCACATGGGCGAGGTGACCATCGCCTACGGCATGACCGAGACCTCGCCGGTGTCCACGCAAAGCGCGGTGGACGACCCGCTGGAGCGGCGCGTGTCCACCGTGGGCCGCGTGCAGCCGCACCTGGAGATCAAGATCGTCGACACCGAGGGCCGCACCGTGCCGCGCGGGGCCGTGGGCGAGTTCTGTACGCGCGGCTACTCGGTGATGCAGGGCTACTGGGGCGACGCGGAGAAGACCGCCGAGGCCATCGACAGCGAGGGCTGGATGCACACCGGCGACCTGGCCACCATGGACGAGGCGGGCTTCGTCAACATCGTGGGTCGCCTCAAGGACATGGTGATCCGTGGCGGCGAGAACGTGTACCCGCGCGAGGTGGAAGAGTTCTACTACCGCCACCCCAAGGTGCAGGACGTGCAGGTGGTCGGCGTGCCCGACCCCAGGTACGGCGAGGTGCTGTGCGCCTGCATCGTGCTCAAGCCCGGCCAGCAGGCCAGCGCCGACGAGCTGCGCGCGTTCGCGCAGGGGCAGATCGCGCACTACAAGGTGCCGGCGTACGTCGAGTTCGTCGACGCCCTGCCCATGACCATCACCGGCAAGATCCAGAAGTTCGTGCTGCGCGAGCAGATGGCCAAGAAGCTGGGGTTGACGGCGGCGGCCACGGCCTGAGCGAACCCCACACGCGGCGCCGCGGCGTGGCCCGGTGGCGTGGTCTCAGCCCGCGCGGCCCGGCGGCTCCCGGTAGGCCTCGGCGATCAGGTCCGCCAGCAGGCGCGTGGCCTCGGGCAGGTCCGCGCGGTGCACGATGCCGATGTCGCGGTGGAAGGTGTGCGCGCCCAGGTCCAGCGCGCGCACGCCGGCGGGCCAGCGGCGCCGGTCGGTGGTCTGCGGCACCAGGGTCGCGCCCAGGCCCGCCGCCACCAGCCGCACGATGGCCTCCTGTTCGTCGAGTTCGCACACCTCCCGCACCGCCAGGCCCTGGGCGCGCAGGAAACGGTCCACCTGCCGGCCGCCGAAGGAGCTGCGGTCGTAGCGGATGAAGGGCAGGCCCGCGATCAGCGCGCGCCAGTCGCCCGGCGGCGCGGCGCGTGGCACCAGCAGGCGAAAGGGCTCGCGCGCCAGCGGCGTCCAGCGCAGGTCGCTGTGCAGCGCGAAGGGCGGGCGGATGATGAGCGCCGCGTCGAGATCGCCGGCGTCCACCGCGTTGAGCAGCGTGGTCGACACGCCGGGCACCACGCGCGTGCGGCTGCCCGGCAGCTGGCGGTGGAACTTCACCAGGGCCTGCGGCAGCACGGCCTGCTGCACCGAGGCGATGGCGCCCAGCGCCACGAACACCGCCGGCGCCTGGGTGCGCTGGCGCGAGCCGAGCTGGCCGTAGAGCTGGATCAGGGCCTGCGCCTGCGCCAGCGTCTGCCGCCCGCGCCGGTTCAGCCGCGCCGCGCGGCCGGTGCGGTCGAACAGGGTGAAGCCCAGTTCGTCTTCCAGTCGCTTCATCTGCGCGCTCACGGCCGCCTGCGTCAGGCCGATCTGCTGGCCAGCGGCGGCGAAGGTGCCCTCGCGGGCCACGGCAACGAAGGTCTTGAGTTCGCGGATCATGCACAAAGAATACTTGTGCTCGGTTCAAAAAACGATTGATTTTCTTTTGGCTCGGCAGGGCCTAGCATCGCGGCTTTCCATCCCACCCACGAGACCGCCGATGAACACCGCCACCGCCGCCCCCGCCCCCACCATGCGCGCGCCCAGCACCAACCCCGCGCCGATGTCGCCCTTCCACCTCGCCTTCCCGGTGCACGACCTGGCCGCCGCGCGCCGCTTCTACGGCGACATGCTGGGCTGCCCCGAGGGCCGCAGCTCGCCCGAGTGGATCGACTTCAACTTCTACGGCCACCAGATCGTGGCCCACCTCGCACCCGAGGCCTGCGGCGGCGCGGCGGTGAACGCGGTCGACGGCCACGGCGTGCCGGTGCGCCACTTCGGTATCGTGCTGCCCCTGGCCGACTGGGAGGCCATGGCCGAGCGCCTCAAGAGCCTGGGCACGACCTTCGTGATCGAGCCCTACATCCGCTTCAAGGGCCAGCCCGGTGAGCAGGCCACCATGTTCTTCCTCGACCCCTCGGGCAACGCCATCGAGGTGAAGGCCTTCGGCGACATCAACAAGCTGTTCGCCAAGTGAACGCCAGCCGCTTCGAGCCTGTGCGGCCCGAGCACGCCAGCCGCCTCATCAACCACGGTCCCACCGTACTGGTGACCAGCGCGCACGGCGGGCGGCGCAATGTGATGGCGGCGGCCTGGTCGATGCCCGTGGAATTCACACCGCCGCGCATCGCGGTGGTGATCGACAAAAGCACCTTCACGCGCGAACTCGCGCAGGCCAGCGGCGGCTTCGGCCTGTGCCTGCCGGGCCTCGCGCTCGCGGACCTCACCTACAGCGTCGGCCAGCACAGCGGGCGCGAAGGCGACAAGTTCGCGCGCTACGGCATCGGCACCGTCACCGGCCCGGTGCTCGGCCTGCCCCTCATCGAGCAGGGCTGCGCGGCCTGGCTCGAATGCCGCCTGATCCCCGAGCGGCACACCGAGGACGCCTACGACACCTGCTTCGCCGAGGTGGTGGCCGCCGCGGCCGACCCGCGCATCTTCGCCGAGGGGCGCTGGCGGTTCGACGAGCGCAACGCCGAACTGCAGACCATCCACCACCTGGGCGCGGGCCTGTTCGCGCGCTCGGGGGGCACGGTGCAAGCCCGGGCGCTGTAAGCCCCGCGCCGAAACCCCCTGCTCGCCTCGGGCGCCGCGTGTCCTGCACGCGGCGCTTGCATTCGGCTGGCAATGCAAGTAAATTTGCGCAGTCGATGTGCTTGCAAATTTCAAGTGCATCGTCTTGGTGCATCAAGAACTCCCCGTTTTGATGCGCGTTCCACCCTTCCCGAGGATTCCCGCATGAAGACCCATCGCCGAGTTCTGCTCGCGGCCGCCCTGTGTGCCGCCCTGGGCGGCACCACCGCCCTCGCCCAGGCCCAGACCCTCGTGGTCGCCACCGACACCGCCTTCGTGCCCTTCGAGTTCAAGCAGGGCGACAAGTACGTGGGCTTCGACATCGACCTGTGGGACGCCGTGGCCAAAGAGCTGGGCCTGAGCTACCGCCTGCAGCCCATGGACTTCAACGGCATCCTGCCCGCGCTGCAGACCAAGAACGTGGACGTGGCGCTCGCCGGCATCACCATCAAGGACGAGCGCAAGAAGGTCATCGACTTCTCCGACGGCTACTACGACAGCGGCTTCATGATCCTGGTGCCGGCCAACAGCCAGGTGAACGGCGCGCAGGACCTCAAGGGCAAGAGCCTGGCCATCAAGACCGGCACCTCGGCCGCCGACTACGCCAAGGCCAACTTCCAGGGCACCGAGCTGCGCCAGTTTCCCAACATCGACAACGCCTACCTCGAGCTCATGACCGGCCGCGTGGACGCCGCCATGCACGACACGCCCAACGTCCTGTACTTCGCCAACACGGCGGGCAAGGGCAAGGTCAAGGTGGTGGGCACGCAGATGATGGCCCACCAGTACGGCATCGGCTTCCCCAAGGGCAGCCCGCTGGTGCCCAAGGTGAACGGCGCGCTGGCCAAGATCAAGGCCGATGGCCGCTACACCGCCATCTACAAGAAGTGGTTCGGCACCGAGCCGCCCAAGCCCTGACCGCCTGAGCGCGCGCACCTCACGCCAGAGCTTCACCATGGATTTCGACGTCTCGGTGATCGTCAACGCCCTGCCGGCGCTGCTGCAGGGCGCCAAGCTCACGGTGCTCATCACCGTGGCGGGCCTGCTGGGCGGCACGGTGGTGG
Organism: Hydrogenophaga sp. YM1; assembly: GCF_016903055.1. NCBI lineage: Bacteria > Pseudomonadati > Pseudomonadota > Betaproteobacteria > Burkholderiales > Comamonadaceae > Hydrogenophaga > Hydrogenophaga sp. YM1. The sequence continues at coordinate 58,715 of NZ_CP070223.1, read as the reverse complement.
GGCTGGTCTTCGGCCTCATGCGGGCCTACGGCAACCGCCTGCTCAACACCCTGGGCTTCCTCTACATCGAACTGGTCCGCGGCACGCCCATCGTGGTGCAGGTCATGTTCATCTACTTCGCGCTGCCGGTGTTGGCCGACATCCGCGTCGACCCGATGACGGCGGCGGTCACCTCCATCGTCGTCAACTCGGGCGCGTACATCGCCGAGATCGTGCGCGGCGCCTTCCTGTCGGTGCCCAAGGGCCTGCGCGAGGCCGGGCTGGCGCTGGGCCTGCCCTCGTGGCGCGTGCTGGCCTTCGTCATCGGCCCGGTGGCCTTTCGCCGCATGACGCCGCCGCTGGGCAACCAGTTCATCGTCAGCCTGAAGGACACCTCGCTGTTCATCGTCATCGGCGTGGGCGAGCTCACGCGCCAGGGCCAGGAGATCATGGCCGCCAACTTCCGCGCGGTGGAGATCTGGAGCGCCGTGGCCCTCATCTACCTGTGCCTGATCGGCGCGCTCACCTTCGCGCTGCGCACGGTCGAGAAACGGATGCGCATCCTATGAAGATGGTCGAGTTCCAGAAGGTCAGCAAGCGCTTCGGCGCCACCGTGGTGCTCGACGGCGTCGACCTCAGCATCGGCCAGGGCGAGGTGGTGGTGCTCATCGGCCCCTCGGGTTCGGGCAAGTCCACGCTGCTGCGCTGCATCAACGCGCTGGAGACCATCGACGGCGGCGACCTGATCGTCGACGGCCGCAGCGTGCGCGGCGGCCCGTCCACGGTGCGCGAGATCCGCCAGGAAGCCGGCATGGTGTTCCAGCAGTTCAACCTGTTCCCGCAGATGACCGCGCTGCAGAACGTGGCCTTCGGCCCGCGCCAGGTGCGCGGCACGCCGCGCGCGCAGGCCGAGCAGGAGGCCCAGGCCCTGCTGAAGAAGGTGGGCCTGGCCGAGCGCCAGCACCACTACCCGAGCGAACTCTCGGGCGGCCAGCAGCAGCGCGTGGCCATCGCGCGCGCGCTCGCGGTCAAGCCCAAGCTCATGCTGTTCGACGAACCCACCTCCGCGCTCGACCCCGAGCTGCGCCAGGAGGTGCTGCGCGTGATGCAGTCCCTGGCCGAAGAGGGCATGACCATGATCGTGGTCACGCACGAGATCGCCTTCGCGCGCAAGGTCGGCACGCGCCTCATCTTCATGGAGCACGGCCACATCGCCGTCGACGGCCCGCCGGCCGAACTGCTCGACCAACCCAGCAACCCCCGGCTGCGCGAATTCCTGCAGCACGTCGAATAGCGGACCGCATGCTCGCTCATCTGCAACTCGAAGGCTCCCCGTTCGAGGTGGGCCAGGCCCTGGGCCGCTTCGGCGCGGCCGCCCTGCAACGCTACGCGCAGGCCTCGCCCGCCTGGGCCACGGTCATGCGCTGGCGCGGCCACCCGCGCGTGGCCGCCATGGCCGCGCTGGTGCGCGCCCACCACCCCGCCATCTGGCAGGAGCTGCAGGGCCTGGCCGATGGCCTGGGCCTGCCCGCCGACGAGGTGTTCCTGTGGAACTGCCGCGGCGACCTCTGGGCCATGGCGCCCGACGGCTGCACCACGGTGCAGCTGCCCCCCGCCGCGCCCGGCGCCGCGCCCGTGGTGGCCCACAACGAAGACGGCGACCCGGCCTTCCAGGGCCACTGCGCCATCGCGCAGGTCGTGGTCCGCGGTGGCGCGCGCTTCGCCTCGTTCGTCTACCCCGGCTCGCTGCCGGGCCACACCTTCGCGGCCACGGCCGGCGGCCTGGTGGTGACGGTGAACAACCTGCGCGCGCTGGAAGCGGGCACGGGCCTGCCGCGCATGGTGCTGACCCGCGCGCTGCTGGACGCGCCCGGCGTGGACGCGGCGCTGGAGGGCCTGCGCGCCGCGCCGCGCGCGGGCGGCTTCCACCTCACGCTGGCGCAGGCCGGGCGGCCCGGCATCGTCAGCGTGGAATTCAACGACGCCCTGGTCTCGGTGCAGGCCGTGGAGCGGCCGGCGGTGCACGCCAACCACATGGTGCATGCGGCCATGGCGCACCGCCCGCAGATCGTCACCGGCTCGTCCGGCCACCGCCAGTTGCGCGGCGACGAGCTGCTGCGCCAGCGCGGGGCCGGGCCCGTCGACCCGCTCGACATCCTGTTCGACGCCGAGGACCCGCGCTACCCGATCTACCGCGACCGGGCCGACGACAGCGACCACGAGAACACCCTGGCCACCGCGAGCTTCACGCTCGGGCCCACGCAGGTGGACTGGGTGGTGCGCACGGGCGGCCGCCGCGAAACCTCGTTTAGGATGCGCGACGCCCTTCGCTTGTAGCCCTCACCGCGCCGCCCCCACCCATGCCGAAACCCGCTCCGCCCGTGGCGAACACCGTGGACGGGCTGCGCGCGCTCGTCGTCGCCATCGGCCGCGGCGACGCCAGCGTCTCGCTCGGCGGCAAGGCGCTCGCGGTGCTGGCGCGGCTGGTCGAGCAGCCCAAGGACGTGGCGCTCAGCACCATCACCGAGCTGGGCGAGCGCATGGGCGTGAACCCCTCCACCCTCACGCGCCTGGCCACCCGCCTGGGCTTCGCCGGCTTCACCGACTTCCAGGCCGTGTTCCGCGAGCACGCCTTGCAGGGCGGGCCCCACTTCTACACGCAGCAGGCGCACCGCCTGCTGGAAGACGCCTCGGCCGACAGCCCGCGCACCGCGCGCGGCGTGGTGGCCAAGCTGGCGCAGGAATCCATCCGCAATGTCGACGCCTTCCTGGGCCAGCTCGACGAGGCCGAACTCGGCAAGGCCGCGCGCCTGCTGGCGCGCGCGCCGCACGTGCGCATCCTGGGCCTGCGGCAGATCCACTCCATCGCCAGCTTCCTCACCTACGGCCTGGGCATGCTGCGCGCCGAGGTCGCGCTGGCCGACGGCCCGGGCCTGGGCGTGGCCGAAAGTCTGGCCCAGATGTCGCCGGGCGACGCCCTCATCGTCTGCAGCGTGGCGCCCTACACCCGCATGGTGGCCGACGTGGCGCGCGCCGCCGCCGCCGCCGGCGTGCACGTCATCGCCATCACCGACACGCGCGCCTCGCCGCTGGCGCCGCCCGCGCGCCACGCCTTCTTCATCCCGCACGAGAGCAGCTTCATCAGCAACAGCATGGGCGCCTACGTGGTGTTCTGCGAAGGCCTGATCAACCTGGTGGCGCGCGAGCTGGGCGACAAGGCCCTGCAGGCGCTGGCGCGCCGCGAGGGCTTCATCGAGGGCCTGGGGATCGAGACCGGCTGAGCGCCGCCGACCGATCAGGCGGTGGCCGAGAACGCCGCGTGGTACGCCACCTCGCCGCGCGGCGCGGCGCCGCCGAAGGCCTGGGCCATGAAGTACTCGGGCGGCACGCCGGGACAGACCAGGCCCTCGTGCACCACGAAACCCCAGCGGCCGTAGTAGGCCGGTTCGCCCAGCACCACGCAGCCCTCGGCGCCCAGGGCCCGCAGGCGCGCCAGCCCTTCGTCCATCAGGCGGGCGCCGATGCCCGAGCGCTGCCGCGACGGCCGCACCGAGATCGGCCCCAGGCCGTACCAGCGCCCGGCGCGGCCGGCGATGGTGACCGGCGAGAAGGCGACGTGACCGACGAGGCCATCGGCCCCGTCCACGGCCACCAGCGAGAGCGTGAGCGCGCCGGCCGCGCGCAGCTCGCGCACGATGGCCGGTTCGGTGCCGGCGCTGTGGGGGTGGTTGGCGAAGGCCTGGGCGAGCAGCGAGGCGATGGCGGGGGCGTCGGTGGGGTGTTCGGGGCGCAGCTGCATGGAGGGGATTGTCGGGGCGGGGCGTTCATCGGGAGGCCCGCTCCATCCTCACCCGCGCCACCTCCACCACCCGTTCAATCACCGCCCGGGCCTGCTCCAGTCCCATGAGCGCGAACAGCTCGGGCAGCAAGGCCTGACGAATGACGAAACCGATGTTGTGCGGGTTGAGCGAGTGCTCGACCATGGCCCGGCCCACCACCGCGTCGATGGACAGGGCTTGCCTCGCCCAGGCGTCGGGTGGCGTGCGTGCGAACGCCTCTTCGCCCAGCACCAGCCGGCAGATGCCGCAATAGGCCCGCGCCTGCGGATGGTCCGCCAAGGCGCTGGGCAGGCCGTCCACCGTTCGGGTCGCGACCCGGTCTTCCAGACGCACCAGCAGCATGTACTGCTTGAGCGGCTGGTCGAACAAGGCCTGCGCCTGGGCGACGGCCTGTTTCAGCTGGTCGGCGAACACCGTTTGCGCGTAGGGGTCGTCGGCCAGCTCCACCTGGATGGTCTTTCGCAGGCGCGTGCGGACCAGGTCGGCTTCGTTGCGGGCCTTCTCCACGCTCCAGCGCTCGGGCGCGTCGGTCCGTGCCGGCGGGTTCAATAGGTACGCACCTTGCGGTTCCCGCACCGCCAGCCGCTGCCAGCACGGACCCTCGGCGTGGCGCCGGTGTTCGGGCCCGCTGTCGCTGCGGTCCTCGGGTTCCTGGGCATCGCCTTGCGCGATGCGGCGCAGGCCATTGAAGAAACGCCGTTCGGCGCGGTAGGTGGCGATGGCCTGTTCGGACACCTGCGGATCGTCGAAGAAACTGCGCGAGGCCTCGGCCGTCTGCAGGCACTGCGTGAAGCGCCGCAGGGCGGCGTAGAAGGCTTCGCGGCGCTGTTGTTGGGCGTCGATGCCTTGCCCGCTGCCGCTGTCCACGAAGCGGGGCATCAGGGCCTGCCGGTACTGCTCCAGGTCGGACGGGTCCCGCACCTCGCCGAACAGGGCGCGCAGGGCCGCGTGCAGGGTCGGCAGCTGGCGGTACTCGGCGCTCACCGGTCGGTAGAGGCCCTCGACGTCGTCGAGTTCGTAGCCACCCTGGGTGCGCGCTTCCAGGTTTTGGTAGTCGCGCAAGGCGCTGTCCAGCTCGCGCAGGATGCCGCGGTAGTCCACCAGCAGGCCGTGGCGCTTGGCCTCGTGCAGGCGGTTGACGCGCGCCACGGCCTGGATCAGGTTGTGCGCCTTCAGTGGCTTGTCGATGTACAGAACGGCATTGCGTGGTTCGTCGAAGCCGGTGAGCAGCCGGTCGACAACGATCAGCAGGTCAGGCCCGCCGTCGCCACTGAAATCGCGCAGCACGCGGTTCTCGTGAGCCTGTGCGTCGCGGCCCACGTGGGCGTCCCACCAGCGCTGCACCTCGAGCCGGCCCTGGTCGTCGATGGCCTCGTGGCCTTCGCCGTTGTCGGGCGGCGACATGATCACGGCGCTGCTCACCAGGCCCGTGGCCTCCAGGCAGCGGTGGTAGCGGATCGCGTCGAGCTTGCTCGCCGTGGCCACCTGGCCTTTGAGGCCCAGGCGCTTGACGTGCCGCTCGAAGTGCTGGGCGATGTCCCAGGCGATGAGCTCGATGCGCTGGGGGGCGCCGTACACCGCGCGCCGGCTCGTGTAGCGGCCCATGAGTTCCGCGGTCTGTTCAGGCGTGAGGCCGGCGCTGACCCGGTCGAACCAGTGGTTGGCGGCGTCGTCGTCGACGCCCATCTCGGGCACGCGCTCTTCGTACAGCAGGGGAACCACGGTGCCGTCGTCCACCGCGCGCCGCAAGGTGTAGGCGTGCACGATGGGCCCGAAGCGTTGCGAGGTCTTTTCCTCCTTGAGCAGGGGGGTGCCCGTGAAGGCCAGGCAGGCCGCGCGCGGCAGCACCCGGCGCAGGCGTTCATGCAGCTGCCCACCATGGCTGCGATGGCCCTCGTCGACCAGCACCACGATGTCGGCCGAGGGGTTGTAGCACTCGGGCTGCTGCGCGGCGGTGGCGAACTTGTGGACCAGCGTGAACACGATGCGCTCGCTTCCCCGGCCGATGCGGCGCGCCAGCTCGCGCCCGCTGCCCACGCGGGCCTTCTCGCCGTCCTTCTTCGCGGCCGCAGCCGAGCCGAAGGCGCCGCCGTTCGTGAAGTTGCGCGCGAGCTGGTCTTCGAGGTCGAGGCGGTCGGTGACGACGAGGACGCGGCAGGCCTGCGTGTTGGGGTGGAACACCAGGGCCCTGGCCAGGAAGACCATGGTCAGGCTCTTGCCCGAGCCCGTGGTGTGCCAGAGCACGCCGCCCTGGCGGGCGCCGTCGGCGCGGCGCTGCTGGATGCGCTGGAGCATAGCCCGCACGCCGAAGTATTGGTGCGGCCGCGCGATCACCTTGCCCAGGCGGCGGTCGAACAGGACGAAGTGGCGCAGCAGTTCGAGCAGCCGCTCGGGCCGCAACAGGGCGCGCACGGTCCGCTCGGGCTCGCTGAGCCCGGGGCCGTCGGCGGGCTCCTCGCGCCAGCGCGCCCAGGCGCGTGGGGGCGTGCCGGTGGTGGCGTAGCGCGCCTCGTCTGCGCCCAGGGCCAGCAGCAGCTGGGCGTAGACGAAGAGCCCCGGTGTCTCGTCGGGCCGCTGGTGGTGCAGCTGGCGCTGGATGGCCTCGTGCACCGAGGCCGTGTGGGGGTGGCCGCCTGACGCCGGGCCCTCGATGACCACCAGCGGCAGTCCGTTCACGTAGCCCAGGACGCCGGGTCGGCGCGGGTGCGCGCCGATGGTGGTGTGCAGTTCAGGCGATTCGACCGCGTCCCATTGGTTGGTGTCGAGGGTCTGCCAGTCGACCAGCGGCACCGTGGGCTGGTGCTTCTTGCCATCGGGCATGAACTCGGTGACGGTGACGCCGAGCGTGAGCAGGCGGTAGAACCGTTCGTTGGCGGCGAGCAGGCCATCGGCCAGGGACAGCCCCTCCACCTCGCGCACCACCTGGTCGATGCCACCGGGCGAGAGCGGGTAGCGCTCGCCCCGGTAGTCGAAGCGGTGCGCCTGCAGGGCCTGGATCAGGCGAGGCCGCAGAAGGACGTCGTTCGGACCGCCGCGCCAGCGCGCCGCCTCGGCAGCGGGCCGGTGGCGCCAGCCCAGGCTCGCCAGCCAGCGCAGCGCGGCGTTCATGCCGGTGGCGCGACGGTCTGGGCCGGGGGCAATCGCACGCGCCGGCGACCGCTGAACAGCTCGCCCAGCAGCGCGCGCTTCTCCAGGCGCAGCGCCTCGATCTGGGCGGCGATGCTGTACTCCTCGGCTTCGGCCCCGCGCAGGATGGCCGCGATGCGGCGCTGCACATCCAGTGGCGGCAGGTGCAGCGGCAGCTTGAAGAAGTCCTTCAGGCTCACATTGAGCAGGCCGTGGTTGCGAGCGCCTTCCTGCGCGATGCCGGTGATCGCCTCATTGAGCATGCCGGCCTCGAAGTAGAGGCGATAGAAATCGTTGTCCACCTCCGCGCCAGGGCGCCGCCGGAAGCAGATGTACAGGCCGGAGACGACCCCCGAGTCGTAGGCCACCAGCGGCTTGATGGCACCGACCGGGTAGCCGGAGGAGGCGCTGCGGTTGTAGGCGAAGTCGCCGGGGGCCAGTTGGGTATAGCGGCTGAGGTCGTCGCTGGCGACGTTCTTGTTGAAGAACTCGCGCTGGCTCACCAGGCCGTGCTGGGCCGAGATCGTGAGCACATTGCTGTCGCCGTCCGTGTTCTTGCGCGTGATGCGCTCGAAGACGGCGTCGAAGTCCACCTGCGCCCAGTGCGCCCGCGCGTTCACCACCGAGCGGCGGTTGGACAGCAGCACGTGCATGAGGTCGCGCTTCTGGCGACGGCTGTTGTCGAGCAGGCGTTCGGTGGTGGCGATGGCGCGATCCCAGTCGCCCGCCATCCGCGCGATGCGCGTCTGTTCGCGCCGGGGCGGCAGGGGCAGCGGAATGGAGCGGATCAGCCCGGCGTTGAGGTTCTGCTGGGCGCCGGCGTTGCCCAGTTCGCGGATTTCGCCGTAGTGCGCGGCGAGAAACTGGTAGACGTAGTCGGGGTCGTGCTCGGCGTGCACCTGGATGGCGGCGCAGGCCTGGTTGGTGGTGGCGGCCAGGCCCAGGCGTGCCACTTGCCCGCGCGTGCGGCCCTGGCCGTACATGGCCATGAGCAAGGTGCCCGCTGGAAACAGCTTGGCCGAGGAGTGGCGCATGCCCTGCGGCGTGATCTTCTCGGCCGTGGCGGTGATGGTGTTGAACTGGATTTCGCCCGTCGTGACCCAGGGGATGTCGCCACCCCAGTAGCCTGGCCGAGAGCGGTCCGGTGTGCCGCCGGAGCCGATGCGGGCGATGTCACCCAGGGTGGCGCGAGTCCAACCCGTGGGCAGCTCACTCATACCCCAGCTCCTTCAGATACCCCGCCATCTTCAACTCCAGTTCGGCGAGTTCTTCCTTGAGCTTCAAGCGCTCGGCCCGAACCGCCGGCAGGTCGGCGGTGGCCGTGTCTTCGAAGGTGTTGACGTAGCGCGGGATGTTGAGGTTGAAGCCGTGGCCGGCGATTTCCTCGCGCGTGGCGAGGTGGGCGTACTTGTCGATGGGCTGGCGCGCCTGCACGGCATCGATGATGGCCTGCACGTCCTGCGCGCGCAGCAGGTTCTGGTTCTTGCCGTCCTGGTAGGCGCGGCTGGCGTCGATGAACAGAACCTTGTCATCGACCTTGTTCTGGCGCAGCACCAGGATGGCCGCCGGAATGCCGGTGCCATAGAACAGTTTCTCCGGCAGGCCGATGACCACGTCCAACAGGTTTTCCTCGATCAGCACCTGGCGGATGCGGCCCTCGCTCGCGCCGCGGAACAGCACGCCGTGTGGCACCACCACGGCCATGCGGCCGGTGCCAGGCCTCATGGTCTCCACCATGTGCAGGATGAAGGCGTAGTCGCCCTTGGTGCGCGGCGGAACGCCGCGGCGAAAGCGCTGGTGTGGGTCCTTCGCGGCGTGTTCGTGGCCCCATTTCTCCAGCGAAAACGGCGGATTGGCGACGACGACGTCGAAGCGGCGCAGGCGGCCATCGGCATCGAGCAGCTTGGGGTTGCGCAGGGTGTCGCCCCATTCGACGCGGTGGTTGTCCTCGGCGTGCAGGAACATGTTCATCTTGGCCAGCGCCCAGGTGCTGCCGATGGCTTCCTGCCCGTACAAGGCATAGTGGCGGCGGCCCGTGCGCGAGCGGATCAGCTGCGCGCACTTCATCAACAGCGAGCCCGAGCCGCAGGTGGGGTCGCAGATCTCCTCGCCTTCCTGGGGATCCATCAGGCGTGCCATGAGCTGCGAGACCTCGGGCGGGGTGTAGAACTCGCCCGCTTTCTTGCCGGCCGTGGTGGCGAAGTTCTTGATCAGGAACTCGTAGGCGTTGCCGATCACGTCGAGCTGGCCGACGCGGCTTTCGCGCAGGTTCAGCTCGGGCCGGGCGAAGTCTTCCAGCAGGTGGCGCAGGATGTCGTTCTTCTGTGCCTCGTCGCCGAGCTTGGTGGAGTTGAAGCTGATGTCCTGGAAGACGTCGCGCAGCTTGCCCAGGTTGGCTTCCTCGATGGCGTGCAGGGCGCGGTCGATGCGCTCGCCATTGCCCGGCTGGTGGCGGGCCTCGTGCAAGGCCCGGAAGTTCGCGCTGCGCGGCAGCACGAAACGTTCGTTCTTCAGCAGCTCCTCGATGAGCTCGGGGTGGGCGCCATGCGCGGCCTGGTAGCGCTCGTAGTGGTCCTGCCAGATGTCGGAGATGTACTTGAGGAAGAGCATCGTCAGGATGTAGTCCTTGTAGATGCTCGGGTCCACGGTGCCGCGGAAGGTGTCGCAGGCGTTCCAGACCGCGGTGTTGATGGCGTCCTGGCTGATGACGGTGTCGTCGTTCATGTCGTTCTTGAAGGTTCGGCGGGATCAGGCCTGGCGCGCGGGCGGGGCCAGCAGGCCCTGCGCGAGGGCGTCGATTTGTAGCTCACGGTTGCGGATCAGGGCTTCCAAACGCTGGCGCTCCTGTCGGGCGGCTTCGGCCAGATCGACCAGCAGGCGCTGGCGCGCCAGCTCGGGCACCGCGATGGGCATGTCTTCCAGCACCGGACGGCGGATGCTGAGCTGGTCCGTGCCCTCGGCGTTGTTGCGCAGGTAGCGCTGGCTGGGGGGGCGGTTGATGTGCCAGGCCAGGTACTCGGGCAGCAGGCCCTCGGCTTTGCAGCGCAGCACGAAGAAGTACTGCGCGCACACCGTGGCGGGCGGTGTCTGGCTCAGGCACACGGCGTAGTTGCGCGTGCCGCGCGCGGCAAACAGGATGTCGCCGTCGCGCAGCCAATCCGGCGGCTTGCCGCGGCCCAGGTCCGCGCGCGAGAGGTTGGCCCAGGCCACTTCGCCGTCGGGCGAGATGTCGCGCATCTGGATGACCCGGGCCTTGCCGTGCGCCGCCACCGGCACGCTGCCTCGGAATGGGTGGCCCGCCCGCACCTCGGCCAGCGCCTTCAATGACGAAATCATGATGCATCAATCGCTGTGATGCGAAATTTTGCTTGCCCCGTTCGGCCGGCACAAGTAAGCTAAATGTGTTCATGCATCAAAACACATGATGCATGAATAAGGGGAAGGACCACATGCGCGAATTCGAAATCAACTGCGCCAGCCGGCTCAACCGCCAGGGCGGGCACGAACACATCACCCACCTGGGCCACATCGCCAACCACTGGCGGCTGTCGCTCGAATCCATGGTCCGGCGCATCGAGTCGGGGACCGAGGGGTACTACCTGCTCGACCGAAAGACGGGCGAGCGCCTGCGCCTCGCGGTGGTGCGCGAGCCGGGGCACACGCCCTACCTGCGCACGCGGCGGGCGGACGGCTGGACCGACCACCTGCTCACGCTGCCGGAATGCGGACGAAGCTGTGCGCTGATCGGCTGAGGCGGCTTACTGCAGCAGCCCGCCGGCCATGGCCCGCAGTTCGGGGCTCAGGTGCTCAGTCCAGCCCAGCTGCTCGGCCATGTGGCACACCACCCAGCGGGCTTCGGGGGGCGAAAGCACGCTGTCGGGCTCTTCGCCCGCCAGTTCGAGCAGGCCCTCCAGCACCTTGTCGATCACGTCGGGCTCGGTGATGCCGAGCTTGAACTGAACCTCCTGGGCGCGCGTGACGAGGGCGTTGGCCATGTCGTCGCAGACCTCGAAGCGGCGGGCGATGTGCTGGGCCAGCGGGGCGGGCCGCTGGCCCGGGCGCGTCTGCAGGCGAATGAAGCTCTCGGGTATGTGAATCTGGGAAGCGTCGTCCATGGCGCGAATGATGTCGGAATCGGCGCACGCCGTCACGGCGCGCGGGCCGACGGCGGGGTCGGACCTGTCCGACGCACGGGCGACTGTCGCGTGGAGACGATCAAGTCACACGGAACCCTTTTGTCACAAACACCGCTCCATGGCCTCCATGACCCTCTTCGACGCCCTGCGCCAGAGCCACGACCTGCAGCGCCGCCTGTGCCGCCGGCTCGTGCGCATCAAACCCCAGGACCGCGACACGGTCTTCCTCACATTGAAGGTCGAGCTGGAGGCCCACGCCGCGGCCGAGGAACGTTTCCTGTACGTGCCGATGCTGATGACCAACCCCGGCCTCAGCGCCTCGCGCCACGCCCTGGCCGAGCACCACACCATCGAAGAGCTGTGCGAGGACCTGAGCGTGCCCGACAAAGGCACCGCGGCCTGGCTGGCGACGGCCAAGCGGCTGAGCGACAAGGTGCACCACCACCTGCGCGAGGAGGAGCGCAAGTTCTTCCAGCTCGCGGGCAAGCTCATCAGCGAGGCGGACAAGCTGACCCTGGGCCGCAGCTACCTCAAGGACCTGGTGCACATGCGCCAGCACTACGCGCAGGCCTACAAGAGCCTGGCCGTGGACCGCCAGGGCGCGGTGGTGCCAGCCGCCAGCTGAGGCGGCGCCGGCGGGCCTGTCACGCAAAGGGTGGTGTCGCCGAGCGCGGCGGTCGGGGAACCGTTCGGCCGTGGCATGCTCTGCCCCCTCGTCACTTCCGACGGTCTCTCCCTTTTCCGCTCTCAGGTTTCATGAACGCTCTCAACGCCCTCTTCGATCAACCGCGCTTCGGTGTGCTGCTGCTGCGCTGGACCCTGGCCATCCTCATGCTGTTCCATGGCTGGGCCAAGATCACGGGCGGTGTCTCGGGCATCGTGGGCATGGTCAGCGCGCATGGGCTGCCGGGCTTCCTGGGCTACGCGGTGTACCTGGGCGAGGTGGTGGCGCCGCTGATGCTGCTGGTGGGTTTCTGGGTGGTGCCGGCCGCGCTGGTGGTGGCCATCAACATGGTGGTGGCGCTGGTGCTGGTGCATTCGGGCCACTTCCTGGGCCTGGCCAGCAGCGGCGGCTGGCGCCTGGAGCTGCAGGCCTTCTTCCTGGTGAGCGCGCTGGTGGTGGCGTTCACGCACCGGCTCGGCCCGCAGCGCTGAGCGGGCGCGGCGGGCCCGCACACGCCGCGCCCGCTGCGCAAAAGGCCCGGCCGATAATCCGGCGCACCGCACCCGCACCGCCGCCGACCACGATGCCCGCCCCACGCCGCGCCGCCGCCCCCAGCCACCCCGACGCCGACAGCAGCGCGGCCCGCGCGGCCATCCTCGCGGCGGCCCGCGCGGAGTTTTCCGCCAAGGGCCTGACGGGCGCGCGCGTCAACGAGATCGCGGCGCGCGCCGGCGTCAACAAGCAGCTCATCTACTACTACTTCGGCAGCAAGGAAGACCTGTACCGCACGGCGCTGGAGGTGGTCTACACCGAGATCCGGACGCAGGAGCGCAGCCTGAACCTGGGCGACATGAAGCCCGAGGAGGCCATGGCCGCGCTCATCGGCTTCTCCTTCGACTACCTCGCGCAGCACCCCGACTTCATCGGCCTGCTCAACCACGAGAACGCGCAGGGCGCGCCGCACGTGCGCGACTCCAGCGCCATCCGCGACACCAACTCGCCGCTGATCGAGCTGATCGCCAAGACCCTGGCGCGCGGCATCCGGGCCAAGGTGTTTCGCCGCGGCATCGATCCGGTGGAGCTGTACATCTCGGTCGCGGGCATGTCGTACTTCTTCTTCTCCAACCGCCTCACCCTGGCCTCGATCTTCGATCGCGAGCTGCAGTCGGCGGCCGCGGTCAGCGCCTACCGCGCGCACGTCGTGGCCTTCGCCATGGCCGGCCTGCGCGTCTGATCCGTCAGGCCACCGCCGGGGGCGGGCGTCCATGCTCGCATACCCCAATCCCCGATTTCAACCAAACGGTTGACGCCGCCGGAACGCGCCCATATGCTCATTCCATCGAGTTTGAGAAAGGGCGATTCCATGCACAGCCAGCCATCCGGGGGAACGCCCCAGCACCGTGTCGCGCTGCTGGACCCGGCGCAGCTGCCCGAGCGCTTCGAGTCGGTCGAGGCGTTGGAGGAGTTCCTGTCGCGGCCCAGCCAGGCCCTGATCGACGACCTCGCGCAGGTGGACGGCGACCTCATGATCCTGGGCGTGGCCGGCAAGATGGGCCCCACGCTCGCGCGCCTGGCCAAGAACGCCGCGCCGCACAAGCGCGTGATCGGCGTGGCGCGCTTCAGCGACCCCGAGGTGCGCCAGCGCCTGGAGGCCTGGGGCATCGAGACCATCACCGCCAACCTGCTGGACCGCGCCGCCATCGAGGCCCTGCCGCGCGTGCCCAACATCGTCTTCGCGGCCGGCCACAAGTTCGGGGCCAAGGACAACCAGGCCCTGACCTGGGCCATGAACACGCACGTGCCGGCCCTGGTGGCCGACACCTTCCGCGGCGCGCGCATCGTGGGGTTTTCCACCGGCAACATCTACCCGCTCACCACCGTGGGGCGCCAGGGCGCCAGCGAGAAGACGCCGCCCGCGCCCCTGGGCGAGTACGCGCAGTCCTGCATCGGGCGCGAGCGCATGTTCGAGTACTTCTCGGCCCAGCACGGCTCGCCCGGGCGCCTGTTCCGCCTGAACTACGCCATCGACATGCGCTACGGCGTGCTGTACGACATCGCCTCCAAGGTCCACCGCGGCGAGGCCGTGGACGTGACCATGGGCCACGTGAACGTGATCTGGCAGGGCGACGCCAACGCGCAGGTGCTGCGGTCCCTGCGCCACTGCACGGTGCCGGCCACGCCGATCAACTGCACCGGGCCCGAGACCTTGTCGGTGCGCTGGCTGGTGGACGAGTTCGCGGCGCGCCTGGGCGTGCCGGCCCGCGTGGTCGGCCAGGAGGCGAGCACCGCCCTGCTGTCGGACACCACGCTGGCCTGCCGCCTGTTCGGCTACCCGCTGGTGCCGCTGGGCGCCATGCTCGACTGGGTGGCCGACTGGGTGAAGCGCGAACAGCCCGCCTTCAACAAGCCGACCAAGTTCGAGGTCAGGGATGGCGCCTTCTGAGGCCCTGACCCTGGTCGTGCTGGGCCCGGCCGACGCGCCGGATGGCCTGGCCTTGTCGGAGGCGGCGGGCTGGAACCAGACCGCCGAGGACTGGCGCCTGTTCGTGCGCCAGGGCCGGGTTTTTGGCCTGCGCGAGAACGAGGCGAACCGCCTGGTCGCCACCGCGGCCGCGCTGCCCTACGCCGGCGGCCTGGGCTGGATCTCCATGGTGCTGGTCGCGCCCGAGTGGCGCCACCAGGGCCTGGCCACCCAGCTCGTGCAGCACGGCATCGCCCACCTGCGCGCGCTGGACGCGACGCCGGTGCTGGACGCCACGCCGGCCGGTCAACCGGCCTACGCGCGCCTGGGCTTCGAGGCCGGCTTCGCGCTGGCGCGCTGGGAAGGCGTGCTGGCGGCCGCGCCGCCGGCGCCCGGCACCGGCCTGGCCGACGCGATCACCATCGCGCGGCTCGATGCGCTGGCCAATGGCTGCGACCGCGGCGCGCTGCTGATCGACTTTCTGCGCCGCCCCGGTACGCGCGCCTGGGTCGAGCCGGACGGCCATGGCTTCGTGCTGGCCCGTCAGGGCCTGCGCGCCACGCAGCTGGGGCCGCTGGTGGCGCCCGACGAGGCCTTGGCCCTGTCGCTGCTGCGGCGCGCGCTGGCCGATCTGCGCGGCCCCGTGTTCCTCGACGTGCCCGAGCGCTGGATCGCGCTGACGGCCTGGCTGCAGCACAACGGCTTCGTCCGCCAGCGCGGCTTCGCGCGCATGGCGCTCGGCGCCGCCCCCATCGCCGCCGTCCACCCGCGGCTGTTCGTCGTCGCCGGCCCCGAATTTGGTTGAGTCCCATGAGCCCCACCCGACCGCCCGAAGGGGCTCGCCCCGCAGTGCACCGCACGGAGGTTACCCAGTGAGCCTGAGCGCCACCCAAGTCCAACACACCCGGGCGCTGCTGCAGCGCGGCCTGGCCATCCCGGCCCACCCGCTGGCGCTGAACGCGCAACGCCAGCTCGACGTGCGCCGCCAGCGCGCGCTCAGCCGCTACTACCTCGACGCCGGCGCGGGCGGCCTGGCCGTGGGCGTGCACACCACGCAGTTCGCGATCCGCGAGGTCGGCCTGTTCGAGGAGGTGCTGCGCCTGGCGATAGACACCGCGCGCGCCTGGGTGCCGGCCAGCCGCCCGCTGGCCATGGTGGCCGGCGTCTGCGGCCGCACCGAACAGGCCGTGGCCGAAGCCCGCCTGGCCCTGGGCCTGGGCTACAACGCCGGCCTGCTGAGCCTGGCCGCCATGAAGGGCCAGAGCGAGGACGCCCTGATCGCCCACTGCGAGGCCGTGGCGCAGGAGATCCCGCTGGTGGGCTTCTACCTCCAGCCCGCCGTGGGCGGCATGGACCTGAGCGCCGCCTTCTGGGCGCGCTTCGCCGCCATCCCCAACGTGGTGGCGATCAAGGTCGCGCCCTTCCACCGCTACCGCACGCTCGACGTGGTGCGTGGCCTGGTCGAGGCGCGCGCCGAAGACCGCGTGACGCTCTACACCGGCAACGACGACCACATCGTGCTGGACCTGCTCACGCCCTTCACCGTCATGCGCGACGGTCAGCCGGTGACCGTGCGCTTTCGCGGCGGCCTGCTCGGCCACTGGTCGGTCTGGACCTCGGGCGCGGTGCGTTTGCTCGAGCAATGCCAGGCGGCGGCGCGCGAGCCGGCGGTCTCGGCCGAGATGCTGGCACTGGACAGCCGCGTCACCGACTGCAACAGCGCTTTCTTCGACGTTGCCAACAACTTCCACGGCTGCATCGCCGGCTGCCACGAGGTGCTGCGCCGCCAGGGCCTGCTCGAAGGCATCTGGTGCCTGGACCCCAACGAAGGCCTAAGCCCCGGGCAGAAGGAAGCCATCGACCGCGTCTGCGCCCAGCACGCCGACCTGGCCGACGACGCCTTCGTGGCCCAGGGGCTGAGCCGCTGGCTCGCGTGACGGCCGCGCCCACAGGAGCACCCATGAACCAGAACAAGGCCCTGCGCTGGACCCTTCACTACCTGCCCGCCATCGGCCTGTTCGCGGGCTTCATCCTGCTGTGGCAACTGGCGGTGTCGGTGTTCGGCATCCGCGAGTACCTGCTGCCCGGTCCGTACGCCGTGTGGCAGTCCATGCTCAGCGACGAGATCCCCTGGCTCAGCCACGCCTGGATCACGGGCGTGGAGATCCTCGGCGCCTTCCTGCTGGCCGGCGTGGCCGGCGTGGCGCTGGGCATGGCCATCGCGTGGTCGCAGGGCATCTCGCGCGCGCTCACGCCTTTCCTGGTGTTCGTGAACACCCTGCCCAAGGTGGCGATCGCGCCGCTGTTCCTCATGTGGCTGGGCTACGGCATCCTGCCCAACATGCTGATCGGCGCGCTCATCGGCTTCTTCCCGGTGGTCATCAACACCGCCGTGGGCCTGACCCAGATCGACCAGGACCTGGTGGACCTGGGCCGCGTGTTCAGCGCGCCCAAGTGGAAGGTGTTCCTGAAGATCCGCATCCCCAACGCCTACCCCTACATCCTGAGCGCGCTCAAGGTCACCGCCACCTCGGCGGTGGTGGGCGCCGTGGTGGGCGAGTTCGTGGCCTCGCAGAAGGGCCTGGGCTACGTGATCATCACCACGCAAAGCAGCATGAACACGCCGGCCGCCTTCGCCGCGCTGGTGTGGATCTCCGTGCTGGGCCTGCTGCTGTATGGCCTGGTGGCCCTGCTGTCGCGCCTGCTCGCGCCCTGGGCCGAAGAGGCGCCGCGCTGAGCGCATCCCACTGTTCAGATCCCCGTCCGCCCCCCACCCCGTCCTCCGAAAGGAACACACCATGACCACCCGGATCGCCGCCCCCCTCGCCGCCGTCTGCGCGGCGCTGCTCGCGCTGCTGCCCACCGCGGCCAGCGCGCAGGCGAAGGAAAAGTTCACCTTCGCCCTCAACTGGTTCGCCGTGGGCGACCACGCCGCCTACTGGGTGGCGCTCGACAAGGGCTACTACGCCCAGCGCGGCCTGGACGTGACGCTGGAAAACTCCAAGGGCTCGGGCGACTCCATCGCCAAGGTCGACACCGGCCGCGCCGACGCCGGCCTGGCCGACGCGGTGCCGGTGATCTCGGCCAACTCGCGCGGCGCGCGCGTGAAGATGGTCGGCATGGTGTTCGACAAGACGCCCATGACCTTCTTTAGCCACGCCGACAAGCCGCTGCTCAAGCCCAAGGACCTGGAAGGCAAGACCGTGGCCGCGCCCGCCGGCGACAGCCAGCGCCTGGCCTTTCCCGCCTTCGCGCGCCTGAACCAGATCGACCCGGCCAAGGTGACCTGGGTCAACATCGAGCCCACCGCCAAGGTGGCTTCCATCGCCGAGAAGCGGGTGGACGGCGTGGCCGACTACACCACCGGCCAGCCCTTCTACGACAAGGCCATGGGCCCGGGCAAGGCCGTGCGCCTGCAATGGGCCGACTACGGCTTCGACCTCTACGCCATGTCCATCATCGCGGGCGAGAAGACCATGGCCGAGAAGCCGCAGCAGCTCAAGGCCTTCCTCGAGGCCTCCTACATGGGCTGGCGCGACGTGATGGCCAACCCCAAGGAGGCCCTGGCCATCTTCAAGAAGCGCGTGCCCGAGATCGACGTGGCCATCATCGAGGCCAACATGCAGATGGGCTTCGACCTGATGCGCACCAAGAACTACGCCGACAACGGCATCGGCTGGATCGACGAGAAGAAGATGTGCGCGTCCACCGACATCGTGAACACCTACATGGGCCTGCCGAAGAAGGTGGACTGCAAGGACGTGTTCAACCCCGCCTTCTTCACCAAGGTGGCGATGCCGCTGGCGGTCAAGTGAGCGCAGTGAACGCACGGGTCCTCATCGAAGTCGACCAGGCGGGCATGGTCTACCAGGCCGACAGCGGCCCGGTGGAAGCCCTGCGCGACATCTCCCTGCGCATCCACGAGGGCGAGTTCGTCGCCCTCGTGGGCCCCAGCGGCTGCGGCAAGTCCACGCTGATGCGCGCCATCGCCGGCCTGCGCCCGGTGACCAGCGGGCGCATCGTGGTGGACGGCGTGCCGGTGGACAAGCCCATCCCGCAGGTGGGCATGGTGTTCCAGGCCGCGCTGCTGCTCAAGTGGCGCACGGTGCTGGACAACGTGCTGCTGCCGGTGGAGCTGTCCGGCGGCAACCCCGCGCAGTACCGCGAGCGCGCCCACGCGCTGCTCAAGATGGTTGGCCTGGGCGACTTCGCCGACAAGCGCCCGGGCGAGCTCTCCGGCGGCATGCAGCAGCGCGCCTCGCTGTGCCGCGCCCTCATCATGGACCCGCCCATCCTGCTGATGGACGAGCCCTTCGGCGCCCTGGACGCCATGACGCGCGACGAGATGAACATCGAGCTGCTGCGCATCTGGGGCGAAAGCGCCGGCGGCGGCGCGCGCAAGACCATCGTCTTCGTCACCCACTCCATCCCCGAGGCGGTGTTCCTCGCCGACCGCGTGGTCGTCATGTCGCCGCGCCCCGGCCGCGTGGCCAACATCCGCGCGGTGGACATTGCGCGCCCGCGCACCGCCGAGACGCGGGCCGACCCGGCGCTCGGCCGCCTGTCCTTCGAGCTCTACACCGAACTCTCGGGCGCCACCGGCCGGCGCGAGACCCGGGCCGGCCCGCAGTGGTGAGCCGCGCGCGGCGCTGAAGGACCGGCCCCGTGCGCCTTGCCCTGTGCAACGAGGTCCTCGCGCCCTGGCCCTTCGCGCGCCAGTGCGAGTGGGCCGCGGCCGTGGGTTACCAGGGGCTGGAGCTGGCGCCGTTCACGCTGGGCGAGGCCGCGTGGCGCCTGCCGGCCAGCGAACGCACCGCCCTGCGCCGCGCCGCCAGCGACGCGGGCATCCGGGTCTCGGGCCTGCACTGGCTGCTGCGCCAGCCCGAGGGCCTGTCCATCACCTCGCCCGACGCCGCCGTGCGCGCGCGCACGCTGCAGGTGCTGCGCGGCCTGGTCGATCTCTGCGCCGAACTCGGCGGCGAGGTGCTGGTGCACGGCTCGCCCGCGCAGCGGCGCCTGACGCCGGGCGACGCAGCCGGCGCGCGCGAGCGCGCCGCCGAGGTCTTCGCCGCGGTGGCGGAGCACGCGCAGGCGGCGGGCGTCACCTACTGCATCGAGCCCCTGGCGCCGCCGGAGGCCGACTTCATCCACACCCTGGCCGAAGCCGCCACCCTCGTGCGCGCCATCGACCGGCCCGCGCTGCGCACCATGCTCGACTGCTGCGCCGCCGCGCGCGCCGAGGCCGAGCCGGTGCACGGGCTGCTGGCGCGCTGGCTGCCCAGCGGCCTGCTGGCCCACGTGCAGGTGAACGACCCGAACGGGCGCGGCCCCGGCCAGGGCGCGCTGGGCTTCGCCGACATCCTTCGCGCACTGCGCCGGCACGGCTACGCCGGCTGGCTGGCCGTGGAGCCCTTCGACCACCACCCCGATGGCCCGGCCGCCGCCGCGCGCGCCATCGGCTACCTGCGCGGCCTGCTGGAGGCCCTGGACTGAATGAACGACACGCCCGCCCCCCGCCTGAACGTGCTGTCCGTCGAGCGCTTCGAGTCGCCCTACCGGCTGCGCCTGCCGTTTCGCTTCGGCGTCATCACCGTGACCGAGGGCCGCCAGGCCATCGTGCGCGTGCGCGTGCGCCACGAGGACGGGCGCGAGGGCACGGGCTACGCCGCCGAGGCCCTGGGCGCCAAGTGGTTCGACAAGAACCCCGCGCTGAGCGACGCGCAGAACCTCGACCAGCTGCGCAAGGCCTTGGAGCTGTGCGAAGACGCCTACCTCGCGGCGCCCGCGCTCAGCGCCTTCGACCTGTACGCCGAGCACTACCGCCCGCTGCTGGACGCCGGCGCCGCCATCGGCCTGAACCCGTTGGTTACCAGCTACGGCCCGGCCCTGCTGGACCGCGCCGTGCTCGACGCGCTCTGCCGCATCGAGGGCCTGAGCTTCTGGCAGGCCATGCGGCACAACCGGCCCGGCCTGCGCGCGCACGCCATCGCGCCCGACCTCAAGGGCTTCGAGTTCGCGACCTTCCTGCGCGGCCTGGAACCGCTGCACACGCTGGCGGTGCGGCACACCGTCGGCCTGCTCGACCCCATCGTGGCGGCCGACCAGGCGAGCGGCGCGCGCGTCAACGACGGCCTGCCCGAAACCCTGGAAGAGGTGGTGGCCACCTACGGCAACCGCTACTTCAAGCTCAAGGTTTCGGGCCAGGCCGAGGCCGACCTGGAGCGCCTGCGCCGCGTCGCCTCGGTGCTCGATCGCCTGGATGAACCCTATTTCGCGACCCTGGACGGCAACGAGCAGTACGGCGACGCCGAGGCCATCGCCGATCTGTGGCGGCGCATGGCGGCCGATCCCGCGCTGCGCCGCCTGTGCGAGGCCACGCTGCTGATCGAGCAGCCCATCCGGCGCCAGGTGGCGCTGGCCCAGCCGGTGGCGGCGCTGGCGCGCCACAAGCCGGTCATCATCGACGAGTCCGACGGCGACCTCGACGCCTTTGCACGCGCGCGCGCCCTGGGCTACACCGGCGTCTCGTCCAAGGCCTGCAAGGGCTTCTACAAGTCGGTGCTGAACCTGGCGCGCTGCCAGGTGTGGAACCGGGCCGAGGGCCGGCCGGTGTACTTCATGTCGGCCGAGGACCTGACCACGCAGCCCGGCATCTCCGTGCAGCAGGACCTGGCGCTGGTCAGCCTGCTGGGCATCGCGCACGTGGAGCGCAACGCGCACCACTTCATCGACGGCTTCAACGGCCGCCCGCCGGCCGAGGCCCAGGCCTATGGCGCCGCGCACCCGGACCTGTACCACGAGCAGAACGGCCACGTGCGCCTGCGCATTCGGCGCGGGCAACTGGCCCTGGGCTCGCTGGCGGCCGCGGGCTTCGGCTCCGCCGTGGACCCCGTGCTGGACGGCACCGCGCCCATGGCGCGCGCCGACTGGCCCCCCGCCGCGCCGGAGCACGCATGAGCCCCGCCGCACCGTTCCCCCGGGGCTCGGCCCCGCCCTGCGCCGCATGGAGGTGTGCCCCGTGAGCATCGACCGCTACGAAGAACACGACGGCCTGGGCCTGGCCGCGCTGGTGCGCCGGGGCGAGGTGGCGCCGCAGGAACTGCTGGACGCCGCGCTCGCGCGCATTCAGCGCCACAACCCGCGGCTCAACGCCGTGGTCACGCCGCTGCACGACGCGGCGCGCGCCGAGGTCGCGCGCGGCCTGCCGCCCGGTCCCTTCCAGGGCGTGCCCTTCCTGGTGAAGGAGCTGGTGGCCTCGGTGGCCGGGGCCGCCACCACCGCGTCCTCGCGCCTGTTCGCGCGCCAGATGCCGGCGGCCGACAGCGAGATCGTGGCCCGCATGCGCCGCGCGGGGCTGGTGATCGTGGGCAAGACCAACTCGCCGGAGTTCGGCCTGTCGCCGGCCACCGAGTCGCTGCTCTACGGCGTCACCCGCAACCCCTGGGACACCGCGCTCACGCCCGGCGGCTCCAGCGGCGGCGCGGCGGCGGCCGTGGCCTCGGGCATGGTGCCGGCGGCCCACGCCACCGACGGCGGCGGCTCCATCCGCATCCCGGCCTCGTGCTGCGGTCTGTTCGGCCTCAAGCCCACGCGCGCGCGCATCAGCGCCGGGCCCGAAGGCGGCGAGGGCCTGAGCGGCCTGGCCCACCAGCACGTGGTGAGCCGCAGCGTGCGCGACAGCGCGGCCCTGCTCGACGCCCTGGCCGGGCCGATGCCGGGCGACCCCTACCAGGCGCCGCCGCCCGAGCGGCCCTACCTCGACGAAGTGGGCCGCGCGCCCGGGCGCCTGCGCATCGCCTTCGCCCGGACCGCGCCCACCGGCGTGCCCGTGGACCCGGCCTGCGTGGCGGCGGTGGAAGACGCCGCGCGCCTGTGCGAGCAGCTGGGCCACCACGTGGAAGAGGCCTCGCCCGACTTCGACGCCCCCGCGCTGGAGCGCGGCTTCGAAATGGTGTTCGCCACCAACACCATGGCCAACATCGCGCGCGCCACCGGCGGCGCATTGCCCGACCGCGAGCTGGTGGAGCCGCTGACCTACGCGCTGGCCGAGGCCGGGCGCGGCGTGAGCGCGAGCGACTACATCCTCAACCTGCACGCGCTGCACCGCCAGGCGCGGCGCATCGCCGGTTTCTTCGAGCGCCACGACATCTGGCTCACACCCACGCTGGCGCAGACGCCGCGCCCGCTGGGCTGGTTCGACATCCGCTCCAGCGACGTGCGCGCCTGGATGGACCGGCTGGCCGCCTACCTGCCCTTCACCTACCCCTTCAACGTCACCGGCCAGCCGGCCGCCTCGGTGCCGCTGCACTGGACGCCGCAGGGGCTGCCGATCGGCTGCCAGTTCGCGGCGCGCTACGGCGAAGAGGGCCTGCTGCTGCGCCTGTGCGCGCAGCTCGAAGCGGCCCGCCCCTGGTTCCACCGGCGCCCGCCGGTGAGCGGGCTGGCGCATGGACACTGACGAGGTCGACCTGCTGGTCATCGGCGGCGGCGTGGCGGGGCTGACGGCCGCGCTGGTGGCGGCCATCGAAGGCCTGAGCGTGCTGGTGTGCGAGAAGACCGGTCAGCTGGGTGGCACGGCGGCCAGTTCGGCCGGCACGGTGTGGGTGCCGGGCAGCAGCCAGAGCCAGCGCGCCGGCCTGGCCGACCCGCTGGAGGGCGCGCGCCGCTACCTGGCGGCCGAGATCGACACCGACAGCGGGGCCGACCTGCGCGAGGCCTTCCTCGCCACCGGCCCGCGCGTGCTGGACTACCTGGAGCGGCATTCCGACGTGGTGTTCGCGCCCGCCGCGCGCCACCCCGACTACCACGACCGGCATGCCGGCGCGGCCATCGGCGGGCGGGCCCTGGTGGCGCGCCCCTTCGACGGGCGCCTGCTGGGCGCCGACTTCGCGCGGCTGCGCCCGCCCCTGCGCCACATGATGGTGCTGGGGGGCCTGTCGGTCAGCAAGGACGACGTCGCGCCGCTGCTGCGCCCGTTCGCCTCCTGGCGCGCGCTGCGCCATGTGCTGGCCCTGCTGGCCCGGCACGCGCGCGACCGCCTGAGCCACCCGCGCGGCACGCGGCTGGTGATGGGCAATGCGCTCATCGCGCGCCTGCTGCACAGCCTGCGCCAGCGCGGCGTGGACCCGCTCACCGGCGTGGACGTGCGCGCGCTGCACCAGGAAGGCGGCGCCGTGACCGGCGCCACGCTGACGCACGGCGGCCGCGAGCGCCGCGTGCGCGCGCGCCGCGGCGTGGTGCTGGCCTGCGGCGGCTTCGGGCACGCGCCCGACTGGCGCCAGCGCCTCCTGCCCCAGCCCGCGCACACGCATTCGCTGATGGCCGAGGGCAACACCGGCGACGGCCTGCGGCTGGCACAGGCCGTGGGCGCCGCGGTCGATGAGACCGGGCACCGCGCGCCGGCCTTCTGGGCGCCGGTGTCGGTGCGGCAGGGCGCGGACGGCGCGCCGCAGCGCTTCCCGCACTTCGCGCTGGACCGCGCCAAGCCGGGCCTGATCGCCGTCGACGCGCGCGGCCGGCGCTTCGTCAACGAGGGCGACTCGTACCACGACTTCGTGCTGGCCATGCAGGACGCGTCGGCCGTGCCCGCGCACCTGATCTGCGACGCCCGCTTTCTGCGCCGCTACGGCCTGGGCCTGGTGCGCCCCGGTGCCTGGCGGCTGGGCCCATTCGTGCGCGACGGCTACCTGCGCCGCGCGCCGACCCTGGCCGCGCTGGCGGCGCAGCTCGGCGTGGACGCCGAGGGTCTGCAGGCCACGGTGGCGCGCCACAACCGCTTCGCGGCCACGGGAGTCGACGAGGAGTTCGGCAAGGGCACGAGCGGGCTCAACCGCTTCAACGGCGACCCGGACCACGGCCCCAACCCCTGCCTGGGCCCGATCGCCACCGCGCCGTTCTACGCGGTGAGCGTGTGGCCGGGCGACGCCGGCATGAGCGTGGGCCTGAGCACCGACGCCGACGCCCGGGTGCTGCGGCCCGATGGCCAGGCGATCGATGGCCTGTACGCCTGCGGCGCCGACATGGGGTCCATCATGCGCGGGCGCTACCCCGGGCCGGGCGTCACCCTGGGGCCGGCGCTGGTGTTCGCCTGGCGCGCGGTGAGGCACGCGGCGGCGGCGCCGGCCTGAACGGGTGCGCCGCCGCGGGCTCAGGCCGCGCGCGCGGCGGCCAGCGACTGGGTGTAGGCGGTGCCCGTCTTGAGCACGTGGCGGAACAGGATCTCGCCAGCGAAGCGCGCGTCGCGCAGCTCCATGGCCGACATCACCAGCTCGTGCTCCTTCACCGACTCGTCCCAGCGCCCGTCGGTGGTGATGGCGATGAAGCGCGGGCGCCGGGCGCGTGTCATCAGGTCGGCGTGCGTGCGGCTGAGCTGCGGGTTGTCCGCCATCTCGATGATGGTTTCATGGATGCGGTGGTTGAGCTCGAAGTAGCGGTCGCGGTCGCCCTCGGCGTGGTGCCGCAGCATCTCGTCGTGCAGCGCGCGCAGCCGGGCCAGGGCCGGCGCCGAGGCCTGCAGCGTCACCGTCTCCACCGCCAGGCGCTCCAGGGCCGCGATCACCGCGAACAGGTTGACGATCTCGTCCGTCGAGGGCGTGGTCACGCGCGAGCCCCGGTTGGGCAGCAACTCGACCAGGCCCTCGGCCGCCAGCACCTTCAAGGCCTCTCGGATGGGCGTGCGCGACACGCCCAGGGCCTCGCTGAGCCCCACCTCGTTGATGCGCTCGCCCGAGGCGAGCTCGCCGTGCACGATCAGGTTGCGGATGTGCCCGCAGACGTCGGCGTGCACGCCACGCCGGCGCCGTTCCTCCGCGCCGGGCGGCTCTTCCGCGCCCGGCGCGGGGGCGGTGTCTTGCAGGGACCCAGTCAGCGGCTTGTCCAAGGCCTTCCCCATTTGAATGCAAACCTGGCCGAATCGGCCAAAAGTGAATTATCTTGGTGCGAGGTTAAGGCAAATTCAGTCGTATGAGCACCAATTGAGTGCGTAAATACCCTGTTGACAGGGGAATAGTCGAAAAGATAATGCACTTGCACGGTTCTTGCATTTTCCAGGTCGTCATCCCCTGTAACCCATCCGCTGACCCCAGCGAAGGAATTGCCATGAAGTTTCGCCGATCCCTTGTTCTCTCGGCCGTCGCCGCCCTGACCCTCGTGGGCCTTCACGCCCCCTCCATGGCCCAGCAGCGGCTGCGCGTGGCGGGCAACTTCCCCGCGGACCACACGGCCACCAAGGTGATGGAGATCTTCAAGAAGGAGGTGGAGGCGCGCACCAAGGGCGAGCTCCAGGTCGACCTGTTCCCCAACATGCAGCTCGGCGGCGCGGCCGAGAACGTCGACCAGGTGCGCTCCGGCACGGTGTTCGCCATCGTCACCTCCATCGCCTACTTCACCCGCATCGTGCCGGAGTACGAGGCCGTCAGCCTGCCCTTCCTGTTCAGCTCGCGCGAGGCCGCCTTCCGCGTCATGGACGGCCCGGTCGGCAAGCTGTTCGACGAGCGCATGGCGCAGAAGGGCTTCATCAGCCTGGGCTATGGCGAGCTGGGCTTTCGCCACGTGACGAACAACGTGCGACCCATCACCTCCTCGGCCGACTTCAAAGGCCTGAAGATCCGCCTGCAGCCCAACGAAGTGCACCTGGACACCTTCCGCGCGCTGGGCGCCAACCCGGTCGCCATGGACGTGAAGGAGGTCTACTCGGCCATGCAGCAGGGCGTGCTCGACGGCCACGAGAACCCCTACAACATCATCGCCAGCCGCCGCTTCAACGAGGTGCAGAAGCACCTGTCCGACACCGGCCACTTCTACGACTTCATCAACGCGGCCGCCAACAAGCGCCTGTTCGAGCGCCTGAGCAAGCCGCAGCAGGAGGCGGTCATGGCCTCCATGAAAGAGGCCATGACCTGGCAGCGCGCGGAAGCCGCCCGCGAGGATGAGCGCTGGCGCCAGCAGCTGGTGAAGGCCGGCATGACCTTCACGCCGATCACCCCGCAGGGCCGCGCCGACTTCCGCCGCAGCACCGCAGGCGTGGTGGAGTCGCTCAAGAAGCGCATCGATCCCAAGCTGATCGAAGCCGTCGTCACCGAGGCGAACAAGTGACGCAGGGCGCGAGCGCCGCCGAGGCGGCCCCGCCGCCCGGCGACAACGGACTGCCCCCGATCTGGCCCGCCATCCGGCGCTGGGTCGAGGCCCTCGACCGCGTGTCCATGGTGGCGATCGTGCTGGCCATGGCCGCCATGACGCTGATGGTGTCCCTGCAGGTGTTCTGGCGCTACGTGCTGAGCTCGTCCATCGACTCGGCCGACGAGGTCTCGCGCCTGTTCTTCGTCTGGGTCATCTTTCTGGCGATCCCGCACGGCATCAAGTACGCGGTGCACGTCGGCATCGACCTGCTGCTCATGGCCCTGTCGCCGCGCAACAAGGAACGGCTGTTCCGCGTGGTGTGCGTGGCCAGCGCGGTGCTGATGGCGGCGATCTTCTGGGCCGCCTGGGTGGCCACGCTGGACAAGTGGCAGGAGCTCATGCCGACCCTGCCCATCACCGCCGGCATCTACTACGTCGCCGTGCTGATCTGCGCGGCCCATTCGTTCATCCACCTCGTGCTGCACGCCTGGCTGGGTTCGCGCATCTGGGAAGGAAGGTTGTCATGACCTGGCTCGTGATCATCGTCTTCTGCGTGCTCGCTTTCGCGGGCATGCCCCTGGCGTTCGCGCTGGGCTTCGCGTCCCTGGCCGCCCTGTACGCCGCCGACTTCGAGCTGGTGATGCTGGCGCAGCGCATGCTGCACGCGGTGGACAACTTTCCGCTGATGGCCATCCCGCTGTTCATGCTGGCCGGCGAGCTGATGGTCAAGGCCGGCATGATGGAGCGGCTGGTGGCCTTCGCCAACAGCCTGGTCGGGCGCGTGCACGGGGGCCTGGCCCACGTGACCATCATCGCCGGCACCATCCTCGCCTCGGTCAGCGGCGCGGCCGTGGCCTCGGCCAGCGCCTTGGGCAGCGCCCTGGTGCCCGCGCTGCGCAAGCACTACCCGGACAGCTTCAACTGCGCGGTGATCGCCTCGGCGGCCAACCTCGGGCCGGTGATTCCGCCGTCCAACGCCATGATCGTCTACGCCCTGATGGCCGGCTCCTCGGTGTCGGTGGGCGGGCTGTTCATGGCCGGCATCGTGCCGGGCGTGCTGCTGGCGCTGGGCTTCATCGGCATCGCCAGCTTCATCTCCTGGCGGCGCAAGTACCCGCCCACGGGCGAGGCCTTCAACGCGCGCAACGCCTGGGTGCAGTTCCGCAAGGCGCACATCATCCTGTTCATGCCCATCATCGTGGTGGGCGGCATCATCGGCGGCGTGTTCACGGCCACCGAGGGCGCCGCCATCGCGGTGATCTACTCGGGCGTGGTGGGCCTGCTGGTCACGCGCAAGCTGAGACTGTCGGACCTGCCGGGTTGCCTGTTCCGTGCGGCCGTCACGGCCTCGATGGTGGGCGCGCTGATCGCGCTCGCCGCCACCGTGACCTTCCTGCTCACCGTGGACATGGTGCCGCAGCAGTTGGCGGACTGGGTGAAAAGCATGACCGCCGATCCCATGGTGTTCGTGCTGCTGACCATGCTGCTGCTGGTGGTGGTGGGCATGTTCATGGAGTCGAACGCGGCCTACATCATGCTGGTGCCGCTGTTCGTGCCGATCGCCGACGCCTTCGGCCTGGACCCGCTGTGGTTCGGCTTCCTGTTCATGTTCAACCTGGTGATCGGGATGATGACGCCGCCGGTGGGCGTGCTGTTCTTCGTCATGAGCGGCATCACCCGCGTGCCCATGGGCGCGATCATCCGCGAGTCCATGCCCTTCGTGATCTTCCAGTTCGGCATGCTGCTGCTGTGCGTGGCCTTTCCGTCCATCGTCACGGCGCTGCCGCGCGCGCTGGGCTTCTAAGGGGTGGCCATGTCACTGGACGCATCCAGCCCGGCGGCGCCGGGCCCAATGGACCGGCTGGACCTGCTGATCACCGGCGCCACGGTGGTGCACACGCGCCCGCAGCTGGAGGTCATCGAGAACGCGGTCATCGGCATCGCCGGCCCGCGCATCGCCTTCGTGGCCCGGGCCGGCGACGCGCCGCGCGTGGACGCGCGCCGGACCATCGACCTGCGCGGGCACCTGGTGCTGCCGGGCTTCGTCAACGTGCACACCCACACCATCCTCACCATGGTGCGGGGCGTGGCCGAGGACATGGGCTTCGCGCCGGCCTACACGCCCGGGGTGCCGCATGGCCATGAGGTCACGCCGGACGAGGCCGTGGCCCTGGCGCGCCTGGGCGCGCTGGAGGCCCTGATGTTCGGCTCCACCGTCATCAACGACAGCTACGTGCACGCCGACCTGACCCTGCCCGCGATGGCCGACGTGGGCCTGCGCGCCTACGCCTGCGGGCGCATCCACGACGTGGACTTCTCCCGCGTGCACCTGGGCGAGTGGCGGCACGACGAGGCCATCGGCGAGCGCACCCTGGGCGAGGCCCTGGCCCTGCACGCGCGCTGGCACGGCGGGACCGAGGGCCGCACCGGCGTGCACCTCACGCCGCACGCGCCGGACACTTGCTCGCAGGGCCTGCTGCGGCGGGTCGCCGACCACCGCGAGCGCCACGGCGGCGTGGTCACCACGCACCTGTCGCAAAGCCGCATGGAGAACCAGCGCGTGCAGGAGCGCGATGGCTGCACGCCCTGCGAGCTGCTGGAGCGCACCGGCCTGCTCGGCCCCTCGCTGATCGCCGCGCACGGCATGTACATGAGCGAGTCGGACATGCGCCGCGCCGGCGCGGCGCGCATGAACCTCGCGCACGTGCCCAAGGGCAACGCCACCGGCGGGCGCATCGCGCCCACGCGGGCCATGCAGGACGCCGGCATCCGCCTGGCGCTGGCCACCGACAACATGCACGCCGACATGATCGAGGTCATGCGCTGGGCGCTCAACCTCGGGCGCATACAGACCGGCGGCATCGACGACGGCTGGCAGCCGGCGGACATGCTGCGCATGGCCACCTACAACGGCGCGCACGCCATGGGCCTGGGCGAGCACCTGGGCAGCCTGGAGGCCGGCAAGCTGGCCGACATGGTCTGCGTGGACATGCGCCGCCCGCACCTGGTGCCCAACATCAACCCGCTGGGCAACCTCGTGCACACCGGCCAGGGCCGCGACGTGGCCATGGTGCTGGTGCACGGCGAGATCGTGGTGGAAGGCGGTCGCGCCCTGCGCGTCGACCAAGACAGCATCCTGGCCGACGCCCAACAGGCGGCGGCCGCCTTGTGGGAGCGGGCCCGCGCGCAAGTCGAGCCCCGGAGAAACGCTTGAACATCCTCGTCATCAACCCCAACATTTCCCTCAGCGTCACCGAGCTGATCCACAACGAGGCGCGCCGCGCGGCCCTGCCCGACACGCGCATCACCATGGCCACCGCGCCCTTCGGCGTGGCCTACATCGAAACGCCGGGCGAGGCCGCCGTGGGCGCCTACGCCACGCTGCAGCTGCTGGCGCAGCAGCAGGCGGATCACGACGTGGCCGTCATCGCCGCCTTCGGCGACCCCGGCGTGGCGGCGGCCAAGGAGCTGCTGGACATTCCCGTGGTCGGGCTCACCGAATCGGCGGTGGCGGCGGCCTTCCTGCTCGGCGGGCGCTTCGCCATCGTGGGCATCTCGCAGCGCATCGGCGCCTGGTACGTGCAGACCGTGGAGCAGCTGGGCCTGTCCTCGCGCATGACCGGCTACCGCGGGCTCAAGCAGGGCTTTGCCAGCGTGGGCACGGTGCAGCAGGAAGCGCGCGACGTGCTGCGCGAGATGTGCCTGAGCTGCGTGGAGCAGGACGGCGCCGACAGCATCATCCTGGCCGGCGCGCCGCTGGCCGGTCTGGCGCGCGAGATCGCCGCCGACGTGCCCGTGCCCCTGATCGATGGCGTGGGCAGCGCCATCCGCATGGCCGAGGCCCTGGGCCGCGCCGGCTACACGCCGCGGCGCAGCGGCGCGATGTCGCCGCCGCCGGCCAAGGCCCACCAGGGCCTGAAGGACGGCCTGGCCAGTCTGATCGGGCGCCAGCCATGAGCGCCGCCGGACCGTTCCCCAGGCGCTCAGCCCCGCAGCGCGCAGCACGGAGGACCCTGCCATGAGCGATCGCCCGAGTTTCGACCTCGTGGTCCGCAACGCCCGCGTGGCGACGGCCTCGGACAGCTTCGTCAGCGACATCGGCATACGCGATGGCGTGATTCAGCAACTGGGCCACGGGCTCGCCGCCGGCGCGCGCGAGATCGACGCGGCGGGCCGCGTGGTCACGCCGGGCGGCGTGGACGCGCACTGCCACCTCGACCAGCCCATGGCGCCGCCGGTGCGCATGGCCGACGACTTCGACAGCGGCACGCGCGCCGCGGCCTGTGGCGGCACCACCACCGTCATTCCCTTCGCGGCGCAGGTCAAGGGCCAGTCGCTGCGCGCCGCGGTGGACGACTACCACGCGCGCGCCGAGGGCCGCGCGCACATCGACCACGCCTTCCACCTGATCGTGAGCGACCCCACGCCCGAGGTGCTGGGCCGCGAGCTGCCCGAGCTGATCCGCGAGGGCTACACCTCGTTCAAGATCTACATGACCTACGACGACCTCAAGCTCGACGACGGCCAGATCCTGGACGTGCTCGAGGTCGCGCGGCGCCACGACGCCATGGCCATGATCCACGCCGAAAACGCCGACTGCATCGCCTGGCTCACGCGCCGGCTGGAGGCGGCGGGCCGCACCGCGCCGCGCTTTCATGCGCACGCGCGGCCCATGCTGGTGGAGCGCGAGGCCACGCACCGCGCGATCTCGCTGGCCGAGCTGATCGACGTGCCCATCCTCATCGTGCACGTCTCGGGCCGCGAGGCGGTGGAGCAGATCCGCTGGGCGCGCGCGCAGGGGCTCAAGGTGTTCGCCGAGACCTGCCCGCAGTACCTCTTCCTCACCGCCGAGGACCTCGGCATCGACGACAGCTACAAGGGCGCGCGCTGCGTTTGCAGCCCACCGCCGCGCGACAAACAGAACCAGCAGGTGATCTGGGACGGCCTGAGCGACGGCCTGTTCACCGTGTTCTCGTCCGACCACGCGCCGTTCCGCTACGACGGCACCGAGGGCAAGAAGCCGAACGGCGAAGAGGTGGCCTTCCAGCACATCCCCAACGGCATCCCCGGCATCGAGACGCGCCTGCCGCTGCTGTACTCGGAAGGCGTGCTGGGCGGGCGCATCACGCTGCAGCGCTTCGTCGAGCTCACGTCCACCAACCCGGCCAAGGCCTACGGCCTGCACCCGCGCAAGGGCACCATCGCCATCGGCAGCGACGCCGACCTGGTGATCTGGGACGAGGGCGAGCGCACGGTGCGCAACGCCGCCCTGCACCACGACGTGGACTACACGCCCTACGAAGGCATGGCCCTGCGCGCCTGGCCGGGCGTGACCATCGCCAGCGGCGAGGTGGTGTGGGACGGGCAGGCCTTCCACCCGCGCCGGGGCCAGGGCCGCTACCTGCGGCGCGGCCGGCCGAGCCTGTTGCCGGCCCGGCCTACTTCGCTCCCCCCACACGCCGCGTGATCTCGGCGGCGCAGGCCAGCAAGGGCTTGGCGATGCGCCCGTTCCACGCGGTGTCGAAGGTGGCCGACGGGCCCATCACCAGCACGCCGAGCACGATGTGGCCCTCGGCGTCGAACACCGGCGCGCACAGCGCGTCGATGCCCGGGATCGGCTGACCGAGCGTGCGCGAGAGGCCGTGCTGGCGGATCTCGGCCAGCGTGGGCTCCAGGTCCTGGATGGTGTGCACCGGCTTGGGCGCGGTGCCGTAGTTCGAGCGCGCCAGGTCCTCCGCCAGCAGCCGCTCCACCACCTTGGGCGGCAGGTAGGCCGCGAACAGCCGGCCGGTGGCCGTGTTGGTCAGCGACATCACGGTGCCGGTGCGCAGGTTCACGTGCAGCGGCTGGATGGGTTCTTCCATGCGCACGATGGTCGGCCCCAGGTTGCCCCAGACCACCAGGGCCACGCTCTGCCCCGTGGCGTGCGCGAGCTGCTCCAGCACGGCGGACGCCTCCTTGACCGGGTCCATGCGCTGCAGCTTGATCAGGCCCAACTGCAGGGCCAGCGGCCCCAGCTCGTACTGCCCGGCGTCGTTCTGCGACACGAAGCCCACCTTGAGGAAGCTGACCATGTACGGGTGAGCCTTGCCCGCCGTCATGCCGGCCGCCTTGGCCAGGTCCTTCAGGGCCACCGGGCGCACCTTGCGCGCGAGCTCCAGCAGCAGGGCGCTGCCGATCTCGATCGACTGGATACCTCGACGGCTCTTTTCTTCCATGGGGACGTGGGCGGTGGGGGCGCGGGCAAGTGTATCCATAGGGTTTTCCCTGATCATTTCAAACGGCTACGACCCAATCAGACGAAAAGATATTATCAAACGCATTGACCATAGTCAGATAGGGCTTCTAGAATCGCCCCCACTGACAAGGAGCAAGGCATGTCACAGGAGACACAAGCCGTCGACGTACTGGTGATCGGTACCGGCGCATCGGGCATGGCCACGGCCGTCACCGCCGCCGCGCAGGGGCTGCAGGTGCTGGTGGTGGACAAGCAGCCACAGTTCGGCGGTACCACGGCGCGCTCGGGCGGCTGGCTGTGGATCCCCGGCACCCACCTGGCCAAGGAGCAGGGCATCGAGGAGCCGCCCGGTGCGGCCAAGGCCTACCTGAAGCACGAGGCCACCACGCACTACGACGAGCGCCGCGTCGACGCTTTCCTGGAGAACGGCCCCAAGGCCATCGAGTTCTTCACCAGCCAGACCCCGCTGCGCTTCGACCTGCCGCCGGTCTTTCCCGACTACCACGCCGAAGCCCCCGGCGGCCTGCCGGGCGGGCGCTCCATGGTGACCCGGCCCTACGACGGCCGCGAGCTCGGCCCGCGCATCAAGCTGCTGGCGCCGCCGCTGCCCGAGCTCACGGTGTTCGGGATGATGCTGGGCTCGGGCCCCGAGATCCGCCACTTCATGCGCGTCTTCAAGTCGCCCACGTCCTTCTGGTACGTGACCAAGCGGCTGACGCGCCATTTCTTCGACGTGCTCATCCACGGCCGCGGCATGACGCTGACCAACGGCAACGCGCTCGCGGGCCGCCTGGCCAAGGCCGCCATGGACCGCGACATCCCCGTGTGGTTGTCCTCGCCGGTGAAACAGCTGCTGGTCGAGGGCGGCGCGGTCACCGGCGCGCTGGTCGAGCGCGAGGGCCGGCCGGTGCGCGTGGTGGCGCGCCGCGGCGTGGTGCTGGCCGCGGGCGGCTTCCCCTACGACGTGGAGCGCCGCCAGCAGCTGTTCCCGCACGCGCCCACGGGCCGCGAGCACTTCTCGCCCTCGCCCTCCACCAACACGGGCGACGGCCTGCGCCTGGCCGAGGCCGTGGGCGGGCGCGTGGACGGCACCATTCCCCACGCGGCCGCGTGGGTGCCGGCCTCCGTCACCACCCGCCCGGACGGCAGCGCGGGCGTGATGCCGCACTTCATCGACCGCGCCAAGCCCGGCGTGATCGCGGTCAACCCCGAGGGCCGGCGCTTCACCAACGAAGGCAACTCGTACCACGACTTCGTGCAGGCCATGGTCAAGACCTGCGAAGGCCGGCCCGAGGTCTTTGCCTGGCTGCTGTGCGACCACAAGGCCCTGCGCAGCTACGGCCTGGGCTGCGTGGCGCCCGCGCCCCTGCCCATCGGCCGCCACCTGCGCAACGGCTACCTGAAGTCCGGCGCCAGCCTGGCCGAGCTGGCCACCCAGCTGGGCATCGCGCCGGCCACGCTGGAGCAAACCGTGGCCGAGTTCAACCGCCACGCGGCGAAGGGCGAGGACCCGGCCTTCGGCAAGGGCAGCAAGGCCTACAACCGCTACCAGGGCGACGCCACCGTCACGCCCAACCCCTGCGTGGCCCCGCTGGAACACGGCCCGTACTACGCCATCCGGCTGGTCATTGGCGACATCGGCACCTTCGCCGGCCTGGTCAC
This sequence comes from Hydrogenophaga sp. YM1, assembly GCF_016903055.1. Lineage (NCBI taxonomy): Bacteria > Pseudomonadati > Pseudomonadota > Betaproteobacteria > Burkholderiales > Comamonadaceae > Hydrogenophaga > Hydrogenophaga sp. YM1. The sequence continues at coordinate 24,493 of NZ_CP070223.1, read as the reverse complement.
CGACGAGAAGACGCGCGTGCTGGACGCGGCGGGCCAGCCCATCGCCGGCCTGTACGCGGTTGGCAACGACGCCGCCAGCGTGATGGGCGGCAACTACCCCGGCGCGGGCATCACCCTGGGCCCGGCCATCACCTTCGGCTACATCGCGGGCCAGGAGCTGGCCAAGGCCGCGCCGCTGGCGCCGCCCGCCACCGCGCCCGCGGCCAGCGCGCGCGAACAGCTGGCCCCCACCGCCTGAGGAGACGCCATGCCCACCTACCCCGACACGCTCGCGCCGCGCCTGCTGCAGGGCCGCCTGGCCTTCGTCACCGGCGCCGGCCAGGGCAACGGCCGGGCCTTCTGCCTGGGCCTGGCGCAGGCCGGCGCGCGCATCGTCGCCACCGACATGAACGCCGTGGCCGTGGAAGAAACCGCGCGCCTGGTGCGCGAGGCCGGCGGCGAGGCCTGGTCCTTCGCGCTGGACGTGACCTCGGCCGAGGCCTGCCGCGAGCTCGCGGCCCGGGTCGCTCACGAGGTGGGCGCCGTCGACCTGCTGGTGAACAACGCCGGCATCATCATCCGCGAGACCACCGCCAGCCCGCGCGCGGCCGAGAACTTCAAAAAGACCCTGGACGTGAACGTGCACGGCACCTTCAACGTCACGCACGCCTTTCTCGACGCCCTCAAGGCCACGCGCGGCTGCATCGTCAACATGGCCTCCATCGCCGCCTACGCGGGCCAGGGCGCCTCGCTCGGCTACGCGCCTTCCAAGGGCGCCATCAAGCTGCTGACGCAGTCGCTGGCGCAGGAGCTCGCGCCCTTCGGCGTGCGCGTCAACGCGCTGGCGCCGGGCGTCATCGAAACGCCCATGACCGCCGCCACGCGCGAGGACCCGTCGCGCCTGCAGGGCTTCATGACGCGCATCCCCATGGGCCGCGTGGGCCAGACGGAGGACCTCGTCGGTCCGATCGTCTTCCTGGCTTCCGACATGTCCCGCTACGTCACCGGCATCACGCTGCCGGTGGACGGCGGTTTCCTCGCGGTGTGACACCCGCGCCCAGCCACCCTTCCCGCCACCTCAATCGACCACAGGAGACAAGAAAGATGAACATCAAGCGTTACTGGGGCGCCGCGCTGTCGGCCATCGCCCTCGCGGCCTTCGCGGGCGGCGCCCAGGCCCAGGACATCAAGCTCGGCTACAACGGCGACCTCTCGGCCTCGCCCTCGGCGCAGAGCGGCCAGGCCGCCGTCATCGGCATGGAGGCGGCCATCGCCGACATCAACGCCGCTGGCGGTGTGCTGGGCAAGAAGCTGGCGCTGGTGGTGCGCGACGACGCCTCGGCGCCGCCCAAGTCCATCCAGAACATGACCGACCTGATCGACAACGAGAAGGTGGTCGCCGTGTTCGGCCCCACCAACTCGGGCAACGCCATGGCCTGGAAGCACATCGCCAACCAGAAGAAGGTGCCGGTGATCGGCAACGTGGGCTCGGGCACCGCCATCACCGCGCCCATGGGCTCGGGCGACAACTACATGTTCCGCGTCTCCATGGTCGACCGCGAGCAGGTGGCCGCGCTCATGGCCTACGTGAAGAAGAACAGCGCCGCGAAAAGCGTGGGCCTGATGGCCGAGACCACCGGCTACGGCCAGGGCGGCCTGAAGGACATGCAGGAGCTGGCCGAGAAGCAGGGCATCAAGATCGTCGCCACCGAGCACTTCGGCGTCGGCGACACCGACATGACCTCGCAGCTCAACAAGATGAAGGCCGCCGGTGTGGACACCGTGGTCGTCTGGGCCCAGGGCACGCCCATCGCCCAGCTGGTGCGCAGCATGGAGAAGGTGAACTACTTCCCGCTCACGCTGACCTCGTGGGCGGCGGACAACATCACCTTCTACGACGCCGCCGGCAAGACCCTGGCCGAGAAGCCCATCTTCATGCGCACCGTGAGCGAGGAGAAGACGCCCGCGCAGCAGAAGCTGTACGACCGCATCGGCTCGAAACTGAAGGCCCCGAGCGCCTTCTCCTTCGCGCTGCACGGCTACGACTCGGTGCTGCTCTACGCCGCCGCCGCCAAGCAGGCCAACAGCACCGACGGCGCCGCCGTGCGCGCCGCGCTGGAAGACCTCAAGGCCCCGGTGCAGGGCGTGCTCAAGACCTACAACAAGCCCTTCAGCAAGACCGACCGCGAAGCGCTGACCGCCGAGGACTTCGTCTGGATCCGCTGGAAGGACGGCAAGCTGCTGCCCTACAGCGACCCCATCCTGAAATCCCTGACCGCGGCGGACTTCAAGCAGTGAGCGGCCGGGCGATCGGGCCCGCGATGGTCCGATCGCCCTTCTCCCGGAGACAGACATGACAGAAGCGCTCTTGCAGGCGGTTCTCAGCGGGCTGTGCGTGGGCGGTGCCTACGCCCTGGTCGCGCTGGGGTTCAGCGTTACCTTCACGACCACCAAGACCCTCAACTTCTCGCACGGTGAGTTCGTGTCGGCCGGCGCCTTCGTCGGCATGAGCGTGCTGTTCCTCGCCATTGGCAAACCGCTGACGGCCACCAGCTTCGGCGACGCCGAGCCCGGCGCCGCGGCGCAACTGATGGCCCTGCTCGGCGCCCTGGGCGTCATGGGCCTGCTGGGCTGGCTGCTCTACGCCATCGGCGTGCGGCCCTTCGCCGGGCGCCCCGGCATGGCCTGGGTCATGAGCACCCTGGGCTTCGGCGTCATCCTGCAGAGCATCGGCCTGGCCATCTGGGGCCCCAAGCCCGTGGTGGTGCCCAGCCCCGTGGGCGACCACATCATCCGCTTCATGGGCGTGGGCGTGCGGCCGCAAGAGCTGCTCATGCTGGGCCTGGCCGTGGTGGTGATGATCGGCTTCGACTTCGTCATGAACCGCACCCTGCTCGGCAAGGCCATGCGCGCGGTGGCCGCCAACGGCGCCGTCGCCAGCCTCATGGGCATCAACACCAAGGCGATCATGGTGATCGCCTTCGTCGTCAGCTCCGCGCTCGCGGGGCTCTCGGGCTTCCTGCTGGCGCCCATTGCCCAGGCCTCGCTCTTCATGGGCCTGACCGTGGGCCTCAAGGGCTTCTCGGGCGCCATGATCGGCGGCCTGAGCAACCCGCGCGGCTGCGTCATCGGCGGCTTTGCGCTGGGCGTCATCGAGTCGATGGTGAACCTCTGGCAGGCGCAGTGGCGCGAGGTGGCGATCTTCGCGCTCGTCATCCTGGTGCTGGCCTTCCGCCCGACCGGCCTGTTCGGCGCACGCACGGTGGAGAAGGTATGAGCCCCGCACGGCCGCCCGAAGGGGCTCGCATCGCAGCGCACAGCGCACCGAGTCGTCCCATGACCCGCGTCCCGCACATCGCCGGCGTGCTGCTGGCCGTGGCCCTGGTGGTCGGCCTCAGCTTCGCGCTGAACAACGACTACTACCTGCGCATCCTGTTCATGATGGGTGTGTACTACCTGTGCGCGGCCGGCATGAACGTGCTGGTGGGCTACGCCGGCCAGAAGTCGCTGGGCCAGGCCGGCCTGTTCGCGGCCGGCGCCTACGCCGTGGCCCTGCTGACCACGCGCACCGAGATCAGCCCCTGGATCGCGCTGGCGCTGGCGGCCGTGGTCTCGGGCGTGTTCGGCGTGCTCATCGCCCTGCCTTCGCTGCGCGTGAAGGGCCCCTACCTGGCGATGGTGACCCTGGCCTTCGGCATCGTGGTGGAAAAACTCGTGAGCGAGTGGACCGAGGTGTTCGGCGGCGCGCAGGGCGTCTATGGCATCCGCCCGCTCACCTGGGGCGACAACCCGCTGAGCACGCAGCAGTGGGTCTGGCTCACGGTCGCGCTGTGCGCCATCACCCACCTGTTGCTGCGCAACCTGGTGGGCGGGCGCTTCGGCCGCGCCCTGCTCTCGCTGCAGGCCGACGAGATCGCCTCGTCCTCGGTGGGCGTGCGGGTCTACCGCGCCAAGGTCATCGCCTTCGTGGTCGCCGCCGTCACCTGCGGCATCGCGGGCGCGCTGGTGGCGCAGCAGAACCAGTACATCAACTCCGACTTCATCACCTTCCACCTGTCGATCTTCATCCTGCTGCTGGTGCTGTTCGGCGGTGCGGGCTCCCAGTACGGGCCGCTGGTGGGCACGGTGATCCTCACCGCCATCGACGCGGCCCTGGCGCGCTGGCCCGCCGCGCAGCACTTCCTCTACGGTTTCCTGCTGCTGTTCGCGCTGTACGCCATGCCGGGCGGCGTGATGGGGCTGTTGAACGCCGTGTTCGCGCGCTGGCGCAAAACGCCTGAGCCGCCGCTGGACAGCCAGCCACGCGCCTACCGCCCGGCCTCGGAGGACGCCACGGGCGACCTGCTGGTGGTCGAGAACGTCTCCAAGTCCTTCGGTGGCGTCAAGCCCGCGCAGGACGTGAGCTTTCGCCTGCAGCGCGGCCACGTGCACGCGCTGATCGGCCCCAACGGCGCCGGCAAGTCCACCATGATCAACATGGTCACGGGTGTGCTCGACCCCAGCGCGGGCACGATCTGCTTCCTGGGCCAGAACCTCGGCGGCCGGCCCGCGCACGCCATCTGCCAGCTGGGCATGGGCCGCACCTTCCAGAACCTGCGGCTGTTCGCCGAGCTCTCGGTGCTGGACAACGTCAAGCTCGGCCACCACACGCGCATGCGCAACGGCTTCTTCGCCTCGCTGCTGGCCTTGCCATCGGCGCGGCGCGAAGAGGCGCGCACCACCGAGCGCGCGCTGCAGCTGCTGGCGCTGGTGGACCTGCTGCCCCTGGCCCATTCGCCCGCCGGCAGCCTGCCCTATGGCCTGCAGCGCCGCGTGGAGCTGGCGCGCGCCCTGGCCACCGAACCGCAGCTGCTGCTGCTCGACGAGCCCGCGGCCGGCCTCAACCCGCAGGAGACCGCCGAGCTGGGCCAGCTGCTGCTCAAGATCGCGCGCTGCGGCATCTCCATCCTGATGGTGGAGCACCACATGGACCTGGTCATGTCCATCTCCGACCACGTCATCGTGCTCGACTACGGCATCAAGATCGCCGAAGGCAAGCCGGCCGAGATCCAGAACAACCCGCGCGTGATCGAGGCCTACCTCGGCGTCGAGGACGAGGCCGCCCCGTCGGCGGCCTGAGGGAACACCACATGCTCAAGATCGATCAGCTCGAGGTGGCCTACGGCGCCATCCAGGCCGTCAAAGGCGTCAGCCTGGAAGTGAAGGCCGGCGAAGTGATCGCCATCATCGGCGCCAACGGCGCGGGCAAGAGCAGCCTGCTGCGCTGCATCGCCGGCCTGGAGCCGGCCGCCGGCGGCAGCATCCGCATCGCCGACACCGACTGCACGCGCCTGGCGCCGCACCGGCGCGTGGGCCTGGGCGTGGCCCTGTCGCCCGAGGGGCGCGGCGTTTTCCCCGACCAGACCGTGCGCGAGAACCTGATGCTCGGCGCCTACGCGCGCCGCCAGGACAAGGCCGGCGTGATGCGCTCCATCGAGCGCGAGTTCGGGCGCTTCCCGCGCCTGCGCGAACGCCAGGACCAGCTCGCGGGCACGCTCTCGGGCGGCGAGCAGCAGATGCTCGCCATCTCGCGCGCGCTCATGAGCGAGCCGCGCCTGCTGCTGCTCGACGAGCCCTCGCTGGGCCTGGCGCCGCTCATCATCAAGGACATCTTCAACGCCATCCGCCAGCTGCGCGAATCGGGCCTGACCATCCTGCTGGTCGAGCAGATGGCCAAGCAGGCGCTGGGCGTGGCCGACCGCGCCTACGTGCTCGAGACCGGCCGCATCACCCTGCAAGGTTCGGGCGCGCAGCTGTTGAACGATCCCAAGGTGAAAGCCGCCTACCTCGGCGCGCACTGAGCGCGCCCCACCCGGAGGACTGTTCCATGATCGTGCGATCGGGTTTGATCCAGAAGCAGGCGGGCTGGAGCGACGAGGACTTCCGCAGCCACTGGCGCGGGCACCACGGCGCCCTGGCGGCCCAGCTGCCCGGCCTGCGCCGCTACGAACAAAACCCCGTCGTCGACAGCCAGCAGCGCGGCTTCAGCTACCCGCGCGGGCCGGAGCGGCTCGACGGCTTTTCCATGCTCTGGTTCGACAGCGAAGCCGCCATGCGCGAGGCCCTGCGGACCGACGCCGGCCAGGCGCTCATCGCCGACGAGCAGCGCTTCATCGGCGACCTGCGCATCGTCACCATCGACCAGATGGAGGTGATACCGCCGGACGCGGGGCGCCCGCTGCTCAAGCGCATGTCGCTGCTGCGCCGGCGCGAGGACGTCTCGGCCGAGGAATTCCAGCGCGAATGGCGGCAGGAGCACGCCCACCTGGTGAAGCGCGTGGCCGGCGTGCGCGGCTACCGGCAGAACCTCATCGTGGGCCGCGAGGCGCCCAAGGGCCACCCGGTGTCGCGCGAGGCCTGGCCCATCGACGGCATCGTCGAGCTGTGGTTCGACGACACCGATTCGCTGGACCAGGCCTTTGCCTCGCCCAAAGGCCAGACCCTGATGTCGCACGCGCGCGAGTTCATCGCCGAGATCACCACCTTCCTGGTCGAGCGCCACATGGTGGTGGGCTGACGTGGCCGGCGGCGCGGCGAGCGGAGCGTCCTCCCACGCGGGCCTGAACGGCGGCGGCGAAGGCCGGCGCGCCTACGCCCTGCTGCTGGGCGCGATGGCCATCTGGGGCGTCAACCTCTCGGTGGTGAAGGCGCTCACGGGCTCGCTCGACGTGCTGACCGTGGCGGCCGTGCGCATGGTCGTCGCGGCGCTCGCGCTCACGGCCCTGCTGTTCCTGCGGCGCGAGCGCCTGCCCGTGCTGAGCGCGCGCGCCTTGCTCGCGCTCACGGGCTGCGCGCTGGTCATGGTCTATGGCAACCAGATCCTGTTCTCGGCCGGGCTGGCGCGCAGCACCGCCACCAACGGCGCCCTGATCATGTCGCTGGGGCCGCTGGTGTCGGCCCTGCTGGCGGCCCTGGTCTTTCGCGAACGCCTGGGCGCGCGCCGCCTGGCCGGCGTGGCCATCGGCTTTGCCGGCGTGGCCCTGGTGGTGCTGAACCGGCCGGGCGCGCAGCTGGGCGGCGGCTCCTGGGGCGACGCGCTCATCATCGCCTCGGTGGTGTGCTTCGCCTCGGGCGGCATCGCGGTGCAGCGCCTGTCCCGGGCCTTCACGGCGCTGCAGATCAGCTGGGTGGTGCACGTCATTGGCGCCACGCTGCTGGTGCTGCACGCGGCCCTGTCGCCCGAGGCGCGCCTGTCGGACCTGGCCCAGGCCTCGCTGACGACCTGGTCGCTGGTGCTGTACTCGGGCATGCTGGCCACGGGCGTGGCGGCCCTGGTGTGGAACCTGTCCATCGCGCGCCTGGGCATCGCGCGCACGGCGATGGGCTTCTACTGGGTGCCGATCTTCGGCGTGGCCTTCGCGGTGGCCTTCATGGGCGAGGCGCTGACGGGGTGGCACGCGCTGGGGCTGGCGAGCGTGATCCTGGGGTCGCGGCTGGGGTTCGCGCGGCGGGGCTGAGCGACGTCGGCGCCGCGTCGGCTTGGCCGACGCTTTGTATCTCAGGCATTCCGCCTGAGTTGGCACAGCATGTGCATACGAATGCATGATTGCGGCAGCCTACACCTTGGGTTTGGTCGAAGCATTCGAAATATTTCAAACTTTATCGCTCATTAGGGTAACCCCTTGCGCCATCAATGTGCATGCGCATTCACAATGGCGCACCTTTTTTTACCCACCATGACCGCACTTCTCAGCTTTCGCTCCATCCCGCTGCCCGTCGCCGTCGGCGCGCGCGGCGCCTACATCTATGACGCAGACGGTCGCGACTACCTGGACGGCTCGGGCGGCGCAATGACCGTCAGCCTGGGCCACGGCGTGCCCGAAGTCGTCCGGGCGATCCAGGCGCAGGCCGAGCGCCTGTGCTTTTCGTACCGCACCCAATTCGGCAACGAGCCGGCCAATGAACTGGCGCAAGCCCTGGTGGAACTGGCCCCGTCCGGCATCGCCCACGCCTTCTTTGTCAACAGCGGGTCCGAGGCCTCGGAGCTGGCCATTCGCTCGTCCATCCAATACTGGCGCGAGCGCGGGCAGCCGGCCAAGACCCTGCTCCTGGGGCGCGAGATCAGCTACCACGGCATGACGATGGGGGCACTGTCCATGTCCGGCCACACGGCCCGCCGCAGCGACTACGCCAACCTGCTGCACCCTCTGGCCTTGGGCCCGAGCCTGCCCCGTCCCGGTGACGGCGCGGAGGCCGCCGTGGTGGAAGACCATCGTCGCCAATGGACCGAAGCCATCGGCTCCGTCGGGGCGGACCGCGTGGCGGCGTTGATCGTCGAGCCCATCGTGGGCGCGGCCGGCGGCGCGCTCACGCCGCCGCCGGGTTACATGCGCATGCTGCGCGAGGTCTGCGATGCCCAAGGCGTGCTGCTGATTGCCGACGAGGTGATCACCGGCATGGGGCGCACGGGGCGCTGGTTCGCTTGCGACCACGACGACGTCACGCCCGACGTGATCACCGTCGCCAAAGGCCTTACCAGTGGTTACACGCCCATGGGGGCGGTGTTGTACCGCGACACCCTGGTCGAGGCCATGCGCTCGGGCTCACGCAGTGCGCCTTTCGGGCACACCTTCAGCGGCAATCCGCTGAGCGCCGCCACCGCCCTGGCCGTGGTGCGCTACCTCCAATCGCATGCGGTACTCGACAACGTGGCCGCCCGGTCGGAGCAACTGCGCTCGGGCCTGCTGAGGTTGCAGGTTCGCTATCCGCAACTCATGGGCAACGTGCGCGGCCGCGGGTTGCTGCTCGGCTTTGACCTGTTCGACCCCGTGCGCGGTGGCGCGCCCGCGTCCTCGATGAACGCCAACACCGCGTTCACCGATGACTGCCAAGCCGAAGGCCTGATCGTCTATCCGGCCGGCATTGCCCCCGCCAACCACGCCGCGATCGTCAGTCCCCCGCTCACCATCAGCGCCGAGGACGCTGACGTCCTGCTGAGCCGGCTGGACGCCGGCCTGCGCCGATTCGCCGCCCGCTTTTCCCCCACCTGAGTGCCATCCAAAGGAGCTTTCCATGTCGAACACCCCCTTCAGCCGTCGCGACGTCCTCAAAGCCTTGGCCGCCACCGGCGGTTCGATGATTGGTGGCGTCTCCTGGGCGCAGTCCGCCCAGGGCCCCTTGAACATTGCGGTCATCTCTCAATTCAGCGGCAACTACGCCACCCTGGGCCCCTCGATCCTGCGCGGCGCTCAACTCGTGGTGGAGGAGCGCGGCGGCACCGTGCTGGGCCGCAAGATCAACCTGTTCCAGCGTGATGACGAAGGCAAGCCAGCCGTAGGCGTTCGCCGCCTCACGGAACTCGTGGAAAACGAGGGGGTGCGCTACTTCCTGGGCAACGCTTCCAGCGCCGTGGGCCTGGCGGAGGCCGACCTGGCCGCGCGCTCCAAGGTGGTGCAATTCGCTGGCGGCGGATCCGACGAGTTCACGGGCGCACGCTGCAACGACTACACCTTCCAGTGGTCGGCGCACCCCTACACCGCCTGCAGCGCCACCCTGGAGTACATCCGCAAGCAGTACCCCAAGGCCAAGCGCGTCTACACCCTCACCGCCGACTACGCCTTTGGCCACTCGCTGCTGAAATACACGCAGGCTCTGGCGGGTAGCCTGGGCTTCGAGGTCGTCGCGGGCGACAAGCACCCCGCCGGCGAGCGCCAGTTCACGCAGTACTTCAACAAGGCCTTTGCGGCCAAGCCCGACGTGGTGCTGCTGCTCACCGCTGGTGCCGACTTCCTGGCCGCCGTGCGCCAGCTCCACAGCTTCGGCGCCAAGGACCTGGTGGTGGGTGCGCCCTGGGCGGCCGAGATCGACGACCTCAAAGAGCTCACGCCCGACATGCGCAGCGGCCTGGTGCTGGGCCTCAACTACCACGCGGGCATCGACAACCCCGTGAACAAGGCCTTCGTCGCGCGCGCTACCCAGAAGTTCAAAAGCCTGCCGACCTATCCCATGGCCATCGGCTACGACGGCTTCCGCACGCTGTTCTTGGCAATGGAGAAGGCCAACAGCGTCGATCCCACGGCGGTGGCCAAGGCCATGGAAGGCTGGCGCTACGACAGCGTGCATGGCAGCACGCTGATCGAGGCCCGCACGCACCAGACCACGCGTCCGTACTACATCGCGCGTTGCAAAGGCCCCGGCGAAATGAAAGGCCCCGACGACATCGCCGAGATCGTCTACGAGGGCAACAAGCCGCAGCCGGCCGAACTCAACGACTGCAAGCGGGCCTGAGCCCTGGCTGTAACAGGAGAAGCCTCTTGAGTTCACTTGTGGCTGCGCAGCTCATCAATGGCTGTGCGATCGGAATGCTGTATGCGGTGATGGCCTTCGGCCTGTCCATCATCAAGGGGCTTCTCAACGTCCCGAACTTCGCGCACGGCGCTCTGTTCGCGGTAGGCGCCTACGTCTGCTTCGGGCTCAGTGGCCTGGGCCTGCCCTTCGGCGTGGCCCTGGCCTGCGCGTTTGCCGTGCCCGCGCTGATCGGCGCGCTGCTGCAACGCTTCGGCCTGGAGAAGCTTGCCAAGGCCGACTACCTGTTGCAGGTGCTGTTCCTGTTCGGCGTCGCGCTGGCGCTGGAGCAGACCCTGGTGGTGATCTGGGGCACCTCGGGCGTCAGCCTGACGCCGCCCGACGCGCTGAGCGGCTCGTTCGACCTGGGCTTCATGCGGCTGCCCCGATACCTGGTGTTCGTGACCGTGGCCAGCGCGATCAGCATCGCCGTGTTGTGGTTTCTCATCGAGCGCACCAGGATCGGCTCGCAGGTCCGCGCCGGCATCGAGAAGAGCGAGATGGCGCGTTGCCTGGGCATCAACGTCAAGGGCCTGCTGGTGCTGGGCTTTGCACTCGGCGCCGGCATGGCCGGTCTGGCCGGAGGCATCGCGCTGCCGCTGCTGGGCGCCAACAGCAGTTCGGGCAACGACATGATGTCGATCGCCTTCGTGGTGCTGGTGCTGGGCGGCCTGGGCTCGCTCTACGGTTCGGTGGTGGCGGGCCTGCTGCTGGGCATCGTGCAGAGCCTCAGCACGCTGGTGGCGCCCACCATGAGCACCCTGCTGTTGTACGTCGTGATGACTCTGGTGCTGCTGGTGCGGCCCCAAGGCCTGTTCGGGGAGCGCTGAAGCCATGCACATCAAACACTCAGGCTGGCGTGTGCCCGCGGTCCTGGCGGTTGTCCTGGCCATCGCGCCCTTCACCATGCCGGTGAACATCGCCAACGAGATCGTGGTCATGGCCATCTTCGCCATGGCCGCCAACCTCATCATCGGTGTAGCCGGGCTGTACTCGTTCGGCCACGCCACCTTCTTCGGCATCGGCGCCTACATGGGCGGCTACTTCCTCGCGCAGTACGGCACCTCCACGCTCACCACGCTGGTGATCGCCACCGTGGCCGGCGCGGTGTCGGCCGCGCTGATGGGCGCGATCGTCATCCGCCGCACGGGCTTCTACTTCATGATGCTCACCTTTGCCTTCAACCAGATGGCGTTCTACGTGGTGCTCACCTGGTCGGGCGTGACCGGTGGCGAAGACGGCATGGGCGGCATCTCGCGCACCCCGCTGGGCCTGCCGGGGCTGGGTTCGATCAGCCTGGACGACCGCCACGTGTTCTACGCGCTGTGCGCGGCGGTGTTCATCGCCAGCTTCTACGTGCTCAACCGCGTCAAGCGCAGCGCGCTTGGCCTGGTGCTGGAGTCGGCCAAGGAAAACCCGCGCCGCACCGCCTCGATTGGCTACTCCGTGTACCAGGCGCAGATCACGGCCTTTGCCATCTCGGGCGCCTTCGCCGGCCTGGCCGGCGCGCTGTACGCACTGCTCTACCGTTTCGTTCCGGTGGACACCATCAGCCTGGCCATGTCAGGCAACGTGGTGTTCATGATCGTGATCGGCGGCCTGTCCTCCATGGTCGGCCCGTTGATCGGCGCGGCGGTGTTCGTCTGGCTGCAGGGCCTCTTCAGTCTGGTGTGGGCGCGCTGGGCCCTGCTGTTCGGCCTCTTCATCGTGCTGGTGGTCTTCACCATGCCTAAGGGCCTGGTGGGCGCGTTCGAGCAGCTGCGCGCCGCGTGGGCGCAACGGAAGGGTGGGCGGGCATGAGCGCGCAGATTGCACTGGAGGCAGTAAACGTCATCAAGCGCTTCGGCAGTATGACGGCGGTTGACGAGGTGTCGATCCGGTTCACGGCCGGGCGCCTGCACACCATCCTGGGGCCCAACGGCGCGGGCAAGACCACGTTGTTCAATCTGCTCACCAAGGACTACAAGCCCGACGGCGGCGAGATCCGCCTGTTGGGCGAAACCGTGACGACGCTCAAGCCGCACGAGATCGCGCGCCGCGGTGTGGGCCGTTCTTATCAGATCACCAGCGTCATACGCGAGCTGAGCTTCTTCGAGAACGTGCTGCTGGCCGCCTACCGCGCCCGGCGCCAGGGTCGCTTCGGCGTCTGGCGCGAGGTGCGCGCCGACCCCGTGTCCGCCGACGAAGCCCGCCGCCTGCTGGCCAGCCTGGGCCTGGAGCGCTTTGCCGAGCGCAAGGCTGCCGACGTGTCCTATGGCGATCAGCGCATGCTGGAGCTGGCGGTGACGCTGGCCACGCAACCCCGCGTGCTGCTGCTCGACGAGCCCACCGCCGGCCTGTCGCAGCGCGAAAGCGAGCGCGTCAAGGACGTCGTGAACTCGCTCAAGTCGCGCTACACCATCGTCATGATCGAACACAAGATGAACGTGGTGATGGACATCTCCGACGACGTGACCGTGATGGCCCGGGGCCGGGTCATCGCCTCGGGTTCCCCCTCGCACATCGCGAACGACGCCGCCGTCAAGGCCGCGTACTTTGGACTATGAAGACACTGCTGCACGTCGACGCCATCGAGACCTTCTACGGCAAGAGCCAGGCCTTGCATGGCGTGAGCTTCCATGTGGAAGAAGGCGAAACCGTAGCGCTGCTCGGGCGCAACGGCGCGGGCAAGACCACCACGCTGCGCTCCATCATGGCCCTCAACCGCGTGGCCTCGGGCGCTGTGCGCTTTGATGGGCAGGACATCAATGGCCGCGAAACGCATGAGATCGCCCGCCTGGGCATCACGCTGGTGCCCGAAACGCGCGACGCCTTCTCCCTGCTCACGGTGGAAGAGAACATCCTGCTCGGGTACCGGCAAGGTTCGCCCTTCACGCTGGAGCGCATCCTCGATCTGCTGCCCATCATTAAGGAGTTCCGTGGCCGCAGGGGGGGCGAGCTCTCGGGCGGGCAGCAGCAGCTCATGGTGATGGCGCGCGGCCTGGCCATGGGGCCTCGGGTGCTCCTGCTCGACGAGCCGTCCCAGGGGCTGGCGCCCGTGATGGTGACCGCGGTGGCGGAGATTCTGCACAAGCTCAAGAAGGAGCGGCTCACGGTGGTGCTGGTCGAGCAGAATCTGCGCATGGCACTGGACGTGGCCGACCGCGTCGTGCTTCTGGAGGACGGGGCGACGGTCGACACCATGAGCAGCGCGCAGGCCCTGGCGGACCCTCCCCGGCTTGAAAAGCACCTGGCCGTTCACTGAATAATCGCCCGCATGACCGCCTCGCGCTCCAATCTTCCCGTCACGCAAAAAGACGTCGCCAAACTTGCCCAGGTGTCGCAAGCGGCCGTGTCGCGCTGGACATCGGGGCGGGGCTATGTCGCGGCCGATGTGCGCGAGCGCATCGAGAAGGCGGTAGCCGAGCTGGGCTACGCGCCCCATCCGCTGGCGCAGGGACTCAGCAGCGGCCAGTCCGACATCGTGGCCATCGTCATGGCCAATATCACCAACCCCTGGTACCCGGTGGTGCTGGAGCGCATCACGCACGCGCTGCAGGCGCTGCAGCTTCAGGTGCTGCTGTTCAACGCGGCGCCTCCCCAGTCGGTGGACGATGTGGTGCCGGACGTGCTGCGCTACCGCGTGCGCGGAGCCATCATCACCACGGCCGCCCTGTCGTCAACGGCGGCGCAGCAGTTTGCTGCGCGGGGCATACCCGTGGTGCTGTTCAACCGAACCACCCGCACCGGTGGCGTGCATTCGGTGTCCTGCGACAACGCCGATGGCGGCCGCACAGCGGCGGACTGCCTGCTCAAGGCGGGTGCCCGCCACGTCGCGTTCATGGGCGGTGGGCAGGACGCGTCCACCAGCACCGATCGGCTGCGTGGCTTCGTGCAGCAACTGCACGAGTGGGACCGAACGCCGGTGGCGACCCTGGAGGGCGAATTCACCTATGAGTGGGGATTCGAGGCGGTGCAACAGCTCATGGCGCAGCATCCGGAGATCGACGGCATCTTCTGCGCAGACGACGAAATCGCGTCGGGTGCCATGGACGCGCTGCGTTTTCGCCTGGGCAAGCGCATCCCACAGGACGTGCGCGTCTTGGGCTTTGACGACCACCCCATCGCCGCCAAGGCGGCCTACCAGCTCACCACCATCCGCCAGCCTGTGGAAGGAATGATCCAACAGGCGATCGAGCTGCTGCTCAATGGCGAGATCGCCCAGCCCTCCACGCAATTGCTCAAGGGCCAACTCATCATGCGCGGCTCGGTTTGAGCCAGCGCGCAGCCATTGGGGCGTTCCGCCCCGCGAGGACCTGACCATGTTCGATGTGATCTTCAAGAACGGCACCGTGTTCGACGGTTCCGGCGGGCACGGCGAAGTGCGTGACGTCGGCGTGCGCGATGGGCGCATCGAGGCGATCGGGGCGCTGGGCGAAGACGCCAGCCAGCTCGTGGAGTGCAGCGGCCTCACGGTCGCACCGGGCTTCATCGACATCCACACGCACTCCGACGCCACCCTGCTGTCCGACCCGGACGGCTATAGCCTGCTGATGCAGGGCGTGACGACGGAAATCATTGGCAACTGCGGCTTTTCCTGCGCACCGTGCCTTAAGCGTGAACTGGTGGAGCGCTTCATGATCGGGCGCCTGCCGGGTCAGGCCTTCACCTGGTCTTCCTTCGGCGAGTACCTTGACGTGTTGCAGGCGCAGCGCCCTGGCCTTAACGTGGGCGCCTACGTGGGGCACAACACCGTCCGTCTGAACGTGGTGGGCAACGAGCCCAGGGGGGCCACCGACGACGAGCTGCAGTACATGGGCAACATCATGCGGCGCTCGCTTGAGGAAGGCGCCATCGGCGTGAGCTCGGGACTTGAATACAACCCCGGCTTCAACTCGGACCTGCGCGAACTGGTGGAAATGGCCAAGGTGGCCAAGGAGTTCGATGCCGTCTACGCCAGCCACATCCGAAACCGCGACTGGAACTACGAGATGGGCCTTGGCGAGGCGCTGGCCACGGCGCGGCTGTCGCAGGCGCGTTTGCAGCTCTCCCACCTGGCGCCCAAGACCGGCGCCCCGGCCCACGCGGCCGAGCACATGCTGGAGATGATCGAGTGGACGCGCCAGAGTGGCGCGGACGTGGGTTTCGACGTCATCCCGCACGAGTGGGGACCGACCTTCCTCTACACCATCCTTCCCAAATGGGCCTATGAGGGTGGGGTGCCCGCCATGCTGCAGCGCCTGGCCGACCCTGATCAGCGAGCGGCCCTCAAGAACAACACCTTTCCCCAATGGAAGCTGGTGGCGCAGAAGCGCTGGTCTGAACTGGTGCTGACCCGCTCCGCAGGCAACCGCGAACTGATTGGGCTCGATTTCGCCGAGATCGGGCGCCGCCGTGGCGTGGATCCGCACGACGCCATCCTCGACATTCTGCTGGAGGAAGGTGAGGCCGTGGCGGACTGCACCTGGGCCGGCCGCATTTCCGAGGACCAGGACATCCGCCTGCTGATGTCGCAGCCCGGCTGCGCGGTGATTTCGGACGCCATTACCCTGAACACGAGCGGGCCGCTGAAGGACGTGCAGTTCGCACCCACGGCCTTCGGCTGGACCGCGCGCTTCCTGGGCCACTACGCACGCGACCTCGACATGATGGATCTGGGCGAGGGCATCCGCCGGCTCACTTCGTTGCCCGCGCAACGCATGGGCCTGAAGGCGCGTGGCAGCCTGCAGAAGGGCTACCACGCCGACGTGGTGGTGTTCGACGCCCATCGGATCTCGGACCGGTCCTCCGTGCAAAACATGGCCAAGAGCCCGCAAGGCCTCTTGCACGTGATGGTCAACGGCCAGTTCGCGGTGAAGGACGGCTCGCGGACGGCGGTTCGCGCGGGGCAAGTGTTGCGGCGCTGAGCGCCCGGCGCTGGCGCCTCTGGGCACCTTCATGCTCGAAGGGGCCGGAGGAGGCGTCGCCCTCTGCCGCTGAAGAGACGGTGAGCCCCGCGATCGAGCTTCTGCGTCGCGCCGTGCACCTGCTCGCTGAATCAAGGGGCGAGCCGTGGGTGAAGAAGGCCAGTGTGCTGCCCATGATCAAACGCCTGGACCCGACATTCGACCCCAGGGACCATCAATTCGCGAGCTTTGCCGAATTGTTGAAATCCCTGGACTCGGTGATCGAGGTGCGCAAGGGTGAGAGCGACCATGAGCTGCGCCTCCGATGAGGCCCTCGATAGCTCATCTCAAAACCTTGCAGTCCTTCATGCAGCGCACGGCCTTGGTGTCGGGCCGGTCGTCGACGATGAAGCCGTCGCGGTTGGGCATCTTGAGCGCCTTGAGCGTGGCGGCGTTCACCACCGCGTCGGCCGGCAGCAGGCCGTTGAGGTGCAGGATGTAGCCGGTGACGGCGTAGACCTCGTCGTTGCTCAGGGACTGCGGCTGGGTGAGCGGCATGGCCCGGCGCACGTAGTCGAAGAGCACGGGTGCGAACGGGTACATGCTGCCCGGGGTCAGGAGGCGGCGTTCGGTGGTAAAGGAGCCGATGCCGCCGACCATGGTGCCGAACATGATGCCGCCCTCGGCCTTGGCGCCGTGGCAGGACGCGCACTTGCCGTCGTACACCGCCTGTCCCTGGGCGATGGTGCCGCTGCCGTCCGGCAGGCCCGCGCCGTCGGTGGTGCGGATGTCGATGTTCCAGCTGGCCAGTTCGGCCTCGGTAATGGGTTGGCCGAACGCGGCCTTGACCGTCGGCGCCGCGGTGGCGTGTGCACCGGGGCCCTTGGGCTGTGTGGGCTGTGCGGCCTGCGCGCTGCCCGCCAGCAGCCAGGCGCAGGCCATGGCGCAGCCCAGGGGAACGAGGGTGTTAAGCGATCGCATTGCTCACCTCCCCGGCGGTGTTGATGGTCCACGGGAAGATGCCGTTGTGGTGCTGCACGAAGCCGGTGATGGCGCGCACCTTCTGGATGTCTTCCACGGTGGGTTGCACATAGCCCGTCGAATCCACCGCGCGGCTGGCGATCTTGGCGGGCGATCCGTCCCAGTTCCAGCGCAGGCGAAAGCGCGTCAGGCATTTGTCGAGCACCGGTTCTTCCAGCTCGGCCTGTCGCCAGGTCCGCCCGCCGTCCACGGTGACGTCCACCGCCCGGATCTTGCCCAGGCCCGACCAGGCGAAGCCGATGATTTCCACCGGGCCGCGCTGCACCTTCATCGAACCCGAGGGCGAGGTGATCACCGACTTGGCCTCCATGGCGAAGCTGAACTGGCGCCATTTGCCGTTGGGCATGGGGTCGGTGTAGCGCGCGGTTTCGCTGCGCAGGTGCCAGGGCTTGTCGCCCATCTTCAGGCGGCGCAGCCACTTGATGCTGACGTTGCCCTCCCAGCCGGGGATGAACAGCCGCAGCGGGTAGCCGTTCTCGGCGCGCAGCATTTCACCGCCCGTGGCGTACACCAGCAGGGCGTCGTCCATCAGCTTTTTGATGGGCAGGCTGCGGGCGTGGGCCGAGCCATCGGCGCCTTCGGCCAGGCCCCAGGTGGCCTTGGGGTCGACGCCGGCCTCGTCCAGCAGCACGGACAGCGGCACGCCCGTCCATTGCGTGCACGAGAGCAGGCCGTGCGTTTGCTGCACGGTCTTGGAGGCCGGTTTGAGCCAGTCGGTCAGGCCGTTGCCCGAGCATTCCATGAAGTAGAAGCGCGACACCGAGGGGTAGCGCATGAGGTCGCTCATGGTGAACACCAGCGGCTGGCGGACCATGCCGTGGATGGCGAACCGGTGCTGCTCCGGATCGATTTCCGGTACCCCGTTGTGGTGGCGCTCGTAGATCAGCCCGTTGGGCGTGACGATGCCGTGCTGCTGGTGGACCGGCGTGAAGCTCCAGTCGGAAAAGTTCTGCTTGTTCACCAGCACGTCGGTACGCCGGCGTTTGACGTGCGCCTCGAACTTGGACGGCATGCCGTATTCGTTCTCGGGGATCGGCGTGCCCGGGCGCAGGTTGGAGTCCGGCACCGGCAGCGCGGCCCGGGCCGGGCCGGCCGCGGCCAGGCCCGCCAGGCCGGCGGCGGCCGCCGCCGTCTGCGCGAACAGCTGTCGCCGTGCGGGTTGCCGCGGGTGGGTGATGGACCGCGTGGTCGCCAGCTCCGATTGGGCCTGCCGCACCAAGCGCTGGCCTGGGTCTTCCTTGCTCACGGCTTGTCTCCAGTGGGGTGTTGTGGGATGTCTACCAACCGACCGATCGGTACAAGCCACTATCGCGGCAATCGCCAAGGAAGATCACTGGGGTTTACCCGTGCAGGCCGCGGCCCGCCGCGTCAGGTGGCGCGCAGCATGCGCAGCGTCAGGTCGTTGAAGCGCTCGGCGATGGCCTGTGCGCCCTCGGGCCGTTGCGGCTTCATCCAGAGGTAGCAGTAGTAGTACATGCCCAGCACGCCCTTGAGCACGACGGCATCGAAGGGCCGGAACACGCCTTGTTCCGCGCCTTCGATCATGGTGTCGCGCCACACCTGTTCGTAGCGGCCGTGCCAGCCCATGACCTCGTTGCAGCGTTCGGTTGAGAGCGACTGAACGTCCCGGAAGCAGACCGTCAGCTCGGCCTGGTGCGAGGCCACCTTGTGCACCAGGACCGAGCCGAGTCGGGTCAGCCGCGCGACCGGGTCGCTTTCCTCGGCCTTGAGGCGCAGCGCGCTGTCGGCCAGCTCGGTGATGTACTCACGGGTGACGTCGTACAGCAGGTCTTCCTTGCTGCGGATGTGGTGGTACAGCGCCCCGCGGCCGAGCTTCACCGCGTCCTGGATGTCGCTCATGCCGACCGCGTGGTACCCGCGCTGCGCGAACAGCTGGGCCGCGATCTTCACGATGCGCGCCCGCTGCGGCAACTCGGGGTAGTCGGTCACATCCATGGCAGGGCGGTGCCGGCGATCGCAAGGCCGGTCAGACGTCGATGTTGCCGGCCCTCAGCGCGTTGGTCTCGATGAAGTCGCGCCGCGGCTCCACCTCGTCGCCCATCAGCATGGTGAACACGCGGTCCGCCTCGATCGCGTCGTCGATCTGCACGCGCAGCAGGCGGCGCACTTCGGGGTCCATGGTGGTTTCCCAGAGCTGCTCGGGGTTCATCTCGCCCAGGCCCTTGTAGCGCTGGCGCGCGGTGGTGCGTTCGGCTTCGCTGATGAGCCATTGCATGGCGGTGCGGAAGTCGCTCACGCGCTCTTCCTTCTGCTTGTCGCCCTCGCCGCGCATGACCTTGGCGCCGTCGCCCAGCAGGCCGCGGAAGGTGTTGGCGGCCTCGGCCAGGGCGGCGTAGTCGGCGCCGTGCACGAAGTCTTGCGTGATGACGCTGCTCTTGATGTTGCCGTGGTGGCGGCGGCTGATGCGCAGCACGGGCTTGTCGGTGCGCTGGTCGAACTCGGCCGTCACGGTGGCGGGCACGCCGGTGGTGCTGAGCTCGCGCAGCTTGGTCTGCAGGTCCTGCGCGCTGGCGGACGCGGCTTCCATGTCGTCCAGGCCGAGGGCCACGCCGTCGGCCACGGCGCGCAGCGCCTCGGCGTCCATGAAAGCCGACAGGCGTGCGATCACGTGTTCGGCCACCTGGTGCTTGCGCGCGAGCTCTTCCAGGGTGGCGCCTTCGAGGGTGGCGTTGGACGCGCCGCCGGTCATCACCTTGGCGTCTTTCAGCGCGATGCGCAGCAGGAAGCCGTCGAGCGCGGCGGCGTCCTTCAGGTACAGCTCTTCCTTGCCGCTCTTTACCTTGTACAGCGGCGGCTGCGCGATGTAGATGTGGCCGCGCTCCACCAGCTCGGGCATCTGGCGGTAGAAGAAGGTGAGCAGCAGGGTGCGGATGTGGGCGCCGTCGACGTCGGCGTCGGTCATGATGATGATGCGGTGGTAGCGCAGCTTGGCCACATCAAAATCGTCGGCGCCGCTCTTGCCGTCGCCGGCACTGCCGGCCTTGCCGATGCCCGTGCCCAGCGCGGTGATCAGCGTGAGGATCTCGTTGGAGCTCAGCAGCTTCTCGTAGCGCGCCTTCTCCACGTTGAGGATCTTGCCGCGCAGCGGCAGGATCGCCTGGAACTTGCGGTCGCGGCCTTGCTTGGCCGAGCCGCCGGCGGAGTCGCCCTCCACGATGTAGATCTCGCACAGCGCCGGGTCTTTCTCCTGGCAGTCGGCGAGCTTGCCGGGCAGGCCCATGCCGTCGAGCACGCCCTTGCGGCGCGTCATCTCGCGCGCCTTGCGCGCGGCTTCGCGCGCTCGCGCGGCCTCGATGATCTTGCCGCAGATGATCTTGGCGTCGTTCGGCCGCTCCTGCAGGTAGTCGGTCAGCAGGCGGGCCACCACGTCTTCCACCGGGCCGCGCACCTCGCTGGAGACCAGCTTGTCCTTGGTCTGGCTGCTGAACTTGGGCTCGGGCACCTTCACGCTGAGCACGCAGCACAGGCCCTCGCGCATGTCGTCACCGCTGACCTCGACCTTGGCCTTCTTGGCCAGCTCGTTTTCTTCGATGTACTTGTTGATGACGCGCGTCATGGCCGCGCGCAGGCCGGTCAGGTGGGTGCCGCCGTCGCGCTGCGGGATGTTGTTGGTGAAGCAGAGCACCTGCTCGTTGTAGCCGCTGTTCCACTGCATGGCCACCTCGACACCGATGTTGGTGCCCTGGTCGCTCTGGCGGTCGCCCGTGGCGTGGAAGATGTTCGGGTGCAGGACGGTCTTGCCCTTGTTGATGAACTCGACGAAGCCCTTCACGCCGCCCGCACCGGAGAAGTCGTCCTGCTTGCCGCTGCGCTCGTCGTGCAGGCGGATGCGCACGCCGTTGTTGAGGAAGCTGAGCTCGCGCAGGCGCTTGCTCAGGATCTCGTAGTGGAAGTCGTTGTTCTCTTTGAAGATCTCGGTGTCGGGCAGGAAGTGCACCTCGGTGCCGCGCTTCTCGGTGGCGCCGGTGACCTTCATGGGCGAGATCTCGATGCCGCTCTGGTCTTCCAGGATGCGGTTCTGCACGAAGCCGCGCGCGAACTCCAGCTGGTGCACCTTGCCTTCGCGGCGCACCGTCAGGCGCAGCCACTTGCTGAGCGCGTTCACGCAGCTCACGCCCACGCCGTGCAGGCCGCCCGAGACCTTGTAGCTGTTCTGGTTGAACTTGCCGCCGGCGTGCAGTTCGGTCAGCGCGATCTCGGCCGCGCTGCGCTTGGGCTCGTGCTTGTCGTCCATCTTCACCCCGGTGGGGATGCCGCGGCCGTTGTCGACCACGCTGATGGAGTTGTCGGTGTGGATGGTGACGACGATGTCGTCGCAGTGGCCGGCGAGCGCTTCGTCGATGGAGTTGTCGACCACCTCGAACACCAGGTGGTGCAGGCCGGTGCCGTCGGAGGTGTCGCCGATGTACATGCCCGGGCGCTTGCGCACCGCCTCCAGGCCTTCGAGGATCTGGATCGAGCCCTCGCCGTAACCCTCGCTCGCCCCGGCCTGGTTCGGATCGATCTTGGGCTGGAAATTGGAGCTTTCGGGGCTCGTGGACTCGTCGGACATAGGAACTTTCTCGATCGCTAGAAACGCCAAACCCGCTGTTCAGCGGGTCGGGCTCGATATCGGGTCGGGAGCGCTGCGCTCAGATGCGCATGGGCATGACAACGTATTTGAAGGCGTTGTCGTCGGGGTTGGTGACGAGGGCCGAGCTGTTGCCGTCGGCCAGCTCCACACGGACCATCTCCTGGCCCATGTTCTGCAGCGCGTCGATCAGGTAGGTGACGTTGAAGCCGATCTCGATGGTGTCGCCACCGTAGTCGATGTCGAGTTCGTCGACCGCCTCTTCCTGCTCGGCGTTGCTCGAGGCCACGCGCAGCGTGCCGGGCTCGACGTTGAGGCGCACGCCCTTGAACTTCTCGCTCGTCATGATGGCGGTGCGCTGCAGGCTGGCCAGCAGCGGCGCGCGGCCCAGGGTGACGATGTTCTTGTGGTTCTTGGGGATGACGCGGTTGTAGTCGGGGAACTTGCCCTCGACCAGCTTGGTGACGAACTCCATGCCGTCGAAGCTGAACTTGGCCTGGTTGGCCGCGAACTGCATCTCGATGGCACCGTCCTTGTCGGACAGCAGGCGCTGCAGCTCCAGCACGGTCTTGCGCGGCAGGATGACCTCCTGCTTGGGCACTTCCACGTCCAGCGTGGCGGAGGCGAAGGCCAGGCGGTGGCCGTCGGTGGCCACCAGGCTGAGCTGCTGGCCCTCGGCCACGAACAGGATGCCGTTGAGGTAGTAGCGGATGTCGTGCACCGCCATGGCAAAGGACACCTGGCCCAGCAGGCCCTTGAGCGTCTTCTGCGGCACGCTGAACGCGGGGCCGAAGCTGGCCGATTCCTGCACCAGCGGAAAGTCTTCGGCCGGCAGGCTTTGCAGGGTGAAGCGGCTCTTGCCGCCCTTGAGGATGAGCTTGCCGCCGGTCTGCTCCAGGCTCACGGTCTGGTCGCCCGGCATGGTGCGCAGGATGTCGATGAGCTTGCGCGCGCCCAGGGTGGTGGCGAAGCTGCCGCTGTCGCCGTCGAGCTCGGCCGTGGTGCGGATCTGGATTTCCAGGTCGCTGGTGGTGAGCTGCAGCTGCGAGCCCGTCTTTCGCAGCAGCACGTTGGCCAGGATGGGCAGGGTGTGGCGCCGCTCCACGATGCCCGAGACCGACTGCAGCGCGGCCAGAACCTTGTCCTGCGAGGATTTGAAAACGATCATCTGCGGCTCTTTCGTTATTTGAAGGTGTCTCCCGGAGCGGGATCGGCGGGCCAAAACCCCCCTATTCTCGCCCTTTTTGAACGCTGTTTACCAGCGGTTGCACCTGGCGCGGGCTCAGCCTTTCAGGGTCTGCTCCAGCACATGCAGCTGCTGATTGAGTTCGGTGTTCTGCTGGCGCTCGCCGGCGATCTTGCGCACGGCGTGCAGCACGGTGGTGTGGTCTCGCCCGCCAAACAGTTCCCCGATCTCGGGCAGGCTCTTCTGGGTGAGCTCCTTGGCCAGGAACATGGCGATCTGGCGCGGCCGGGCAATGCTGGCCGGGCGCTTCTTGGAATACATGTCGGCGACCTTGATCTTGTAGAAGTCGGCCACCGTCTTCTGGATGTTTTCCACGCTGATCTGCCGGTTCTGGATGGACAGCAGGTCTTTCAGGGCGTCGCGCGCCAGCTGGATGGAAATGTCCTTCTGGTTGAAGCGCGAATAGGCCAGGATCTTGCGCAGCGCGCCTTCGAGCTCGCGCACGTTGGAGCGTACGTTCTTGGCGACGAAGAAGGCCACTTCCTCGGGCATCACGGCGGCCTCGGCGGCGGCTTTGTTGATCAGGATGGCCACGCGCATTTCCAGCTCGGGCGGCTCGATGGCCACCGTCAGGCCGGAATCGAAGCGCGAGATCAGGCGCTCGGTGATGTCGGCCAGGCCCTTGGGGTAGGTGTCGCTGGTGAGCACGATGTGGCTCTTGCGGGCCAGCAGCGCCTCGAAGGCATTGAAGAACTCTTCCTGGGTGCGGTCCTTGTTGGCGAAGAACTGCACGTCGTCGATCAGCAGCAGGTCCAGCGAGTGGTAGCGGGCCTTGAACTCATCGAAGGTCTTGCGCTGATAGGCCTTAACCACATCCGAGACGAACTGCTCGGCGTGGATGTAGAGAACTTTGGCCTGGGGCCGCTCGGCCAGCAGGTGATTGCCGATGGCGTGCACCAGGTGGGTCTTGCCCAGGCCGACCCCGCCGTAGATGAACAGGGGGTTGTACAGCTGGCCGAGGCTGCCGGCCACGTGCATGGCCGCGGCGCGTGCCATGCGGTTGGCCGAACCCTCCACCAGCGAGCCGAAGGTGAGCGAGGGGTTGAGCCGCGTCTTGGGCGCGCTGGCGGGCTCCAGGGGGGCCACGTCGGCCATCTCGGCGAGCACGGAATCGGCTGGTGCGTCGAACACAGGGCGGTTGGCGGGCATCGTCCGCGCGGGGGCTTCGCGAGGAGCGAGCGCTAACTCAAGTGTGACGGGCGCACCTCGAACACTTTCCAGCAAGGCGCTGATGCGGGGGGCGTACTGGGCGCGGATCCAGTCGAGCTTGAAGCGGTTGCCCACGGCCAGGACGACCTTGGAATCGTCCGGCGCGACGGTGGCGCTCAGGGGGCGGATCCAGGTGTTGAACTGCTGCTCGGGGATTTCCTGGGCCAGGCGTTCGATGCACGCCGACCACAGCGAACGGTCGTCGCGCAGCGCGGCAGAAGGGGGGGGGCCCTCGGACAT